>JBKDXO010000084.1:0-42859 GCA_046306195.1 Planctomycetota bacterium | reverse complement strand
GCCCCTTCATACTGGATGCGTATGAAGAAGCTGTCGCGCATGCGCCGATGATTCGCGAAGTCATCGACCGAGGCATTATGCCTCCCTGGTTTGCCTCATTGGAACAAGGGATGTCTAAATCGCCCTGGATCAACGACCGCTCTCTTTCCCCAACGGAAAAGCAACTTCTGTTGGCATGGATCGACAGCGGGACTCCTGCGGGCGATCCCGAGCAGTCACCGGCCCCCAAGACGTTTGTCGATGGTTGGCTGATCGGTCAACCTGACGCGGTTTTCGAATTTGCAAAACCAGTGCAGGTGAAAGCAAGCGGAACCATGCCTTACCAAAACGTTTTGGTCGAAACCCACTTGGACCAAGATCACTGGGTTCAAGCGATCGAAGTACGGCCAGGCAATCCCAGTGTTGTCCATCACGTGCTGGTCTTTGTTCAAGGAACCGACGAGGAGGATGGACCTCGCGATGACGCTGCCGACGAACGCGGTGGCTACTGGGGGATCTACGTGCCTGGCAACAGCACCCTCGTTTACCCCGATGGATATGCCAAGCGGATTCCCAAGGGTGCGAAGCTGCGATTTCAGATGCACTACACCCCGAACGGCACCGCCACCGAGGACAGCACACGCATTGGATTGGTTTTTGCCAAAGACGAGCCAAAACACGAAGTACGGGTAGCGGGAGTCGTCAATCCGCGATTCCAGATCCCCCCCGGAGCCGACAACCATCCCGTCGTTGGAAGCATCAAGAACATACCGGCGGACGTCCAGGTCTTGGCATTCCTTCCGCACATGCACTTGCGAGGGAAAGCGGCGAGATACGAATTGATCTCGGATGGTCAGACCCGAACCATGCTCGATATTCCACGCTACGACTTCAATTGGCAGTTGCTCTATCGATACGCCGAGCCGGTGAGCGTCAAAGCCGGATCGACGTTGCAGTTCACTGCTTGGTACGACAACAGCAGCAACAATCCGGCCAACCCGGATCCGAACAAGGAGGTGCGCTGGGGGCCGCAAACCTTCGACGAGATGCATCTCGGCTACGTCGAATACATTGTTCCTGGGGCGAAGCCAGGCGATCCTAATCCACTCAATCCACGCAATCGAATTCGCGGAGCGATCCGCAATGCACTGGGTGGCGGTGGCTCCGGCCGGCCGAATGTTGGCGACGCCCTCTTTCGGCAATTGGACGCCGATAGCGATGGCAGCGTTACACGCAATGAGGTCAAGGCCAAGTACACCAACAACCCAGCGGCGTCGACCACGATCTTCGATCGGCTCGATACGGATCAGAGTGGCTCTTTGAGCCGAGAGGAGCTCCGCAAACTGTCCGAGGTCATCGGACGGTAATCGAGTCGGACCAAAAAATGTGGGGGGCAGAAATATGAGGTCCAGCAAAGAGGAATCAACCGTGAGAACAACACGATCAGCCTTATTGATTTTTTTGCCCACCCATTTTTTTGCCCTTTCGCTTTTCGGCTTTGCGGCTGCCGCAGACAAACCCAACATCATCATCTTTCTCGCTGACGACCTTGGTTACGCGGACATCGGAGTGAATGGATGCAAAGACATCCCGACTCCGAACATCGATTCGATCGCCAACAGTGGCGTCCGATTCACGGACGGCTATGCAACCCATCCAGTCTGCTCGCCCTCACGAGCTGCACTGATGAGCGGCATGTATCAGCATCGATTCGGCTTTGAGCACAACTCGGGGCCCGAACGCTTTGCGGATCCCGAGTTTGGTCTGCCGCGCGAGATCCCAACGCTCGCGGAGAAACTCAAGACCGCAGGCTACGCCACGGGGATGATCGGCAAATGGCACATCGGCTTCAAAGAAGGCTTGCGTCCCCATGAGCGAGGCTTCGATTACCACTTCGGATTCCTCGGTGGCGCTCGATCTTATCTGCCTGGCAAGAGTGATAACGATCCCATCGTTCGCAATGGCGAACCGGTGCAGACCTCCAAGTATCTGACCGACGAGTTTGCGGATGAGGCAGTCGGATTTCTCGATCGAAGCAAAGGCAAACCGTTCTTGCTGTACTTTGCATTCAACGCTGTCCATGCCCCGATGGATGCGAGTCCCTATTCCGATCGGTTTGTCAACCTATCCGGAAAACGCAAAACCTTTGCCGGAATGCTGACGGGACTCGATCTCGCCGTTGGTCGAGTGATGGCGAAGGTGCGCCAGATGAACCAGGAAGAGAACACGTTGGTTATGTGCTACAGCGACAACGGCGGTCCGACCCAGCAGACCACCTCGCGCAACGATCCGCTTCGCGGTTTCAAGGCTCAGATGTTCGAGGGTGGAATCCGCGTCCCCTTTGTGATGCAGTGGAAAGGCAAAATCCCTGCGGGCCAAACCTATCGCGAGCCAGTGATGGGCTTTGACTGCCATGCGACGGCACTAGCCGCCGCAGGGCTTTTAGGAGCGGAGCGGAGCAAGCCGCCCGGTGATGCCGGTTTTTTAGAAGCGGAGCGGCGCAAGCCGCCCGGTGAGGCGTCGGCGACGACACCCGAGGAATCTCGCACTACCGCCACGGATTCATCACGCAAGCCGCTCGATGGTGTAGATCTCATTCCGTTTGTCACCGGCGAATCCAAAGGACCACCGCACGAATCCCTCTTTTGGCGCGCGGGTGCAAACCATGCCGTGCGCATGGGAGATTGGAAACTGACTCACATTCCGCAGCAGGGTGGCACGATGCTTTTCAACTTGCGCGACGACATCGGCGAACAAAACAATCTTGCTGCCAGCCAACCTGACAAGCTGCGTGAGTTGCAAGCTGCTTTCGGCGAGTGGGAAAAAGGGACTCAAAGAGCCAAGTGGGTTCGGCAGGATCAACGCAGCGCAAGCGAAGGTGGCGAGACGAACACGCCAGCCAATCCGAACGCACCGCGCCGTCGCCAGAACGGGACTCGTATGGAAGAAACCTTGAAAGCCGCTGACAGCAATGGCGACGGCAAGCTTTCGCGCGAGGAATATCCCCAACCTCGAATTTTCGACGCCGTGGACAAGGACAAGGATGGCTTTGCAACTCCCGAAGAAGTACGTGCCTACTTCCAAAATCGTGCAGGCGGGCGAGATCCGAAAGATCGGTAGTCATCCGTTAGAGTGGGTTCCACACCGTTTGGAACCCGAATTCACTGAAGTTCCTTTTATTGGCGGTAGCGAAATGGGTAACACCATGATGACGAAGCGTGAAAGCCAACCTCGCGTCCATGATCTGTCGGAACCCGCTGGAGGTACTCCTGGCCCATTTCCAAAGAGGGTCTGCGACAGCCGGTTCGTAATCCCCGAATTCCCAGGTAGGATTTTGACGCAAACTTTCGCAAAAAGCAGATGCCGCCGAAGCAGAACACGGCTTCGCAAAGACCGCAGGATTGCGGAGTTGCATGTAAATCTCAACGAGCACCAAGCCGCACAAAAGAAAACGTCCCTTTCCGTCTGCATGCTGAGCAAAAAAACGCCGAGCGGGGGCATGATTCGGCGACTGCGGATTTGCAGCGTACAGGAAAAGATTCGAGTCTGCGGAAAGAATCATTTGCTATCTCGGCGTTCCATAGCATCAGCCTCGGTGCAGACGAGGGCCGGGTCGACAAGAAAATCTCCGCCACAATTAAGGGTTGGAAATTGCCATCCCTCGTGGATGGTCTCCGTCGCCGGAAACCTTTCAACAAAATGTTCCGCTGCCTTTCTCATCACTTCCGACAACGACCAATCCTTATGCTCCGCGATTTCCTTCAATCGCCGATACAGAGGGTCGGGGAACTGAATTTGGGTTCGAATCATGATGTCAAATATACATTACCGTCACTTGGATGCCAAATTCATGGCGAGAGCAATCGCAGGGATCTTTCTTGTTGTGATTTTCCCTCATGCTATCAGGGCCCAGGATTCTCCTTATGCTGTCGTTGGCCCGCATACGGTCATCACCGTCGCCAACGTTACGCTCAAAGACAAAACTCGCGGCAAGACGATCGAAGCTCTTTTGCGTTATCCCAACGGCGCAGGACCATTCCCCTTGATCGTGTTTAGCCACGGTTCGATGTCGAACAAGGAGACGTTTGGTCCTGCCAGCGAGCACTGGGCAGGCCACGGTTACATTGTCATCCATCCGAACCACGCCGATGCACGAAGCCGCACCGAGGCGGGCAGTAGCGATGCGGGCGACCCTGATCGAACAAGATCCGTCAACCCTAGGAAGCGTCGCGGAGAGGGACTCGTGATCGGCGGTTTTGGAGGAGCAGGGGCCAACACAGGCCGGATTGAACGGATCAAGGATATCACGAGCGTGCTCGATTCGCTCGACCAGATCGAAACGCAGGTTCCTGCACTCCAGGGGAAACTCAACCGGAACGCGATCGCTGTCGCGGGGCATTCATTCGGTGCCTACGTTGCACAGTGCCACGGGGGTGTTAAAACGCTCGTGGATGGCCAGCTCGTGGATCTATCCGATCCGAGGGTGAAATGCGTCGTGCCCATCTCGGCACAGGGCGAAAGCCAGAGCTATGGCCTGACGGCTGAAAGCTGGAGGGAGGCCCGCACGCCCGCGATGCATATTACCGGCACGCGCGACCGATCCGCACCCGATCGGCCTGGCGGGCCAATGGGGGATGTGAGCACCAAGGTCGTCCCATTCGAACGAAGTCCCGCTGGCGGCAAGTACCTGCTCATCATTGAAGGAGCAACGCATATCTCCTTCGGTGGCCGACTAAGCAACCTGCGCGGCGGAGTTGACGCACCCAGCCTCACGAAATCCGTCAGCCTGGCTTTCCTCGATGCCCATCTCAAGCAGGACGAAAAAGCGAAGGCATGGCTCGATGGGCAAGCCTCAACCAACTGGCTTCGTTCGCAGGCCAAGCTGCAGCGAAAACCTTAGTACCGAATGCAGACGTTCCAACAGCAGTATTGACCTAAACGAACGAGAAAAACATGTTGCTTCGCTTTCGCATGTTAACTACTCTGCTCGCTTTTGCGACGGGCGCCTTGTTGTGCAGTCCATTGTCGGCTCAATCGATCTCTGATCGCATTAAACAACTCGATCGAGATGGTGATGGGAAACTGAATGCATTCGAAGCAGGGACGCTGGGCTTCTTCAACGCGTCCGACTCGAATCGCGATGGTTTCGTAACGCTGGCAGAAGCCGAAGCCTTTGCGAAAAAGTCATCTGCGCCGCCCGCAGCGAGTCCCAATCGCAGCATCAACTCCAATCGCAACGCCGGCATGGCGGGAGATGGCGCTGCGCCCGTATTTCATTGGCCTGTTCGACCGATAGAGATTCCGGAGTCGGATTCCCCGGTTCAATCGTTCGAAGCACAGGGAACCGACGGTAGGAACCTGCGTGCTTGGTGGCGCAAACCTGCAGGCGACGGCCCATTTTCGACGATCCTATTTATCCATGGCGGATTGAAACAATTTCCGGATGAGAGCCTGCGAGTGCACCTGACAGACAACCCGGTGATTACCCGCTTTCTTTCCAAAGGCTATGCGGTGGTGATGGCTACCTTTCGCACGTATGAGCAGGATGTTCAATCGCGAGAGCCGATCGAAGATGTCCGCGCGATTCTCAGGCAAACCGCAAAGCTTCCACAGGTCGATTCCCGAAGGATCGCGCTGTATGGTGGAAGCGGCGGAGGAAGCATTGCGCTGGAACTGGGCGGCGATCACGAAGTGCGCGCGATCGTTGCCGGAGAACCGGCGACGGTGATTTTCACCGGCATGCTAACCACCAGCGAATACGGTCCTCGCTTGGAAATGATGGCCGATCCGCAGAAACACTTCACACCTGCATTGCGGGCGAAGACGAGAGAGAAACTAAAGTCCATACGCGTACCGGCGATGATCCTGCACGGCGACCAACACGATCTGGTTAAGTTGAACAAGTCTCTTTTCTTGCCTCTCATGCAAGAAGCGGCCATCGACGTCGAGTATGTGGAATACCCCGGTTTCGGCCATGGTTTCTATTTCGGCGGTGGGGACGATCGATGGGGCAAAGGAGCCGACGAAGCGGTTGTTGAGAGGGTTGTTGAAGATGTACGCGCGTTCCTTGCGGTCGCAATGAGCATACCATCAGAATAAGCCCAAACAGAACCATGATTAACAACCGAACCATCTTAAGCGTAGCAATCAGTCTGCTGATCATCTCCATATCCTTAGTGATGGGGTATGGCTTGCTCAGCCACGCTCAAGAACCTGAATCGACCAAAGACATTTCAGCCAACGATTTGATGTGGGATTTTTTCCAGCGGCACCCTCGTTCGAAGGGTCCGAACCAACGCACCAAGGATTAAAACATGAAGAGAAATTCATCCGGCTTTCGGCATCTGATGATTGCCATTCAACTTTTCTACTCGGCAGTCGTTGCATCCGCTACGGCTCAGGCGCAGGAGCCTCGACCTTCGCAATCGGACCTCGCTTGGGTCACCGCAGAGGTACCTGCCCCACGGGTTTCGTTCCGTACGTTCGATAGTGCGGCAGCGAAGACCAAGGTCAGTTACCACATCTACACCCCTGCAGCCTACGACCAGGATGCGCAAAAACGATTTCCGGTCGTCTACTGGTTGCACGGCTCAGGAGGTGGACTTCCTGGTATTCCAAGAGTGGCAGCGCTTTTTGATGCAGCGATCGAAGCGGGAAAGACACCGCCCTGTCTGGTCGTCTTCGTCAACGGGCTCGTCGAGGGGATGTATGTCGACTGGAAAGATGGCTCAGCACCTCTCGAGACGATCATCATCAAGGAACTCATTCCGCATATCGATGCAACCTATCGAACGATCGCATCGCGCGATGGACGATTGCTCGACGGGTACAGCATGGGCGGCTACGGATCGGCTCGCTTGGGATTCAAATACACGGAACTGTTCAGCGCGCTCTCCATCATGGGTGGCGGGCCCCTCCAAGCGGAATTGATTCAGGCTCCCCGAGCAGGACGATTGCGAGCGGCCGAGCTGCTGCAGAAAGTCTACGGCGGTGATCAAGAATACTTCAGGAGCGTCAGTCCTCGTCGTCTCGCGAAGGAAAATGCCGAGGCGATCACCAAAGGCTCGCTTATCCGTATGGTGTGCGGCGATCAAGACGAAACATTCAGCAACAACCGTGCCTTTCATGAACACCTCGAGAAACTTGCGATTCCGCACACGTGGACCGTGCTCGAAGGAATCGACCACAATCCGATGAGAACGCTCGAAGCACTCGGCGACTCCAACTGGCAGTTCTACCGCCAAGCGTTTGGCCAAGCGAAGAAAACTCCATCGCCACCTCGTAAGTCTGAAGTGGAAATCCGCTTCAAAATCAAGCAGCAAGATCGACGCGCGGTGATTGTGAACGCGCCAACCGACGGCACGAAGCGGCCAGTGGTAATTGCACTCCACGGCGGTCAAGGAAGTGCTGAGATTATGCGAGCCAACTCGGGTTTCGATCCAGTCGCCAAAGCCAAGGGCTTCATGGTGGTGTATGGCGAAGGAACTGATTTCGGTGGCAAGCGTCATGCGTGGAATACCGGATTCCTGCTGCGCCGGCAAGTAAGAGACGCCGACGACATCGCTTACCTCGACACATTGATCGATAAACTCATCCAGGAGCATGATGCCGACGCGACACGTATCTATCTGACCGGCGGATCCAATGGGGGGATGATGACGTTCGTCTATGCCCTGGCGAGGCCAGAACGTTTGGCGGCCGTCGCACCCGTGGTAGCCTCGATGTTCACGTTTGACAAGAAACCCGCCGTCCCCTTGCCGATTCTCATCATCAATGGAGCCAAGGATGAAGAAGTTCCACTCGAGGGCGGAATGAGCCGTAATCCGCTCGTAAGTCGGGCTCAGGAAGCACCGTTTAAGCCGTTAAAAGACGTGGTTCAGTTTTGGGTTGAGGTGAACCGTTCCCAGAAAACTGGGCAAGTTGAAAACACGGGAACCGTCACCACGACCACCTATGTTAGGACGAGCGATGGTGCGGCGACCGAGTTTGTGGTCGACTCGGCAGGTGCCCACGGCTGGCCCGGCTCGCGGGCTCGCCGGCAAGACAGCATTCCGATTTCGTCTTTCTCGGGTGCCGAACGCGTATGGCAATTCTTCCAAGACAAGCAACGCAAAGCACCATGAGACACTCAGGCTATTCACAGCCTCACCGCGATCGCTGATTGGACCCGTAGGCGAAGGGGCTACCAAGAGCGGGTTCGCTCGAGGGAGTTAAGCCGCGCGAACACCACGGCACTTTTGCGCCCAGACGATCCACTGGGATGTTTTGTCGACATCCGGGGGATTGCCGCCTCGCAAAAAACGTTGGCCGGATCGCGAGGTTGCAACCTGGTTCACCGCGTGATACAGCGAATCAGCGTCGGCGCTCGCGACCAGTTCTGCGGTGTTGTAGCCGGCAGCAACCAGCAACTGCGCGTCCTGGCCCTTAAGATTTGGAATGCGGCATACCAACATGGCTTGCTGCTGCCATTGCAATACCGAATCCGTGGTCACGTTTTTGTCCTTGAGCGCTGCAGCGATCGCGGATGCGTCGGCGGCGATCAAATCACCCACCGTCGCGACACTCACCGTCTTCAGCCGTTCCGCCATTCGAACCCCGATGGTTGGGGCATCGGCGACAGGACTCGACAACTCCAGATGGAATCGACGCTCCACCACAGGGGTTACGAGTGTCCTCGTTGACTTGCTCTTTCGGAGTTTCTTTGCCGATCGCAATTTCCTTCGCTGCCGAAGAGCGTCCTGATCCTCGGTGTTGCGGTGTTCGGGGGTAGTGCTGCGTTCGGGGGTGCGAATTGCCACGATGCTGTCGAGCCATTTCCGCAATCGAGTGCGTTCGGCGTCGGTTGCGGTTCGCAAAAGCGATTGTCCCGAGTTGCTTCCCAAGAAGGACTCGACGCGATTCGCCAAGGCGCGGGGATCGACTCCTCGAAGTTCGCTAGCCGAGTCGACGCCGCAG
This sequence comes from Planctomycetota bacterium, assembly GCA_046306195.1. Classification (GTDB taxonomy): domain Bacteria; phylum Planctomycetota; class Planctomycetia; order Pirellulales; family Pirellulaceae; genus JBKCUI01. The sequence continues at coordinate 33,925 of JBKDXO010000084.1, read as the reverse complement.
GAAACCAAAACCTTGGCGTCAAACGCCCGAAGCTGTGGGGTGCGGCACATCAGGTCAATGATGCTGCGAACGCGGCGAAGCATCGATGGCTCCCATCCTGCGACGGTTACTACTCTCGCACGATCGGCTTCGAGCAAGTCGACAGCTCGGTGGATGCCGATGCTTTGAAGTCTTCGGACTGCGTCCGACGAAACCCCCGGCACTTGGCCGATCGGGCTTTCCAGCGATAGGAAATAACGCTTTCCATGAATCGTGTAAACAACTGGATGCACCGAAGCTATCGTTGGTTCCACGATCGGTTGCCACCAGGCGTCCTGTTGGTTTTCGTCGGACAAGCCGGCCAACTGGCGGTTTAGTTCCTGAAGCGGGTTATTCGCGCTGCTCAATTCCGCATCGCTGTATTGGACCACCGGCGCGCGGTCCAGAAGGGGATGGATCCCCAGATCGGTGTCGCTATCGATGACGTATTGCGGCTTGGCGTAGCGGAGATTCTCGTGCACCCGGGCAACCGAACCACCATGGGCGACGCATCGTCGAGCAACAAACTCGTCTTGGGTGGCTAGCAGGATCTGTCGGCCGTCTCGTGCGACGCCCGCCAGGACATGGAGCAATTGCTCGAGAGGTTCACCGCGGAAACCTTCGAGGGAATTTTCCAGAACCATAGGAATTCGTCCGATACGGGGCGAGGCCGTGGTGGCGATCGCCAGACGGATGGCGAGATCCACCAGACGTCTCTGCCGCGTTACCGCGCCGGGAACCTCGCGGTCCGCAAGGGGATTGTCCGATGTTTGGGATCGATGCGTCACGGATGGGTTTGCTCCGACGAAAGACTCGCCCGCATCGGTCGACAAATACGAAGCCTCCACCGCCCAAGGTGGCAATTGCCGAACCGCCCCGGCTGTCAGTTCCTTGAGAAATCGCTCGGCAACCGGAATCAGAGATCCCTCGGCGCTTCGTCGATATGGGGACCGGGTCTTCAAGTGCGATTGGACTTCCGCGAGCCTGCGGTGCCATTGATTGCGACGATCCCATCGGCGAATCATCTCCTCGGCATGGGCCAACTGCTGCCGGAGCTGGGAATCGTCCCATGCTGCACCAGGTGGATTGGAGGAGGCAGCCAACGCCTGCTGCCTCGCGATGTGAGCCAACTCGGCGAGCAAACGTTCGCGTTCGATCGTCCACCAAGTGCGATCGTGATCGACGCTCTCGCCGTCGCGCAACCGATCGAGCAGTTGACGTTCTTCGTTCTTGAGCTGTTGATAACCTTCGTCGGGCTGCGTGCCTGCAGTCGTATGAACACCGAGCCGACTGGCGGCCCACCAGAGCTTTTCCGGGGAGACCTGACCGAGCGGGGAACAGAAGACCATGGCGAGAATATCGCTGCGGAGATCGTCCCAACGACCATCCTCCTCGTCTCCCTCCCAAAACAGATTGCCGATGCCGCGAATCCGATCGACGTCGTCTTGATAGATCGGCCGATCCGACGGATGCAGAGGGGAATGCACATAACGCGATGGAATAATCGGTGCTCCACCCGAACATGCGATCATCCGAAGATGCCCGGACGCGTCCACCCATGTCATCGACCCATCGATCGCGTCAAACTCCGCGTCATCCAACTCGCTGAAGGATTGCCCCCGAAAAAGAACATTTCGCACGAATCGCGACAAAATCGCATTGGCGGTCGCGAGCGGGGAGTAAATCGCATTCAAGCCGCCACCCAAGGGGCCAACTTGATACTGCGATGCGGAATTCTTTTTGTCGATGTCCAATCGAACCAAATGCATTGCTAGGGTTCCTCCCTCTCCGATACGTTCTTCATCCGGCGAGCGATCCAATGCTCTGCCGTGGGTCATTCGAAAACCTAGCACAAACCGGTAGATTGGGTAAATAGCAGAAACGAGTCGATTCGCATAGGATATCGGTTGCTAGCATACGCGAAGCGCCGCAAAACCTCGTGTCGGGAAGCAAATTCCGAGGAAGTTATGAACCAAGTGCCCATGTCTCTGAAGCCCCAGTTTGATCAGGATGGTTACGTGATGTGCCGAGCGATGTTCGACACGCAAGAGATGAAGGCACTGTTGGCGTATGCTCGTGGCGACCGACAATTGGCGGCAGAAGCCTATGTTCGCCGCGATGCGACGGGTGGGGAAAGTCGGCTTGCGCTTCGCAACGACCTCGACGACCAGTGCCCTTACACAGCGATTGTCCGATCGCATCGCGTGGCGCGTACGATGGGCATTTTGCTGGGCGATGAAATCTACCATTACCACCACAAAATGATGCTCAAGGAACCGCGAGTCGGAGGGGCGTGGGAGTGGCACCAAGACTATGGCTATTGGTATGCGAATGGTTGCTTGTACCCGGACATGGCTAGTTGCTTGATCGCGGTCGATCGCGCGACGAGGGAGAACGGTTGCTTGCAGGTGCTGCGAGGATCGCACCGCATGGGCCGAATCGACCATGCGACGACGGGGGATCAAAAGGGAGCCGATCCGGTTCGAGTCGGCGAGGCGATGAAGCGGCATGAGTTGGTCTACTGCGAAATGGAGCCTGGCGACGCGTTATTCTTTCATGGCAATTTGCTCCATAGCTCGAGCCGCAACGACAGCGAGCATCCGCGTTGGTCGTTGATCTGCTGCTACAACACGCGGCACAACGACCCGTATCTCTTGAACGGTCGCCATCCGAATTATTCACCGCTGGAGTTGTGGCCGGACGATCGAGTTCGCAACCTTCTGCTTCAACCTGTTTAAACTTGATTCCGGGGAACGCTGACTCGCATGGTAAAAATGGCACTGCTGGGATGTGGGCTAATTGGTCAATTCTATGCACGCGCATTGATGGGGAATCGGCGTCGCGACTCGATATGTATCGCGTACTCTCGCACCCAGGAGCGGGCGTCCGCCTTGGCCGCCCAATGGAATATTGCTCGCACGACCACGTCGATGATCGAAGCGATTCGCGATTCGGAGGCGGAGTTAGTCGTGGTTGCGGTTCCGAATCACATGCACGAGGAAGCGGTCCTGGAAGCTGCGAAGGCTTCGAAAGGGATTCTCTGCACCAAACCGCTCGGGCGAACCGCAGCGGAAGCTTGGCGGATGTTGCAAGCTGCGGAGAAGGCCGGGGTGTTTCATGGTTATCTCGAGGATCTGGTCTATCCCCCCAAGACCCTCAAGGCGCTCGAGACCGTACAAGCCGGGGCATTGGGCAAGATCCTATGGGTACGTTCGCGCGAAACCCATCCTGGACCTCACAGCGCTTGGTTTTGGGAAAGGGATCTCGCTGGAGGTGGGGCCATTGTCGACATGGGATGTCACTGCATCGAGATCGCCCGAAATTTTATTGGCAAACGTGTCCGGCCCGTCGAGGTCGTTTGCTGGGGAGCTACGCAAGTTCACCCGATCGACAGCGAAGACCACGCCGTCGGACTGGTCCGATACGAAAATGGAGCCCTCGGTCAGTTCGAGGTCAGTTGGACCTTTCGCGGCGGCATGGATTTGCGCGACGAGATTTCCGGGACGGAAGGGACGATTTGGCTCAACCATTGGTTGCGGACCGGCATCGAGGTGTTCACTGCAGCGGGGAGTTCCAAGTACGTCTCCGAGAAATCCGAGAGTTCCACTGGCTGGTTGTTTCCCGTCGGGGATGAAGCCGGCGCGCTCGGATACACGACGATGTTCGACGAGATGCTGACCGCCTACGAATCGCATGCCGCGCCTCGCGAAACCTTTTACGATGGCTACATCGTCAACGCCATCGTCGACGCTGCCTATCGTTCGATTCAAACCAAGCGTTGGGAACCCATCGAAATCCAGGAGTGGCGAGGCGATCAGCAATCCCAGACGCCGCTCAACACGGAACCGCTCGACGCGAACCAAGAAGTCATCAAGAAAGAGGTCTTGCCGGACGGTACGACCCGTTGGATTGTTCGCGATCGCGTTACAGGCGAAATACGGAACGTAGCATCTCTTTCGTAGCCACGAATCGGACTGTCTCGCTACTCTGGCTTCGACCTTCAATCATCGTCGGCCCCGATCTCGATTGGGCTGGTGATCAGATAGTGGTCGGAGAGCAAGCGGCGAAAGGCCTTGATTTCGTCGTCGGTGCCGTTGGCGGTCCGATGAACGGTCAATTGGCTTTTCGCAAACTCGGCTTGATTCTCTGGTACAAAAATCCGGTCGAAGGGTGCGGTGCGATATCCGGTGCTGCCATCGCCCCAGACGGCGGTAGTTCCTTGTTCCTGCCCATTGAGATCCACAAACCCGCGCTCGGTCAGGACCTTGCCGGTGTCTTGCCCGTCGAGGATGTTTGTATCACCCAGCAAAACGATATCGTCGTCTTGAAATCGTTCGCGGAGTTGCGGAAGGAGTTGAACGAAGGCGTTGAGTTCCGCCTCGCGCTGACGCATCGTAAAGGTCGGATCGCTCGTTCCCTCTTCTCGGCGATTGCTTTTGAGGTGCACCGGGATGAAGACGACATCGGTTTTGTTTTGCCCGAACGACAACTTGACCGCATGGGCTCGCCGCTCAAAGAATTTCAAGCCGAACTCGGGATGGGATCCGACGGGAATGGCCCATGGTTCCCCCACGACCATGGCACGGTCGGTCCGCCAGGCCAAGCCGACATGCTGGCCGCGTCGCATGTAATCGTCGGCTTCGTCGGGATAGTTGGTCTTGGGGAACAAAACGTAGTCCCAGGCTTGTTGATGGCGATCCTGAAGGGCTCGCACGACCAGATCAAGCGGTTGGCTGCGCCGGGGAGGCGTCTCGGACTCGACTCCGATTTCCGCAAGAGCGAGGACGTCGACACCGGAGGCGTGGATGTAGTCCGCGAGATCCTCGGGGGCTTGCGGATTATCCTTGCCAGGTCGGCCGCGGCGATCGGGGAAACCGAGCCATTCGATGTTCCAGGATCCGATCCGCAAGATCCCGGTCGACTCGATCGCGGGCGCGGTGGGATCGATGGCAGGGGCGGCCAGGTCAGGTGTGACGGTTGGTGGTTCGATCGAACGGGGAGTGCAGGAGGCGAGCAGACTGATCAGCATCGCGCTGATTATGATTTTACGGGTCTTCACAATTGCGAGTCTTATGGTTTGGGATCGGAGGAATCGACCGCACCGAAACGGCGATCGCGGTTCGCGAAATCAATGATCGCTTCGATCAAATCCTCGCGCCGGAACTCTGGCCACAATTTCTTCGTCACCCAAAGTTCGCTGTAGCTGATCTGCCACAAAAGAAAATTGCTGAGCCGCAACTCGCCGCTGGTCCGAATGACCAGGTCTGGGTCTGGCATACCTTGGGTGTACAAGGCTCGATCGATGGCCGCTTCATCGATTTGGGATGGCGATAGAGTACCGCTCTCGACTTGGCCCGCGATATTCCGGATGGCATCGACTAGTTCCTGCCTCGAACCGTAATTGATTGCGAGGCACAGAGTGAATCCTTTGGTCTGGGACGAGTTTTCGACCGCTCGATCCATGATTTCTAGGACATCGGCGGGAAGTCCCTCGCGTCGGCCGATGACTTTGAGTCGAACCCCTTCGGCGGCGAGCGTTGCAGCTTGCTGAGTCAAATAGGTTTTGAGGAGTCCCATGAGGAACTCGAGTTCCGGCTTGGGTCGTTTCCAATTTTCGCTGGAGAAGCAGTACAGGGTGAGATAGGAGACCCCCAATTCTTTGCAGGCCTGCAGGATTCTTTCGACGGTCTTGGCTCCCTGCCGGTGGCCTTCGATGCGGGGAAGTCCGCGGGATTGCGCCCAGCGACCGTTTCCGTCCATGATGATTGCCACGTGTCGAGGCATCTGCTCGCGGGAAAGCAGATCCGTTTGTACTGCCTTGCGACGGAAGAGAGCCATAGAAAGATTGAGCGATCAAACGCTTTTAGATAAGGAAGATGGTTTGTTCGCGATCTGGACCTACCGAAAGGACGCCGATGGGCACGGAGATCAATTCGGAAATGCGATCGATGTAACGCCGCGCATTCGCCGGAAACGCTTCGAGCGATCGCACCGCCGAAACATCTTGCATCCAGCCATCGAGTGTTTCATAGATCGGTTTGCAGCGCCGGATTGCGTCCGCTTCGCTCGGAAGTCGATCGGTCCGTTCGCCGTCCAATTCGTAAGCGACGCATACGTTGATTTTTTCGAAGTGGCTGAGCACGTCGAGCATCATCAGCGACAGGTAGTGCACGCCGCTCAACCGGGCCGTGTAGCGCACCGCCACAGCATCGAACCATCCACACCGCCGAGGGCGTCCCGTGGTTGTCCCATACTCCCGTCCGATCTCTCGGATTTTCTGGCCTGTTTCATCGACTAGCTCGGTGGGGAATGGACCGCCGCCGACGCGCGTCGAGTAGGCTTTGGCAACCCCGATCACCCGATCGATCCACCGCGCGGGGACTCCCGAACCGCTGCTTACGCCGACACCCGACGCATTGCTGCTAGTGACAAAGGGGTACGTCCCGTGGTCGATATCGAGCAGCGACCCCTGGGCGCCCTCCATCAACAGTTTGCGTCCCGCATCGAGGTTATCGAGGAGGAAATAGGTTGTGTCGGCGAGCATGGGACCGAGCGTGTCGGCCCATTGCCGACACTGGTCGGTGATCTTGTCTGCGTTCAAATCCGCCATATCCTCTTGCGAGGCGATCGAGGAGAGAAGCACCCGCTTGGCCTCCACGATTTCAGCGATCCGCGCGGACAGATCAGGGCGCACCAGATCCGCCATGCGGACCGCATGTGTGCGCCCCACTTTGTCGCGATAGCACGGACCGATACCGCGGTTGGTGGTTCCGATGCTCTCGCCGCTGACGACGGTCTTGTTGATTGCGTGATCCTCGAGAATGTGCCACGGCATCACGACGTGAGCACGCTGGCTGATCATCAGATTCCGTCGAGGGTGGATTCCTCGCCGTTCGAGATTGCTGAGTTCCTGGATCAGCATGTTCGGTTCGATCACGACCCCGGGGGCGATGACGTTTTGGATTTGAGGGGAGAGGATGCCGGAGGGTATGTGGTGCAGCTTGTACACTTCCTGGCCGCAGACAACGGTGTGGCCCGCGTTGGCACCGCCTTGATAGCGGACTACGACATCATGGCGAGGCGCGAGGAGGTCGACCAACTTTCCTTTGGCTTCATCACCCCACTGGAGACCGATCACGCAAGTTGCAGGCACAGGAGTACTTTCCTGGCAAAGTTCGCTCGCTCGAACGTTGCCACGGGGAATGGGAGGGGGCGAGTTTTCGGGTTGAATCAGAAAGGCCCAAGTTTACGGGCGATCCGCGCAGAGCGTCAAGGGTTAACAAGGGTTAACTCGCCCCGCAGGCGATCGCTTCGGCCCCAAGAAATCGGCGTCTTACGGATTGTGATCTGTTGCATTCCATTCGCTCGAGTACGATATCGTCTTCGAAATTCGCAGTTATCCCCTATGAACACACGATCCCGCACCTCCCCCCCCCTCTCCGAAACCGAATCGCGGCCAGACGATCCCAAACGCTGGAATGGGTTCGCACGCGCCGCGATCAGTTTGGCGATCGTCGCTCATTTCATCGCGGTAGCGTTCAACTACGCGTCCAACAACAGCCTTCGACGCTCGGAATTTGCCGATCAAGCCTTGGTATCTCTCCAACCTTATTTGATCTCGTTGGGTTGGTATACCGAGTTCGCGCCGGTTGCGTTGGCGACTGGCGAGCCGTTTGACCAGGCGATGATGATTGAGTACAAGGCAGATCGACGCGACACCAACTGGACGACGTGGGTCGATTCTCGTCGCGCGGACGCACGATGGCGCCGTCTCGTGGCTTTGGCTGGTGCGTTGGCGGAACATGATGATTCGGATGCGCTGGGCTTGATTGCGCACTCCCTCGTCACCCATGCGATGAGGGAAGGGAAGGATGTCCAACGAATTCGTTTCGCGATGAAATTGCCCGCCGTGAGCAATCAACTCGAATCGGTTTACGAAGCGTCGGTAGTCAAGCTCAGCGAATCAGACATCACGCTCATCCCGCAGATTGAGCCGACGCGGTCCGTACCTGCGATCTCGCTCGCCCAAGGAGCCGGAAATTGACTGTTCGGGAATTGTCGCAATCGCTCTTCCAATTGCCGGAGGCCTGGGAACGTTTCTGGTTTGGTCTCGCCCCGAGCCGAGCGGTGTCGACGTTTCGAGTCGCCCTGTGCACCGTTGCCGCACTTCATTTCTTGTTGTTCTTCACCTGGGTGCCCGCTTGGCTATCTGGCGATGGATGGTTTGATGTCGCAACGGGACGCTATGTGATCGGCGACGGTGTACCCGACACGGGCAGTTTCTACCGTTGGTCTCCCCTGTTCAACGCGACGCATCCCGCAGCGGCTTATGCGGTGTGCGGAATCGGGCTGACTGCCAGCGTTGCGGCGATGTTGGGGTTGGGCTCGCGGTTGGCGCCGTTGGGGGCATGGCTTTGCATGTTGACGATTCACCATCGAGCCCCATGGCTATCGATGCCCGGAGAGATCTTGCTCACTGCAGGGCTGTTTTACTTGTTGATCGATCCTGGACGCACTGCGTGGACGTTTCGTCCAGGGTTCGATGATGCGGCGAAACGGTTCAGCGCCAACCTCACGCTTCGGTGCAACCAGATCCATCTGCTGATTTGGTTGGTCTTCAGTGTGATCAGCATGCTGCAATACACCGTGTGGTGGAATGGGACCGCGGTATCGGTTCTTTCCCAGCAAATCGATGGTTGGGTCGGTGAAATCCCCAGTTCCAGCCATGTCGGGCATTTTTGCACCCTCGCCATGCTCGCGTTGCAGATTGCCGCAGCGTTTTTCCTGACTCGCCGCGACTTTCGAGTGATCGGCCTGGGATGCCTGGCCGGATTCGCAGCCATGGTCTTCGCGCTCGCAGGAGATGGACTTTACAGTTTGGTCCTGTTGGCGATGGGTACAGCCTTCTTTCCCGTGGACCGTTCTCCCAATCCATAAAGGGCCAGATTGATGCTAGACCGATCCAAACCGTCGGAAATCGAAAACGATCGGCGAGCCTTCCTCGCGCAGGGGACTGCCGCTGCGGTTGGCATCAGCGTCTTGGCAGGAAACGCAACCGCTGCAGCTGCGAATCCGACTCCAAGTCAACCGTCTGGTTCGCATGGATGGAAATACTGCCTCAACACCAGCACCATCCACGGAGACGTGGTGCCTCTCGTGGATCAGATCGAAGTAGCGCAGCAGGCTGGCTACGATTCGATGGAATTGTGGTTGCGAGATATCGAGAAGTACCGAAACAATGGCGGAACGCTTCCCGATCTGCGAAAGAGGATCGCTGACGCTGGGCTCACCATCGAGAGCGCGATTGCATTCGCTCCGTGGATCGTTGCGGACGAAGCCGCACACGCAAAAGCGATTGACCAGGCGAAACGGGAAATGGAAACCTTGGTGGCTATTGGAGGCAAACGGATCGCCGCGCCCCCGACAGGCGCGGTCGACGGCGAACGAATCGATCTCGACCAGGCAGGTGTGCGTTACCGCGCGTTGCTCGAAGCAGGCCGACAGATCGGATGCGTTCCGCAATTGGAAGTCTGGGGGTTTGCGAAAAACCTATCCAATCTGTCGGAGGTGTTGCATGTGGCCGCTGCCGCCCAGCATCCCGACGCGTGTGTTCTGCCCGATGTGTACCATCTCTACAAGGGAGGCTCCAACTTTGAGGACCTCGCACTATTGGCCGGCACCAAACTCCACGTCTTCCATATGAACGATTACCCCGACATCCCCCGCGACAAAATTCCGGATGCCGATCGCGTCTATCCCGGGGATGGGATCGCTCCGATCGCCCGTATTTTGAAGACGGTTCTTGCGAATGGATTTCGCGGGGTGCTGTCGCTGGAGTTGTTCAATCGCAAGTATTGGGAGACGATGCCGCTGGAGAACGCGGCGCTCGGATTGAAAAAGATGAAAAGGGCGGCCGCCGATGCCATTGGCACCGAGTGATCGCCATCACCCTTTGCGGCGTTGGCATCGGGGGCAGAAGAAGGTGCTTCGTTGCGCCTGGACGATCCGCACCACGATCCCTTTTTCGCAGGTGCCACAACGCTCCCCGTCCCGCGCGTAGACCCGATGTTGGGACTGGTATCCCCCTTCGCCATTGACGGCATTCCGATACGTGCCATCCCCGAGTGTTGAACCTTCGGCCAGAATCGCTTCGCTCAGGATTTCACGCATGACTTGATGTATGCGAATCCACCGTGTCCGCGAGATCTCTGAGCATGATTGGCAGGGATGAACCCGAGCCCGATGTAGGATCTCCGAGGCGTAGAGATTTCCGATCCCGGCAACCCGTTTTTGATCGAGTAACGCTGGCTTGACCGGGCGATTCAGCGAGACGAATCGATCGATCCACTCCTTGGCGTCGATCGCTAACGCATCTGGCCCGAGGGTGTCTGGACCGAGGTGCGCAGCGCATTGCTCGGGTGTCCAAAGATGAACTGTCCCCAGACCGCGCCGATCCCAGTAGATCAATCGCGAGGCAGAGACGCCGCGGACGTGAGCGACCATCCGCACGTGCTGCAGGCTGGGAGGGTCGGCGATCAGCGCGAGGCCTGCCATTTTCGGTTGCATGACAATCGAGTCGCCGTTGTCTAGGCGCACGAGCACACGCTTTGCGATCCGATCGATCCCGAGGATCGATCGGCCGTGGGCGCGTCGTTGAAACGTGGGAATGTCGGGGGTGCACTGAATCGGCCGGTACGGGATATCCGGAAACTCGATTTCATCGATGATCCCGTTTACCAGGGGAAGAAGCCCCCGACGCATGGTTTCTACTTCGGGTAATTCAGGCACAGCGTCTAGGTCGATGTTGAAGGAGGATAGACGTGCTCGGGATCGACCAATCGCTTTTGGTTTTCGACCAGTCCGTTTTCGGTGCAGGTCCGATAAAAGCAGGAGGCGTACCCTTCATGGCATGCCGCACCTTGTTGTTCGACGAGCAAGAGGATCGTGTCGGCATCGCAATCGATGCGGATTTCGACGACCTTTTGTTGGTGTCCGCTCTCCTCTCCTTTTCGCCAGAGTTTGCCGCGAGACCGACTGTAGTACGTGGCACATCCTGTTCGGCGAGTCTCTTGAAACGCTTCTTGGTTCATCCATGCCAGCATGAGCACTTGATGATTGCGCACATCCTGAGCGATGACGGGCAATAGACCGTTGATGCCGCGGGCGAAATCCGGTTCGCTCTCGTTGTTGGCTGCAGGGATCACGGATACGGTCGTTTCAGGATTTCTTGGGCGAGAATCGCCAACCGCAGCGTTTGCGGATTGCGAAGCTGTGATTTGAGGTCCCCCGACGTGATCAAGTCCTGGTCAGGACGTTTGCCGGTGGAGCCAGCGGCTGGTTCGCTCTGCTGCAGCGTGCGCACCCCCTGTGCGGAACGGATGTCGTTGTTAAAGGATTGCTTGAGATGGGACTCCATCCGTTCGTCGGCATATTCGAGATTGCTTTCCACATGCCGGCTGGCAAGGGAAGCCTGAAGATTCCCAACGTTGGATCGAGCATCGGCCACCACTTGGGGGACGGCATCCGCAACCACAACCTGCGGCTTGGGCTTGGTATTCGTCGAGGGAGACGACTGGCGAGGTCGAGACGCTGGAGGTTGTGCAGGCCGAGCGGGCGGAGTTGGCGGTGGAACGGTTCGACCGGTTGGCGCGTTGGAAGACTCCTGGCCTGCGCCGCTGTTTTTTTGCTGCTGGCGTTTGGCTCGCCGCTCTGCGGCTTGGCGAAGGAAATCGTCGAGGTTATCGCTCATGGAGAATCCTGGCTCTCGATTTTCTGGCTCGATTAGGGGGCTTGCCGGGGAGTGGAATTCGTCGGTCCTGTGGTACTCGTACCCGCAATGCTTTGCCGCATTTCCGTATCGGCGGTGATATTCTTGAGCTTGTAGTAGTCCATGATTTGGAGCTTCCCTTGTTTCAGGGCATCGGCGATGGCGACGGGTACGTTCGCTTCGGCAGCCACGACTTCAGCGCGGCTTTCTTCGATTTTTGCGATCATTTCTTGTTCGATCGCGACGGCTTCGGCTCGACGGCTTTCCGCCCTGGCCCGCGCGACCCGAGTATCAGCTTCGGCTCGGTCGGCTTGCAAGCGGGCGCCGATGTTTTCGCCGACGTCGATGTCCGCGATGTCGATGGAGACAATCTCGAACGCGGTTTGATCGTCGAGTCGGCTTTTAAGTACTTCCTTCGAAATCAAGTCGGGGTTTTCCAGAACGACTTTGTGGCTATTTGCCGATCCGATCGCGGACACGATCCCTTGTCCGACGCGGGCGATGATCGTCTCCTCGGTCGCACCACCGATAAGTCGCTGGAGGTTAGCCCGCACGGTAACGCGAGCTTTGACCTTGAGTTGGATGCCGTCTTTGGCGATGGCATCCAGGAATGGCGAGGAGGCGTTGCGAGGCGGACAGTCGATGACTTTCGGATAGACGCTCGTTTGGACCGCATCCAGCACATCTCGGCCTGCCAAGTCGATCGCGGCAGCTTCGCGGAACGAGAGAGTGATTTGTCGACTCTTCCGAGCAGCGATTAGGGCGCGGATGACTTGCGGGACATTGCCGCGCGCGAGGTAGTGGGCTTCGAGAGCCTTGGAGGTCAAGTCTTCATCCTGAATTCCGGCTTGAACCGCCATGATCTTGCTTCGGACAATCGTTCTCGCGTCGACCCGTCGGAACAGCATTCCGATCAGATCAAAAATCCCGACGCGAGCCCCGGTCATGACCGATTGGATCCAAAGCCAAAAATACCGATAGAAGATGGCCAAAAAGATCAAAAACAAAATCAGGGCGAAGATCGACACAACGCTCAAGACGACAGTCACAATCTGATTCATGATGACCAGCACACGATAGGGGAGTGGATCCAGCGGCTTGGGAGGCGAAGTTTGCCTACGTCCCCCAATCCATTCAATTGTAACAGACCGCACGCGTGCCTGCGACGGTTGATTCAGATCTGATTCAGATCGCCCAGACGGTTGGCCCGCGAATGGATGCCGTCGAAAAACCGCCCCAAACGTCACGATCGATACGATCCCTTTCTTTTCCGCGCGTCCCCCCGCTTGAGAAGGCTGCGAGAGAAAAGATTGCGACCTCCCCCTTTTTTTCGAGCAAGCCTTTCTATTACCCGGGAAAGCGACTCGCTCCACCTTTCCCCGTAGCCCATCCAAACAGTGGCATAGAATGATAGAAACAAGCGACCCATTCTCTTTGCAACAAGTTGGAACTTTGCCTCTCCCTCGCGGAGAGTCGATCCAACTGCAAACCGCAGCAGCCTTGTACATTGCGCTCCGCGCCAAACACAGCCCCGCAGCGGCTCATTCGCTTCGCGTGGGGATGTACGCGACCGCGTGGGGATACACGTATGGGTTGAGCGAGACCCAACGGCATCTGTTCGAGATCACAGGCCTGATGCACGAAGTTGGAAAGATCGGCATTCCCGATCGAGTGCTGCAAAAGCCGGAGGGGCTGAGCGAACAAGAGCGGGCCATGATGGCCTTGCAACCTCAGGTCGCGGTCGAAATCCTGAAAGCAGCGGGTGCATCTCGCATTTTGCTGGATGCGGTCGGCTTGGTCGGCAAAGATTTCTCCGTCCTTCCTGACCCCCAAGCTAACGATTCGTGGGTGATGGCCGCTCGCCTGATTCGAGTGATCGACGCCTACGACTCGATGACATCTCGGTCGTCTTACCGAGACCCGAAGAGCACCGACGAAGCGATCCGCGAATTGGTCCGCAACGCGAACTCTCAATTCGATCCCAAGCTGACTCGCTCATTTGCGCAGATGGTGTTGAAACCGGACTCGACGATTGAGGAACGGGTACAGTCGCACTGGAGTCACATGATTACGCCCGAAGGCAGTAAGTTGCAGTTCTGTTTCGACGCGCAAGCGATGCAGGAATCATCCGTCGACTCTGCCCTCCTGGTGAACAACATGACCGATACGTTCTATCGGCACATGCTCCACAATCTCCAGCAGGGGCTGATTTTCGTTGACAGCGACTTCCGAATCCTGCAATGGAACAAGGCGACAGTTCAGTTGACGGGGCGTGCGGCCAGTTCGGTTCTCTACCAACCTTGGAACCCATCGCTGATCCAATTTTGCGATCAAGAGGGCAATCCGCTCCGGGAAGCAGACTGTCCATTTCCTGGGATGGCTAAGACCGGAGAGCGGTCCTTGCACAAGATAAAAATCAGACGTCCCGACAATTCGCTGGTGGATGTCAAAGTCGAGATTGTTCCATTCACAAACGACCGGGGCAAGATGACAGGAGCTGCGATCATCCTGTACGACATAAGCGAACAACGAGTCTTGGAGCAGACGATCGTTCACCTCAATCAGAGCGTTTCTCTCGATGAGTTGACCAAGGTTGCCAACCGGCGGGAACTGAACCGGCAGTTAACTGAGTTCATCAAGAATCATTCGGATGGCCGCATCCCCGGGGCGATCCTGATTTGCGACATCGATTACTTCAAACGCATCAATGACCACTTCTCCCACCAGGCGGGCGATGAAGCCCTCAAGACGTTTGCCTCCGTTCTCCGAGAATCCTGCCGCTCGACCGACTTGGTCGCGCGCTACGGTGGCGAGGAATTCGTCATGTTGTGCCCTCGATGCGATCTCAAGGAAGCAGAGGACCTCGCAGAGACCCTCCGAAGAAAAATTGCACGGACTTCCATTCCGGCCCTCCGTGGCGCATGCATCACAGCCAGTTTCGGCGTGACTGTCGTGCGACCGGGAGACACGGAGGAGTCCGCGATGGCCCGCGCCGATCGAGGACTGTTGATGGCCAAAGAAAAAGGACGCGATTGCGTTTTCAGCGTCATCGAAGATCTCGAGGTGCCCGAATCGATCGAGCCTTCGGGAACACTCGCCTGGCCCGAAAACGCGCCCCCCGACGCGAAACAGATCCGAATCCGAACGGAACTTGTTTCTTTCGTCCCAAAACCCTTGATATTCGAGAAACTGCTAGGATTCGCCAAGGATTACGCGGCGCAAATCACCGATACGCAGGAGAAGGTGATCGTTTTCGAAATCGATAGCCGGATCCTTCCCAATCCGCATGATCCCAAAGAGAAGCCAAACAGGCACCAGGTCCAGGTAGGGATTCGCGAGATCGAGTTGCGAGGTAAATCCCTCAAGGACAAAACGCGGCTTGCATCGCTGTTGCGAGTGGTCATCTCGCCACTGAACGTGCGAGATCGTCGCGACGAGGTCTACCTGAACCAATGCAATCGCGTTCTCTGCGCACTTCAGGCCTACCTGCTCGCGGAACGCTTTACCGATGAGTTGAAGGTCGATCTGATTCGAACGGTCAAGCAGATGACCGACGATTCACGATACTAATCCTCCGAGACTCCCGTGCATCGAGTTCTCCCTTGCCTCGGGACTATGCTATGGCGATGGCCCGCGTCGTCGGGCCAAGAGACCGGCCCCTCGAAATGATCTCACGATGAACACACAACCACTCTCTTCCGACGAACAACGGCGGAATCAAACCACCTTGTGGTTGATCAACATCGTTTCGATCGCCGTCCCCATCGTAGTCGCGTTGCTCCTCGGGATTCGCACCAAAATCGACCTCGGAGCTTGGACCAAGATACTGCCACACGTTATCGGAGGGATCAACTCTCTGACGTCGATTCTTCTCGTCATCGGCTTTCTCGCTATCCGTCAACGAAAAATTGCTGTCCACCGAGCGTGCATGGGCACCGCCATCGCCCTCGGGGCGTTATTTCTCGTCTGCTACGTAACCTACCATCTCTCGAACCCGTCCACGTCGTTTGGAGGAGTCGGTGCAATTCGTTACGTGTACTACTTCGTCTTGATCTCCCACATCCTCCTGTCTCTGGTTGTCCTTCCCCTTGTGCTGCGAGCGTTCGCGTACGCTTGGTGTGGGATGTTTGAACTCCATCGCCGCATCGCCCGATTCGCCTTTCCGATCTGGCTCTACGTCTCGGTCACTGGCGTGATCGCGTACCTGATGATCTCTCCCTACTACGTCAAATAGCTATTTCTTCGAATAGCCTTGCTTGGTCCAAGCCGGCCAGTAGGGTGGCAAGGGAGCATCGATCTCGATTTTTTGCTTGGTCGTGGGATGCTGCAGCACCAACTGGCGGCAATGGAGCGCGATCCCGTGTGGAAATCCCTGTCGGGCGCCATACAGACGGTCACCGGCAATCGGCCAACCCATCGCAGCCAGCTGGCAGCGAATTTGGTGCTTGCGCCCCGTGATCAACTCAATCTGCAAGAGACTCATACCGGCTTCGGATCGAACCACGTCATACTCCAGGATTGCATGCAGGGTGTCGCGGCCCCCCGGCCTGGCAACGCGTGTGATCGCCGCATCCGGGGCGCGGAGCAGGTCATGCTCCAAACGCCCGGAGTGGTTTTGTGGTACTCCTTCAACCAAAGCGACGTACGACTTTTGTGCCGCGCGCTCGCGGAACTGCTCGCTTAACCGGGCCGCTGCCTTGCTCGTCCTGGCAAAGGGGACCACGCCGGTGACCGGCGCGTCCAGGCGGCTGACCACGCCGAGGTATACATCCCCCGGTTTGTCGTACTTTGCCTTGATGTACCCGCGCGCCTCCTCGAGCAAACTGCGCTGATCGGGCTGCGCCCCTTGGACGATCCATCCCGCTGGTTTGTCGACAATCAAGAGGTGGTTGTCCTCGTAGAGAATTTGGAACGGATGCACCGTTTTGTTCGCTCCCATAAATTCCGGTCATCTCGGCTCCGGTCACCTCGGCAGGGCCGCCCCAATTTACTCGAGAATATGCACCTTGGCATGACGGCCCTGTCCCTTGCGAACCGTGAACGACAACGCGGATCCGTGCGACGAATTGTCGCGAATCGGCGAGGGATGTCGGAAATCCCATAGTTTGCTTTGAAATCAGCCGATGCTCGACGGGATGTGCCAGCAATGTTTTTCGTGGCCGTCTTTTGCCTTTTCGCGGTTACTAGTACACTTCCTCGGCATACTCCAGAGTTGATCTGGCTGCGGCCGCGAAGGCGATGCTTGTGCTTCGCCCCGTTGGTCGAGGGAGGAAATCGCCCGCGCCGGATACAAATTCTCTCAAACCATTCGTCGCCAAACACTCATGTCGCAACGCTTTCTCTTTCCCCGCTGGACCAACAAATTCTTGGCCCTCCTCGGGGTTTTGATCTTAGCAGGAGGGGCCTACGCCAGCGTGTTGTTCCTTGGGGCCACCAGCCCTGAAACCCTCAACACGGGGTACCGGCCTCTGCAACCCATCCCCTTCAGCCACGCTCTGCACGCCGGAGAACTGAAGATGGACTGCAAGTACTGTCACACTTCGGTGGACAAGTCGGCTCATTCGCAGATTCCCGCAACGCAGACCTGTATCAACTGCCACGCCCCCAAAACAACGAAGGGGCAGCCGGCTTGGGGCGCTATTCACTCGGAATCCCCCAAGCTAAAACCGGTGCGAGATAGTTGGAGAACAGGCGAGTCGGTCGACTGGGTTCGTATTCACCGATTGCCCGACTATGTCTACTTCAATCATGCCGCCCACGTGAATCGCGGGGTTTCCTGCGTCACGTGCCATGGTCGCGTGGATCAAATGGAAATCGTCTACCAAGCCAAAAACCAATCGATGGCGTGGTGCCTCGATTGCCATCGCAACCCGGAGGCTCACCTGCGCCCCGTGGAAGAAGTCACCAACCTCGCCTGGTCCGCCGGGAGTGAGGAAGCCCAACTCGCCCTGGGCAAGAAGCTTCGCGAAGAAAACAACATCAATCCTCAAGAAAATTGCGCGGTCTGCCACCGATGAGCCAAACTGGGACCGAACAGAGAACGCGTTACTTCCGCAGTCTCGATGACCTTCAGCGAACGCCCGAGTTCGAGCAGTTCCTGAGTCGCGAGTTTCCGCAGGCCGCCTCGGAGTTTCCAGAGGGGGTCTCTCGTCGTCGATGGTTGCAACTGATGGGCGCTTCGCTCGCGCTGGGCGGTCTTTCGGGATGCCGCTACAACCGCGAAGAGGTAGCGGCATTCGTCATGCGACCCGAAGGACGTATCCCAGGCGTCGCGGAACATTTCGCCACCAACTTCGAGTGGGCCGGCCGAGTGGTCAATGCACTGGTTGCAAACCTCGACGGCCGTCCGATCAAAGTGGACGGAAATGCCGAGCATCCCGCCTACGCGAACAGTCAGCCGAAGCATTTCTCGGAGAACAAGAAGCTCGCATCGGCCGGAAGCGATCGCTTCACGCAAGCCGCAGTCCTGTCGCTCTACGATCAAGACCGCATCGGGACGGTGCTCAACCGAACCCAAGCCGGTGCAACTCCACAAATCGCAGACTCCGATGACGACGCACAGCGCGGACGTTCTTGGCAAGCCTTTCGGGAATACGCCAGCGAGCGCGCAAAGTCGCTAGGGGATGGCAAAGGCTTGGCAATCCTGTTCGAGCCTACCGCCAGTCCCTCTGTCAAACGATTGCTGGCCGCCGTCGTGGCCAAACATCCTGCGGCGACGCTCGTCCGATACGAGTCGGTCTACTCCCAGAATGTCAACAAAGCGATCGACGCAGTAGGGGCCGGCTCGAGCAACCTAGTGCTCGATCTGGATGCGGCGAAAGTGATTGTCGCCCTCGATTCCGATCTGTTCGGGAGCGATCCGCAGGGAGTTCATTACGCGCGGCAATTCGCCAACCATCGATTCCCCGACGGACCATGGATGAATCGCTTGTACGTTGCCGAGTCGCAGTATTCGATGACCGGAACCGCAGCAGACTTCCGATTGCCGATCCAATCATCCCAGATCGGAGTCCTCCTGCGAGGCATCGAAAATGCAATCGACACGGGAGTCATCACCGACAATGACCAAGAAGCACCAAAACCGATCGACAAAGTCGATGCGGTGGAACGCGTCGATCGCGTGATTAGCGCCATCGCGAGCGATTTGCTCAAGCACAAAGGGGAATGTGTCCTGAGCGTGGGTGCCCATCAACCGCTGGCCGTTCAAGTCGCGGCACTCCGGATCAATCAAAAGCTCGGGAATATCGGCAAGACCGTCAAACTGGTCCAGGTTCCGAATGATCTGTCGGGCATTCTGACGATGAAGCTGGATGATTTTGCTCGACGGGCTTCGGAGTTTTCGACCGCGTGGATCCTGACCCCGAACCCTGTATTTACGGTGGCCGGCGATGTTCGATTGGACGAAGCCCTCGCGACCGTGGGGGATGTTGTCTACCTTTCGCAGTATGATGACGAAACAGCCAAGTTCTGTCGCTGGACAGTTCCGGCTGCTCACCCGCTGGAAACGTGGGGAGACGTCCGCACCGCGGACGGAACTTACGGCGTATGCCAACCGTTGATCGATCCCCTGTTGGGAGGAATCGGCCCACTGGAGTTCCTCGCCACGTTGGCTGAATTGGAAAACGTGAGCTCTCAGGAAATCGTCAAGCAGACAGCGCAGGCCATCGCAGGTGGAACGCTGAGCGATCGGGTCTGGAAGGAAACGCTTCATTCCGGATTCATGCCAGGGACGGCGAGCCCGTTATTCACCGGTGCGATCAATGCCGACGCCAAGGAACTGAAGGCGAATGAGGTAAAGGTCACCTCGCGTATTTACGACTTGGACGAAGGATCGATCCGTACTGAACTCGACGAAGCAAACCTCGAAGTCCTTGTGGTGCCCAGCGAAACGATCTATGACGGTCGCCTTGGCAACAACGGGTGGCTCCAGGAATGCCCGCAAGCCGTCACCAAGTTAACGTGGGACAATGCTGCGATCTGCAGCCCTGCGACCGCGAGCAAGCTGGGACTCAAACAAGGGGAGATCGCAGCGCTGACGCTCGGCGAAGCCAAGATGAAGCTTCCCGTGTTCATCGTGCCCGGTCACGCCGAAGGATCCTTCACCGTGCATTTCGGATACGGTCGAAGCAAGGAGTCCGGTGGGTCTGTCGCGGCGGCTGTTGGCACAAATGTCGCAAGTTTCCGGCGATGGAACCAGGCTGCAATCTACACCGGAGTATCCGTCGAATCGACGACGGAACCTTACCGGTTGGCTACCACCCAAGACCACTTCGCCTTGGACGACCTAGGGATGGCGGAAACCGCCAAACGGGCACCGCAACTGGTTCGCGAAGGAACCCTCTTCGAGTACAAGTCGGATCCGAAATTCACCGTCAAGATCGTTGAAGTCCACTTCGAAAACAAATCGCTTTGGGACGAGCCTAAGGTCGACAAGAACCATAAGTGGGGCATGGCAATCGACCTGAACAAGTGCATCGGTTGCAATGCGTGCGTGGTCGCGTGCCAGGCAGAGAACAATGTGCCGATCGTTGGAAAAGAGCAAGTCATCCGCGGCCGAGAAATGCATTGGTTGCGGATCGACCGATACTACCAAGCGGACGTGAACCCCAAGAGTTCGCGGGATTCGATCCACAACCCGGTCGATACCAAAGTCGTGATGCAGCCGATGGCTTGCGCTCACTGCGAAACCGCACCTTGCGAACAGGTCTGCCCGGTAGCAGCAACAGTGCACACCGAGGAAGGGATCAATGCGATGGCTTACAACCGTTGCATCGGAACTCGGTATTGCGCAAACAACTGCCCCTACAAGGTGCGTCGGTTCAACTATCTCAACTACAACGATGAATACGGTTACTACTACGGTTGGCAGGACTACCGGGAAAAAGCGTCGAAGAAGCTTCAGTCTTTGGTGCTGAACCCCGAAGTCACGGTTCGCGGCCGGGGCGTGATGGAAAAATGCACGTACTGCATCCAGCGTGTGCAGAACGGCAAGATCTACACACGAACCAAGGGGGATGGCAAGGTGCATGATGGCGACATCCGATCGGCTTGCCAGGAAGCATGCCCGACGCATGCCATCGTCTTCGGGGATCTCCACGACACGACAAGCCGGGTTCGGCAGATGCATAGCGACCCACGAGCTTACGCGGTGCTTGAGGAACTGAACATCAAGCCGCGAACACTATATCTCTCACGCATTCGAAACGTGCCCAAGCGGTTGGCAACCTCCAGCCAGTTGCATCCAGAACGATTCGACAGCCATCACTCGCACGACGATCACGCACACTGATTAGGAAACCATGGCGACCATAGCTAGCTCCTACAACCCTCGAGAGATCGATAACACCGTCGACATCCCAGGGCGCCGCGCGCCGCTGATCACGGGGAATCAGACCTACCGTTCGGTAACGGAAATGGTCTGTCGCGTGGCGGAAGACCCGCAGCCTCGGATATGGTGGCTTCTGTTTGGATTCTCGTCGCTGACCGCCCTCATGTTCGTCAGCCTGATCGCCTACTTGATCTACAAGGGGGTCGGCATTTGGGGGAACATGAGCCCGGTCTTCTGGGCCTGGCCTATCGTGAACTTCGTGTTCTGGGTCGGGATCGGTCACGCAGGCACCCTGATCTCAGCGATCTTGTTCCTGTTTCGTCAGAATTGGCGAACGAGTATCAACCGGGCGGCCGAGGCGATGACGATCTTCGCGGTCATTTGCGCTGCGATTTATCCAGGCATCCACGTCGGTCGCGCCTGGTTGGCGTTTTGGCTGTTGCCGTACCCGAGTTTGAACCTTTGGATGTGGCCTCAGTTCCGGAGCCCGTTGCTGTGGGACGTTTTCGCGGTTGGAACGTACGCATCGACATCGTTGGTGTTCTGGTACATGGGGATGATTCCCGACTTGGCTACCTACCGCGATCGCAGCAAGACTCCGCTGCGGCGCATGATCTACGGCTTGTTGTGCTTGGGATGGTCAGGTTCCTCGCGACATTGGTTGGTGTACGAGAAGGCTTACACGTTGCTGGCTGCTTTGGCTACGCCGCTGGTTCTCTCTGTTCACACCGTCGTCAGTTTCGACTTCGCGGTCTCCCAGCTACCCGGCTGGCACACCACGATCTTCCCACCCTATTTCGTTGCCGGCGCGATTTTCTCCGGGTTCGGTATGGTGGTCACCTTGCTGGTGCCGATGCGCGCGGTCTACAAACTCGAGAATCTGATCACGCTGCGCCATTTGGACAACATGAACAAGATCATTCTCGCGACTGGCTCGCTGGTCGGCTTGGCATACGCCACGGAGTTCTTCATGGCGTGGTACAGCCAGAATCAGTACGAGAGCTTTACGTTTATCAACCGTGCGTTTGGTCCCTATTGGTGGGCCTACTGGATCATGGTGACCTGCAACGTTATCTCGCCTCAATTGTTCTGGTTCAAGTCGATGCGGACGAATGTCTGGGCGATGTGGATCATTTCGATCTTCGTCAACATCGGAATGTGGTTCGAACGCTTTGTGATCACCGTCACTTCGCTCAGCCGTGACTTTTTGCCCAGTTCATGGGGCTACTACCGTCCCACGATGTATGACGGTCTCATGTTCTTCGGCAGCTTTGGCGTTTTCATGACGCTGTACTTGCTGTTCTGCAGATTTCTTCCCACGATCGCGATTTCCGAAGTCAAGGGAGTTATGTCCTCGTCCGCTCACTCGGAGCACTTGCAAGCTGAGTTGCTCGGACATGGCCACGCGGGCGAACACGGGACTGGTCACCATCATTGATCCAATAAAACCTATCGAATCACCACTGAGATAGAGCCTTAGGCACCACCCATTATGAGCGAACCCAAGCCACGTAAGTCAGACGAGCCAAAAGCTCCGCGATCGTTCGGTTGGATGGCTGAGTTTTCGGATGAGCACAAGCTCCTGGAAGCAGCTCGCAAAGTCCGAGACTCCGGTTACACCCGCACCGACGCATTCACTCCGTTTCCAGTTCACGGAATCGATGAAGCGCTCGGGATCAAGCCGACAATTCTGCCGTTCATTGTTTTGTGCGCAGGTTTGACAGGTCTGTGCACGGCGGCGCTGATGCAGTGGTGGATGAACGGAGTCGACTACAAGTACATTATCTCCGGCAAACCATTTGGACTGTCCCCTGCGGCCGTGCCCGTGTCCTTCGAACTGACCATTCTGTTCTCGGCGTTTACGTCAGTGTTCGGGATGATCTTCCTGAATGGACTGCCGCGGTTCAGCAACCCGCTGTTCACCAATCCGAAGTTTGATCGTGCCACGGACGACAAATTCTTCCTTTACGTCGATTCACGCGATCGATATTACAATCGAGATTCGGTTCGCGAACTGCTGGGTTCGACCCACCCTGAATCGTTGGAGGAAGTCCTCGAGGATTCCACTCCCAGCAGCATCCCAAAGCCGATCTTGCTTGGAGCTCTGTTGTTGGTTCTGGCCGGATTGATTCCCGCCATGATCGTGCTCAATATGCGAGCGGGATTCAGCGATCTGCCTCGATGGCACGTTTGGTTCGACATGGATTTCCAACCCAAGAAGAAACCGCAGCAATCGACGACCGTGTTTGCAGATGGCCGGACTATGCGTCCTCAAGTCGTCGGAACCGTCGCTCGTGGTCAGTTGACCGAACAAGACCCGTTCTACCTGGGATGGGATCCGTCAAAGCTCTCGGCAATCCATTCGCCAGCCGCCACGCTGGTCGCATTCCAAGGACCGGCATCCGGCTCGGCTGCCGGGGGACAACCGCCTGCGGACGGACAAACTCCCCCAGCCTCCCCGGCTCCTGCGGATGGCGGTTCATCGCCCGCCATGAATTTGCCTTACATCACCGAGTTGCCGATCGAAGCGAATAGTGAGCACATGAAGTTGGGTAAGACCAAGTACGAGACATTCTGCTCGGCATGCCATGGTTATTCCGGTTTCGGTGACGGCTTGGTTCACAAGCGGGCGGTATCGCTCCTGCAGGACACATGGCAGCAACCGACTTCCCTGCACGCGGATCGCGTTCAAAAGCAGCCTGTCGGTCAAATTTTCTACACCATCACCAACGGACAAAACAAGATGGCACCCTACGCAACGTCGCTCACACCGAAAGAGCGATGGGCGGTCGTGCTGTACGTCAAGGCACTGCAGCGATCGCGAAATGCCACCATAGAGGATGTGCCCGTCGAAGAGCGGAACAAGTTGACCCCAGCCCCCTGATTCCCAATCGAATTTGGGAGCCCTGTGAGCGCATAACGTCATGACACTGAAATACGACAAAGATCAAATCGAACTTCCAACTTCCTGGAAGACTATGCCACCGATCCTATTCGCGGTGGGCGTAATCTTGTTGGCGGTTAGCGGAGTCTTCAGCTTCCTGGTTCAGGGCGAATCTGCCCCGACAAACTCGCCGTCGTTCAAGTTCTTTACCCATTCGTACTTGGCAAATTTCATGTTTGTCTTGACGATTGCATTAGGAGCACTCTTTTTCATTCTCGTGCAGTTCGCTGCCCGTGCCGGCTGGAGTTCCTCGGTTCGACGCATCGCGGAACTGCTCATGTCGACGATTCCTTTCCTCTCGGTATTGTTCCTTCCGATCATCGTGTTGCTGTACGCCAACAGCGACGCCCTGTACGAATGGAATGTCCCGGAGAAAGTCCACAGCAGTGTGGTCAAGGAAAAGATTGACGTAGGTTATCTGACCCGCAATTACTTCACATTGCGAGCTGTAATTTACTTTGGACTGTGGTCGTTCATGGCCCTGTGGTTTTTCGGCTTGAGCCGCCAACAGGATGAATCGGGCGATATCCAGCCCTCGATGACACGTCAGAAGTGGGGCGGCCCTTGCATTATGCTCTTTGCCCTGTCGGTCAGCTTCGCTGCCTTTGATTGGGTCATGGGAATCGATGCCGACTGGTACAGCACCATCTTCGGTGTGTATATGTTCGCTGCTGGCATGATGGCGTTCTTCGCGACCATGATCTTGATTGGAAGGTCGTTGCAAAAAGCAGGCAAGCTTGGTGGGTTGGTCAACACGGAACACTACCACGACATGGGCAAGTTCATGTTCGGGTTCATCATGTTCTGGTCCTACATCGCTTTCTCGCAATTGTTGCTGTACTGGTACGCCAATGTGCCGGAAGAAACCGAATGGTTCAAAGTTCGACTCAATGACGGCTGGCAGTACCTGTCCTACGGCCTGATTCCTCTCCACTTCGCCATCCCATTCCTGGGAACCATGAGCCGTCACGTACGGCGTCACCCCTCGGGGCTAGTCTTCTGGGCCGGGTGGGTGATCGTCGCCCACTGGCTCGACATGACGTTTTTGGTGATGCCCAACTCAGGTCCCTTTCAACTCGTCCCCATGTTTGGACACTTGTTGGGGGGAGTTGGCATGGCCTGTATCCTGATCGGTTTTTTCTTGGTCAAAGCTTCCAACGCACCGCTGGTCGCCGTCCGCGATCCCCGGCTCCCAGAAGCGTTGACGTACGCGAATCCCATCCTGTAAAGCGGTTTTACCTCGAGAAAAAATATGGCCCGCTACGACGACTTGAACACCAAAATGATCGCCTACTGGGCGGTTTTGAGCATTGTGATCCTCGTACTGATTTTGCAGGGAACGCAGGCTCTTTGCTACAATATGGTGACATGGACCGAATCGAGACGAACTGGAACGGAGTTGGATGCACCATTGCAAGCCAAGCGTGAACAACTCGAGTCGCTGAACGGGTATAGGAAGGAACGGGTGGTTGACGAAACCGCTCCGCCGCCCGCCAAAGGGCAGCAGCCTGCAACCAAGGAAGTGATTCACATCCCCTTGGACCAGGCCCAGCAAATTTTGCTGAAGGAGCTATCCACCACCAAGTCCAGCGGAGCATAATGGTTTGGGTATGGGCAACTTGACTCGCGGCATCGCATGGATGGTTTTGGCAATCGCCTGTTTGGCGATTACCGACTCCGTGTGCGCGGGAGAAGGGTACGACTCGGTATCCAACACCCTCCCAAAAGCCATGGAAGGGGTCGGAATCGACGAAAAACTTGGGCAAGTGATCCCGATCGATTTGCCCTTCCGAGACCAGCGAGGCGTGCAAACCTCGCTCGCTGAGGTCCTGAAGGCTGACAAACCGGTCATCCTGACTCTCAATTACAGTGATTGCCCTGGTCTGTGCATCGCCCAACTCAATGGGGTCCTCCGCGGCGTCAACGAAGTTTCCTCGCTCCAGCTTGGAACCGATTTCTACTTGGTATCCGTCAGTATTGATCCGCAGGAATCCACCGCCAAAGCCGCCGCGACGCAAACGAGATACTCCCAGGATCTGTTCGACCAGCACGACCCAAAGGGTTGGCAGTTTTGGACTGGATCCAAGGAATCGATCGCCAAACTGACCGATGCGGTCGGATTTCGCTACACCTACGATGCAACTCACAAGCAGTACAACCACCCGACGGCGGCGATTTTTCTCGCTCCCTCGGGCAAAATCACCCGCTACCTGTACGAACTCGGCTTCAACGGCAATACCTTCAAAATGGCAGCCGTCGAAGCCGGAGAAGGTCGCGTTGGATCCTCGATGGACATGATCGCCCTATGGTGCGTGCACTACAACCCGATGGAGAATCGCTACTCGGCGAGCGCCAGGCAGATCCTCTCCCTTGCGGCCGGGGTATTTGTCTCCTTGGGATTGGTTGCATCGATTCCGTTCTGGTTGGCGCGACGGGGACGAATCCCCGGTGAAACGGTTTCCAGTGCCACAGGCGACGGATCCTGTGAGACAATCGGTCACGCGACGCCCACCCCCCTTCCAGATACGATAAATTCAGAGCATTAAACATTCCTTTGCGATAGCGATACCGAGTTATGCACTTCCTTCTAGCAGACAAAGTTCCTGATTACGCATGGTTTCCGACCGGGGCGTCCAATTTCGTCCCCCAGGTCGATTTCCTGTTCTGGGCCATCATGTGGATCTCTGCGATCTTCTTTATCCCGATCGTGATCGCCATGATTTACTTCATGTGGAAGTACCGCGATCGTCCCGGCTACCGCGGCAGCCCGGAAGCCCTCCACAACACCCCGCTCGAAATCACGTGGACGGTCATTCCTTCGTTGATCGTCGTCTGGATCTTCTGGGAAGGGGCGGTTGGCTACCTCGATATGACCCGGATTCCGAAGGGAACGGTCGACGTTCAAGTCAATGCCAAGAAATGGGCTTGGAGCTTCAAGTACTCCAATGGCGGTGAGGATCCGGTTCTTTGCATCCCGGTCAACAAGGATGTCAAGCTGATCATGCGGTCCGAAGACGTACTCCACAGCTTCTACATCCCCGCGTTCCGTGCGAAACGGGATGTGGTTCCTGGCCGCTACACGTACATGTGGTTCCGCCCGACCAAGGAAGGAATCTACGATCTGTTTTGCACCGAATACTGCGGCGACAACCACAGCGGGATGATCACCAAGGTTCAGGTGGTTTCCGACGAAGAGTACGCCAAGTTCCTGGAGAAGGCGATCCGCGAACCGGAAGATCCCTTGGAGCGGGGCAAGTTGCTGTACAAACGAAAAGGATGCGCCACCTGCCACTACGCCGCGAAAGAGGGGGCGAATGGACCAGGTCCGAGCTATAATGGTTCGTGGGGCAAAACGGTGCAACTCGAAAGTGGTAGCGAAGTAGCCTTCGATGAAAATTACGTACGGGAATCGATCCTCAATCCGACCGCCAAGAAGCGAAAAGGCTACGGAGCGGCATCGCCGATGAATAGCTACGCTGGGCAACTCAAGGAAGAACAGATCGACGCCTTGATCACCTTTATCAAGTCCTTGGAAAACGAAACCCCTCCCGCCAAATAGGTTTGGGAAGGACACAGAATTCACCGCTGGAGTTTTTGTCACAAAACGACAGGTAATCAATTATGAGTGTTGCAGATCGTCCCTTGGTCGTGCCCGGTGGAAGCCAGGCAGCAGAATATCCCGCACACCACTACCTCAACCATACGAAGGGTTTCCTGAGTTGGGCAATGACGCTGGACCACAAACGGATCGGCGTCATGTACATGGTCGGCGTATTGGCCTCGTTCGCCCTCGGGGGTATGTTTGCTTTGATGATCCGAATCCATCTTTGGAACTTCAAAGACGGGTGGTTGTCCAACCAAACCTACAACCAGGTCTTCACCCTCCACGGGGCGATCATGGTCTTCCTGTTCATCATCCCCAGCATCCCTGCCGCCCTCGGCAACTTCTTGCTGCCGATCATGCTAGGTACCAAAGACGTCGCTTTTCCGCGACTCAACCTGATGAGCTTCTACCTGTGGGTGTCCGGGTTGGTGCTGTTCTTGCTGGCGCTGTCGGTCACCGGCTTGGACACCGGATGGACGTTCTACACTCCCTACAGTATCGAAACACAGAAGGGTGGAGCCGTTCTGGCAGCGACCATGGGGGTCTTCGTCCTCGGTTTCAGCTCGATCTTTACCGGCCTGAATTTCATCGTCACTATCAATACGATGCGGCCGCCCGGGATGACTTGGTTCCGGATGCCTTTGTTCCTTTGGGCCACGTACGCCACCGCCATCATCCAAGTGTTGGCGACTCCGGTCCTCGGGATTACGGTCCTGCTGTTGGCCGCCGAACGTGTTCTCGGGATCGGGATTTTTGATCCGAAGCTCAATGGGGACCCGGTCACCTTCCAGCACTTCTTCTGGTTCTATTCCCACCCTGCGGTTTACATCATGATTCTGCCAGCGATGGGGATCATCAGCGAATTGATGAGCGTCCATTGCCACAAAGGGATCTTCGGATATCGCATGATCGCATACAGCTCGATCGCGATCGCGCTGTTCGGGTTCCTTGTCTGGGGGCACCACATGTTCACGAGCGGTATGGCGGACGTAACAACGATCGTCTTCAGTGCCCTGACGTTTACCGTTTCGATTCCATCGGCGATCAAGGTCTTCAACTGGCTGGGAACGATGTACCAGGGGACGGTATCGCTCAACACGCCGATGCTGTACGCCCTGGCGTTCATTTTTCTGTTCACGATCGGCGGTCTAACCGGATTGCCGCTCGGGGCCTTGTCGACCGACATGCACCTCCACGACACCTACTTCGTGGTTGCCCACTTCCACTACGTGATGATGGGCGGAACCTTGGTGGCGTTCCTCGGTGGCTTGTTCCATTGGTGGCCCAAGATGACCGGCAAGATGTTCAACGACGGCGTCGGTATGATCTCAGCGGCGATTGTGTTTGTCGGATTCAATCTGACGTTCCTTCCGCAGTTCGTACTGGGTACTCGAGGGATGCCTCGACGATATGCTACGTACGTCGAAGAATTCCAGGACCTCCACCGATTGTCGACGATCGGATCGCTGATTCTCGGCTTTGGGTTGGTGGTCGCGGGATTGGTTTTGCTCCATTCGTTGTTCTACGGCAAGCGAGCACCCAAGAATCCGTGGGGTGGCGCGACGTTGGAATGGGAATGCTCGTCACCGCCTCCGCACGACAATTTTGCCTCCGCTCCGACAGTCGACGATCCGTACAACTTTGCTGGTATCGACTACGACCCCAAGACGGGCGGTTACGTGAAAACAGCCTAGTGGTCCCATGCAGCGGACCCTGCCTCAAACAATAAAGCAATCTTCCGGTTTCCGAACATGACAACAATCTCCGAAGCAGCTCCCAACGCGACGCTCGAGCACGCCGACGGGCACCACGAACATCCCGCTTGGCTAGCGCATCATTTCGATGATGCGGAGCAGCAATACGATTCGGGGAAACTCGGGATGTGGTTGTTCCTGGTCACGGAAGTCCTGTTTTTTAGCGGAATGTTCTGTGCCTACTCGTTGTACCGCAACCGGAATCCGGAGGTGTTCGAGTTTTGCAGCGCGTTCCTGAACGAAAAGCTCGGTGCCATCAACACCGGGGTCCTACTTTTCAGTTCCTTGACGATGGCCTGGGCGGTTCGAGCCGCCCAACTCCGCCAGCATCGCATCCTCACCGGCATGCTCGGTGCTACGCTTGGATGCGCGGCAATTTTCTTGGGTGTGAAGGCGGTCGAATACTCGCACAAGTGGGAAATCGGACTGCTGCCAGGCAAGTTTTACCAGGCGCAACTCCCGCACGCCCCCGGAGAGCACGCGGCCCACGTTGGGTATCTTCAATACCTGATGGTTGTCCCGCTCATCCTGACGATCGCTTTCTTGGCGTATTACATCTACGCCTGGATGTTGCGAAGCACGTTCCATCTTCGTATTGCAGGCCCTCTCCTTGTAGCGGGCATGTGCTTCTTTGCAGGCGTCGGCCTCGGCGTGTATCTGGAGTCCGCCGAAGAGAAAAGCAAGGCTGCCGCAGGCGAGGTCGCTCATGAAGGAGAGCATGCCGGTCAGGGCCATGGCCATGAACACGAAGACCATCATCACACTGCAGTTTCGCCCCCAACCGCTCCACCTCAAAACGATGTGCTCGTCGACCCCGAGGAACTGAATACCCCAGACGCTGATGTCAACCAAAAGGGGATGGCGGGACTTTTCTTCAGCATCTACTACTGCATGACTGGCATCCACGCGATCCACATCATCGGGGGGATGGTGGTCATCACCTGGTTGATAGTCAAGGCCGCTCGGTTGGAGTTCCACGAAGAGTACTTCGGGCCCGTCGACAACGTTGGCCTGTACTGGCACTTGGTCGACTTCATCTGGATCTATCTGTTCCCATTGCTCTACTTGATCACTTAGGCCAGTTCCCTCGCAGTCATTCCAATTGAAAACCAAACGATAAAACGAACATGGCTCACCAAGCAGTAACGGAATCTCACGGAACCGCTCATCACGGCGATGCACATCATGGAGGGCATGGTCATTCGGGCTTTTCCCATCCCATGCCAGTATGGATGCTGCTGGCGGTTTTTTTCGCGCTCCTAGCGTTGACCTTTCTTACGGTGTTCCAAGCCCAGTTTGATTTGGGCAACGCGGAAGTTTGGTTGTCGCTGACCATCGCGACGGTGAAAGCCGGCTTGGTGATCGCATTCTTCATGCACTTGATCTGGGACAAGCCTCTCAACGCAATCGTAATTCTCGGTAGCTTGATCTTCGTTGCCCTGTTTCTCGGCTTCACCATGATGGATGCAGAGGGGTATCGGGAGAATTTGATCTACAAGTCGACGATCAAGGAATCTCAACCGGGTGCGGCTGCGGCAGATGCCGCTCAGATGCCCAAATGATCGTTCCTGACTTCTGGGCCGAAGCCCGGAGGCAGCAGCGGTCGGCACGATCTCAAGTTACCGTGCGACGCTTCGGCTGGTCCACCGTCAGCCAAGCGGATGCGCAAGCGATGGCCGAGTCGAGGGCGGAGGAAGCCCTCGAGCAAATTCTCACCGGCCGAAAGCTAGCCCGTCGCGAGCGGAAGGTTCCTTACAACGGCTCAGATGGTCTTCCTATACGAGAAGAGGTTCTGTCTCGGCATGGCGATGAAGTCATCTCTCGCAACTCCTACGGAGCACACTGCCTCAACTCCCCGCGCGCCCTTTTCGCGGACGTCGATTTTCAGGTTGGTGAAGGGTGGGGGCTCCCTTTTCTGTTGCTGGCTCCCTTGGCCGCCGCGTCGCTTGGCGCAGGCTTCTGGTTCCGCAGTGCTTGGGTAGCTGGTCTTCTCTTCCTGGCCTGCGTCCCGCTGGCTCTCTTGATCGCGGAAGCCATTCGAAGTTACTCATTGAGAGCGAGTGGACGACTCGAGCAGAGCGCGAGACAGCTGATCGTCGCGTTCCTTGCCGCCAACCCGACTTGGAACCTTCGCTTGTATCGAACCCCCGCCGGATACCGAGTTCTAGCAACGCATCAACTGTTTGATGCGCGATCGGACGAGGTTCGGCGTTTCTTTTCTGCCCTCAGAGTGGATCCGGTGTACATCCGCATGTGCACCAATCAGAACTGTTTTCGCGCTCGCCTCACCGCGAAACCGTGGCGTATTGGTATTCCCGACAATATGCGTCCGCGTCCAGGGGTGTGGCCGGTGAGACCCGAGTCGATGGCAGCTCGCACCGCTTGGATATCGAGGTACGAGGCGAAATCCAAAGAATTTGCCGCATGCCGATACGTCGAGTCGCTCGGATCTGGAAAGGTAGATTATCAGATTCGTCCGGTCATCGAATTGCACGATCGCGAGTCACGAGCGCTCGCTCGGGAATTCCCCATCGCGTGATCTGAAACGCGGGCCGAAGCTACCTGATTTTCCGATGCGATTCCGATTTCGGACGGTCGCCAGACGGTGATCGCCCGTGTGGAAGCGAGTCGTTGCAAGGTTTTTGGTTGAAATCGTTGTTTGCGGAGCTTGGGCACGTAAGATATTGGAATCGAATCGGTAACGGCTTCAACGCTTTCGAACTTCTTTCACGGAACGATTCATGCCATGCCCAAAAAACCGTTCTTCTACAAATCCCTCTGTGAACACTTCGAATGCGATCCCGTCAATCTTCCGGTGCTGACGCAAAACTACCCTTCGTACGAACGCGCGAATCTCCATTATGCGATGCAGGAAATCGCGAAGACGTGCGACGAGCCACCAGATCTTCGGGGGGTGATTCTTCCCGACCAATATCAGCCTGTAAGTCTGGCGAAGTTGTCGAGGCCCGCATCTGCCGAACATTTTTGAGCTTTACGCCGAAGGGCTCACGTTGAAAACCAAGCGTCTCGACGAGATCATCAAAAGAATCGATGGCGTCAGCGCCGCAATCGATTCACCGGAAGAATTGGCTGTCCGAGATAAGCACTTGAACGAAGCGTTGGAAGAGTTGCTGGTAACTGGAGGATCGCTGACGCAGAAACTACTCGGAGCCCAAGTAGCCGACAATTCCTAGTGCCAGCAAGTTGGTTCCTTCACTCATCCTGGTGATCATGAGAGGATCGGATCGCAAGATCCTCATCGTAGCAATACAACGTACGCAAAAATCAAAAGGATCACGGGGTCGGAGTTTTTGGGTACAGCGATGACACGCGGACTATATTTGGAAGCCACGTCAGCCACCGCATCAAGGCTTCCTTGGCGGTACAACTCCATACGACTCCTCTTGCTATCGTACAAAATCTGATAGTTGTTTCCTTGCTGATGAAATTGAAATCCACCCAACCCCATCAGTTGGGTCCGTTCGATCGGAAAGCTCGCCTCGCCCTCGACCAATACTTCGATCGGACCATTTACCCGGTGGATATCTTGGGTATCGTGGAAATGTATGGAAGGTCCATTTCCTTCCCACACCGCGGTGCGCCCCCTTACGAAGGATTTTTAGGCCGAAGACAGAATCGTCTTGCCGGGACAGCAGAGTCCAGTAAGCAGACATAGAATTCGCTGGCGGTGAGAGAACCCACAAATCGCAGGCATTGGAATCCAGGCCGCTCAGATGAGGCAGCCTCCACAATTCACTCAATGGGGCATCTTGTAGGCGGATTGCTTTGGCTCTCTGAGCTCTGAAAACCAGAAAAAAGAGAAGGGCGATACCACTGATCGTCCCCGCCGTTATTGTCGAAAACCAAAAGATGATTTGCTTCTCGTTACGGGCGCGGTCGTCTCGCCTCTGCTGGTCGCCTGCCTGACGTTGCGGTGCAGCTTCCTCGCGAGCAACAGGTGCCGCTCGATTCTCCTGCGCTGTCAGGGATTGCACCGAGAAAAATACCGCCAGCAAAAGAGGCACCATCAACAACGGAAATCGAGGCATCATGCCGGTCTACTAAGAAACGACGCAGGTGATCTCTGGGCAGGATAGCAGAATCTTATTGAGAGACAATCCGAGCACCACGATGCCCCCGTACGGGTGGCACGCCCCGAGGCTCTGTGATGGGCGTGGAGGGGTATTGTTAGCCGAGATGCGTCGAAGATCCGCCGGGGCGGACGAGCATCCGGGTTGAAGCGCGCAAGACGTTGCCATGTCTACTCCACTTCAAACCAGACGGCTTGCGCCGTTCCGCTAGTATTCATCGCCTACGGCGATACTCAGTTCGGCTGGCATGTCCCAGAGGCTTTGCGATGGGCGTGGAGGGGGTATTGTTAGCCGAGATGCGCGAGCATCCGGGTTGAAGCGAGCAAGACGTTGCCATGTTTGCCTCAGTTCAGACCGGACGGCTTGCGCCGTTCCGCTAGTATTGATCGCCTACGGCGATACTCAGTTCGGCTGGCATG
>JBKDXO010000083.1:0-70011 GCA_046306195.1 Planctomycetota bacterium | reverse complement strand
AACCCGTCGGTAGTTCCACCGCGGATCGACAATGAGGAACGGGATACTCCGGCGACCCCGCCTGAGGACAAAGACGAAGATCAGCGCATTCGCATTGTGAGTGTCCAGTTGATCACGGCATCTGGAGCGCCGCGAGCGACCAAACCGGGCGAGTCCCTGTCGTGGCCAACCGGTGAGACGACCGTGACGGGTCTGTCGGAATTGCGATACACGCCTGGCACGAACTACAACAACTTGATCGATGGACCGGTATTTGTTTTGGTAACAATCGAAGATACCGGAGTCACCGGAGTCGCAGGCGATTACCTGACCCCGTCGCTCGATCCGAAGCAAGCGACCAGCACGCTGACGATCAACATCAACGCGATGAACGATCGTCCGATTGTGACGCTCGATCCAGGATTGACTTTGGCGAATCTGGTCAATCGGACCCCAACCGGATCCCAATTGGATGTGCTCGAGGATCCAGGACCGCAATCGATTCCGGTATCGGTGACCGCTGGTCCCTTGGGGATCGACGGAGCCCCAGTGGGTATGTCGGAGGGAGCGGATGACGAGAATGGCAGCGTCACAGGCGTGCCTGGCCAGACCGTCAGCTTTAACACGACGACTCCAAGCGTGATACGAGTTCGGGCGCTCAACCCCGCTCTCTTCGCCGTCCAACCGACGATCACTCCTGCAACGGGTTCGTCGGCGAACAGAACCTTGAGCTTCACCCTGGCACCGGATGTGAACTCGTTGATCTCGGATTCGATTTTGATCGAGATTTACGGAATGGACGACGGCCAGGTTGCGGGCCCCGTTGGCTTCGGTGGTCGCCATGATAATGAATCGATACGTCAGACACTAACGCTTCGGATCACCGAGGTGAACGATGCACCTCTGTTCACCATCCCCAACTCGACTATCAACATCCAGGAAGATCTAGAGAATTCGCCGGTAACGGGATTCGTCACCAACATTGTCCCCGGTCCGGCAACAGCGACGGACGAACTTGGGCTGAATCCACCGACACCTCGACAAGCGATCACCTTTGAAGTCACTGCGGTTGATCCGACCCGATTCAACGGACCTGCGGGCCAACCTCGCATCAGTCCGACGGGTCAATTGACCTACGATTTGGCTCCCGATGTGAACCGTTTGAACTCAGGCAATATTCTGGTTCGAGTTGTTGCGGTAGACAATGGCCCTCCCGGCCCACCGACCGGACCTCGCCCAGGTATTTCAGACGTGAATCGCTCCATCGAGCAGACGTTTACCATCGTGGTCGCGGAGATCAACGATGCTCCCGAGTTCACGATCCCGAGTCCGGTTGTCAACGTGTTCGAGGACAACGAGACGGTGATCGGATCCACGCCGACGGTCATTTCCAAGTTCGCGATTAGCCCGTTGCCGAATCCCACGAATTTGCCACCTCGGCCTGGTCCGAGCACGGCGGTAGATGAAGTTGGGCAGACCATCGCCTTTGACATTCTGTCCTCGACAAACCTTGCCCTGTTCCGGGTTCAGCCCAGCATTGATCCGCTGGGGAACCTCAGTTTCGTCACCGAAGCGAACCAGAACGGAACGGCTGTATTGACGGTTCGATTGCGAGACAACGGCGTTGCCACCCCTCCTCCGAACGACAACTTGAGCGACACAGCGACGTTCACCATCGTGGTTGGATCGGTAAATGACGCTCCCGAATTCACCGTCCCGAGTACGGATCTGAGCGGGAATATTACGGTTGTGTCCAGCGAAGACGAAGGCGTGGTAACACGACCGGGGTTCACAACCAACATGCGACCTGGTCCGATTACCGCTCTCGACGAACTTGGACAGGTTTTGCAGTTCGACGTTGTCGCACTCGATCCATCGGTATTCGAGATCCAACCGAGTATTTCCACGGCCGGAACGTTGACCTTCAAGACCACTCAGGACTTGAACAGCAAACCGAACAGTCTTGGTACTAAGGATCCTCGCGTCGTCGTCACGTTGCGGGATAACGGTGTGAGCGGACCGCCGCCAAACACCAATCTATCTATCCCACGTACGTTTACGATGTCGATCAATCCGACGAATGATCCGCCCTTTCCAAGGCTCAATCACCAAATTCCAGTGAACGAAGATAGTCGAACGACTGTCCAGGCCGCAGATCTTCTCGTCGGTGCTACGCCTGGTCCGCAGGATGAAATCCTCGATGGCCAGACACTGCGGGTCACCAACATCAATACTCTCTCTGCGCAGGGTGGAACGATTCTGCCTGTCTTCGAAAGCGGCCGGATTATTCGATTTGATTACATTCCGCCGCTAAGTTTCGTGGGGCAGGATACGGTCACCTACGTGATTACCGACGATGGGGCGTACGCACCAGGGCCGGTCGGCGCTGCGGGCACCCTCATCATCAATGTCGGGCCGATCAACGATCCTCCGGAGTTTACGCCGGGCCCGAACGTTAGCGTCCTTGAGGATGCGGCCCCCTATTCGGCGGCATGGGCTACCAACATCACCGCAGGCCCGCCTTCAGCCGTCGATGAAAACACAGGTCCAGGCCGTCAGACGGTCACCTTCGAAGTAACGACCAGCAACGACAGCCTGTTCGCGGTTCGCCCCGCGATCAGCAGCACTGGAGTGCTGACCTTTACCTTGGCCAAAGATGCAAACGGACCAGTCGTGTTGGTGGCTACCGCGGTTGACAATGGACCATCCGCTCCGCCACCCAACGAGAATCGTTCGCGTCCTGCGACCTTTACGATTACGGTTCAAGCGGTTAACGACGAACCCGACTTCAACGTCAACAAGGCGAACATTCCTGCGACGGAGGGTCAAGGTGCGGTCACTGTGGTGGACGTTCTCAATCGCATTGTGCCAGCGATTGGCAACAATTCGGTTCCACCGACAGCGTTGGACGAGGTTACTCAATCCGTTACGATCACGACGACGAATAACAACCCATCCTTGTTCACGGTGCAGCCCAGCATCAACTCTAGCGGTGTGCTGACCTTCACTACTGCTCCGAGACAAGCTGGTTCCGCAGTTGTTCAAGTATTCGCGACCGACAGTGGCTCGGGTGTGGCACCAAACAGAAATGTGTCGGTAACCAAGTCGTTTACGATCACGGTTTCTGCGGTTAACGACGCTCCGACTGCGGTCGATGACTCGTATTCGACGTCGGAAACCGCGATTCTGACTCGCGTTGCTCCTGGGTTGTTGGCGAACGATACCGATCCGGAATCCAATCCACTGGTCGTCTCAACCTTCCAGAGCGTTTCGCAGTTTGGCGCGCAGGTTTCCGTGAACCCGGACGGAAGCTTCACCTACAACCCAACCGTTTCGCCGCGGATGCGAGAGTTGGTCGACGGACAAACGCTCCAGGACACGTTCACTTACCGAGCGAGGGATGTTGCTCCCGATAGCAAGGAGAGCAATCTAGCAACGGTCACCATCACGGTCTCCGGGTTCAACGACGCTCCGGTTGCGGTCAACGATGGACCGTATTCGGTGCAAGTTAACACGGCTCGATTGCTTCCTGTTTTGGACAACGACACCGATGTCGATACACCGCTAAACCGGAACTCCATCGAGATCGGAATCTTGGCAAGTAACGGCACCGCAGTCCCGACCGCGGATGGCAGGATTCGGTACACACCGAATACTGGCTTCCTGGGTACCGATACCTTCACGTATCGGGTACGTGATTCGCTCGGCAAAGTCTCCAATGAGGCCACAGTAACGATTCGCATCAATACTCCACCCATAGCGACGCCGGACTCGATCGTTGTCAAGAGGAACACCTCCACAGCGATCACGGTCCTGAGCAACGACTCGGATGTGGATGGCTCGATCAATGTCGCCTCGGTCCAGATTGTCTCAGCCCCAGCAAGCGGCAGTGCGACTCCCTTGGCGTCCGGTCAGATTCAATTCACGCCGAATGCCGGATTTATCGGTACGACCAGCTTCCAGTACGTGGTCTCGGACAACGACGGGGCCCAGAGCAATGCTGCCCTGGTTACCGTTCAAGTCGTTTCCTCGCTCTTTCAGAACCAGAGCAACAACTTCGATGTCGATGGAGATAAGGCGGTTTCGCCGCTCGATGCGCTGATCGTCATCAACCTGCTCAATGCGATCGGTCCTCAGGATCTCAACCCCTACAGCGGGCCTCCTGTCGTGATCAACGGGTACCTCGTCGCTGATCAGGTCGATGTCAACGGTGACAATAGCGTCGATCCACTCGATGTCCTGGCGATTATCAACTTCATCAACTCGCGCGGCGGAAGTGGCGAAGGCGAAGGAAGTGCTGACGTCGTTGCCTCGGATGCTTCCCGTAACTTTGCCTGGACCATGGATGCCATCAGCAATCCGATGGTCAAGCCTGCGGAAGTCGCATCCCTGTCGTCGTACGAGCTCGGCAAATCATCCTTCGCGTTCGCGAATGCTGCCCAGCCGATCAGCAATATGCGTCGAATCGAGTCGAATGTGTCGCTGGCCGATTATCTGGCGAGCATGACAGAAGACGAAGACGTTGTCGAAATTGCGTCGGTGTCGGAGTTGCCATCGAGCGATCAGTCCGCCGTCGACGAGGTTTTCGCTGACCTCTTTCGCGACTAGCGAAGAGTGAACTTTCAGCGGCTTTGAGATTCGCGCAGGACGTCGTGGTACGTCCGCGCGACACGCTCCGCCATGCGAACGTCGGAAAAGGATTCCTGGTGCCGGG
Organism: Planctomycetota bacterium; assembly: GCA_046306195.1. Classification (GTDB taxonomy): domain Bacteria; phylum Planctomycetota; class Planctomycetia; order Pirellulales; family Pirellulaceae; genus JBKCUI01. The sequence goes on along the minus strand of JBKDXO010000083.1, from coordinate 65,318 downwards.
ACCATGCCTGCTGGCTGATGCGACACCACGCATGCCGATCTGCGATCAGTTTCTCGATGCTCACCGCGAGACTCGATGAGTCGGCTGGTAGCGCCAAATAGCCCTCTCGTCCGTCCCGCACCACTTCCGGCGTTCCCTCGACTCGCGTCGCGATGACTGGCAGGCCGACCGCCAGGGCCTCGAGCACCACCATCGGCATCCCTTCGCCGAACAGACTCGGGAGGACCAACGCATCCATCTCCCTGAGGGCACTGGTCACGTCGCGTGTGAATCCCTTCCAGCGAACTGCAGATTCCAGGCCCAGTTGCAGCGTTAGATCGCGCACTTGCTTTTCGTATTCGGGAGTCTCAAAGCCACCGATGACATCCAATCTTGTCTCCGGATGACGATGCCAGACCTCACGAAATGCCTGCAGTAGCACCTCGATCCCCTTGCGAGGTCGAATGAGCGCTACCATCCCCAATGTCCATTGCGGTCGCTCCAAACGATCGAGCGCGAAAATCGGCTCTTGCTCCGCGACTCCGTTGGCGATCGCGACCACCCGTTTCCGGGACCAGCCGCGACGAAGCATTTCACGGCGCAATGACTTGGAGACCGTGATGATTCGGTTCGCGTTGGAGAGCGATAGCCGTTCCACCGCGTCGTTGATCCAATTCTGCAAGGAACGGGTTGAATCGCGAGCGGTCGGCGAATGAACGTGGTAGACCCAAGGAATGCCCGTCCTTCGAGCGACGAGGCTGGCGATCATCGCCGATCGAGGAGTATGGGCGTGCATCAGTTGGATCTGGGCTTCACGGCTTCGCTGGGCGAGTCTCGATACCGCGCCGATATCGTAGCGATGCCGCATCGGCTCGAACCAAAGCTGTTGCGCTGGCAATCCGCTGCATTCGGCGAACTTGCCGGGCTTGAGGCATGCAAAGATGGGATCAAACCCGAAAACGCCAAGACGCTTGCCGAGCAGCTGCTGAACCCGTTCTGCTCCGGAGAAAACCTCCCCATTGATCAAATGCAATACCCCTGAATGGGCGACATTCTCGGCGGCTGGATTCCTCGGGGCGTTCTTGCCGACGGGCGTCGTGGAATACGCTTCAGTTGTTTCGATCATCGCCTTGAAATTCATGGGTGGCCTGGAATGCATGCATTTCGTTCATCAAATACTAGATTGCGGCAGAGAAACTCGAAGAAAACGTCTCTTGGGGGTGGCGGTTTGGTGCTGGGAACCCGAGATTGCAAGCGGAACAATCGGTAAAAGCGATCTAGGTGGAATAGCGAGGAAATGCTATGGTGAACTGCAGCAGGGTCATGGACGGATCCTAGCGACGATTCCTTGCCTCACGGACGAGTTTCTCTCATGCATCATTCCTGGATCGATCGGTGCGTTACCGCATTCGCTACGGCGGCTTTGGTTGCCATTTTGATTCCCACGACTTCCTTCGCTCAGGGCCAGGTCGGAAACTCTGGGGTTCAGCAGCGCGCACCGGGTTATGGTACGGGTGGACCTTCGCGTTCGGCGCCGCAGGCACCGCCGGGTTCCAACCTACCCAGCGGTCAGCAGGGAGGGCGGCCTTCGCCACCGAATCAACAGCTCAATCCTCAATTCAATCCTCAGCTCAATCCGAACTCGCAAAATCGCATTGAGCAGGCTGTGCGCGATGGACAGCAATGGCAGATGCAAGGGCCGAACAATGGTGGCCAAGTCGTTACCGAACGCCCATTTCCGGAATTGAATCCTCAAGAACAGCAATATGTCGACCAGCTTCTCAAAGTCTGGGAAGACAAGACTGCCGGAATTGAGCGATTCAGCGCGGAATTCATTCGTTGGGAATACGACTCCCACGCGCCGGGTGTGGCGGAGTTGGCTCGGAAGGTCGGACGCCCAGGATCGGACATCCACATCGCTGCGGGGAAAGGAGTGATTCGATTCCAAAAGCCCGATAAAGGATTGTTTCGAACCGACAAGTATTTTAAGTCGACAGGAAATGTCGGCGCGAAAGGAGACGTGGAGTTGTCCGAAGACAAGCAGAACTTCGGAGAGTATGTGATCTGCGACGGCAAAAACGTCTGGGACTATGACCGCAAGGAAAAGATCTGCACGCGGTTGGAGCTACCTCCCCAGATGCAGGGGCTTGGGATCATGAATTCGCCGCTTCCCTTTTTGTTCGGAGTAAAGGCGGAGGAAATCAAATCGCGATACTGGGTGCGAGCCCTGCCTCCAGGCAACCAGCCGAATGGGCAACCCTACACCGATCGTTATGCCGTGGAGGCGTACCCGAAGTATCCGGTGGATGCAGTCAATTATCATCATGTCCAGATTGTTCTCGATCGGGAACAATTTCTCCCAATTGCGATGATTCTTTTCCTGCCCGAGTGGACCGACAAGAGCATTCAGGAGAACGGAGTCGTTATTGAGCCTCGGGACAAACGCATGTTCTATCAGTTCGATAACCGGCGGGCGAACGCCAATATCTTTCAGTTGATCAATGAAAAACTTTTCCTCCAGGAGTTTATCCCCACCGACCCCCCGGCCGACTGGAAAAGGAATGACATACCCTTTGTGCCAGCCGACAATACAGCGCCGCCACCTGACGCGGGAGGGGAGCGTACCGCGAATCCGGCGCTGCCGGCCGGGCCAACGACGCCTCGCGCTCGGTAGCAGTCCATGCGGGGGGAAATGAATTCCGGAAAAACCGTTTTGCGGTACGTGTCGCTTGGGTTGGTTGCGATGCTGCCTATGGTTGCTGTCGGGTGTTCGGGATGGTTGCCCGCGGCGCGCGATCCAAGTCCGATTCAGAAGTCGTTCGCACGCATCGAGATTCCCCGCGATATGGTTGGAATCGAATCGATCGTCATTCGGCTCGATGCCCAACAGGCGGCGATGCTGCCCGAGGTTTGGGCGACGCTGGATGAACAAATCATTGCTCCGGAGTTGCGTATCTCGCTCGATCGCAATGGCCTTCGCGCTGGCAAGGCGGCTGGCCATTTGCCTCCTATTCTCGAGCAATGGCTCCGTTACCACGAGCAGCGACGTGACGAAGACCCATTAGAACAAGTGGGCTTGGCCGCTGATGTCTCGACGTTCGCCCAGCTTTGGCGATGTCGGGCCGACTCGCGTAAGGAGTTGACTGTTCGGAAGCTTTTCGCCGAGAGAGCGACTGTCTTTTACTACGACGATGGGAACAAGGGTGCAATATTCCAATCGCCTCACTTCCTGTACTCACTTCAGGCCAGCCCCGATCCGGACGGTTCCGCTTCGGTCCGACTGGTCCCTGAAATCAAACACGGAGAAATTCGTCGCGTCGTCGTAGCCAAGGATTCCGCGATCCGGACCGATGAGAGGCAAGACAGCATCGTTTGGGAGAAGATTGCCGTGGAAATGCGGCTCAAGCAAGGGGACTGCATCGTCTTGGGTGCGACTCCCGATCCTCGCGCACTCGGAGAGCATTTTTTTCAAACCCGTACCAAGGACGGAGAGAAGCAGCATGTGCTGTTGCTGGTTCGGCTTTCCGAAACGCGTCTCGATCACGGATTTGAGCCACGCGATCCGCTTCAGAGCAAATCGAACTAGTCGAAACCGCGAGCTTTCGCCCGAACACTTCCTTTTTGCGGTACGATTGAATAGGTGCATGTCGTGAGTCGACGTTCGTCGGTTTGACTTGGCAGTTCTCAGGGTGAGCGTGGCATGAGTACGACTAGGAAACCGCCCGAAGTTCTCCGGCGTTGGGGATTGTTCGCGTTCGGGCCAGGCGTCGGCTTGTTGGCGTATGGTTTTCTGCGCGCGATGACCGACATGGAGCCAGTTGCCGCGTCGATCGCCATGCTGTGCATTTGGATGGCGATTTGGTGGATGACCGAAGTCGTCCCGCTGGAATTGACTGCTTTGCTACCGATGCTGGTCCTCCCCCTGACGGGACTGTACTCTAGCGATGCGATGATGAAGGCATGCGCTCCCTACGCGCATGAGAGTGTTTATTTCTTTTTGGGGGGATTTGGTCTCGGGCTAGCGATTGAGAAAACCGAACTTCATCGGCGCGGTGCGCTCGTCTTGCTTCGTTTGGCCGGCACCGATGCGCAAATCGTCGTCGCTGCATTCATGGCCTGTACGGCGATTCTGAGCATGTGGATGAACAACACAGCAACCACGATGCTGATGCTTCCTTTGGCAACCAGTGTCATCGCCACCAAATCCGACAAACGTTTTGCGACCTCACTGCTGATCGGAGTAGCGTATGCGGCGAGCATCGGTGGTATGAGCACCCTGGTGGGAACCGCTCCCAATATATTCTTTACGGGGTTCCTTAAGGACAAGGGATTAGAGATCGGTTTCCTGCCATGGATGGCATTTGCGTTACCCACCGCCTTGGTCATTCTGGCTGGCGCGTGGGTTTGGATGGTAAAGATCCTATGGCCCATGCATGGACTGCAAATCGAAATTCCTCGAGAGTGGGTCGAGGCGAAGGAGTTGCAGCCGGGTTGGACCTCGCATCAGCGAATGGTGCTGACGATTTTCGGAGTGGTCGCGATCGCTTGGATTTCGCGAGATCCTCTTCTATGGATAACGCAAAATACGCCGATCCACGGGTGGCTTCAAGCGATCAACGACCCGTGGATCGCCATGTGCAGCTTGGCCCTGCTGTTGATGTTTCCGATTGGGAACCCAGTGCTGCAGTGGTCCGATGTCGAACGCATTCCTTGGGGAGTTCTGCTCTTGTTCGGTGGCGGAATGAGTTTGTCCAAGGCGATCAGCGCGTCGGGGTTGGATGGTCACATCGCGGAGGCCACTGCGGTTTTCGGGTTTCTTCCGAGTTGGTTGCTCTTGGTCATGATCGTTATCCTGGTGATCCTGGTTTCCGAAATGGCCAGCAATATCGCGACTGCGACCACGATGTTGCCGATCCTGATGAGCGCCGCACCAACGCTAGGGATCGACCCCTTGATGCTGTTAACCGCGGCGGTGCTGGCGAGTAGTTGCGGTTTCATGATGCCGGTCGCAACGCCTCCCAATACGATGGTCTTTGCGCTCAAGAGGTTTCCTGTTCGAGATATGCTTCTGGCAGGTTTGGGCGTCAACATCTTGTCGGTCGTTGCGATCGTCGTTTTCGTGATGTGGGTTCTGCCGCTGGTGGCGAAATGAAGTCGAGGTACCTGCCGCATGGTCCGCCTCCGCGCACAGCAAATATCCGTTACGATGTTATTCGCATCGCAACCGATTCGGACGAATGGAAGCGAAGTCGAACCTTGAGTAGCACAAAGGGAAAGGAAAGTCATGAGAATATTCGCAGTGGTTGCAAGTTTGGTTTGGATCTTGGGAGGAATCGCAATGGGGCAGGAATCGAGAGACAATTTGAAAGCCTACCCGGCCCCCGAGGCAGGAATGAAACGGTGTGTGATGCTGCTCGAACCCAAGCAGTTCGAGGCCGATTACCGCGTCGAATTGCAGGTCGGAAAGACGGTGGATGTCGACAACGTGAATCGCTACTTCTTCGGCGGCACGCTGGAGGAGGTGAACGTCGAAGGTTGGGGCTTTCCGAAGTATGTCGTCAAGGAACTGGGCCCGATGGCTGGAACTCGGGTCGCTCCCGATCCCAACGCGCCCAAGGCGAAACGCTTTGTGTCGCTTGGAGGCGAACCGCAACTGCTCCGCTACAACAGCCGCCTTCCTGTCGTCGTTTACGTACCCGCCGACGCGGAAGTCCGTCTGCGGGTCTGGAAAGCGGTCCCGGATCCCGTCGTCGTCCCCGAAGGTTGACATGGATCGCCGAAGATTTCGCAGCGATCTTCAAACATTCCAAAGGGTCGGCGAACCTTCCAAGAGTCGCGTTCGCCACCCTTGGTTGCAACTCGGGTGGAAGGGGATGGGGAGATAGCGAATCATGGTCCGTTCGGGGGAGGAATCGTAGAGCATGCTCAATCGCCCCTCACCGAACTGGCGTTCTATTCTGCGATTCAATTGCAGCGTTTCGCCGATGAAGAGTACTTGACCGGTCGCTTGGTCTTCCAGCGAGTAGACCGCTGCGGTCTCAGGAAACGCATGCGGGTCAGAGGATGCCATCGCGACCGTGATCGCCGAATCCCATTCCCGCAAATCAAGATCGGGATTTCCGTCGATGTCGCGGGGCAGGGATCGGATCGCTTCGTGCAGCATCAATGCTCCCCACCGGTATTCCAGAGCAGTAAATCCAGGGGCGTAACGCACCGCGAGGGCATCAAACTGAGCGGCCAGTCTCCCATCGCAAAAGAGTTCGACCAGATCGGCAGCGTATCGGTCTGAAATGCGACGCCAAGCGATTTCCGACGCGAACAGATACAGATCCAACTCCGACCACTTCGGTGCAACGATTTGTTCAGAATCGCGATCGATGTTGGTCCACTTCCCAAGTCGACGGAGTCGGACGAGGGAGCGGTTGCGTTGGTCGTGAGGGCCGTCGATGCGGAGGGCGTCGCAGGCTCGCTGGAAATCTTCGTTGAGGATTGGGTCGATGATCAATCGGTCGACACTGGCACCGCGATGGCTTCGTTGAAATGCTTCGATCAGTTGTTCGTCTTGGTCGACCAGTCGATCCAGCAGAGGCATGTGCGCGGAGTGCGAGAATGTGGCATCGGAAATCTTTCGAGTTCGCGGCTGTCCTCGCTGTTTGCCGTTTTGGGTCGAAGGGGCGCTGGTCTTGGGATCGGCGGCACCCTCGAGCGACTGGCCGATGGTCACTCTCGCGAGTCGATCGGAGCCCAGCGCGACGTACTCCTCGGAGAGATCGAAACCGAGAAAATGGCGATTCAATTTTTTCGCCACCGCCAAAGTGGTCGCGCTTCCAGAGAATGGGTCGACGACGACATCGCCTGGATTGGAGCACGCGCGAATGATCCGCCCCAGCAGTTGTTCCGGCATTTGGCAGCCGTGAAACCCAGCCCGCTCCTTGAACGTTCCGTTCACTCTCGGAAAGTACCACGTGTCTTCGTTGGGGGTGAGCCCTTCAAAACAATCCTGCGGACGCAGGATCCACGTGTCGTCGGGCAATCGTCCCTTGGGGTTTGCTCGCGCGTCAGCATACACCAACTGCCGCGCGGACGGGACCGCGATCGCGTCGGCATGAAAGGTGAAGCGGTTGGGATCTTTGACGAAATGGAACAGATGTGCGTGCGAGCGCGTGAACTTGCTTTTGCAATGCACGCCGAAGGTGTAGTACCAAACGACCCAGGAGCGGCAATGGAAGCCGGTTCGTTGCGAGAGAATCTTCAACTCCGCCGCATACTCGTCACCGATCGCTAGCCAAAACGTTCCGGTAGGGATTAGTGTGCGATGCAGTTCCGCGATCCACTGCTGGCACCACTCCAGATACTTGGCCGACTCCAAGGAATCATCGTAGACGTCGTAGTCGTAACCGATGTTGAAGGGCGGGTCGGCGAACGCGAGCTGGGTGCAGGCGTCCGGGAGCGATTTCAGATGGGTGACGCAATCTCCGTAATGAATCGCATCGAGCATGCCGCAGGGAACCGGATGAACCGGATCGGAGGGTGGGTTGGTGATCAGTTTGCTCTTGGAGGCCAACGCTCAGGACTCCTCATCGCTGCGGAGTCGGGCCAAGACGGTGAAGTCTTCGAGGGTCGAGGTATCCTGGCCCGATTCTTTGCCTGCGGCGATATCGCGGAGCAGACGCCGCATGATTTTGCCGCTGCGCGTTTTCGGCAGCGCGGTGGTGAACCGGACTTCGTCGGGGACGGCCAGGGCACCGATTTCCTTCCGAACGTGCTTTTTCAGTTCATCGCGCATGGTGTCGCTGGGGTTGTGGTTTTTCAACGTCACAAAAACCGCGATGCCTTGGCCCTTGAGATCGTCGGGGCGCCCGACTGCGGCGGCTTCGGCGACCGAGGGGTGGCTGACCAGGGCCGATTCGATTTCGATGGTGCTGAGCCGATGCCCCGAGACATTGATCACATCATCGATGCGCCCCATGATCCAATAGTATCCATCTTCATCGCGACGGGCATTGTCGCCGGTGAGATACATATGGGGTACCTTGCCGTAGTAGCCGTCCCGGTAGCGATCGTCGTTCCCCCAGATACCTCGCAACATTCCGGGCCACGGTTTTTCAATACACAACATCCCTCCTTCGTTGGTGCCGACATCGGTAAGGTCTGCATGGACGATGCGCGGGATGATGCCTGGCATCGGCATGGTGCATGAACCCGGTTTGCACGGGATGGCGCCGGGGAGCGGCGACATCATGATGCCACCGGTTTCGGTTTGCCACCAGGTATCCACGATCGGGCATCGCCCTCCACCAATCTTCTCGTAGTACCACATCCAAGCTTCGGGGTTGATCCCCTCGCCGACGCTTCCAAGCAGTCGCAAACTCGACAGATCGTGCTTCTCGACGTGATGGTCTCCCCACTTGATGAAGGTTCGAATGGCGGTGGGGGCGGTGTAAAGAATCGTTACGCGATAGCGTTCGATGATGTCCCAGAATCGGTCTTCGGCGGGAGCATTGGGGGCCCCTTCGTAGAGAACTTGGGTGGCTCCAGCCGACAACGGTCCATAGACGATATACGAGTGCCCGGTGATCCAACCGCAGTCGGCGGTGCACCAGAAAATATCCTCGGGGCGATGATCGAAGACCCATTGGAACGTTCGTTTTGCGTAGAGGTTATAGCCGGCGGTGGTGTGGCGAATCCCTTTGGGGCGACCGGTCGATCCGCTCGTGTAGAGGATGAAAAGCGAATCTTCGCTATCGAGTGGCACCGCCGGGAAATGGTCCGGTGCGTCGGCGATCAGATCGTGCCACCAGAGATCGCGACCCGCCTTCATGGTGACGTCGTTCCCGGTCCGCTTGAGCACAATGCAGTGCTGGACGCTGGGGCTCTTTTGAAGGGCTTCGTCGACCGTTTGTTTCAGAGGAAGGACCTTGCCCCGTCGCCAACCACCATCGGCGGTGATAACGACTTTGGCTTGGGCATCTTCATTTCGGTCAGCGATGGCTTCTGCGCTGAAGCCGCCGAAGATCACGGAATGGATTGCGCCGATCCGCGCGCAGGCGAGCATTGCAACGGGGAGTTCGGGGACCATCGGCATGTAGATACTGACCCGATCCCCTTTCGAGACGCCGAGATTTTTCAGGGCGGCAGCGAACCGGCTGACTTCCTTGAGAAGGTCCGAGTAGGTGATGGTCCGCTTGTCGCCAGGTTCACCTTCCCAGTGGAACGCGACTCGATCCCCGCGGCCTGCTGCGACGTGTGCGTCGAGGCAATTGTAGGAGACGTTGGTTTTTCCGCCGACGAACCATTGAGCGAAGGGTTCGTTCCAGACCAACCCCGTGTGAAACGGTTCGAACCAATGCAGATGCTCGCGTGCTTGGCGTTCCCAGAATGCAACCGGGTCCGCGATCGATTCGTCGTAGAGGGCCTGGTAGGCCTGCATCGAACCGATGACCGCTCTGGAAGAAAAATCCGGGCTAGGAGGAAAGACTCGCGTCTCGTTCATGACGTTCGCGATCTGGCCCGGTGACTTGGTATCAGGATTGGAAGCGGACATGCCAGAGGGCTCCGAGACAGAGGAAGATATGGGAGAGGGAGGGGTGCGAACTAGCAGGGCACAAACTGAGACAGATAGCGATGGCTTTGGGCGAGCGATGCGACTCGGTCGCCCAGCGAGGCTTCGTAGGCGCGGTCTTCCACTTCGACGCAAACCGGGCCTTGGTATCCGGCATCGCCGAGGACGGAGAAAAACAATCCCCAATCGATATCCCCCAACCCGGGCAACTTCGGGCGATGGTACTGGTTCGGATACGCCAGGGTACCGACATCATCGAGTGCATGCTGGTCGACGCGAACGTCCTTGGCATGCACATGGAAGATGCGGTCGATGAAGTCACGCATCGGTTTGAGATAGTCCATCTTCTGAAACACCAAATGCGATGGATCGTAGTTCAGCCCGAGGTTGGGGCTCGCGATTTCCGCAAACAGCCGTCGCCAGATAGCTGGCGAAGAAGCCAGATTTTTCCCACCGGGCCACTCGTCCTGGGTGAATAGCATGGGGCAGTTCTCGATCCCAATCCGCACCCCATGTTTTTCAGCGAGATCGACGATCGGCTTCCAAGTTTGCAGCATGCGTGGCCAATTGGCTTCCACGCTTTGAGTATGGTCGCGACCGATGAAGGTGTTGACGATCGACAGCCCCAGTCGCGGTGCTGCAGCGATCACTTGCTTGAGATGCTCGACCGCGACTTCGGCTTCCTCCTGATTATGCGAAAGGCAATTCGGATAGTATCCCAAGCCGCTGATCGCCATGTTCGAATCGGCGAGCTTTTTTTGGATCGCCGCGATGTGCGCTTCGTTCAGGTCGGCGACATTGAGATGTGTGACGCCAGCGTAGCGGCGGTCGGCTTTGCTGGGAGGCCAGCACATGACTTCGACATAACGATAGCCAATGCGGTGGCCGATCGAGATCACTTCCTCGAGCGTCAGTTCCGGAAGGATAGCGGTGACGAATCCGAGCTGCATCATGATCGACGTTAGATCTCCAGAAACAAGCGCGAGGGATCCTCAACGACTTCCTTGATCGTTCTCAAGAACGAAACGGCTTCGCGGCCATCGATGATCCGGTGGTCGTACGTGAGGGCCACGTACATCATCGGCCGGATCACCACTTGGCCGTTGACCGCAACGGGTCGGTCCTGGATCGCATGAAGTCCGAGAATCCCGCTTTGCGGTGGATTGACGATCGGGGTTGAGAGGAGCGAGCCGTAGATGCCTCCGTTGCTGATCGTGAAGGTGCCGCCTTCGAGGTCTTCGGGAGTCAGCTTGTTGGCAACCGCTTTGGTAGCGTAGTCGCCGATCGTTCGTTCGATTTCCGCAAAGCTCATGCGTTCGACGTTGCGAAGCACCGGTACCACCAGCCCCTTGCCCCCTCCGATCGCAATCCCGATGTCGTAGTAGTGACGATAGACAATGTTGTTGCCGCGAATCTCAGCGTTCACGGATGGGTAGCGCTTGAGAGCTTCACAAGCCGCCTTGGCGAAGAACGACATGAAGCCGAGTTTGACACCATGCTTTTCCGCGAACGCATCGCGATACTTGTTGCGCAATTGCATCACGGGCTGCATATCGATCTCATTGAAAGTCGAAAGCAGGGCAGCGTTGTGTTGGGCCTGCACCAATCGGGTTGCGATTGTGCGGCGGATCATGCTCATCGGCTTGACTTCTTCGCTGCGATGAGGCGTCCCTTGCTGGAGCGTTCCCTGTTGCGGGATGGGAGCGAGTTGGGCTTGCTCCGCACGCGGCTGGGGCTTGATCGCTTCGACCGCGATGGGCTTGGCGGCAACTGCCTTGGCGACATCCTCCTTGAGAACGCGGCCTCCGGGACCGCTCCCTGGTACTTGCCCAGCGGGGATCTGTTGATCCCCCATCATCCGCCGAGCTGCGGGCATGACATGTCCGGAGCCGTCGCTGCTGGGAGGGCTGGATGGGGCGGTCGTTCCCGAGAGCCCGCTCGCGGGAGCCGGTGCGGCGGGAGCCGGTGCGGCGGGAGCGGACGCAGTGGCGGCGGGCTTAGCGGCAGGCTCGAACTGCGCGATCACTTCTCCGACCGCGGCGAATTGATCGCTCGGCTTGAGAATCTTTTTCAAGAATCCGTCGGAGGGCGCTGCAACTTGGACCGATGCTTTTTCCGTCTCCAAATCCACCAGGTCCGTGCCTGCGGCGACCCAATCTCCTTCTTGCTTCAGCCACTGGCTGATCTGGACTTCGGATATGCTTTCACCGACGGCTGGAACGACAATATCGATCATGGAGTCTCGGTCACCAATGTGTGGAACGAATGCTGCGAACTTTTCTGGAATGAAACCGATAGAATGATAGCCCAAAGGTTCAATCCCTCCAACACGTTCCTCGCCCTTAAGCCATGCAATCCTCTTCGAAGATTCCACCCGCGTTGCGATTGGGCCGATCCGACTTGGAAGTGCATCGAATCGGGTTGGGGGCATGGCCCATGGCGGGATTGACCAGCCTCGGTGTGACTGACGAACAATCGATCGCTACCATCCATCGCGCTTTGGACATGGGGATCGATCATCTGGACACGGCCTATTCGTACGGAGTTGATGGTCGAAGCGACCGGGTGATCGCTGCCGCATTGCAGGGGCGTTCCGAGCGAGTGTGTGTGGCCAGCAAGGTCGGAGGCAAGCTTGATTCGCAGGGGGCCTGGAAGAGCGACGCTCGTCCCGAGGCGATGATTGACCAAGCTCGAGAAATTCGCGATCGATTGCGGATCGACGCCGTGGACTTGCTGTATCTGCACGCGCCTGACCCGACCGTACCGTTGGAGGAGTCCGCCGACGCTCTGCAGAGTCTGGTCGATCGCGGTTGGGCGCGATGGGCCGGAGTGAGCAACGTGAATCGGAGCCAACTGGAGCTTTTTCACCGTCGCTGTCCGGTCGTCGCGGTCCAGACATACTTCAACATGTTCCAGCAGCAAAGCGTGAACGAACTGAGGGAGTTATGCAGCCAGGAATCGATCTCTTTGGTTGTCTACTGGGTCCTGATGAAGGGAATGCTCGCCGGACGAATGTCCCGAGACCATCGCTTGGATCCCCAGGACCGCCGGCGAAATTACCCGATTTATCAAGGAGAACGGTGGCAATCCGCCCAGGATCTTCTCGATCGACTCCGGGCCGCGGCCCGGAACAAAGGATGCACGGTAGCCCAACTCGTTCTGGCATGGACCCTGGCTCAACCTGGGATTTCCGTCGCGTTGGTAGGTGCCAAGCGGCCAGAGCAGATCGAGGAAACGGCTCAAACGTTCAATTTCCCTTGGGAAAGGTCGGAGATTGAGGCGATCGATGGGTGGATTGGGGCGTGTCGCAAGGAGGGTTTCTGGTAGCGCGATCGCGCCGTGAGTTCAGCCGTGAGTCCACAGGAATGGAGGCCACTGTGCGATTCCAGTGCCAAATTTTTTCAAAATTTCAAAAAAGAGGGGATCGGAACCCTGGATTGGCCTTTCTCCACCCCGCGAGGACGCTACACTACCCGGTTGAGAGCGAGGGCATTCTGTGGGGATCGGTGGACCTGGACCGTGCGGAGTGCGTCTCTCGTTCTTTCTTTGGCCAATTGGGGGACGTGCTTTGGACCACATGTTTGCCGTTCATAGTCGTTCACCCCATCGAGATCTTTGGCTTTCTTCCTATTGGAAATCTACGTTTGTGCAACCGACAGACCCCCCGCCGTCGCTGCCCCTTCGTCCCATGGATCGGCCCCGAGTCAAAACCCGATTCAGGACGACTTGAGCGAATCCGTTCCGCCGTTGGATTGGTTCGCGTGTCCTGGTTTTGACCTCAACCCCTACCCCGCATCACCCGTAACATTCGTTTTCTCCCTATGGCAACATCTGCAAAGCGACGACTGCAACCCACACAAACCCGTTTGTTTGGCACAGGCCGCAGTCAGTTTCCGATTCCGAATTTGACGGTGCTTCAAACCGCCTCGTACGAAGCCTTCTTGCAGGAGGATATTCCCTCCGAGAAACGCAAGAATCAGGGGCTCGAGAGCGTATTTCGGGAAATTTTCCCGATCGAAAGTTACGACAAGTCGGTCGCTCTCGAGTATCTGCGGTACGAACTTGGCAAGCCGCGCTACACGCCGGAGGAGTGTCGTCAGCTTCGACTGACCTACGGGAAGCCGTTGAAAGTTTGGCTGCGATTGAAGCGAGAGCAACCGCTCGAGGAAGAAGTGTATCTCGGGGACATTCCCGTCATGCTCGGCGGCGGGGAGTTCATCATCAACGGTGCGGAACGCGTCGTTGTCAGCCAGTTGCACCGGTCCCCTGGAGTCGATTTCGTCGAGGAGTCCGAAGGGACCTCGGATCGGAAACTGCCATCGTGCCGAGTGATTCCCGAACGTGGCAGCTGGATCGAGATCAATGTCACCAAGAAGGACTCGTTGTCGGTTCGGATTGACCAAAGCGGCAAATTTTCGGTCGTGACTTTGCTGCGTGCGATGTCCCCGAAGCTGAGTACGGACACCGATATCCTGGGTGCGTTCTACCCCAGCAAGGTGGAAAAGATCAGCGACGGTCGGAGCGTCCCAAAGATTGAGAACAAGGTCGCGTGCGACGACGTCGTGTTTCCTCCCGAACACGAACGGGCCGGCGAAATCGTCATCGAAGCCGGTGGGAAAATCGTCAAGTCGGTCGCTGAGATAATCTGCTCGAGCGGCGTCAAGTCGGTGCAGGTCATGGATCCACCGAAGTTCCCGTACATCCTCAATTCGCTCGCTGAGGACAACACCAGCAGCCATGAAGAGGCCTTGTTGCGGATTTACCAGCGGCTGCGTCCTGGCAATCCGCCGCAACTGGAAAAAGCCAAGAGCTTGTTTCACGAGAAGTTCTTCGACGTCAACCGCTACCGACTCGGGCGAGTGGGTCGTTTCCGGGTCAATCGCAAGCTGGGGCTGACAGTGCCCGAGGACGAAATGGCTTTGCGGCCCGAGGATTTGGTCGCATCGATCACGTATCTGATCAATTTGTTCGATCAGGATTCCGACGCTCGTTTCGACGACATCGACCATTTGGGGAATCGACGCCTCCGGACCATCGATGAGTTGGCCTGCGAAGAGCTTCGGAAAGGCTTTCTGAAACTCCGCCGGACGGTTCAGGAACGGATGAGTTTGAAGGAAGTTGAGGACATGACTCCTCGCTCGTTGGTGAACCCCAAGAGCATCAGCGCCGCGATCGAGTATTTCTTCGGTCGGGGCGAACTGTCGCAGGTGGTCGACCAGACCAACCCGCTCTCCCAACTCACGCACGAGCGTCGCCTGTCCGCGCTCGGACCTGGGGGTTTGAACCGAAAACGAGCGGGCTTTGAAGTTCGGGACGTTCACATCTCGCACTACGGCCGAATCTGTCCGATCGAAACCCCGGAAGGGACGAACATCGGTCTGATCAGTTCGTTGTCGATGTATGCCGGCGTTGATGAGTATGGGTTCTTGGTGACTCCTTACCGAAAAGTAGCGGGTGGCAGGGTTTCCGATGAAGTGGTTTGGCTGCGAGCGGACGAAGAGTCGGACGCCTACATCGGTCCCGCCGACTTGGCGGTGAAAGACTCGGCGCTCGTTCCTGGGCCCGGTTTGATCGCTCGGCACCGCAGCGACTTCGAAATCGTCGCCCCAGACGCGGTCGAGTACATGGATATTTCGCCAAGCCAGATGATCGGCGTGTCGGCTGGTCTGATCCCGTTCTTGGAGCACGACGACGCCAACCGCGCTTTGATGGGATCCAACATGCAGCGGCAAGCGGTTCCATTGTTGGTCGCCGAACCGCCGATCGTTGCGACCGGCTTGGAAAAAGAAGTCGCTGCCAACAGTTCGATGGTGGTCCGTGCTCGTCGGGCGGGTAAGGTGACGTTTGTCGATACGACGCGCATCGAAATCGGCAACGACATCTACCACCTCAAAAATTACCAAGGTCTCAACGAGCGAACTTGCTTGAACCAAAGGCCGATCGTCGCGATCGGAGACAAGGTTGAGAAAGGGCAGATCATCGCCGATGGTGCAGCGACCCACATGGGCGAATTGGCCCTAGGGCGCAATGTGCTGGTCGGATTTATGTCCTTCGATGGTTACAACTACGAAGACGCGATCATCATCAGCGAGGAGTTGGTCAAGCAAGACGTCTACACATCGATCCACATTGAGGAATTCGATGTCGAGATTCGAGAGACGAAGCTCGGACGCGAAGAATTCACCCGCGACATCCCCAACGTCAGCGAGAAAGCGCTCCGCAATCTCGACGAAACGGGAATCGTCAAAGTCGGGACTTACGTGCGTCCCGGCGATATCTTGGTCGGCAAGGTTTCTCCCAAGAGCAAAACCGAACTGACCCCTGAAGAAAAATTGCTCCACGCGATTTTCGGACGCGCAGGCGAAGATGTGAAAAATGATTCGCTCGATGTCAGTTCCGGCGTCGAAGGGATCGTCATCGACACCCAGAAATTTTCTCGCCGCATGAGCTTGTCGGAAGACGAGCGGAAAGAGTTTGAGAAAGAACTCAAGCGCGTGGAGTCGGAAGGGAACAAAGAAATCTCCACCGCGTTCGCGGCTTTCGCTGAGGAACTGGAAAAAGCGATCGGAGGCAAGCTGACCGATGAGGATGGAACGCCTCTGACGGGTGGCCAAGATCCCAAGTACATCGCCGAGAAAGCGCAGACCTTCAACCTTTCCAGACTGCTCAACCGCCTCGATGCCGGTTTGCATGGCGAAGTCAAGAAGGTTTACAAGAACCTTTGGCCTGCGGTCGAAGAAGCCCTCGACATTCGCGATCGGCGTTTGAATAGCATGAAACGAGGCGACGAACTGCGAAGCGGCGTTCTGCAGATGGTCAAGGTCTACATCGCCACCAAACGAGTGATCAGCGTCGGCGACAAGATGGCTGGCCGTCACGGAAACAAGGGGGTTATCTCCAAGATCCTCCCGATCGAAGACATGCCGTTTCTCCCCGATGGGACTCCGATCCAGATCATGCTCAACCCTCTCGGCGTTCCGAGCCGTATGAATGTTGGGCAGATTCTCGAAACCCACTTGGGCTGGGCCGGCGCGGTCTCGGGCTTCCAAGCCGTCACTCCGGTTTTCGATGGCGCCAGCGAGACTGACATCAACGATGCGCTGCAAGCAGCGGGGTTGCCTCGTCACGGAAAGATTCGGCTCTACGACGGTCGCACCGGAGAGCGGATGGAGCAAGAGACCACGGTCGGCTACATCTACATGCTCAAACTGCACCACCTGGTCGACGACAAGGTCCATGCGAGAAGCACAGGCCCCTACTCGTTGATCACCCAACAGCCTCTCGGCGGCAAGGCTCGCTTCGGCGGACAACGCTTCGGGGAAATGGAGGTCTGGGCGCTGGAAGCGTACGGAGCTGCCTACATTCTTCAGGAACTGTTGACTGTCAAGAGCGACGACGTCGAAGGGCGAACCAAGATCTACGAATCGATGGTCAAGGGAGAAAACACTCTCGAGGCCGGCACCCCCGCCAGCTTTGACGTTTTGACCAACGAAATCCGAGGCTTGGCCCTCAACATGCGGCTCGAAAAACGACGCTTGTAATCGACTCAGCACACCGCCTCGGGCATCGCGTCCTGAGGCACCCGCGAATTCATACTCACCCATCCATCCGCATTCCACATATCGTTCCCAGGAGCAACTCGTAATGGCAACAGCCACCGAAGCCACCTACGATCGAGTCAACGATTACACCTCCGTGAAGATCTCTTTGGCTCGCCCGCAAGACATCCGTTCTTGGTCGTTCGGCGAAGTCAAAAAGCCGGAGACCATCAACTACCGAACCTATCGTCCGGAAAAGGATGGCTTGTTCTGCGAACGGATTTTTGGCCCGGAGAAGGACTGGGAATGCGCCTGCGGCAAATATCGCGGGATGAAATACAAGGGAATGATTTGCGACCGCTGCGGGGTGAAAGTGACCCACTCGCGTGTCCGCCGCAAACGGATGGGGCACATCGAATTGGCCGCCCCGGTAGCCCACATCTGGTTTTTCAAAGCGATGCCTAGCCGATTGGGCAACCTGCTCGAAATGAAGACCACGAGCCTGGAAAAAGTGATTTACTTCCAGGATTACGTCGTGATCAATCCTGGTACCACCGATCTGCAGGCCCAGCAACTGCTGACCGAGGAAGAGTATCGAGCCGCCCGCGCTCAGTACGGTGACGCATTTGAAGCGGACATGGGAGCGGAAGCCGTTCGTAAATTGCTTCAGAATCTGGACCTCGTCAAACTCTCCGAAACCCTTCGGACCGAATTGCATGAAACCAGCAGCAAGCAGCGAAAGAAGGAGCTGATCAATCGCCTCAAACTGGTCGAGTCGATTCGAGACAGCGAGAATCATCCCGCATGGATGATCCTAGACGTCATCCCCGTCATCCCGCCCGATCTGCGTCCTCTGGTCCTCCTGGACAGCGGGAACTTTGCGACTTCAGACCTCAATGATCTGTATCGCCGTATCATCAACCGAAACAATCGACTCCGCAAGCTTGTCGACTTGAACGCGCCCGAAGTCATCATTCGGAACGAAAAACGAATGCTGCAGCAGTCTGTCGATGCGTTGTTTGACAACGGTCGCTGCAAACGACCGGTTCTCGGCAGCAGCAACCGACCGCTGAAATCGTTGACCGACATGATCAAAGGCAAGCAAGGGCGATTCCGCGAGAACCTGCTCGGGAAGCGAGTCGACTACTCCGCGCGAAGCGTGATCGTTGTCGGTCCACGCCTCCGCCTGCACCAGTGCGGGCTCCCCAAGAAGATCGCTCTCGAACTGTACCAGCCGTTCATCATTCGCAAACTGAAGGAACTGGGACACGCCGATACGATCAAGTCGGCCAAGAAGATGCTCGAGCGCAAGGACGAAGAGGTTTGGGATATCCTGGAACAGGCGATCCGCAACCACCCCGTGCTGCTCAACCGAGCACCCACGCTTCACCGAATGGGGATCCAAGCCTTTGAACCTACCTTGGTCGAAGGAAACGCCATCCACCTCCACCCGCTCGTCTGCAAAGGCTTCAACGCAGACTTCGACGGCGACCAAATGGCCGTCCACTTGCCCCTGTCGATCGAAGCCCAAGTGGAAGCCCATACGTTGATGATGAGCACCCACAACATCTTCGCTCCGAGCAACGGCAAGCCAATCATGAGTCCGTCCCAGGACACGGTCATGGGTTGCAACTACATCTCGATCATGTTGCCAGACCAGCCCGGCGAGGGAATGATCTTCTCGTCTCCTACCGAAGCGGATTACGCCTACAGCCTCGGCAAGATTGCGTTGCACGCCAAAATCAAAGTCAGGCTCCCCAAGGGTCGCAAACTCAAGAATGAGGAATCGGCCTCCAAGAAGAACATTATCGTCGAAACGACCTATGGGCGAATTTTGTTCAACTCGATTCTGCCCGAGGGAATGGATTTCTACAACCAATCGTTCAAGTCCGGGGATCTCGCGATGGTGATCAGCGACTGCTATCAGTTGCTCGGTCGCCGAGCCACCATCAAACTCCTCGACGACATGAACCAACTCGGGTTCCGGGAGTCGACCCATAGCGGACTGTCCTTCGGTGCCGATGACCTCGTCACTCCGGAATCAAAGTCCAAGCACATCACTGAAGCGGACAAGAAGGTGATGAACTTCCAGAAGAATTACCTCAAAGGGGTAATGACAGCCCAGGAGCGTTACAACCAGGTGCTCGACGCGTGGACCGCCGCCCGGGAATTGATCACCAAAGACATGCTCCAAGCCATGGAGACCGACCAGCACCGTGGCCCTTGGTACGTCAATCCTGTTTACCTCATGGCGTCTTCCGGTGCTCGAGGGGGGATCGAACAGATTCGCCAGCTGGCAGGAATGCGAGGTTTGATGGCCAAGCCAACCGGTGAAATCATCGAAACCCCCATCAAGTCGAATTTCCGAGAGGGCCTGTCGGTTCTCGAGTATTTCAGTTCCACCCACGGTGCCCGCAAAGGTTTGGCCGATACGGCCCTCAAAACCGCCGACTCGGGATACCTGACCCGAAAACTGGCTGACGTCGCCCAAAACGTTGTCATCACCATGTTCGACTGCGGGACCTCCAAAGGGATCACCAAAGGGGTCATCTATCGGGGCGAGAAAGTCGAAGTTCGGCTCACGGAATCGATCACCGGTCGCGTCAGCCGACAAAACATTGTCAACCTCATCACCTCGGAAACGATTGTTGAAGAGAACCAGATGATCACCCGAAACATCGCTCGAAAAATCGAGGAGATGGGACTGGAGAAAATCCAAGTTCGCTCCCCGATGACCTGCGATGCTCCCCTCGGCGTCTGCCGGCTTTGCTACGGGATGGATATGAGCACCGGCTCCCTCGTCGAAGAGGGAATGGCCGTCGGAATCATCGCCGCCCAGAGCATCGGCGAACCGGGTACTCAGTTGACCATGCGTACCTTCCACATCGGTGGTGCTGCAGGCACAACCATGGAAGAAAGCGATATCAAAGCCAAGAAGGCTGGGATCGTCAAACACATCAAGATGCGTTTCGTTCGCAATGACGATGGCCAAGACGTCGTTTTGACTCGAAACTGCGAAATTGCTGTCGTCGACGCACGCGGCCGCGAATTGGAACGCTACGAAGTTCCCGTCGGGGCACTCCTGCGAATTGCCGAAAATCAGGAAATCGCCAAAGGCCAAGTCCTTTGCGAATGGAACCCCCACAAGATTCCGATCCTCTCGACCGTCGGCGGCAAGGTATCCTTCGTCGATATCGTCGAAGGGGAAACCCTCAAAGTCGAGAAGGATCCCAGCGGCAACATCCGACGCCGAATCATGGACTCTCGCGGCAAGTATCATCCGCAGATCGTCATCGAAGACGCAGACGGCCGGGCCGTCGACGTCCACTACCTGCCTGACAAAGCGATCATCAGCGTTCAGGAAGGCAAGAAAGTGAACGCCGGTACCGAACTCGCGGAAATGCCTCGCGAGGCAACAGGCGTCAAGGACATCACGGGTGGTCTCCCTCGAGTCACCGAAATTTTTGAAGCTCGCAAACCCAAGGACCCAGCGGTCGTCGCCGAGCTCGACGGGATCGTCGAAATCTCCAAGGATCGGAAACGAGGCAAACGCTCTATCCTCGTCAAGAGTGAAAGCGGTGAAGAGGTCGAGCATTTGGTACCACCGGGTAAACGATTCCTCGTTCACTCCGGGGATTCCGTCAAAGCTGGTCAAGCGCTCGTCGAAGGTCCATTGGTCCCACACGATATCCTCCGGGTCAGCGGCGAAGAAGCTGTGCAACAGTACTTGTTGCACGAGATTCAGCAGGTCTACCGATCCCAGCGCGTGGAAATCAACGACAAACACGTCGAGATCATCATCGCTCGCATGCTTCGCAAAGTAAAAATCACCAACCCGGGCGAAACTAGCCTCCTGGCAGGTTTGGTCATGGACCGCTTCGAATTCAAGAAGCACAACGACCACATCGCAAAGTCGATCAAGGTCACCGATCCAGGCGATACCGAATTCGCTGTCAGTTCCGTGGTCGCCAAAGAAGCATTCGACACGTCCAACGCCCAGAGCGAAGGACTCGGAGGAAAACCGGCCAAAGGAAAGAAACCGAAACCTGCCCACGCGGAAGTGCAACTCTTGGGAATCACCAAGGCAGCCGTTCAAAGCAATAGCTTCATCTCGGCAGCCAGCTTCCAGGAAACAACCAAGGTGCTCACGGAAGCCGCGCTTGCAGGCAAGGTGGACCGTCTCGTTGGTCTGAAGGAAAATGTGATTCTCGGTCACCTGATTCCCGCAGGAACTGGGTTCCGCGTGTTCCAGGATTCCGAGGTCAGCTACCGGAAGGAAGCGCTCGAGGATCTGGTCAATCGAGGGACAGCGGCCGCCGAGCAATCCTTCCCATTGCTCAACGAAGCCCCGCGAACTCAATCGAGTCAGGAACCAGCCGAAGAGCCCACTCCGGGATCTGACGCTGCGATCCCGGAAGAGTGATCCCGGAAGAGTAATCCATCACGCAGCGATGGATTCGCTCCATCGCGATCGACCCTATGGTTTCGCTAGATGATTATGCCTGGTTGTGCACCCCGCGCGGCCAGTCTGCTTGGCGAGCCATCCTGGATCGGGGATTGGAACCCAACAGTTCGAGGATTCGGACCGCAACCGGCGCCCAACCCGGACAAGCGGCATTGCTGCTCGAGCAACTCCTCTTCGCCCAGGGCAAAGCGCGTTCCAAAGTCGAGTTGCCGCAACAATGGTTTTGGACCCAAAAGTTGTTGGAACAAGCATCGGATGAATGGACCGCGCACGAAGCTGCGCTCGATGCACCGCTCGATTCGCCACGATGGTTCGATATCTGCTGCGGAGCGGGGGTCGATACCATCGCCCTGGCCAAACGGCACGGCGGACTCGTCAGCGTCGATCTCGATCCCGTGGCGGTCCTGTTGACGCGAGCGAACTGTTTGATGCACCGCATGGACGTTCAAGTCATGCCATCCCAGGCCGAGTCCCTCACACTCGACCAGGATATGTTTCTTCACATCGACCCCGATCGTCGCCCCGACGGTTCGAGGACCATCGATCCCACCCGATCGCAGCCTGCCTGGTCATGGATCTTCGAGGCAGTTGTCCGATGCCGTGCGGTATCGCTTAAACTGGCTCCGGGCCTTCGGATTGACGATGCATTGCAATCGATACAAGACGCGAGACCCCACGCGATGCGATGGCTGTCGTGGGATGGTTCGGTGCGCCAGCAGCGATGGTATTGGGGTATCGATCGATGGCCGGAAAACTCGAAAATCGTAAGTTGCGGAAACAAACGCAAGGGATGGAGTCACGAGATCTTTGGTAGGAACGAATTTTCAGATGTGGAATCGGCCGCAAACCTCATCGATGACGCATCGCAATTGAAATCCGGATTCATCGCGGATCAAGATCCTGGTGTTCGAGCTGCGGGGGTATCGCGTTTGTTGGCCCAGCGACTACAGGCTAGTTGCATCGGCGATAGGAATGGCTACTTTTGGGGAGCAAACCCAGCACCGCATCCCATGGTGCATTGGTTTCGAATTCTCGATGTTGTTCCCATGGACTCAAAAAGAGTTCGTGCCGCCGCGCGAGATTGCAAGGCGTGTCAATGGGAATTGAAAAGTCGGGGGGTGGATATCGATCTGGTCGCGATGCAACGTCAACTGCACGTGGATCCTGCGTCCGATCAACGGAGAACGTTTCTATTCACGCGTCTTGGAAAACAGCGAGTTGCAATTCTCGCGCAGCGGTTGGAAGGGGAAGTCGAATGAAGAAGCCCGAGCGTGGATGGTTCATCACCGGCACTGATACCGACGTTGGAAAAACATTCGTGGCTTGTCGCATGCTCGAGCAGATGCGTGCGCAGGGCGAGCGAGTGGGGGCTTACAAGCCTGCCGCGAGCGGTGCGCGTTTCCGAGAGGAGGGCGACGCGTACCGCTTGTGGATTGCTCTTGGTGCGGGTGTGCCCGAGGAGTGGGTCAATGCACAGGCGTTTGCAGCACCGCTAGCTCCTCCCATCGCCGCCGAGCAAGAGCACCGGCAGGTGGACGAAGGATTGCTACTTTCGGGCGTGGAGCGTTGGTTCGGGGAGTGCGATGTGCTGCTCGTCGAGGGGGCTGGGGGATTGATGTCCCCTCTGAGTTGGACTTTGACCAATGCCGACCTGGCGAGCCGCATCGGGTATCCCTTGATCGTCGTGGCGCGAAATCGTTTGGGGGTGGTGCATCAAATACTCGCCACGTGCGAGGCTGCGGATGCGCATGGATTGGAGATCGCGGAGGTGGTGCTCAACGATGTCGATCCAGGAGAGAGTGACCCAGCGCGGGACTCGAACGAGAGGTTGCTCCGCCCATTCCTGAGCCAACGGTTTCCCAATGCCGCGGTCCGCAGAGAGCGGACCGCGAAATGATCGACCGATGATGCTTGGAAACTAACGCTTGGAGAATTGGGTACCGCGACGAGCACCGCGGAGACCGTACTTCTTGCGTTCTTTCATACGAGAATCGCGGGTCAGGAATCCATCGTCGCGAAGGGGAGGAAAGTTTTCCTCGCTCATGCTCACCAGAGCGCGGGCCAAACCCATTCGAACCGCTCCCGCTTGGCTCATCGGGCCGCCGCCACTGACCCGGATCAGGACGTCCACCTTCTCTCGGTGGCCGACGTGATCCAGCGTTTCGACCACTTGGCGTCGTTCGGCGTCGGTCCTGAAATACTCTTCGAAATCGCGGTCGTTGACCAGGATCTTTCCAGAACCCGGCCGAATCCGTACTCGTGCCACCGACGTTTTGCGACGTCCCGTGCCGAGGCTATCACCACTGATCTTGTCTTTCTTTACAAACATCGTACGTCAACTCGCTATCGATAGGGTGATTCTATTTCTCTGCTTGATAGCCAAAGGAGGCTGGGATTGGCTTTTGTGCCTGGTGCGGGTGATCGCTTCCGGCGTAGACCTTCAATTTCCCGAGCATATGCCGGGCCAATGTGTTTTTCTTGGGAAGCATCCTCTTAACGGCCTGATGAACCAAATCGGTCGGTTTGCGTTCCAACCGTTCGGCGTAGCTTTCCACTTTTTGGCGGTGGTAGCCGTTGTACCAGGTGTAGTGCCGCTGCTGCAGTTTCCTGCCGGACATCACCACCTTGTCGGCGTTGATCACCACGACAAAATCGCCGGTGTCGACGTGGGGGGTGTACTGCGGGCGGTGCTTGCCCATGAGAACCATCGCGATTTGGCTAGCTAATCTTCCGAGAGTACAATCTGTCGCATCGACCACGTACCATTTTTGGTCGACGTGGCCGACCTTAGCGACCGTGGTTTTTTGTTGTGCTAGCATGGCAAAATCCAATTCAAATGGGCATGGAGCCCTGAAAATGCGAACTTGGGACGACGCATCCGAGTGGTAAGGGCCGTCCTGCGAGGGAGAAGAGTATAGCCGTCGCCTGGGAGTGCAACAAGGGGTTTTTCCAGGCTTCGGAGGGGGATGGAAGCCGAGAAATGCTGGGAATCCTGGACTTTACCTAGGTTTCGGAGGGTGTGGAATCCAGAATCGTTACCGAGTTTCACGAATTGGCGGTATAACGGAATTCCGATACTGATCGTAAAGATTGTTTTTTAGTTTACGAATGCGAGCAAAATGTCCATTGTTTCCAAGCCACCGGGCCTCGGCGGAGCCCAATACAGAGGGTCGCGGGCACTCGATTTAGCAGCTGTCCATGCTCCATTCAGTCCTCCGAAAGACTCGCTGGTGGATGCCATGCGTTTCTGGTCGAACACGTGTCCGAACAAGGTCGCGCTGTATTTGACTGACGGCGAGAGCGAAGAGGACTCGTCGATGACCTATGCCGAGTTGGATCACGGCGCGCGAGCAACTGCGGTGCGAATCTTGGAGAATCATCCGACGGGATCTCGCTGCCTTCTGTTGTATCCACCGGGCACGATGGAGTTTGTGGTCGGTTTTTTCGGATGTTTGTACGCGGGGTGCATCGCGGTACCAGCGTTCCCGCCTCGCCGCAACCGCAAGGGGGCGCGGATTCAAAATATTGCGGAGGACTGTCAGTCGACCGTCGCTTTGACGACCTCGGATGCGATTGCGCAGTTGCTGCGTGACGAGGGGATCCGCGAGGAGATGAAGAACATCGATTTGATCGGTACCGATGCGGTGGATCGTTCGATTGCGATTCAATTCGCGGACATTCCGATCGATCCCTCGCAGCTAGCCGTTCTCCAATACACTTCGGGATCGACTGGGCAAGCCAAGGGGGTCATGCTGACGCATGAGAATTTGATTCGCAACTGCGAGATCATTTCGCTCCTTTTCGAAGAGCAGCACAAGAATACCGGCGTCACTTGGCTTCCGACGTACCACGACATGGGGCTGGTGGGAGGGCTTCTCTCTCCGTTGTTCTTCGGTGCATCGATGGTTTTGATGAGTCCGATGACTTTCCTGCAACGTCCAGTTCGGTGGCTTCGCGCGATCACGCGTTACAAAGCCCGAACCAGCGGCGGTCCGAATTTCGCCTACCAACTTTGCGTGGACAAGGTGACGGACGAGGAGATGCATGGCTTGGACTTGAGCAGTTGGGAAGTTGCATTCAACGGCGCGGAACCAGTTCGCGCGGCGACGTTGAGGCAATTCTCCCGTCGCTTCGGCGATGTTGGTTTTCGGCATTCCTCCCACTTCCCGTGCTACGGCATGGCGGAAACCACATTGATTGTGACGGGCGGGCCTCCCCACACTCCTCCGTTGATTCGGAGTTTTGATGCGAGAAAGCTTGATGCGAGAATTGTTTCTCCGGTCGAGTCCACCCAAGAAGGAGTACGCGACCTGGTGGGTTGCGGAATCTGCACGAACAATGAGCGGGTTTTGATTGTGGACTCCGAAACGCTCTCGGTATTACCGGAGAACGAGATTGGGGAAATCTGGGTCGACAGTCCCAGTATCGGGCAAGGCTATTGGGGCAAGCCGGACGTATCCGAGGATGTTTTTCGCGCTCACACACGGGAAGGGGAAGGTCCTTTTCTACGTACGGGAGACCTAGGTTTCGTCAGTGACGGACAATTGTTCGTCGCAGGGCGAGTCAAGGATTTGATCATTGTCCGGGGGGTCAATCGCTATCCTCAGGACATCGAACAGACGGTCGAGGATTGCCACGAATCGATTCAATCGTCTGCCGCTGCGGCGTTTGCCGATGATCAAGGTCCTCGTGAGCGATTGATCATCACGGTCGAGGTTCAACGTTCGCTCGAGGATGATTGGAATCCAGTGATTCAGGCGATTCGTCGCGCTGTCACGGCAGTCCATGAAATCCCTCCCGATGCGGTCGTCCTCGTTCGGCACAGCTCGTTGCCGCGGACCTCCAGCGGCAAGATACAGCGCCATGCTTGCTTGAAGGCATTTCGCGAAGGAAGCTTGCGAATAGTGCATCGATGGCTGAGTTGGGAAGAAGGGCTCTTCGACGCGCCGCCGATGATAGCGGCCGCGACGGTCCAAGACCTCAGAGACGGTTTTTCGTCCGGCGCAAGCCAGCATAAGAAAACGCGCGATCCCGATCCCGAGGTGGTCGAACTGGTCAAACGCGCGGTGAAGAATGTCGCGCAGGAGCGAGCCAAGCTGCTGGACCTCGACACCAACGTGATTGTGGATCTGGGGTTGGACAGCCTCGAACGGCTTCAAATCGCCCACGCATTGGAAAACTCGGTCGGAGGCCGATTCCCCGAAGAAGTTCTTCAGGAGATTGAAACGATCCGTGAGATCGCCGAAGCGATCGAGAAACTCTTCGGCAAGGATCGTATTCGAGACGATCTGGTTAGCCCGGAAATGACGCAACCCGAAGAGCGGGTCGTTGCGCCCGAGGATTATCGCTTCGATCTGATGCCCGAGTATCGTCGATTGAAGCAAACCAAGGCCCAGTTCGCGCTGACCGGTTTGCCCGATCCCTATTTCTCCGTGCATCAAGGGCTGACTCGCGATACGACGACAGTCGATCACCGGTCGCTGATCAGTTTCGCCAGCTACAACTACCTCGGCATGAGTGGTGATCCGGTCGTCACCGAAGCGGTGATTGCTGCGGTGAAGAAATACGGCACGAGCGTCTCGGCGTCGCGTCTGGTATCCGGCGAGAAAGATATCCACCGCGAGCTCGAACGCGAGATCGCTGATTGGGTTCGTGTTGAAGAAGCCGTTGTTTTCGTCGGTGGACACTCGACCAATGAATCGGTGATCGGGCACATCGTCGGACAGCAAGATTTGATCCTGCACGATTCCTTGTCGCACAACAGTATCGTCCAGGGGGCTATTTTGTCGGGAAGTCGTCGCCGCGCGTTTCCCCACAACAGCTACGAAGCGCTCGACGAAGCTCTCCGGGAGATGCGGAAGCGTTACCGCAGAACGCTGGTGATCGTCGAGGGTGTTTACAGCATGGACGGCGATTATCCCGACCTTCCTAAATTCATCGAGGTCTGCAAGCGGCATCAATGTTGGCTGATGGTCGACGAAGCTCATTCGATCGGTCCGATGGGGATGCACGGGCGTGGTATCGCGGAGCATTTCGGCGTCGCTTCGGAAGATGTCGATATTTGGATGGGAACGCTCAGCAAATCGTTCGGTTCGTGCGGCGGGTACATCGCCGGCAAGGCAGCGCTGATCGAATACCTGAAATACACGACGCCTGGTTTCGTTTTCAGCGTCGGCCTTTCACCCCCGAACACCGCGGCAGCGCTCGCCTCGATCCGGGCCCTCAAGAGCGATCCGGGGCGTGTCGCACGCCTCAAAGAGGCATCCCGATTGTTCTTGACCGAAGCCAAAAAGCGAGGACTCAACACAGGCAACAGCCAGGATACCCCCGTCGTACCGGTGATAACGGGCAACTCCCTGTTGGCTCTCCAACTGTCGCGACGGATGATCGATTCCGGGGTCAACGTGCAGCCGATCCTGTATCCTGCGGTGGAAGAGTCCGCAGCGCGACTGCGGTTCTTCATCAATTCGACCCACTCGAACCAGCAGATCCTGTACGCCGTGGAGAAGTGCGCTGAACACATGAGGATCCTTGCGCCGGAAATCTTCCGTCCTCATCGGACATAGCCATGGCCAAGCCCCGCTCGGAGATACCCAGCGCCACCGTATCCCGGTTGGCGCTCTACCTCCGCGAATTGCAGCAGAGTGAACGAAGTGGCTCCTCGAGCGTCCGCAGCGGTTGGCTCGCCGAGCGATTGGGTCTCAAGGATTCGCAGGTGCGACGGGATTTGTCATGCCTGGGCCAAGTCGGGCAACGCGGCGTCGGCTATCGAGTGCACGACCTGGTGGCGTCGATTCAACATGTGCTGGGTACCGATCGGTCTTGGAACGTGATCCTGGTGGGCGTTGGAAACCTGGGGCGAGCCCTCGTTGGTTATCGAGGATTTGATCAACTTGGATTTCGTCTGGTTGCGGCCTTTGACAGCGATCCAGAAAAAATCGGACACAGTCTCGGCTTGCTACCAGTCCAGGACCTAGACCAGCTCGAAAGCTTCACGTCCAGCGAACCGGTTGATTTGGCAATTCTCGCGGTTCCTGCCGCTGCCGCGGCTGCAGTCGCAAATCGTTTGCAACGATCGGGTGTCTCAGGCATTCTCAATTTCGCGCCGGTGGTTATCCCCTCCAGCTCGTCCATTACGGTGCAGCCGGTCGACCTAGCGCTGGAGCTGCAGCGGCTGGCATTTTCCGTAGTTCGCAGAAAGCAAGAGGGTTTGCAGCTCCCGACCGACGGCGACGAGAACCCCTGAGTTCTTTCCCGAAAAAATGCTTGACGATCGCTGCATCGAATTGCAACACTAAAAAGATGTGGTTGAGCGGTTCTGTTCTCGGTACGACTGCACGGCGAGGAGATTATGGATTTTTCACATCGACAATTCAACGACCTAAAAATGTGCCTCAATCATAGCCAATCCGGGATTGAGGAGTCGCTCGCCGAGTTGGATGGGGACTTCCGAACCTGGGCAGAGCATCCGCAACAACATATCGCACGGAAGAAAGTTCTCGAGCATCTCGTTAGCTTCCGTTGGGTCTTGGACCAGCATTTCACGCGAGTGGCCGGCGAAGGCTACTTGGAAAATGCAGTCGCGATGCGTCCGGGGATGTACCGCGAGCTTCGCGAAATTGAGTGCCGGCAAGACGAGGTTCTCGACGATTTGGATGCGCTCGTTCGTCGCGTGCGAAATTGCGACGCTCAGCAGGATTCTGTTGCCGAGCTTTTCTGCGATTTCCAGCGATTGCACTCTGCGATCCTGGACGAAGAAAGCCTCGAGAGATCGCTGGTAGAAAAGGGATTGGCGTGATTGAAATCACCACCACGGTTCCTTCGATGCAAATTGGAGAAACTTTGGCAACGGAAATCATCGCTCGGCGTCTCGGTGCCTGCGTACAGCTTTCGGGGCCGGTTTCGAGCACCTATCGCTGGCAAGGAAATATCGAAACCAGCCAGGAATGGCGTGTAATCATCAAGACGGTTTCCGCCCGCCGCGATGCGTTGGTGGAGTTTCTCCACCAGCATCATCCTTACGAAATCCCGGAGATTTCCGAACATACGATTCCCTGGACCGAGCCGAAGTTCTTGGAGTGGGTGCACAAAGAATCTTCGCAAGCCTGACGAAGATCAGGCTCTACACACCCTCCAGTGTCGGGCTATCCTCCTGCCGCATCTCTCTGGCCCGCTCAACGCGGGGATCCATGATCGCGAACCAGACAGGCGGAACGAGAGCCAAAAGAATCATCCCGGGGTACCCCGAAGGTAATTCTGTCCCCGCATCGGGGCTGCGCAGAATCTGGTAGGGACGGGTCGCCACCCGATGATGGTCAGAATGACGCGTCAATTCGAACAGCAAGGCTCGACTAACCCGATGGTCGCTGTTCCATGAGTGATGATCTCGCACCGCTTCGTAGCGGCCGTTTGGCAGTTGGGTTCGCTCGAGTCCATAGTGCTCTACGTAATTGATCATCTCGAGCAGCAGAAAAGAAATCGCAGCAACCGATAGATACACGGGTAGAAACATCGGCCCAAAGCAGCAACCGATCAACAGCAGCCAAAGGGATTGCAGGACGGCAAAAACGAGCATCTCATTGCGCCAACTCCAAATCGGCCAATGGTGTTTGCGAAGCCTAGCTACCTCCAACGTCCATGCGGATCGCAGTTGGCTGGGAATGGTTGTCGCGATGAATCGATACACGTCAATTCCCTTGCGTGCGGTCGCTGGATCCTCGACCGTCCCGACCTTGGCGTGGTGCCCGCGCACATGCTCAATGGCGAAATGCATGTACAGCACGGTCATCAGCAGCAACCGACCAATCCATCGCTCTGCCAGGGAGCGACGATGGATCAACTCATGGGCAACCGTAATCCCCATGCCGCCCGTGCACAACGCTACCGACAGAATCCATCCTGCTTGAACCCAAAAGGGGGCCGTGGAGTGGGTCCAAGTCCAGCCCAGCAGGAATAAAAGTCCGATTTGAATCGGGAGGTATGCATACAGGATAACGCTGTACGGAGCGGACTCTGCCGCTCTGCTCTCCGCATCCTCATCCAAATTCGAGCGATCACGTCCCAAAATCCGATCCAGGAATGGCACGCCGATAAAGACGATGCCTACGGTCAGCCAAGACCAAGCTCCGCCCAACAGCAGTCCGAGCGCCACGGTCAACGGAATAAGAAAGGAGAAGAGATATTTCATCGTGGCAAGGTTTGCGTCCGGAAGGGACGAGAAGGCCCTAGGGTGTCTGGGAAGCGTGCTGCTCCCCCGGAGGATACCCCGACAACAACCGTCCAATTATAGCAGATACCGGTGGCCGGTCATCTTGTGGGCAGTTTTCTTTGCAGAAACCTCTTGGTCATCTTCGTTTCTCGATAGCCCCCTGATAGATTAGTCACGCGGCGACAGTGTGGTCTTTTGGCAGGAGTGTGACGTATGAATTCCACAACCTTTGCGACGGAAACCGGGAGCGGGCCAACCGACTTGCAACGGCAAGTGTCGACCTTTGCATCCAAGGCACAGCCTCAACTCTCATGCACTCCCCAGCGGCGGGCTGAATTATGCGAGCATAGCATCGATGCGATTTGTCGCGTTGCGGAGCGCTGGGCGCTCTCGGGCGCGGAAGCCAAAGGATGTGGCAACCGGCCTGGAATTGTCGCGGAGGAACTGCTCGCGGGGCCGGTAGTCATCCTCCGTTTTCTCCGGCTGGCAAAATGGACACTCGAACAAATCGATCGCTACGGCAGCCCGCGTTTGCCCGGCAAGCTGGCCGTTCGAGACCGCGGAGTGGTAACCGTTCCGATCGTCCCCACGCAGGGACTGTACGATTCGCTCGCCTTCATGGGACTGCATGGCGAGGTGCGGATGCAGCCGGGAATCGCGAAAGAACAAATCCATGGAGACAAACTCAATCTCGCACGTTCCAGCGAGTTCTCGAAGATCTCAGCGGTGCTCGGTGCCGGGAATGTTTCCTCGGTCCCCGCGACCGACAGCCTGAGCCGCATGCTCTTCGAAAACCGTCGCGTGATTCTGAAAATGAACCCGGTCAACAGCTATTTGACTCCCGTGTTCGAAGTGGCCTTTGCGCCATTCATTGAACAGGGACTGTTGAAACTCGTGACCGGCGATGCGCGCACTGGGCATGATTTGATCCATGATCCCTCGGTCGCCGATGTCCATATCACAGGCTCGATTGCATCGCATGACCGAATCGTTTGGGGAGCCGATCCGGAAACCCAGGCCAAACAGAAAGCGTTGGGGATCCCGTTGCTCGACAAACCGATCACCAGTGAGCTTGGCAACGTCTCCCCTTGGATTGTTGTCCCCGGCGATTATTCGCAACGGGAAATCGATTCGCAGGCCGAGCATATTGCCGCGTCGATCACAAACAACGCGGGTTTCAATTGCCTGGCGACTCGCGTGATCATCACGTGGAAGCGATGGCCGCAGCGTGAAGCTTTCCTGCGACGCATCGATCATTTTCTTCAGCAAACCCCAACTCGGCCTGCGTATTATCCAGGAGCTTTGGAGCGCTACTGCCAGCACGTGGGGCACGACGTTCAGCCAGGCTCGAACCAAACGCTGCCTTGGGCGTTGATCCCCTCGCAATCCATACAGGAACGTCCGGTGTTGTTTGCCGAGGAATCGTTTGCGTGCGTCTGCTCGGAGACCAGCCTCGATGCACCCTCGCCGGAGCGATTTGTCGATGAGGCAGTTCGATTCGTCAATGAACAAGTCTTCGGTTCGCTATGCGCATCGATCACGTTCCCTCGAAATTTCCGCAAGGAAAAACCTGCCGATTTCGAACGAGCGCTTCGAGACCTGAGATACGCGACCGTTTGCGTCAATCAGTGGTCTGCCTTGGCATACAGCCTGATCTCGCCACCGTGGGGTGGCTATCCGGGAGCAACGCTCGATCGGGCGGACAGCGGAATCGGAAGCGTCCACAATACCTATCTCCTCGATGCGTTTGAGAAGACCGTTCTGTACGGACCGCTTGTCAACTTCCCCAGCCCCGTCTGGTTTCCGTCGCACCGCAATGTCCTGGCAACCGCACGCGCTCTGCTCGAACTTTACCGCCAGCCGTCGACTCTCAGGCTGCCCAAGCTATTTGCCGCGGCCCTGCGAGGCTAATCGTTGCGATGTATGTCACCGTTCCGACTGGACGACGGCGACACGGGGCAAATTCTGGGCACTGCCAAGGAACTCCGCGGCGCGAAATTGTCCGTGTTCGCAAGTGAAAAGCTCACGGAGAAAAAATGTCAGTAGCCCCCTCGCGCCGAGCGAGAGCCAACGTCGTGTGTTCGTCGGTGGCGGTACCGACGTTTTAGCCTCGTATTTATCGACCATGAAAATCGAAACCCGCCTAGATTTTCATCGGTCGAGAACCTACCCTGGAGATCGCGTCTGGCTACGTGGATTGTTCTTTTTCTGAAAAGCATCCTGGCAAAACTGAGCGAGATAATGTGTTACGGTCTGCTCCTGGAAAGTGTTGCTAGCCGCCGGTTGCAGAATTCTCCGCGTTTGTTGGCTGGACTGACGGCGAGAGCAACGGGATGAACCATTTTCCTTCCTCTCCTGGCGACGATCCCGCAGCTACCGAGCAGCCTCATTCCGAGTCTCACGCCGCGTCTTGGGACGATGCGCCCACACTGCACCCAGACACATCGATAGGAGCCGACTGCGGCAACCGCGTGAAGGTATTCCCGCAGACTTGGAAGACAGTAGGGTCGTTGACTGGGGAGACCCTCGGCAATTACCACCGACTGCGTCGGATTGGAGATTGGCAGTACGGTGGTTTGTTTGAAGCAGAGCATACGCAACTGCACCGCAACGTTCGTTTGATCACGTTGGATTCTCCCTGGAGCGACAACGCATCCCTGAGAAGCTGGTTCATGTCTCGTTCAGGAGCGATTGCGAGACTACAGATTCCATCCGTTGCGTGCGCAGTGCTGGAATGCGGCGAAAGCCGTGGGATTTTTTTCCTATCGCTCCCTGCTCGAGTAGACACGGAAGTAAACGTGCTGCAGGAGAGTGCCCGTCGGGCGGTCTTCAACTCCACCTTCGAGCCAATGAGTCAGGGATTCTTTTCCCTTTTGGACGGGATGTTTCAATTGCATGAAAATGGCATCGCGCACGGTGGAATCACCCCGAGCCATCTCGCCGTTGGGGAGGGTCCTGAAGATATTCGCATCGATCTTTTTGCAAGCGGAGTCCCCGGAACGCAATATATCCGTGAGGACGGCAGTGAAGACTTCGACTTGAGCCTTTCTCAACGTGAGGATTACCGACAACTTGCTCGAGCATTCGTTGCGATGTTGCTCGGGGTTAGGAGCGAGGAGCTTACCGAGCGACTCGATCGCAATTGGCTACGAAGGCGGCTGCCTTTCATACATCCAAAACTGGCAAAAATCCTATCGCACTACTCAGAGAACGGTGCGTCCTTGGATCGCGTACAGTTTGATTTGAACCGCTTGAATCAATCCCGTCATGAGTCGTTATCCATCATGTCATGGCGCGATGGATTCTCCGTCGCCATCACTGCGGTTACCTGGTGTGGTGTCGCAGCAACAGCATTGGGGCTTTTGTTAGTTCCCGTATCGCTACTCATCACGCCGGAAATGGCGTGGAAGATCGCTGCTCCTCTCTATTTGTTTACCTTGGTGTTTTTGTTGCTGTCGAATTCTCTCTACGAAACACTTTTCGGGAAATCCATTCCGCAGTCGCTGATGGGATATATTTTAGCCAGTAGTAACGGTGCCGTTCCGACGACGCGGCAGCGAGTTACAAGGACTGCAGTACGACTCGCAATTCTCACGGCCTGCTCAACGCTGCTAACCACCATCTTGGTTGTTTTGGATCCACTTAACTTTTGGGGAATTACTTGGGATATCTACCTGCTTTTCTCCCTTCTAGTATCCCATTTATTGGTTTACGCGTCCGCCTTTTTCTTCCGCGGTCTCCCCTTTCACAATTGGTTATCCAGAACCATCTGGGTCGTCCATCGCGAGAACGAGGATTCTCCGATTCCGGCCATGGGGAACGACCCGATTCAATTGCCCGCCGAACCGAATCGAACGATGGCGTCAGCGAGTGAATTCGAACATCGCGAGCAAATTGATGATATTCTGATCGAAGATCAATTGGCTATAGGAGGCATGGGAATTGTCTATCGAGCATTTGACACCTCGCTTCAACGCCCCGTCGCATTAAAGGCGGTATCAGGCTTCACCATTGAAACCGAGGAGATCGCGCAGCGTTTTCGACGCGAAGCACAACTCGGAGCCATCCTCAACCACTCCAATATCGCCAAGGTCTATAAGGTCGGATTGTGGCGAGAACGCCCGTTCATGACCATGGAGTTTGTCGACGGTGAAACCTTGCAGCAAATCGTCGCCCGGAGTGGGCCAGTAACCGTTGACGTAGCATGGAACTGGATTCGACAAGCCGCGGTTGGGTTGCAAGAGGCAGACAATTGCGGGATCATCCATCGGGATATTAAGCCCAGCAATCTGATGGTGACGCGTCATGGTGTGGTCAAGCTGATGGACTTTGGGATCTCGAAATCCACCGCAATCGACGAGGGCAAGGAATTCGATAGCGTTACGTTTCGATTGTCCAAGGACTCCCTCCCTGCATTCGCCGACTCCAACAACTCCGCCGACTCCAACAACTCCGCCGACTCTACCGACTTCGCTCTGACTCGCATGGGATCGTTGCTTGGCACACCGGGATACATGTCTCCCGAGCAAGCGAGATGCGAGGAACTTGATCGGCGAAGCGATATCTATTCACTTGGATTGACTCTCCAATACATGCTCACTGGCAAAACACCATTCGACGGTTGCTCCGAGTGTGACCTGTTAATGCGGCAAGCGAACGGTGAGCCAAACCCGCTTCCGAGAGAAAGACTCACCAAGGAGCAGAATGCGTTACTTCTAAAGATGTTGGAAAAATCGAAAGCCGATCGGATCCAAGACTATGCGGAATTGGTCAAAGCTATCGACAAAAGCAAGCCGGAGGCAGCAAAATTGCCAGCGACATCGCGGCGAGCCATGGCAATCGCACTGGACACTATTTTTTGCCTCTCCACACTGCTGGTAATCTACCTCGCCTGCTTGCTTTACGAACGAAACAATGGAGTCATACTTCTACCCGTGTCAGTTCAAGTCGGCATCGCTGTCGCAATCGCCATTGCCTCATCGGTCTATTTCATCGGTTGCACGGTTTGGTTGGGCGGAACCCCGGCCCAGTGGCTTGTCGGGTTGCGAGTCGTTCGGTCGGATGGAGGGAAAGCAGGATGGTTGAGCGCCACGGTTCGCTCCTTGATCAAGGTACCTATGCTGTTCCTCGCATTTTTCCTTTTGATATCGCTCTTCAGCCGTCCTTCGAGCGTTCCGGTGCCGGTATGGATACTTGGGATGGCGAGCACGGCCGGGCTTATCGCTTCCTATTTTCTAATTGGTATCAATTACTCTACCCATCGCAAAGCGCTCCACGATTATCTCGCTGGGACACAAATCGTCTTCGCGAGAAAAGGCGTCCTCGAAATCGATCTTGATAAGCTGTTCCGCTAATCTCCATCGTGACAATTCGAAACGAGCGATTGTTGGGCGAAGGATCGAATCGCTCGCTTGTGGTACAATTTGTGGATCACGTTGGGTGCATGAAGATCTCACGTAGAGACTGAGCCGAGTTACTTGAACGTATCGACAAAATCACTGCGGAAACTGGATGCCTGGTCCGGCTGGGCACTGTTGGCCACGGTCTGCATGCTTCCGGCAGCGGTATTTCTAGCGATCCACATGCGGATTGGAGCAGCCGACGTCCATGCTTGGTTGCCCGAAGGTCGTCCTGTTCGCCAGCGGTATGAGGAATTCGTTCGCGAGTTCGGCTCGGACCAGTACCTAGTGGCGTCTTGGGATAATTGCCACTATGACGATCCTCGTTTGAGAGCGATGGCCGAGGCGCTGCATCGCCTAGATAGCGAACGTCTCGATGGCAAAACGGGGCCGTGGATCGAATCGCTTCAGACGAGCGAGGAATTGGTCCGTCGATTGACCGATCCTCCGATCGCCATGTCCAGGGAGTCAGCGTGTGCGCGGCTTGAGTCGTCGGTTGTCGGCCGCGATGGTACAGGGGCTGTTTTTATTAGTTTCGCTCCCGCCGGGATCGAAAGTCACAAGAATGCAATTGAGCTGGTTCGGTGTGCAGCCGACGAA
Organism: Planctomycetota bacterium; assembly: GCA_046306195.1. Classification (GTDB taxonomy): domain Bacteria; phylum Planctomycetota; class Planctomycetia; order Pirellulales; family Pirellulaceae; genus JBKCUI01. The sequence continues at coordinate 28,567 of JBKDXO010000083.1, read as the reverse complement.
GTACTTGGTCTTGGACGATCCAAATTAAGGATGGTGGGCTCCGTTTACGAAGCGTACGCAATCGACGTCGCCGCCGAGGAAAGCTTGAAACGCTTGGTTCTCCCCTCCAGCGTGCTCGGCGTAGTGTTGGCTTGGCTGTGCTTGAGCAGCATGCGTGCCGTCCTTCCGGTCATGATCATCGCCGGTGTCGGTCAGTTGCTGGCGGTCGCTATCGTCACTGCATGCGGATCGGAATTCAGCGCGGTGCTCATCGTGTTGCCGACGCTGGTTTTTATGTTGACTTTGTCGGCCGCGGTCCACTTCATGAACTACTACTCGGATGTCGCGCGCAATCATACGGAGCATTTGGGGGCACGTGCCATCTTCTTGGGTCTCAAGCCGAGCATCCTGGCGACGCTCACGACAGCCTTAGGAATGATTGCACTGGCAACCAGCCAGCTTTCCCCCGTCCGCAGTTTCGGTTTCTACTCCGCCGTATCGCTCTGCGCGGCAAGCTCCATTCTGATCCTGGTCTTCCCAAGATTGTCGGACTGGTTTTGCCGCGGCCGATACCGTCCCGCACACGTTGGGAACAGGTCGCCGGAACAAGCCGAGTCGGCGCGCAGTGTCGATGGGACGGTGGAAGGCTGGGCCCAATCTTACGCAGCCTTCATGAGTCGGTACTGCTGGCCAATCGCGATTGGAGGAAGCCTGCTTTTGTTATTCAGTTTTTACGGGCTGCTGTCGCTCAAGTCATCGACTCGCTTCAATGACATGTTCCCCGCGGGCAGTCCGACTGTTAACGATATGGCTTGGATGGAACAGCATCTCGGGCCTATCGCGTCGGTGGAGGTTTTGTTGAGATTTCCAAAGACAAACGGAACTGATGCATTCGATCAATTACTGTGGGTGGATCGCGTTGCCAACCATCTGCGTAGCGAGGCCGATATAGGCGGCGTGCTTGCGGCTTCGACATTTCTCCCATCGCCTCCGAGCGGCGGGCGAGTGCGCGACGTTGTGCGCCGCCGCGTTTTTCGCGACTCGCTTCCGAAATTCCTGCCGCAGATGGAGCAGCAGGGGCTGCTCGCCGAAACAGCCGACAGCCGAACTTGGCGAGTGACGGCCAAAGTGTCGGCGTTGTCTCGGCTCGATTACGGGCAGTTGACGGCAAAAGTACGAAGTAGTGTGGAGGAATGCATCCTCGCCACTCAACCGGTTGAGACCGCGGAGGTACCGATGGTCGAATTCACTGGATTCTCTCCGATGATGCACGATACGCAGTCCGCGCTCCTAACGGACCTCGGGTCGAGTTTCACGACTGCTTTCCTGCTCATTACTCCGGTGATGATGTTGATCGCTCGAGGCATTCGAGCCGGATTGCTCATCATGTTCCCTAATGTATTACCGGAAACTGTTGTCTTTGGAAGCATGGCTTGGCTCGGCTATTCGCTCGACGTGGCCGGATTGCTGACGGCCAGCGTGGCGATGGGGATCGCGGTCAATGACACGTTGCATTTTGTGAATTGGTACTCCTGGCGGCTATCCGAAGGCGACTCGCGCGAGCAGGCGATCGCGCATACATTTTCCAACTGCGCAAGGGCCATGATTCACACCATGCTCATCAGTTGCTGCTCCATGGTTCCATTTATGTTCGCAGCCTTCAATCCGACGCGCCAATTTGCAATGTTGATGATCGCGATGATGAGTACGTCGATCCTGGGGGACTTGGTGCTGTTGCCCGCGCTGCTCCTGAGTCCGTTTGGCAAGTGGAAGACGGCCACGCCTACGGAAGTAAGTTAGGACCTGCGTTGACTTTGGATTGGCGACGGAGACGTCTCTGGGATTCCGCCACGAACAACCGTTCGGCTTGTGGCCCCGGGACGGGGTGACAAAAGTTCCCGCAATCCCGGATCACCGCCTGCGCGGAAAGGACGGACAATTGCAGGTGATCGTGAGCCAGGGAATACGATACAATGTGAGATGAGCGTAAACTCCGCGTGCATTTGTGCCCAACGGGTTTGCACCTCGATTTGTTGCTCATTCGTGATTTGCTTCGACTAAGTTATGACATCACTTTATCATCTTTCCCTCACGCTGGGCCTCGCGTGGTCGATGATCCTTTTCGTGACGCACTGGGCTGGAGTCGGACAGGCTAGCGAGCCTGCAACCAAGCCTTCGGTCGATTACGCGCGGGACATCCAACCGATTTTGGCAAACCACTGCTGGAGTTGTCATGGTCCCGATGAAAGTGCACGACAGGCTGACCTGCGGTTGGATCGACGCGAGATGGCGATCCAACGATCTGCAATTATACCGAATCGTCCGCAGGACAGCGAACTCGTCGAGCGGTTGCATACCACCGATCCCGATCGGATCATGCCCCCACCCGAAACCAAAAAGCCACTGACCGATCGCCAGCGGGAATTGCTGCAAGAATGGATTGAGCAGGGAGCCCCTTATACGAATCATTGGTCCTTTTCGCCCCCTTCGATGCCGATTGTTCCGAAGAGCCCTTCGTCGGAGGAGACGGTATCGCCGATCGATGGATTGATCCGCGATCGGCTACGGCGCGAGGGATTGTCGCCGTCGCCTAGAGCGGATCGCGGCACCCTGCTTCGCCGCTTGGCTTTGGATTTGACCGGGCTGCCACCGACTCCCGAGGAACTGGCCGCGTTCGAAGCAGACACGTCGCCATCGGCCTACGAGAAGGTCGTCGATCGATGGCTCGCATCGGAAAGCCATGCCGAGCGGATGGCCGCACAGTGGCTGGATCTGGCTCGATACGCCGACACCAATGGATACAACAACGACGAAGATCGGACGATGTGGCCATGGCGCGACTGGGTGATTTCCGCGTTTCATGCGAACATGCCCTACGATCAGTTTCTCACCGAGCAACTGGCCGGGGACATGCTGCCCAATGCCACCCGTTCCCAGTTGGTAGCCACCGGTTTTTTGCGCAATCAAGGGCATAATACCGAGGGAGGCATCATCCAAGAGGAGTACCGATTGGAATACGTGGCCGATCGGGTCCATACCACTGCCACCGTTTTCCTCGGGCTGTCGATGCAATGCGCTCGATGCCACGATCACAAATACGATCCGATCACCCAGAAGGAATACTACCAGTTCTTTGCGATGTTCAATAACCTGGATGAGAAGCAGGCGAGCTACAGCAAGTTCGTTGCGGCCGAGCCGTTCATCCGCGTCCCGTCGGAGTCCCAGGAACAGAAGGTGGCTGAGCTCGACCGAGAGCTTGCGGAACTGCAGCGCCAGGTGACCGAGCGGGAAGCGGCAGCAGCCACTTCGTTTCGCGATTGGATCGCGGCCCAGAGCGATGACACTCTGCGGGAGCAGTTGGAGCTGCGCACGCTATTCGAGTCAGGACTCGCAGGCATCGAGGAGGGGTTCGCCGTATCGGGCACGGTGACACCGGTGGAAGGCAAATGGGGAGACGCATTGGAATTCCCGGGCGACTCCCATATCGCCTTAGGAAACCAGGGGAGCTTTGATGGCGACCAACCGTTTGCGATCAGCGTCTGGGTATATCCCGTGGGCGATTCCGGGATGGCAGTGCTGTCCCGCATGGACGAATCGTCCCATTATCGGGGCTACGATCTGTTGGTGGTCAATGGCAAGGTGGAGTGCCACTTGGTCCACCAATGGCCTAGCAACGCGATCAAGGTGACGAGCCAGCAAGCGATCAGTCGTGACGCCTGGCATCATGTGGTATGGACCTACGATGGGAAGAAGCACGCAGCGGGTATTGCGATGTACATCGACGGTCAGCGAGCGACGCTCGACGTCCAAGCCGATTCCCTTCGCGATACGATCGCCACATCGGAAAACAAAGCGTTTCATCTGGGTCGCCGCGAAACGAGTTTGCCATTCCGCGGTCGGATCGACGAACTCAGGATTTTGGCAGGGACGCCGACGCCGCAAGACATCGCCCAGCTGTTCGAGGGAAAACCGACCCTTCCGATCACCGATTGGATTCGCAAGCCAGCCGAGGAATTGAGTGCGGAGCAGCAATCCACACGCAAGCAATGGGGGCTCAGGCGGATGGACCCAACGTTCGAGGATTTGGTGCGCACGAGGGATCAAAAGCAGAAGGATCGCAATGCGTTTGCGGATCAATTTCCGGCAGTGATGATCCTGCGCGAGATGCAGCCGCCGCGAGAAACATTTGTTCTCCGTCGAGGGCAATACGATCAGCCGGGTGAAAAGGTGGACGCAGGTGTACCGAGTATTCTGGGCGAATTTTCCGACTTGAAGCCGAACAACCGGCTCGAATTGGCAAGATGGCTGGTTCACCCTTCCCATCCCTTGACCGCCCGCGTTGCGGTGAATCGAATGTGGGAGAATTTTTTCGGGACGGGATTGGTGCGCACCGCTGAGGATTTCGGGATGACTGGGGAGTTCCCATCCCATCCAGAGCTTTTGGATTATCTCGCGGTGACATTCATCCAAAGCGGTTGGGATACTCGGGCGTTGATCAAGCAGATCGTCATGTCGGAATCCTATTGCCAAGCGTCGCACATCGCACCGGAACAGCTCGCGCGCGATGCGGAGAATCGATGGATCGGACGCGCTTCTCGCTATCGGTTGTCAGCGGAAACGATTCGCGACAACGCTTTGGCTATCAGTGGTTTGTTGCAGACCCGCGTTGGCGGCCCGAGCGTCAAACCGTATCAACCGGCAGGGTTGTGGGAGGATGTCACCGTGGAACGCCGCGGCAAATACGTTCCCGATCAAGGCGAGGGCGCTTTCCGGCGGAGTATGTATACGTTTTGGAAGCGGACCTGTCCGCCGCCATCGATGGTCACTTTTGACGCGCCCAATCGCGAGGTCTGCGTCGCGCGGCGTTCGAGGACCAATACGCCGCTCCAAGCCCTTGTCCTGTTGAACGACCCAACGTATATCGATGCCGCCCGGGCGCTCGCCATGCGCACGCTGCGAGGCCCGTCGGTGAACGACACCGATCGAATTCACGCGATGTATCGTGCGTGTCTGACAAGGATCGCTCGGCATGACGAGCTCCCGGTGCTCCTCGAGCTGATCTCGGACTCGAGGAATCGATTTCAGGCTGCCTCGGATGAGGCGACACAGCTCAATCGGGCTGGGGCCGTTCCGCTCGATGCGAATCTGGATGGTATCGATGTCGCAGTCTGGACCGTAGTGGCCAGCGCTATCCTAAATTTGGACGAAACGATCACCAGAAGGTAAATGACCATGGACGTATGGCATCCGGCCAAAAACGCTCAGCGGAGAAGTTTCCTCAAGCAATCCATCCTGGGCTCGATGGCCTTGTCGCAGCTCGGTGGATCCATGCTATCATCCGCGCGAGGGGAGGTTCGGCCGCCCCATTTCGCACCTAAGGCGAAGCGGGTCATCTATCTCTTCCAATCGGGCGGACCATCGCAGCTCGAGCTATGGGACTACAAGCCGAAGCTCAAGGATTTGCATGGGACCGAACTCCCGGACACCATTCGGCAAGGTCAGCGGCTGACCGGCATGACCTCGGGTCAAAAGAGTTTTCCGGTGGTGGCCTCGAAGTTTTCGTTTGCCCAGGCAGGGAGCCAAGGGTGCTGGATCAGCGAGTTGCTGCCTCATACAGCCACGATTCTCGATCGCATCTCCGTCGTGCGGTCGATGAATACGGAAGCCATCAATCATGATCCCGCGATCACGTTCATCCAGACGGGCTCCCAGCAGCCGGGGCGCCCGTCGCTCGGCGCATGGCTCAGTTATGGCCTGGGCAGCGAAGCGGAAGAACTTCCTGCGTTCGTCGTTATGATCTCCCATGGATCGGGGAACGATGCCAATCAAGGGTTGCTCGATCGGCTGTGGGGAAGTGGATTTTTGCCATCAAGCCATCAAGGGGTCAAGCTGCGTAGCGGCAGCGAACCGGTCCTCTACTTGAATGACCCACAAGGGATCGATCGAGGATTGCGACGAGCGATGCTCGATCGAATCGCACGCCTCAATGCCTTGCAGCAGCAACAGGATGGCGACCCTGAGATTGCCGCGCGGATCGCTCAGTATGAGATGGCATTCCGTATGCAAACTTCGGTGCCAGAGTTGACCGATTTTTCCGACGAAACCGATGCGACGTTCGAAATGTATGGTCCGGATGCGAAACGCCCAGGATCCTTTGCGTCCCATTGCTTGATGGCCCGTCGGATGGTGGAACGCGGGGTTCGCTTTGTCCAGCTCTATCATCGAGGCTGGGACAATCACGGCAGTTTGCCTTCGAACATTCCCAAGCAGTGCAAGGACATCGACCAACCGCAAACGGCATTGATCAAAGATTTGGAGCAACGCGGACTGCTTGAGGATACGATTGTGATTTGGGGTGGCGAGTTCGGTCGAACCGTCTACAGCCAAGGCTCACTGCAGGACGATTATGGACGCGACCACCACGGTCGCTGCTTTACGATGTGGATGGCAGGCGGAGGGATTCAGGCCGGGAACGTGATCGGGGAAACGGACGACTACGGATACAACATCGTCCAGGATCCGGTGCATATCCATGACTTGCATGCGACCCTACTTCACTGCCTGGGGTTCGACCACGAGCGGCTCACGTATCGGTATCAAGGTCGCGATTTTCGGTTGACCGATGTGCACGGCAAGATCATCTCGCAGCTTCTGGCGTGAGCCATTCCCGCCTGCGGGGGGTAGAGTGCGTTGCGATGTCGCTTCACGCACCCAACAGCAGACGGAGCAAGGACGATCACGTTTTCGATCGATGCTCATGCGAGAGGGATGGTTTGTCAGACGTTGCCGATTCGGTGGGATTCAATCGCCTTTGGATTTCGCGATAGCGATCCGCGAGTTCTTGTTCGAATCCCCGCTCGACCGGTTCGTAGAATTGGCGATCGACGCCGAGGTAATCCTGCGCGGCGATGCCGTCCCGAGAATCGTGGGCGTATTGGTAACCCAGACCATGGCCGAGATCCTTCGAGCCCGCGTAATGGCCATCGCGCAGGTGAACCGGCACCGGGATGACATCCCCCTCCTTGACCTCGCGCCGCGCACGAGCGATCGCGGTCGTGGCCGAGTTGCTCTTGGGGGCTAGCGACAGATAAATGACCGCCTGAGACAACGTCAATTGGCATTCAGGCAATCCGATGAATTCGCACGCTTGCATCGTCGCAACGGCCAGTGTCAAAGCGTTGGGGTCGGCGTTGCCGATATCTTCGCTGGCCAGAATCACCAAACGGCGACAGAGGAACCGAATCTCCTCGCCACTCTCGAGCATCCGCGCCAACCAATACAGCGCCGCGTCGGTGTCCGAGCCGCGAATGCTTTTGATCAGCGCGCTGGCCATGTCGTAATGGCCGTCCCCCGAGGGATCGAATTGCAGGACCTTTTTCTGCATGCACTCCTGCATATGCTGCACGGTCAACACGACCGGATAAACATCCCCGGACAAGACCGCCAATTCGAGTGCGTTGAGCGCCCGCCGTGCGTCTCCTTCGGACATGCGCGCGCAATACGCCAACGCGTCCGGCTCTACAGTCACCTGGTACTTGCCCAGTCCGTGTTCGCGGTCATGAAGTGCTCGCTGCATCAGCCCGATCAACTCCGCATCGCTGAGCAACTGCAACTCAAACACTTGCGAGCGGCTCAGCAATGCGCCATTGACCGCGAAGTAAGGATTGCTGGTGGTCGCGCCGACGAGAGCGACGGACCCGGCTTCGACATCGGGCAGCAATGCGTCTTGCTGCGAACGGTTGAAGCGATGAATTTCATCGATGAACAGGATCGGACGCGAACCGGTGGCCGACAACTCGTCGCGGGCCCAATCGAGCGATTCGCGAAGTTCCTTGATGCCGCTGGTGACCGCGTTCAGTTGCCGAAACGCGGCACGCGTCTCGGATGCCAGCAGCCTCGCCAGGGTCGTTTTTCCGGTTCCTGGGGGACCGTATAGCAGGATGGATTGCAAGCGCCGTGTCTTCACGAGCCGTCGCAGAAGCTTGTCCGGACCGAGGATATGGGCCTGGCCGACCATCTCGTCCAACGTCTTGGGACGCATGCGGGCGGCCAGCGGCATCGCTTGCTCCCGATTGGATTGTTCTGCCGCAGCAAAGAGATCCATCGTCGACTTTCCCGGTTCGGCTTGGTTTTCCAGCGTTTTGCCTTACAATCTTCGACCCATTCGAGGATTTATTCCCTTGCGAACCAAACACTATGACAGATTCTCAACCACACGATTCGGGCGAACTAGGGGTTCATCAGGCAGCGAGGCTTGAAAAACTCAAGAAAATTGAGGCCCAAGGTCTCGATCCGTGGGGGCATCGCTTCGATGACCGCTCGTTTATCGACGCCGTCCGCGCACTTCACGGCGAGGTTCGGTACCAGTTGGCAGACGGTAGCCAGATCCCACTCCCGGAATTCGGCGGTCCCGAAGTCATCGACTACAAGTCCTGGAAAGCCAGCAAGGGACCCGGTGAAGAGATCGGACCATCGGTCCGCGTCGCCGGTCGCATCATGCTGATGCGGACCGCGGGCAAGCTCGTCTTCCTCAACATCCGCGACCTTACCGGCGACATCCAGATCATGATCCCCAAGGGACACGTGTCGGATGAGGATTTCGAGCTGACCAAACTGCTCGACTTCGGCGATCTCATCGGCATCGATGGCCGACTGGGTCGGACGAACACCGGCGAGTTGACGGTCTTTGCATCGAAGCTGCACTTCATGACCAAGACCCTCGAACCACCACCCGAAAAGCACGCGGGATTGCAAGACCCCGAGCTGCGGCAGCGGATGCGCTACCTCGACTTGACTTACAACCCCGATTCGCTGCACACGTTCCTCAAACGCACGAAGATCATCCACTCGATTCGCAGCACCCTCGCCAAGCATGATTTCGTCGAAGTCGAGGGCCCGACGCTCCACACGATCGCTGGCGGAGCGGCGGCCAAGCCCTTCACCACGCATCATAACGCTCTCGACATGCAATTGTTCCTGCGGATCGCATTGGAGTTGCATCTCAAGCGATTGATGGTCGGTGGTATCGAGCGGGTCTACGAAATCGGTCGTGTCTACCGCAACGAAGGGATCAGCCCGCGGCACAACCCCGAGTTCACCATGATCGAACTCTACTGGGCCTACGCAGACTATCGCGTGATGATGGACTTGACCCAGCAGATTATCGTCGAGGCGCTCGATGCGATCGGCCAGGGGTACAAGACGCACTGGGGCGATCTCGAGATCGACTTTACTCCTCCGTTCAAGCGCCGCACCTACACCGAACTCTTCGAAGAACATACGGGCCTGAAGATCACCGACCACGAGGGAATTGCCAAGCTAGCCCGTAGTCTCCGGCTCGACCCGAATGGAAAACATCCGGACGTCGTGATCAGCGAAGTATTCGAAGAGAAAGTCGAGGATGCGTTGATCGGTCCGGTCTTCGTCACCGACTATCCTGCGAGCCTGTGCCCGCTGACCAAGCGAAGCGCGACGCATCCCGATATCGCAGAACGGTTCGAATTGTTCATCCATGGCATGGAACTGGCGAACGCCTACACCGAACTCAACGACCCGATCTTGCAAGAGAATCTCTTTCAGACGCAATTGCAAGGGATGGCCGAAGACGATTCCATGGCTCGCATGGACACCGACTTCATTCGCGCGTTGCGGCACGGAATGCCGCCGGCGGGCGGACTGGGGATCGGAATCGATCGGCTCGTGATGCTCCTGACGAACTCGCGCAGCATCCGCGACGTCATCCTTTTCCCACTTTTGCGGCACGAAAGCTAGGAGGTCATCCAAATGGAAGCAGGAATCGTCGGACTTCCCAATGTTGGCAAGAGCACGTTGTTCAATGCCCTTACCGGTTCGCAAGGTGCCCAGGCGGCCAATTACCCGTTCTGTACTATCGAACCGAACGAAGGGATCGTCAGTATTCCCGACAAGCGTTTGAATGAGATCAACAAACACATTCCAACGCAGAAGATCATCCCAGCCATGTTCAAGCTCGTGGACATCGCGGGCATCGTCAAAGGAGCGAGCGAGGGGCAGGGGCTCGGGAACAAGTTCTTGAGCCACATCCGCGAGGTCGACGCGATCCTTCAGGTCGTCCGCTGTTTCGAAGACCCCGATGTGACGCACGTCGCAGGAAAAGTCGATCCGGTTTCCGACATCGAGACGATCGAACTGGAATTGATGATCGCGGACATCCAAGGGCTCGAGACCGCCCTGCCAAAAGCCGAACGGGCTGCACGAACCGGAGACAAAGAGGCCAAGCTGCGCGTCAGTGCGATCCAGCATTGCATGGAGCATCTGAACAAGGAGCAGCCGCTGCGGACGCTCAAGCTCGACGAAGCCGAAGCCAAGGCGATCTCCAGCTTCGGGCTCATGACCGCCAAGCCGATCCTGTACATCGCCAACGTCGACGAAACCGATCTCCACGGCACTGGGCCACTGGTTTCCAAGGTACGCGAGTTCGCGAGCAAGATCGGGGCTTCGGTTGTTCCCGTATGTGCCAAACTCGAGGCCGAGATCGCCGAGCTCGACGAACCCGACCGGAGCGAAATGCTGGCCGCTGTCGGCTTGGAGGAACCCGCCCTGCAAGTAGTCGCGCGCGAAGCGTATCGCACACTCGGCCTGCAAAGTTACTTTACTGCCGGCGAGAAAGAGATTCGCGCTTGGACGATTCCAGTCGGTGCAACGGCCCCCGAGGCTGCCGGTGTCATCCACACGGACTTCGAACGCGGTTTCATTCGATGCGAGGTCTACACTTTGCCGGATCTCGAACACTATGGCAGCGAAAAAGAGATACGCGCCAACGGCAAGATGCGCACCGAAGGCAAAACCTACATCATGCACGACGGCGATATCTGTCACTTCCTTTTCAACGTCTGATGACCTATGGCACGGGGATTCTTTATCGGAGAGTTGACGATCCTGGCGATTACCGGCACGGATCGTCTCAAGATCGCCAACAACCTGTGCACGCAAGACTTGAAAACGCTCAAACCTGGGCAAATTGCCGAAACCTTTGTCACCGACGTCAAAGGCCGGACGTTGAGCCATGGGTTCGCCCTGGCACGCGAAGATGCGCTGTGGTTTATTTCGAGCCCTGGTCAAGGCGCACGATTGGTACCGCACTTCGACCGCTACATCATTCGCGAGGACGCTGCGGTCCAGGACGCCAGTGGCGATTGGGACGCCATCCTGTTCTTGGCGTTGGAGGATGCCGTGGCGTTCGGTGCATCGCATTCGGACTGGGGTTGCGCGATCGCTTCGGTCCCTTGGGTATCGGGTGGGGGATTGGTCCTTGTGCCAACGGAGCGACGAGATCTGCTGTCGAGCGATCTTCGCGACGGCGCGATTACCATGAGCGATACGCGCACCAGGTCCGGATGGGAGCGAGCCCGCATCGAGGCCTTCTGGCCGTGGTATGGTGTCGATCTCGACGATCGCAACTTACCCCAAGAGGCGGGTATTGATGCGAGGGCGATTTCGTTCAAGAAGGGGTGCTACCTGGGCCAAGAGACGGTAGCCCGTCTCGACGCGTTGGGGCAAGTGCAAAAGCGATTGGTGCGATTAACGTTCGAGAGGAAACCGGACGTCTCCTTGCCGTACTCCATCGAAGTGGATGGCAAAGAGATTGGGGCATTGACCTCGATAGCTGAGATGGAGGACGGCAGCGGGATGGGCTTGGCGATGATCCGTCGCAGCCACTTTGCGTCCGGCACCCAAGTCAACATAGAAGGTCAACGAGGGTTGGTGATTTAGCAATCGCCGCACATCGATTCAGTCGTTATTGATCCCTCAGTATTTCCGCAGGAACCCCCGGTACACGTTGGAATGTCGGTACTGGGTTGCTGGCATCAAACGAGAGGACTCGCGATGTTCCTACGAAATACGTGTGATCTTCATCGACCTCCAGGTTGAACGTCTCCGCTTCTTCCGCAGGTTTCAGCCCATCGATGGCAGCGTATCCGGTCGAAGTACGCAACAGCATCCCTTTCTCCAAATCCTTAGTTTTCACCCAGCCATTCCCATTGACCCACCATAGATGTCCAAGGGTGGATCGAATGGTTTCCCCGTTATCAAGAATCATTTCACGGGTCGCGGCTGGTGGACGGACCGTGGTTCGCACGACCGTCCTCAAGCACAGTTCCCCCGAAGCGATATCCTGTGAGACCACTTGATCGCCCACATGCAACGTCTCCACGGACTGCAATCCCCTATCGGTTTGGATTCGGGTTCCAGAAACTAGGCATTCATGAGTAGGACGCAAACTTATCGCACTTATCGCATAGACACGTTCGGCGTCATAGACCAAACCGCTTCGGTCCTCCGAATAACTGGATTGTAGATTTTTGGGGCCAACTGCATAACTTTCCTCGTATCGTTCCCACCATGCCCACCAGGCTTTGGGATCATCGGAAAGCCGTTGCTTTGTGATCGATCGAAGGACGGTTGCAATCTGTCGCTGGAAGGCTCTTGTCGATTCGTTGGATCGATCGATAGCCGCCTGTGCGTCGGCGGTGTTTCGCTCGGATTCAGCCTCGGCAATCGACTTGGCAACCTCGTTATTGACGGCTCGTGGGGTAATCACCAGCAGGTCGGATCGAACCGATCGCCAATCGGCTTGAGCACCTCGGACGGAGAGAGTGCGACCCGATTGGTCCACCACCAGCAGTTTATCGAGTTGGTCCACCTCGATTCGATTTCTCATCTCCCGCATTTGCACCAACTGGAGAAACAATTCGCCGTTGCTACGGGTTACAACCTGGTCCTTCAATTCATATTCCGTGGACATCAGGTCCAGCATATCGGGTACGTAGAATCCGAGTGGATATCCGTCCAGAGCCTCGATTGCCGCACTCCCGATTTCCGAGGAAGGGTCCGAGATCGCGATGCCTGCGAGGGAAATACACGCCTCGCGAGTCTGAAACCGACCGATTGTTTGGATGAAACGTATCGCCGTATCGTCGCTGACTTGCCCGATCGCCGCGTCCAGGGCTACGACGACCTTGGGGTCCTTGAGCCCTTTGAGTTGCTGGATCGCCTTGAGTCGTTTTTTGGTGTCGTTACCGTCCATGGCACCAACCCACTCACGAACCTTTGGCATCCACTGCTTCAATGATTCGGCAGCAGTCCTCGATCGCGCCGCAACCGCGGACATCTCCTCAGGGCGAAACCAGCGATTGCCCACCAACACGAATCCCAATGCTCGCTGAGCTTCGACATCCGATCGTTGGCTTTCCAAGACACCCAACCAGTGTGCTCGAGCTTGTGATTGCAAGCCCTGAGACCGACACCATCGTGCAAGGGCTCGGTGATTATCTGCATCGAGTGGTTTATCTCCTCGCTTCACGTAATAGGCTGCAACCGCTGGATCCAGCAACTCGACGTCCAAATCCGACGCAGAGATCCATCGTTGCTGATGAGAGAGCAGACCGGAATGCCAGTGGACGGCCTCCTCGGATCGTTCTTGGTCTGGAACTCCAGATTGCTGGGAAGCAGCCAATCTCAACGTTGAGAGCGCCTCGACCCGATTGACCGCTTTGCCTTTCGACTCCTGGAGGAGAAGTTGCTGCAACGAGAAATACAATTGCGAATCGGAATCGGAGGTGCGAGGGTCGGCCGCAAGACTCCATCCGAGCATCAGAGTGCTTGTGAAACCACCTAACACGATACTCCAAAAGAGTCTGGATCCGAACCCAAGACACGATCGACCTGAAACAGACATGGCACACCCCTTGAGAAGAGAAAGAGACGACCGGCATCAGAGACCTTCGCGTGAGACTACGAAATTCCATAGGCCGTTGCAATCCTCTCGGGTGGTTTTTGTCCAAATTCCGTCGATTCGTTGCGATGGCCCGGTGTATTTGCTAGGTTTAAAGAAGAGGGTGCAGGACCCGTGTTTCGCCAATTCTGTTGGCTGAGGAAAGCTCGATGATAGCTTCGTGGAATGTATGGCCGATTCTGGGACGCGTCGCCAGGATCCGCTGGGGCGATGCGGTTGTTATCAACTGGTGCACGATTGCGTGGTGCTCGATAACGCTGTGGTCTTGTGGGTTCGCTCAGGAACTTGCAGAGATTGAGTCGGAGAATACCCCCTCGCTTTCGATTGTCGCGCTTCAAGAGATCCAGAAAGACTATAACGACTTTCTCGCCGAGCGCAAGCGACTGCATGACGAATATGAACATGTCTTGGATACGCTGTCGAATACCGAAGTGGATTTGCAGAAGATCAGCAGCGATGGGATACGGCAGCAATTGATGGCGATGCAGTCATCGATGCTTTCCATGAGGCTTGAAGCTAGAATTATTGCGATTTCCTCGGAAAACACCGTTCGGACCAGAGAGGAAATGCGATTTGGCGATCGGCTTCTGAACCGAACCAAAACGATCGCCGACCTCAACACATCGATGCGTGGAGAGGAATTGCGCCAACTCGACGCCGCTGCGCAGGCAACTGCTCGTCGACGGATTGAATGTCTCCAGACGGGCTTTCAATTGCAACAAGAGTGGCTCGAGTGGCAGCAGGAGTGGCCACAGTTCATGGAGCGTTATTGGCCACACTCCGACCCCGAACGACGATTCACACGGGAGGAAGTCGAGAGTCGATTGGCGATTCTTGAAAATGCGGATCCCGAAGATTTTGGAGCAGTCATCACCTCCGCACTTCTGTTGGATCGACTCGGCAGGAATGACGAAGCGATTACCGCGATCGATCAGGTTCTCCAGGCACAGACGGCACTCCAGACGACGGCGATGATCGCGAAAGCAGCGATCCTGTTTTCGCAAAACAAGGAGGACGCAGCAAATGCCATGCTGATCGCCGCAACGCAGTCTCGCAACGCGACGCCGCACGACCGATGGCTTTGGGCTCGACTCGCCGCGTCCCAAAAACAATTCGTTGAAGCGGAGAAGAAATGGAACAGTCTCGTAAGTGTGAAATCACTTGAAATCGAAAGCCGCCGCGGGCTTGCACTGCTCTATTGCGAGCGAGCGGAACGCGTTCCCGCGATGAGCAAGCGGGCACTCAAAGAAGCTAGGCTCGCTTTTGACCTCGAGCCGCGCCCTGATTGGTTTGCCCATTTTGTTCTCAGCCTCGCCCTTCACAAGAACGGCGAAACCGCCGAAGCGATCAAACAATGGGAACAGGCGAGAGACAAAGCATCCGATGAGAATCAGGCATTGTGCGACTCGCTTCTCGAATCGATGCAAGACAAAAAGCGATTCGCATGGGATTTCCGCAACACGCTGCCCTAGCCGGGTGGCAATCAAGGCTCGATGGAATGATCTAATCCGGGTGCTGAACGCCTGAGCTTTTTCCATCCGGTTGGAGCGGCATTTCGGGTGCGACTCCGAGGCGATAGATCTTGATGGAATCACGAGCCGACTGAGAGGTTGCGGCGAGATTGGTACCATCGGGCGAAAAACCGATGTTGGTGACATACTGAATCGACTCGGTGGACACAAAGGCGATCCAATCCCCACGGTCAAAGTCGAGAACTCCGACCTCGCCCCTCGTGCCGACGGCTATCCAATTCTCATTGGGATGAAATGAGACGGCATGAACTCTTTGGCGTTTGGGAAGTTGGATCTTTCGCGGGCCGGACTGGGAAGCGAGGTCGTGCAAGGACACCTCGTTCGATTCTGCCAAAGCCAATCGATTACCGGATGCGCTAAAGCAAGCGTATCGTGCCCTTCCGAGTCCGAGAGGTTCCGAATCGCCAACTTCGGCACTGCGCAGCGAGAAGGTAATCCATCTCTCTCCGTCGGTCGCCTTGGCTTGGTCACCCGAGGACGGCAACCACACGGCAAGTACTTCCTTGTTGAATTCTTGAAGCAAACGGGGTTGGGAGGCGTTTGTGTCAAATGGTTGCCAAGCGATCGTTCCTTTGGAATTGTAT
Organism: Planctomycetota bacterium; assembly: GCA_046306195.1. Classification (GTDB taxonomy): domain Bacteria; phylum Planctomycetota; class Planctomycetia; order Pirellulales; family Pirellulaceae; genus JBKCUI01. The sequence goes on along the minus strand of JBKDXO010000083.1, from coordinate 12,698 downwards.
CCCATGACGAAACGATACTTTGGGCTCGCGATCAACCGCTCCACTTGGCTTTCGAATCGAAATCCCTTGCCCTCTTCCGACAAACGCCCCTCAGGTCCAATCTTCCAATGGAGTATCTGGCCTTGGTATCCACCCGCGATCAAATAGTTCCCGTCCGAGCCGAAGGCGAGTGCCGTGACCTGGCCGAAGTTCTTGAGTGGATGCAACGCATTGACCTGCTTTCCATTTGCGGCATCGTACAGCAGAATTTTTTCATCCAGCTTACCGACGGCCAACCATTTGCTGTCGGGGCTCCAGGCCATCGAAGTGGTGCCCCAGCTCTCGTTTTCGATCGTGCGGGCGAGCTCGATTGGGATTTGGTTAGAAAACTTGGGTTCCTCGGGTTGGCTTTTCTCTTTTGGTTTTGGTGAACGTGCCACTTTGACTGGTTCACGAAGTTCGATCGATTTCGCTTCGGGTGCTGGCGTAGAGACGGCTGGCGTAGAGACGGCTGGCGTAGAGACGGCTGGCGCTATAGGTTCTGGTGTGACGGGTTTCGGCTGCGTCGTCTCAAAGAAAGCGAATAGATCCTCTTTCTTTGCAGTCGAGAAACCCGTTAGCTTGTCTTCGGTGGATGGTACAGATTCACCGACCAGGATATCCCCGTAGGTCAGTACGCCTCGCAAAGCAACTGCCAGCTTCGACGGCTTCCTCAGTTTCCCGGCGGTGGTGGACTGGGCGACGATCCACGCGAGCTCGGACAAGGTTTTTTTGGCATCCTTGGTGAATTTGCGATACGAGGGTACGTGCACGAGGAATAGACAGCGATCTTCTTGAAGCTGACAGTAGGTCAGGAACTCGCCATCGGATAGTTGCAGGAGCGGCTTGCGATTGATCGTGAAAGCCTCATCGCAGACTTCTTTCATTCGAGAGGCAAATGTGTTTGCCAGTTCGATAGCCTCCAGGCTATTTCCACGTCCAGGCGGTTTGTCGCGTTTGCTCGCAATCTCATACTCTGCGTTTTTGAATGCTTCATTCGACGATTCTGACAAATCAAAACTCGTCGTTAAGGACTCTTCCATTTCGTCCATGCTGGATTGGACCAGAGACGAATCTCTACCAACGGGGCGAGTCTTCTGACTGACGGCATAGATTCCGATCATCATCGAAAGAATTAGCGCTGGGTAGCCCAAAGCCAAGGCGGTTCTGGCTTGCCAGCGTCCATCAAATCTGGGGTAGTCACGTCTCGCTTCCTTCAGCGTGGCGTGACCGAGCAGGACCGAGACCAGAGCTAGGGGAATCGAAACCGAGTAGATGCAGAATGCGAGCAAGGCGAACGCGCTGCCAAGCAAAGCGACCATGGCAGCGAGCGACAATCGGTAGGGCACAACTTTCGAGGCCGGCTCGCCATGGACTGCATCGATCGGAATACTCGTTTGGCACTTCTCACATACTAGGGTCTCATAGGACTTCGAGATGGGGATCACAGGGATAAAAAAGAAGGTCATCCACCGTCGATGCTGAAGGCACCTGCAATTCGTCTTGGTTTTGCATACTGGGCAATCAAAGGTACCCGACTCCACAAGCGTAGCGCGGTTGCCCCAACCGAAAATCAGCATCATGACTCTCCATCGAAACGCTCAGGCGCCCAGGACGGCACCAAGAGCTTCTCCTGGGATTTTAGGGTTCCTGAAAAAGGACGGATAGAGGGGAAAACAATTCCCATGTTGGCAATCTAACAATCTTAAAAAACGTGTTATCCATCCTTCGCGATACTCCCAGCATCTGCAATCCTAAGAGAATGCGGCCCGCCGGGTTTGGGTCAGCTTCGCTTTGAGTTCAAGAATCGGCCGCGAATCCAACCCCGCTTTGCGTAGACGATTTGTGTCCCGGCGAGATAATCGTGGATCGCCTTGCGATGGGTGGAGTAGTTGAAATTCACGACGAGATAGGAAACGATCCAAAATACCATGGTCGCGACTTGCAGGATCCCAATCGCTGTCTTTCTCGCTTCCGTGAGATTGGATGACTCAGGCATAACCCAAGCCGATGTCAGCAACCATGAGAGAGTGATAAACGGATACTTGCCAACGAACCTCACCAATGCCTCTTTCCAACCGATCCTGCCGCCATCTTTCCGAACCACTCGGAGTCCCAGTAGTCCTTGACCTGGAGTCCCCTGAAGCCAAACCATACTTCCGACGTGGTAGATGAGGAACACCCATGGGTTTGCCAACAAAGAGATTCGTTCCCAGGGGGAGGGTATCCCGAACGATTCGAATATCGCATGCCCGATTTGGAGGGAGCCGTCAACCAAAATCAAAACCAGAAAGACCAGCACTGTGTCAATAAACAACGCGGTAAATCGCCGCGACGTACTCGGCAGTCGCAGTTCCTCGGGTTTGCTTTCATCAATCGCTGCGATGAGAGTTTCGTAATTCTGAAATCGATCTTCCTTGGATTTAGCGAGCATCTTTTCCAGCACTCTTTGCTGGGGTTTGCTGAGCGTTTTTGGCGGCAAAGGTGGAGGGCTGTCCGTGCATTGCCGGGCCATCACATCGTAAATCCCAGATCCCTCAATCGCGGTACGTCCCGACAACAGATAGTACAACGTTAAGCCGAGCGAGTAGATGTCGCTGCGACGGTCTAAAGGTTCGCATCGCACTTGCTCGGGGGACATGTATTGCGGAGTACCCAGAATGGCGCCTGCACGTGTCAAACCTGCATCCGGCGACTCTTTGATTATCACCTCCGACGTGGGGCACACCTCCGGTGGCTGGTCTTCGGAGGGATCGTCCTTGAGTGATTTCGAGATCCCGAAATCCATCAGTTTGACCAAGCCATCATGCCGCACCATCAAATTGGTTGGTTTGATATCGCGATGAATGATCCCGTGCTGGTCAGCCTCCAGCAATCCCGACGCTGCTTGTCGGATCCATGCCCAAGCTCGCTCGATGTCGACGGGGCCTTCCCGACTGACGATTTGTTGCAATGTTTCTCCGTCGACGAATTCCATCTCCATGAACGGACGGTTTTCCCAAAATCCAACTCGGTAGACTTTCGCGATATTCGGATGATTCATGATTGATCCCAATCGGGCCTCGCGACGGAATCGCTGAACGATCTCTTCGGTGTCCGGTGAGAATGCAGAGATAACCTTCAGGGCCACGGGGCGCTGAAGAGATTCGTCCATTCCGCGATAGACGATTCCCATGCCACCAACTCCCAATTCCCTCTCCACATGAATGCCATCGATGAACTCAAGGGGTGTGTCGTCCGATTGGAATTCGGCCAGCGGATTCCCAAGAAATCCCCGCGGCGTATCTTGGCGTTTTGACTGGAGAATAGGCTCGTGTTTTGATGTGCTGCGCCGCACCCAGACGGTTCGCGACAGCCAATCATGAAACATGCGACCGCGAAACAACAACGGAGTGCAGCAAGCTAGCAGGATCGCCGGGAAGAGCATCCCGAAGAAAATCACGCTCCATTCTATTTCCAGCGTCAAGTCGTCTCCCTGAATCCATCCCTTGAGCCACGGTATCGCGACGACTACGAGGACCGTTAGGAGCGTCGCTAGACCGAGCACCGAGCCGATACGTCCCAGTGCGCGCAAAGACCTTTGGCCAAGCGAAGGAACGCCTCCGTCCCAATCGATCAGGATCCGACTGAATTCGGACCGCAGGCTGAGTCGTGGCGCAAAGATTTCGAAAAAGGTGAGCGCCACAAACGAACCGATCAATAAACTCAACAGCATTGAGACCCATCCATCGTCGCTCGATCGACCGTCCAGTAGAATATAGACAGGCATGACCACGAGGCTGAGCAGCACGACGAACAATCCGTGACGCAACATGGACAGAAGACGGTCAATCCAAGGAAGGTTCGTCATTGCGGAATAACGCATCTCGCCGACGCTGGCGAGCGCTGTAACACCCTTTTTGCTTCGCAACCCCGACGCGGACAACTCCGACAACAGCTTCGCTAGATCGGCTGGAAAAAATGGGAGTCGCTTAACGATCCACCGCCAAGTTAGTTGCGATGGCAACTGGCTGCTCGGCACGTCCAGCAAAATGGCCACGAAGGCGCGGGCCAACTGTTTGCAATCTTCGCTCTGGATCGCAATGCGATCCTCGCAAGGCTCGCCATTTTCGCCGATGAGATCCGCCTCGGGCATCCCTGTACCGAATGGGTCGAATTGAACCTCTTCCGCAGTGTTGTCGACGGCGATGTGGCACGTATCGATGCCCCCGTGCACAAGCCCCTGCTCATGAAACGTGCGCAGCCCCTGGAGCAGCATATAGAATGCGTTGCTCAAGGGTTCCATCGACTGGGTGAACCTCGCGTGCCGCGCATGCTCTCGCAGCGGATGGACGGATGGTGGAGTTCGAGAGGGCACACAAAGAAACACAATGTCCCCGATCTCGTCGCATTCGAGTACCGAGGATGCAACCGACGCCGCAGGGATGCCTGCGATCGCCCGGGTCTGCGAAAGAAACCATTGCTTCAAAGCGGGATTTCCGCACCCAGGAGGCTCCAACATCAACAAACGGACGCGGCGATGCAACTGGGAATGCTCCGCCTCGTAAATGGAACCAAATCGCCAACTCCCAATCCGATGCAATCGGTGGTATCGGCCGATCGTTTCTCCTTCCACCGGATGAACGCTGTCCCACGTCTCCAGGAACTTCCTCGTCCGATCATCGTCGCCCGACGGGAGATCGGATCCCGGCAACAGCGTCGGTGCTTCCTCCCACTTTGGAAGCAAGGTTGGCTCTTCTTGGGCCGGCGGGTGTGACGATGCTGCCGAGTCCGAAAACACGTCGGGCTTGGGGGAGTTGGAAGGGTTCATCACAGTCTCCTGACTCGCTCGTCAAGGTTACAACGCCTTGTCGCTACGGATTTCCCATCATAATCCCTTCGCAGCCGGTTGGAGTTGCCTGGGGCGCGACCCGAGTTCTGATAGAATATTACCATTTCCTCACAGGTTTGTCGTATCGCGTTTCCGAGCGGCGATAACAATGCAATCGATGCCCTCCAGCGATCCGCTTCAATGCATGCGGATCCCCTCAAAATCCGGACGTTGGTGTGCGATCGGCTACCTGTTCGGGTTCGTCCTCGCCTTTCTCTGCAGCACTGCCCGAGCCGACGATGACGCGGCTAAGCGGGAGTTCTTTGAATCCAAGATACGACCAATCCTGGCCAAGCACTGCTACGAATGCCACTCAACCGGTTCCAAGCCCATCGAAGGGGGACTGCAACTCGATTTTCGAGATGGATTACTCAAGGGTGGCGAGTCCGGTCCGGGATTGGTTCCCAACTTCCCAGATCAAAGCCGACTCCTCGAAGCCCTTCGCTACGACACGTTGCAGATGCCTCCAACGGGCAAACTTCCCGACGAGGTGATTCGCGATTTCGAGCAATGGATTGCGACCGGAGCAGTCGATCCTCGCGACGATCCTCCCTCCCCCACCGATGCAACCGAAGAGGCATGGAAAGCGAATCTCGCCGAACGGAGTCGCTGGTGGAGCCTGCAGCCTCCCACTCCATCGGAGCCGCCAGCCATCGAGGATCCAGTGTGGCAACGGGAACCGGTCGATCGTTTCATCGGTGCCGCAACCGCTGCATCGGGATTGACGCACGCCCCGCGAGCGTCCCCCGAGGTGTTGCTGCGGCGTCTGTCGATCGTCCTGACGGGGTTGCCGCCGAGTCCCGACGAGGTCCTCGACTTCCAGCAGCGTTGGGCTGACGAACCCGACCGCGCGTACCACGACCTGGTCGATCGACTCCTGGAATCGCCTCATTTCGGCGAGCGATTCGCGAGACATTGGATGGATGTGATGCATTACACCGACACCTATGGCTACGAATGGGATATCGCGGCCAAAGGTTCGTGGGAATACCGAGACTACTTGATCCGCGCCTTCAACAGCGACGTCGGTTTCGACCAATTGATTCGTGAACAGATCGCAGGTGACCTCTTGCCTCAACCGCGACTCAACAAACGGCATGGGATCAACGAAAGCTTGATCGGGCCGATGTTCTTCCATTTCGGCGAACGCCGGCACGGCAGCAGCATCGATTTCGCTGGCGTACACCAAGAGATGGCGGATAGCCAGATCGATGCGTTCTCCAAATCTTTTCTGGCAATGACGGTGGCGTGCGCCCGGTGCCATGACCACAAACTCGACGCGATCTCGCAGCGAGATTACTATGCGCTCGCCGGGGTTTTCATGACTCCGCGCTGGACCAGCCGCAGCATCGACACGCCCGACAAATATGCGCACTCCATCGAACAATTGCGTCACTTGCGATCGGAGATCCAAACCCGACTCGGAGCCGCCTGGCTCGAGCAACTTCGCAAATCGCCGATCGATCTCATGGATCTGGCCAGAAAATCGCAACGAGATTCGTCCTTCGACGAGTTGGGTTATCCCTTGACCGTTCTGTTCCGCGACTCGGACAAGGTGCCGATGAGCGATATCCACGCCGTGGCAGAGCAAGGGGCGACCCGTCTGATCCTTGAAGAGGACGGTCTCACGGTACGAGCCGAAGGGGATCCCGTTCCCGCGACCGATTCGTATACGGTTGATTTTCGAACGAGCGGTGCAACCATCACCGAACTGCAATTGCATGCGTTGCCCCATCCATCGCTCGGTCAGAACGGACCGGGACGGACCCCGCATGGGAATTTCGTCCTCTCGCATATCCAAATCGAAGTCCAGAGTCTTGGGGAATCGATTTGGCGCGAGGTCGCCGTGCAATCGGCCCACGCAGACTACGAACAGCCGGGCTACCCCGTTGCAGCAGCGATCACCGCCGATGCGGGAGGCTGGGGAATCGGACTCGGTGGCAACGTTGCTCGTACCGCGCGATTTGTATTCGCAAAACCGATCTCCTTGCCCGAGGGTGGGCTATGGCGAGTCCGATTGCAGTTTCAACTCGGCAGCGGACACTCGCTCGGTCGATTCCGGCTTGCGATGGGCTCGGACACTGTCTCCACACCACTCGATCCCCCAACGATCGCCGCGCGATGGCACCAGCTCGTATCGCAGTGGCAACAAGAACGCGAGCGGCGGCGCGAGCACAATCGCGCATTCACGGTCCTTACCGATTTTTCCTCGAGTGAACTGCCCGAAGATTGGGTGGCCGATGGAGCCGGGGTCGCCAACGGTTGGGTAGCCGAAGGAACACCGCGCATCGCGCTCGAGGGGGATGCAATCGTCGCCGATTTGCTACCTCGCGGTATTCATACCCACGCACTGTCTCCTAAGTTGGCAGGCGCGATTCGATTGCCGGAGCCGGAACGGTTTCCAAAAACCTTCGTCAGTACTCGATTGGCAGGGGGGATATGGGCGGGTGTTCGCCACATCCCGCAGAACGCGTTCCTCAACGAAGGCCCCTTCTTTTTTGACCCCGCCGCTGGGTTCGCTTGGACCCCGTTCACGAAATCTTCCATGCGTTACGGAGTCACTCGCATTCTCTCCGAGATCTCGACTCCGGACCTGAACGCGAATTTTCCTCCGCGCACCGGCGTGGCTCGCATGGGAACCACCACCCTCCCCAACGACGATAACGGATACAACAAACCGGGTTGGTTTAGCCTGACTCGCGTCGTCGCTCACGATGCCCCCGGCAAACCTCTCGACGACCTGGAGGTCTATGCGCCTTTGTTCGCCGAATCCTCGACGGCGAGCAACAATTCAATAAACACAAACATTTCTGAATGGTACAAACAAGCGATCGAGCGATGGAAACTCGGAACGGCAGTACCCGGGGACGCAAGGCTGATTCAGGGTTTGATTGATCGCAGGATTTTGGGCAACCGGCTGGAAGCCTATCCGGAGATAGCGGAATTGGTCGCGCGGTATCGGGCGATCGAATCGACGATTGACTATCCCCGGAGCGTCAACAGCATGGATGAACGCGGCGTGCAAGCGATCGACTACCGATTGAACGTGCGCGGGGATGTTCATCAGGAGGGACCGGCGGTCCCGCGAAACTTTTTGGAGGTGTTTGCAGGGGGACATTCTGTGGGCCAATCTGCGTCGAGCGGGCGATTGGAACTGGCCAACTATTTGTCGAGTCCCGAGAATCCGCAAACCTCTCGGGTTTATGTGAATCGGGTCTGGCAATGGATCTTTGGAACCGGGATCGTCGATACGCCGAGCGATTTTGGGAAGTTGGGTGGGCGTCCATCGCATCCTGAATTGCTTGATTGGCTCGCGCTTCAGTTCATGCAGGAGGGTTGGTCGACGAAGCAACTGATTCGCCGCTTGGTGTTGAGCGAGACGTTCCGGCAATCCGGCCTGGGTTCGCCTCGGGCAAACGAGGTCGACCCAGGCAACCGCTTGTTGCATCATTATCCCACGCGTCGCTTGGAGGCTGAGGCGATTCGGGATGGGATCCTCGCTGCATCGGGACGTTTGGATCGATCGCTCTACGGTCGTCCGATCCGGCCGTTTCGCGGAGCGGTAGATGTCCAGAAGCGGCTGTACTCCGGGCCGATGGACGGGGATGGTCGCCGCTCCATTTATCTGGAGATGTCGGTTATGCAACCTCCGGAGTTTTTGGTGGGTTTCAATCTGCCCGATTTGAAGTTGCCCGCAGGGCGGCGCGACGTGACCAATGTTCCGGCGCAGGCTCTGTTGCTGATGAACAGCCGATTCGTGACCGAGATAAGCCAGAAATGGGGAGAGAGTTTGATTCACGACTCCAGTGCGGATCCCGGCGAGCGGATCGAACGCATGTTCTTGACGGCTCTCGGGCGGGCTCCAACGCGCGAGGAGCGGCAGCGATGGCTGGCGGCCGCTCAGGAATTTTCGGATAGCCAAGAACCGATCATGACCGATCGCGCGGTCTGGAGCCGGCTGGCCCATGCGTTGTTCAACACCAAAGAATTCCTTTATTATCGGTGAGCGTCATGGCAGATCCTCGTTTCGCGCAGCGGCTCGTTTCACGCAGGTCGTGGTTGCAATCGTCGTCGGCAGGGTTTGGCTGGCTCGCCTTCGCGGGGCTCGCGCACGCCGAGGGCAAAGGGGCGATCGAGCCTCGGGCCAAGAATATTATCTTCTGTTTTATGGATGGGGGGCCGAGCCATGTCGATACGTTCGATCCCAAGCCGATGCTGGCCAAACATCAAGGAGAGAAGATTGGCGAATCGGCGGTTTCGATTCGTTCCCAGTCGGATGCCAACCGCGTGTGGCTCGGGAGTCCGTGGGAGTTTCGGCAGCGCGGGGAAAGCGGTTTGTGGGTCAGCGACTTGTTTCCTCGCATCGCCGACGTTGCGGATCGATTGTGCGTCGTCCGCTCGCTGGTCGGGGAGTTGCCGCTGCACGGCCAACAGAACTTGCTCCTCCACACGGGTCGGATCCTCGGGCAAGCTCCCAGCATGGGCGCTTGGGTGAATTATGGACTCGGTTCGGAGAACAGCCATCTACCTGGGTATGTTGTGCTCAATAACGACTGGGTACCCAACGGAGGATTGGAAAATTTCGGCAGCTCGTATCTTCCGGCTTCGCATCAAGCGACCATGATTCGGGCGGCAGGGGTTCCGGTCGATCACATTGTGCCGACGCTCGCGCAGCCGATGCAGAAGCGATTGCTCGCCCTGCTCGAGGAGCAGGACAAAAGCTATGCGCGCGACGTGTCGGATCCCGGTGCGGTGGAAGGGGCGATCGCCAACTACGAGACCGCGTTTCGAATGCAGAGCGAGCTTCCCCAAGTCGCCGATGTATCGCAAGAGCCCGAACACATTCACAAGCTGTACGGACTCGATTCCTCCGACGAGCATCAGCGGTTGTATGCCCTGCAGGCTCTTCGCGCGCGGCGGTTGGTGGAGGCTGGGGTCCGATTCGTCGAGATCACCTGTCCCAGTTTCGATGGCAACAATTCACCTTGGGACCAGCATGGTCAACTCAAGGTCAACCACGAGAAGAATGCTCGCATCACCGAGCAGTCGGTTGCTGCGTTGATTGTCGATTTGGAGCAGCGTGGGTTGCTCGATGAGACGATTGTGCTGTGGGCGGGTGAGATGGGACGCACGCCCCACACTCCGGCGGTCAACGAGGGGTGCGGGCGGGACCATCATGTGAATGGGTACACGATTTTCATGGCTGGGGGTGGGTTTCGTCCCGGATTTGCTTTTGGCCAAACCGACGAGTTCGGCAATTCGGTTGTCGAGGACCCGCTCGACATCCACGACATCCATGCGACGATCCTGCACCAGATGGGAATCGATCACCAGCGATTGACGTTTCGTCATGGAGGCCGCGACCATCGCTTGACCGACGTCCATGGTCGTGTGGTCAAAGACATTCTACAATCGTGATTCAGCGTTATTCCTCAACTTGAATCGACAGATTGGGATCCCCTTCCTTTGGGATGGTGACTTTGATCCGAGGTTGCTTTGGATTTCCGTACCTACCTTTCAGCCGATCTGGACCACCGCCACCGCTACCTTCATCACCGAAGAGGGACATTTTCGGCTTTTCCGCTTCGGTTGCAGTGGGCCAAACCACAGTCACACCATACTCCCCTGGGATAGCCCCATCATCCGTGGTGAATGTTCGGACCACAAACGACCCGTTCGCATCCGCAACCGCTAACGGCTTGGGATCGTTGATCCGTTTCGAATCGGTCGGATGAAAAACGATGAGGGCTTTTTCACAAGCTTGCCCTTTCGTTGTCTTGATCACACCGCGGGTGGGTGCGGTCGTAACTGATGCACCGCACCCTGCGGCGAGCGCCCATGGAATCAAGAGCCCTAGCCGGGTTGGAAATTTTCTCATAGGAGCAAAGGATTCAATCTGAAGGCAAAATGGGGAGTATCGTTATCGACCTGGAACACAGGTCAATTGCTGGAGGTGCCTGGAGCCAGTTCCGCTGCGGTCAGACCCGAACCGCGAGCCGTAAGAAGCGCTGCATATACCTGGGGCGAGATGGTTTCGCTGGTAAATTGAACACTTCCGTCCGTCATGGCGTGCATCGCGCCTCCTCCATGAAAGGAATACGTTTCGTTGTCGTTGTGGCAGTTGATCACGCAATTGCCCGGTGCTGTTCTCGTGCCGCTGATTGCGCCATCGAGGCCGTAGTCATTCTCATGGTGCCCCCAGGCGCCTTCGTTCTGCCTCCTGGACGTATCGAGTCTACCCTTGATGTAGAATTCGGGGCGTCCAGCGTCCTCGCACATCAAGATCGTTTGCGACGTGCCGTCAATCACATCCGAGATGCGATTGGGATTTTTCCTGGAAGGGAAACTAGGATCCACTCCGAGCAATGGCAGGACGGCTGGGGCAACTTTGACTTCCGGGCACAAGGTGCTCCACAGATCGTTCTGAGTTGTCGTCGAGGGATATCCAAAGAAGGTGATGCTCCCTGCGTTGATCGAACTGCAGGTTGCATAATCGGTCGCCGCAAGATTTTGGTAGGGAAACGCCGCGCCGAAATTGAATGTACCGGAAACGGTTCGGTTTGGACCGGTTGGGGATGACGGACAAATGAACGTAGAAATGGGGTTGCGAAGAACCGCCTGATTGTCGGGAGTACCGGGGACGATGGACGGAGAGGAAACCCACGGGAATTTGAGATTGTACTGCTGGTAAAGAGCGTTTTGTTCAATGTATGGCAACATGTAGATCGCCCAGGAGTGAACGACGCCCGGATACGGGAATCCCGGTTGCCCGGCCCCCCCTGGAGGAAAGCCGAGTTCAATGGAAAGACAAGGGGGGAATCGCTTGTAGGCGCTTTCGTGATTGAGCGATGCGAGTCCAATCTGTTTCATGTTGTTGCCACACGACATCCGCCGCGCGGCTTCTCTCGCGGCCTGGACCGCGGGCAACAAGAGACCCACCAAAATTCCGATAATGGCGATGACGACCAGCAGTTCCACCAACGTGAAACCATTTCTCTGAGTTTTCCGTTGCATCATGATTTTTCCTGAGTGACTGGAGAATAAAACCACACAGGCGATAGAGTCTCATAAGCTCATGAAGAGGCAATGAAGGTCTCGGGTGAGAAGCCATGAAGATTGTTTCGATCGAAACTTCGATTCGAACCAGCGAGTATTTCCGCAATCAATTTGCTCTAAGAAGCTCGCAATTCGAGTTCTTCGTAGCGGGCGTAGGCTTGTTCGAGCGATGCCTCGAGTTCCTGAAGACGACGCTGGTCGCTAGCCAAGTCGGTTGGCGTGGACTTGAAATAGTCCCCATGGCTCATGCGCTCGTGCAATCCTGCCAACTCCGACTCGATGGTTTCGATTCGAGTCGGCAACGATTCCCACTCCTGTTTTTCCTTGAAGGAGAGTTTCTTAGGAGCCGTTGCGGAACCGTTCGAGTTCTTCGCAGCAACCGATTCGGGTTTAGCGATCGATTTGGTTTCCTTCGAAGCCTCGGCCCGTTGTCGCAACCAATCGTCGTAACCGCCGACGTATTCCTTGATCCCGGTTTCTTCGAAGACCAACATGCTGGTCACGACATGATTCAAAAAAGTTCGATCGTGGCTGACTACCAGCAAGGTGCCGTCGTATTCGACCAGTTTCTCCTCGAGCAGTTCGAGCGACTCGGCATCGAGGTCGTTGGTCGGTTCGTCGAGGACCAGCAGGTTGGCGGGCTTGGCTAGCGCCCGGGCGAGCAGAAGGCGGTTGCGCTCACCGCCCGAGAGGGTGGAGACCGGCTGGCGCAACTGGCTTTCCTTGAAGAGGAAGTCCTTGGCGTAGGCGGCGA
>JBKDXO010000082.1:0-3210 GCA_046306195.1 Planctomycetota bacterium | reverse complement strand
ATTGGGGTGGGACGCGATCGGTATCGAAGCCGAACCGTTCCTGGTCGACGAAGCTCGCAAGTTTCTCGCCTCCGAAAAGATTCCGGCGGAAATCTGGCATGGGAATTTCCTTCCGACTGGGAGCGAACGATTGGCTCGGCATCAATCGCACCATGCGTCGCTGTTTCACCAGGTCCCTTCCGCTTATGCCGAGCGTGGTTTGGAATTGGACGACTTTGCGATCGTCTTTGCCTATCCGTGGCCGGGTGAAGATGGATTCCTCAAAGATGTCTTCGCGACGTATGCTGCGTTGGGTGCGATCTTGCTCCTGTTTCGTGGTCCGTACGAATTGGAACTGTACCGCAAAAACGCGTAAGTCGACGCGTCGCATCTTGGTTCAGATCGATCGCGTGGTCCACTGGCCATCGATATTTCGCCAGGTCTCGCCGGTCGGATTCGCATCGCGCAGCACCTCTGGGAGACGGTTCCCCCGCACCGCATCGAAGCATGTCAGCTTGGCAAACCTCAGCAAGCTCGCGGGGATCCCGACGGCAGTGAAGCCGGGATGGCTGGTCGCCGGATAAGGTCCGCCGTGGTTCATGGCGGGGCTGACCGCGACCCCTGTGGGCATTTTATCGTTGAGTACACGGCCAACGCGTTGCGTGAGCGCATCGGCGACGGAGGAGTAGTCGGCATCGTCGCTGCCGGTGGTGTCGCTGTAGATCGCACCGGTCAGATTTCCTTCGAGGGCATCGAGAATGGACACGAGTTCACGGAGGTTGCCGCAAACAACGATAAGGACCGCGTTGCCAAACGCCTCGGTTTGGAAGATACGGGGATCGGCCAACATCTTCGAGCCAGCAACGCGCAGCACGGTATTGGCAACCGCGCATCGGGAACCAGGGAGTTTCGCACCGCCTGTGAGATTCGTTGCACCGGCCTCTTGCAGGACCTGGATGCTGTGGACGAGCGACCGCTCGACGCTTTGGGAAAGAAGGGTTCCTGCGGCGGCGGCATGGTAATGGCCCGTTACGCCCTGGATGAATGCCTCGGTGTCTTGGGATTCGATCAGCAAAAGGAGGCCGGGATTGGTGCAGAACTGGCCCGCACCCATCAAGCCGCTAGCGACAAACTCCTCGACCAGTTTCGCTCCTCTTTCGCGGAGCGCCCCCGGCAGAAACACGACCGGGTTGACGCTCGAAAGCTCGGCGTAAAACGGTTTGCCGACCCGATCCGCGACCGCTTTGAGTTTGAGCCCAGCAGACCTTGACCCCGTGTAGCCGACGGCGCCCAATCGAGGGTCCGCGACCAGTCGTTAGCCATCTTCGTGGTTGGTGCGATAGATCAATTGCACCATGCCGTGTGGCATGCGGGTTTGGCGCATGGCTTCCCACGCCAGTTTTGCGAATCGCAGCGTGGTTGCCGGGTGCGAGGAGTTGGCTTTCGCGATCACCGGATTGCCGGCGGCGATGGCAGCTGCGAAATCGCCGCCGGCAATGCTGTTGAAAGCGAAGGGGAAATTGTTTGGTCCAAAGACGGCGATCGGTCCCAAGGCGAGGTAGCACGACCGGATATTGGCTTTGGTGTCGACGGTTGCCATTCGCCACGAATCGTTGCGGGCCGCCTGGGCGGCTTGTCGCAGTTGATTGACGGTCCTTGGTAGCTCCGCGTCGGAGAGTCGCGGCGATTTCGGTAGCCCGGTTTCCGCGTGCGCGATTTCGACCAGTCCCTCGCGATCGTTTTCGATCGCTGTCGCATAAGCCTCAAGGAATTCGGCGATGCGCGCACCGGGCAACTTTCGAGTTTCCGCAAAGGCTCGTTCGGCGGCGCCGAGGGCTCGGTCGCACACGGCCCAGTCACTGACCGGATATCGGCCATCTACATCGTCGCCGGTGTTCGGATTCTTTGAACAAAACGTTGCACCGAAGTTTTCGGAGATCCAATGCCCATCGATCAGGACAGGGTTAGGTTCGCTGTGAGCGGAATGCATGGTAGAAGACTATCCTTGAACGATCGTGTTGGTGAGGGTACCGATTCCGGAGATCGTGATGTCGACGCGGTCGCCTGGATGGAGAGTGAAATCGCTGTCGGGTACTACGCCGGTTCCGGTCAAAAGAAAAGCTCCATTGGCCAGCGTGTTATCGCGAAGCAGCCACTGAACCAAGTCTTCGAATTCGCGGGCCATCTGCGCGACCGATGTTTTGCCTTCAAAGGCGATGGAGCCATTGCGAGTGATCGCTAGTCCTATTTCGATCGATGGTCGAGCTGGCATGTCGGCCGCCAGAGTGATCCAAGGTCCGAGTCCACAGCATTGGTTGTAGAGTTTGGCTTGCGGCAAGTAGAGTGGGTTGTCCCCTTCGATGTCTCGGCTGCTCATGTCGTTGCCGATGGTGTAGCCGACGATTCGGCCGGCCGAAGAGATGACGAGCGCCAATTCCGGTTCGGGGACGTTCCAGGTAGCGTCTTTGCGAATCCGCAGCGGGCCCATGTGGCCGCTGCATCGATTGGGCGTGGCTTTGAAGAACAACTCGGGCCGGGCCGCCGTGTAGACGCGATCGTAACAACTGGCGGCCGCTTCGCTCTCTTCCATCCTCGCAGTTTGCGATCGTTTGTAGGTGACACCCGCTGCCCATACTTCCTGGTCATCGATCGGAGGGAGCCAGCAAGCCTCCGAGGGGGCGATAGGAGACCCCTTGTTCGGGATCGAGGCAACGAGGGCCGGGAGTTCCGGGTGCGACAGAAGTTGACTCAAGGAGTGCAAGCCGACGCGAGGCAAATCGAGCACCTCGACGTGAGAGTGCGAGAGTCGAACGACATCCACGCCACCGGATGTTTGAATGCGAGCCAGACCGACCATGGGAAAATCCTTACGGTTGAAGATTTTCCGAGATTATGGTCTTTGGATGTCGAGTTGAGTAGATCACTGACACGCAATCCATTTTACGTGCCACCCACGAATGGCACTGTACGGCTACCGTAATTTGTTTCACTCAAAGGAGTTATCTCCCTTGTTAATCCATTTTACGTGCCACCCACCTATTTGACACGCCCTTCCCTTTTTGCTATCTTGGCTGGCAGAGGAGAAATCTATTATGCCGAGACCCTTGCGTTCCGAACTGTTTGAGCCCAACGAAGTCTGTATTGTCCACTGCATCCAACGCTGCGTCCGACGCGCGTTCTTGGCAGGCCAAGACCCTGTCTCAGGCAAGAATTACGAAGGTCGCCGGGAGT
>JBKDXO010000081.1:0-3330 GCA_046306195.1 Planctomycetota bacterium | reverse complement strand
TGACAAAAGCTTACCCATGGTGCTGGGAGCGAGAGAAAATACGGTAAAGAATGCTGCCCAAAAACTGGGAGCGGAACACAGAGTTTTTGACATCGATCATGTGCAAAACATCGTGCCCCATTTGTCCGATGTCAAGGCTGTCGTCAATCTGGCTAACATCAATCATGGTGTGACTAGGCATTTGATCAATGCCTGCATTCAGACGAAAACCCATTATGTGGATCTCGCGGCGGAATACCCCGATATGGTTGAAATCTACAAACTCCACGATCCGGCATTATCCGAGGGGGTGATGTTGATGCCCGGAGCAGGTTTCAATCTGGTAACGACCGATATCGCAGGACGGATCGCATCGGACTTGCTGGCTGACGCGACCAAATTGTCGCTCGGGTTCGCCACATTTGGCAACGCCTCCCGAGGAACGGTCAAATCCGTGCTCCGACTGGCGACCGAAACAGGTTACTCGCGAGTTGCCGGGGAACTTGTAGCATCCAAACCGGCTTCGAAAGAACATGCGTTTCAGGCGGAGGGAAAGGACTACCGGCTGATCAATAATCCCGTGATGGGGGACGTGATCACCAGTTTCATCAGCACGAATATTCCGAACATCACCGCCTACTCGTACTATCCATGGATTCTGGTTCAGTTCATGAATGGACGCATGGATTGGCTTAGGAGATTTTTGATCCGGTACTCCGACTGGTTCTTCCCGCTCGGACCGTCTGCGGATGAACTGAAGAGCCAGCACACTTATTCATGGGCGCACGTGGAAAATGATCAAAATCAGAAACGAACCGTTCTGATCAAAGGTCCTCAAGCCTACATTTTCACGGTCAAGGCGATCGGACGCATCATCGATCAAATCGCCCGGGACAATGCCAATGCCGGATTTACGCCTCCGTCCTTTTATGGGCGCAATCTGATCGAGGGTATCGAAGGCGTTCAGATCAGCGTCGTAAACGAGTAGAATTCCCCAGGACACTCCCAGGCAATTCGCGCGATAAATTATTTCGGGTGAAGGCAATGAGGTGTACCGCAAGTCGGTTTGATAGCGGTAGCTGCCAAAATCGCTCAGCGACTGGCTTCGCACCCGCTGGGAGGCTACGCGCCGATTTGCTATTAATTCCCGCCAGCTATCGGAGGGGGCAGGAAATCGCCATTGGCACAACCTGTCCATTTCCACTAGACTGCCGCCGCTGGCATTTCTTACGTAGTTCCACAGGGAAGGTGGTACATGGCCAAAGAATCGATTCGCTTTCTGCACGCAGGGGAATTTCATCTGGAGCGGGCCATGCAGGACCTGACCGATCTCCCCGAACACCTCAAATCCAACCTTGCCAATGCGCCCTGGGCCGCCGCCGAGGCCATCTTCGAGGCCGCGATCGTCGAGAATGTCGACTTCGTGCTCCTAACAGGCGACTTGCTGAACCCGATCTCCTGCGGCGCGGCTGGACCGGCCTTCCTCATGGAGCAGTTCGAACGACTCGCCCAACGCAAAATCGAAGTCTACTGGGCCGGCGGCACGGTGGACGACCCGGATCGCTGGCCCGACGCGGTCCTCCTGCCCGACAACGTCCATCTGTTCTCCAAGAAACAAGTCGAGTCGTTCGTCTTTCGACGCAACGGGTTCCCGCTCGCAACCATCCTTGGCCGATCGAGCGATGGCCGCGAGTCGATCCGCGCAGCGGAATTCCAAGTCGACTCCGACGATACTTATGTGATCGCGATGGCGCATGGACAAGCCGACCGCGACGCCTTGATGGCCGAACGGATCGACTACTGGGCCTTGGGTGGATCGCATGAGCGGCAGGTGCTGCACGGCGAGGCACCTCACATGCGCGTCTGCGGCACTCCGCAAGGCCGCGGCTTTGCCGAAGACGGTGAGCATGGCTACTGGATGGTCGAGGTCGATGGCGATCACGATGCCCAGATCACCGCTGCCAACTGCGACCCCTTCCGTTACATCACGCAGACCCTCGATGTCGAGGATCTGGCTTTGGGTCGCGACATGCGCGAGCTGATGACCAAACGGATAGCCCGTTTGCAGACCGAACACGGAACACACCACCTGATTGTTCGCTGGCGAGTCGAACTCGATCTCGAACACATGAGCATGGTCTCTCCCGCCGCGATCGATGAAACCTTGGTGTGGCTGCGACGGGAATACGGCCATGGTGCTTGCAGCGTTTGGTCGACCGAAATCGAATTGCTCTCTCCCAAGGCCTACCCACAAAAATGGCAGGAGGAAGACACCATTCTCGGCGACTTCCTTCGCACTGCGGAGGAATCTCGCAAGGCGGCAAGCCGCAACTTGAATTTGAAGCCGATTGTGGAGTCGGAGACTCCCGGCACGTCGGCATGGCATGCGATGTTGATCGATGACAACCTGGCATCCACGAGCGCGGCATTGGATCGAGCCACGCTGTTGGGAGTGGATATGTTGCGAGGTCACAAGCTGGATTTGTTGGCGCCGGTGCGCCGCTTCGGAGGGACTCGAGGATGAAGATTCGCGATATACAAATCGATGGTTTTGGCGTTTGGTCTGGGCTGGCTGTCGATTCGATGCCCGACGGGATGACCGTGTTCTATGGCCCCAACGAAGCGGGCAAGACGACGCTCATGAACTTCCTGCGTACGATGTTCTACGGTTTTACAGCGGAACGTCGCCAACGCTACTTGCCCCCCGTCCACGGCGGCAAGCCTGGAGGAGCGATCCGCGTTACGGGACCTGGTGGTGGCTACGAGATCGCGCGCCGCGCGACCCTCAACGATCCAACGGTCGCCGGGCAACTGACCGTGACCAGCAGCGACGGAATCACCCAAGGCCAACATCGTTTATCATCTCTGCTGGGAAACGTCGATGAATCGATCTTTACCAACGTGTTTGCCATCGGTCTTCGGGAGCTTCAGGAACTGAGCACGCTCGACGACACGGCTGCGGCCGACGAACTCTACAAGTTGTCCAGCGGCTTGGATCGCGTTTCGCTCGTGGATGTCATACGTCAACTCCGTTCTTCGCGGGCCCAATTGGCTGCCGGCGACAACGACAATGCCCAGATGCATAGCTTGCTCTCTCGTCGCGAAAAACTGCGAGATGAGATCGAACAGCATACCCTTCGCGGGCGCCGCTGGGGTGAATTGGCAGCCCACCGCCGCAATCAGCAAAACGAAATCGACGAACTCAAGCAACGAATCTCGCAATGGGAAGTCGAAGCGAAATCGATCGAGACTTCGTTGCAAGTTCGGGAACCGTGGTTCCATCGCGATCAGCTCCAAAACCAGCTGGCTCAATTGCACGCTCGCATCGATTTGCCGGATAACTCCGTCCAG
>JBKDXO010000080.1:0-1366 GCA_046306195.1 Planctomycetota bacterium | reverse complement strand
TCCCATCGTGCTCGTGCTCAGTCCGCTGTCTCGGACGGTGCTCGTGCTCGTAATCGACCGGTTCGATGGCATAGCATCCTTACGATCCTCGACACGAACGACCAAGTTTATCGGCTCATCCCGCAGGCCGTGATTCCGCTCCCTTTCGTCCATCGCATTGCAAACTCGGATCGAACCCGTGCATCCGCCGAGCCGGAATGGTACAATCCCATGATCGATCGAGCACGAGCACGAGAACGAGCACGAGCACGAGCACGAGCGGGAGCACGAGCGGGAGCACGAGCACGACGAACAGCCAGAACAAAACCATACACCGAAGTGGCCGGTCGACGGCGCTTGACATGGTGACGTTTTTGGCGGCGACTCGGTGATGATCGTCGATCAGTCTTGCTCGCTACCCAGTCTCTGTACCGAGTGGATCGAGGGCCAAGCAATGCGCCGGGTGGCGTCTGTCTTACCATGGCAGGACTTTGACTCTTACCACTGGTGCTTCGGTGAGTAGGTAACGAACGGTCGTTATTGTGTCGGCCTTTCAGGCCTTTTCAGTGCGAGTGGTGCGTAGACCGTGGCTCGATGAGCCACGGCAGTCATTGTGTCAGCCCGTCGGGCTTAGGAAGCCGAAAACTGGCGCGATGAGCGATGGCTGCCACCTGCCTATCCCGACAACCTGGTCGCTAGCAAAACAATGCGTGGGTGGCACGGATTAGCTCGTTCCGGCGCTCCAGGCCTGGCGGTTTCATGCATCGAGGTCCGACGGTTTCATGCATCCAGGCCCGATGGTTTCATGCATCCAGGCCCGATGGGTTCATGCATCGAGGCCCGACGGGCCGAAATTCTGATTGCCGGGGCGACGAAGTCCCCCGGATATCGAGTCCCAAAACTGTTCCTGAAGCCCGAAGGGCTGGCAGAATAATCGCTGATCAGTTCGCTGCAATGTCAACATTGCAGCAGCCACTTGTTTCTATCACTGACGCAACCACAGTAGAAGGCTTCCTCTGAGCAGGAACCCGCCACAAGCGGATCAACGCTGGACAGCGGTTCTACATTTTCCACAGGCTCATCCCCTGGAATTGAAGCTTCGCTCGGTGCTGACGCTTCGGTCGGTGCCGGGCACTGCGAAGTTCGACGGCGAAGAACAAGCCGTCGGTGGGCAAGCCGCCGATGACACCGGAGGTGGAGCCGATTCTAAAGAGGTTAGGGATCGACGGATCGGTATGGTTGGACTTGGTGTGGAAGTTCAAGAAGTACTACCAAGGAAGCGTGGCAGGAATGCCCGACAGCATGGCAGCCCATGCGGCGGCGCATCAGCATCGATGGCGACGGGGCCAGCGGGCGGTGCGTCGAGTCTTTGCTTCGGCAGGGTGAT
>JBKDXO010000079.1:0-1611 GCA_046306195.1 Planctomycetota bacterium | reverse complement strand
GAGCTTCAATACCCGGCTTACACAAAGCTTAAACCGAGAAGCTTGCTGCAAACCGGATCGTTCGAGGTCCCCGAGGGAACACGCATTGAGCTATTCGCATCGGCGAATCAGGCGATGAAAGCAGCGAGGTTGGAATTCGATCCCGTCCTTGAACGAGGAATTTTTCAGACAGCCCGCGATCTGGTCAACATGGAAATCGTCGATCAACAAATTCAGGGACAATGGATCGCGACACTCGACGAGAAACTTACCAATCCGACCGTGACTTCCTATCGGATTCACGCAACTAATCAACTCGGCGAATCGAACGCAGATCCCGTGCTGTATCAGGTCAAGGTCATTGCAGACCTCCCACCAGAGGCCGCGATAGGTTCCGATACGCCCGCAGTTTTGGAAATACCCGCGAGCGGTTCTCTTGAGTTAGAACTGCGCGGCAGTGATCCCGATTATGGACTCACTTCGCTGCACGTGTTCGGCGCTCCCCCAGAACAATTGCAACTCAAAACTCGCACCGAACTCTTCCGAGACACCGTCTTCGAGTCCGAAGAAGGAGTCCTCGGACAAGTTGTTCGAAGTTGGATTCTTCAACCCAGTTCCTATGGCTGGAAGCCTGGCCAAGAACTCGATCTCGTCGTCGAGGCTTACGATAACCGGCATGACCCAAAGTCCCAGTTGCCGAAACCAAACCGGTCGCTGAGCACTCCCGTCCGGGTCCGTATCACCGAAGATCGAGCCCCCGATGGAGAGGATGCCGCGAAGCCTCCCCCGAAACCTGAACCCCAACAGGAAAACAAGCAGCCCAAGCCCAAAACGAAATGGGAACTGACCCCAGACAAAAAAGAGTCCCCGCAGTCCAAGGGACGTGACAGTAAAGACCAGCAGAAAAGCTCCAAGTCAACCCAGGACGCTCGCCAGGATTCCAACAACGGACTCGGGACCAGCGACTCCAACCCAAGTGACTCCCAATCTCGAGAACCCTCATCCCAGGACCAAGATCAAGGTCAGGGCCAGGGAACTACGCAAGGAGAGAATCAAGGGGAAAGGAAAGGGCAAGGCAAAGGACAAGGTCGCGAATCGGACTCGGATTCTAACAACGATCCAGGCGATGCGGAAAATCCTTCCGGCAGCCAATCCCCGGATGGTAACTCCTCAGGGGCTAAGCCGAAACAGGAAAATAGAAAGCCACCGTCGCATGATGGTGAGGCGATCGAACGCATCGAACAGTTCCGGCAAGAACAAGAAGCGAGAGCCGAGGGAGCGAACGGCCAACCAAAGTCAGACCAGACCGATATGCCTCAGGGTGCCCAAGACCAACAGCGCCCCAATCCAGAGGACGCTGGCAAAGAAGGCGCTGGGAAAGAAGGCGCTGGCAAAGAAGGTGCTGGCAAAGAAGGTGCTGGCAAAGAAGGTGCTGGCAAAGAAGGTGCTGGCAAAGAAGGTGCTGGCAAAGAAGGCGCTGGCAAAGAAGGCGCTGGCAAAGAAGGCGCTGGCAAAGAAGGCGCTGGCAAAGAAGGCGCTGGCAAAGAAGGCGCTGGCAAAGAGGGCGCTGGCAAAGAGGGCGCTGGCAAAGAGGGCGCTGGCAAAGAAGGTGCTGGCAAAGAAGGTGCTGGC
>JBKDXO010000078.1:0-3236 GCA_046306195.1 Planctomycetota bacterium | reverse complement strand
ATGTGGATTCCGTCTTCGCGTACAACTACGACGCCAACGATCGGATCACCAGCGAGACACTCGACAACGGAGTCAACGGCGCAGGTGTTGACCAGACCACCACCTACGGCTGGAACGGTACCCAGCAGGCAACCCGAAGCGTGAGCGAGGGATCGATCACCCGCTCGGTTCAATCCATGTCCTACGGCCTCTCTGGCCAGCTTGAGCGAGTCGTCACCACGACCAGCAACGGCAGTGGTACCGTCACCGGTCGTACGCGAGTCGACTACCGCTACACCCCGCAAGGGATCCGA
The DNA here is from genome assembly GCA_046306195.1 of Planctomycetota bacterium. GTDB lineage: Bacteria > Planctomycetota > Planctomycetia > Pirellulales > Pirellulaceae > JBKCUI01. The sequence goes on along the minus strand of JBKDXO010000078.1, from coordinate 2,943 downwards.
ACCATCTCGGTGGACTGGACCGATGCGAACCTGGACGGGACGTTCGTCTCAGGTGAGAGGACCGGTTCGGTCGAGTACTTGATCGAAAACGCCAACTTCACCGGCTACCAGCAAACGATCCTAGAGACGGTCAAAAACGCCGCAGGCCAAGCAACCAAGCGGATCACCTACACCTTCGGTACCGACGAAATCACGCAAACGGTCACTCAGATCGATCCTAGCTCACAACTCATCACTCAAAGCTCAACCCTTACCTTCGCCCATGACGGCAAGGGCAGTGTCCGAGCCTTGTTCGGCGCCGCCGCCGCGATCGCCCAGGTCTTCACCTACAGCGCCTACGGCGAGCTCCTCGCGATTCACAACGGATCGGGATTACTCACACCTAACACCTCAGCCCTCACAGCTTACTTGTACAACGGTGAGGGTTTCGATGCCCGCACCGGCCTCTACAACATGCGAGCGCGGTGGTACTCATCGTCCAATGCAAGATGGGAACGGCTCGATCCATTCTCAGGGAATGCGACCGATCCGTTCAGCTTCAACAAGTACGGGTTCGTGCATGGGGATCCGGTGATGGGGACGGATCCGACGGGGCTAGTTTTGTTTGATGACCCATCCATCGCTGGAATTGCAGCACACGTTGCTTTCAGCGGGTTGGTGCAGACTGTTCGTCCTCATGCTGATTCCGGCCTTCAACTTGGATCTCTGTTTTCCAGTTTGCAAGGCACGATTTACGGTTTACTCAAGCCAGATGTAGTTGACAGTCAATCGAAAGAGTATTTTGAGCTCAAGCCCGTTACTCACAAACATCGGCCTGATCTTCAGATGCAGGACGCTGCACAAATGAGTTCCTACGACTTTGTCCTTGGCATTGGTTACGGTTATCATCGGGGTGACTCGGATAAACTTCTCGCAAGTTTTTATTTGGGTACATACGCTCCGCTTTTGATAACCGCACCGGATGGTGTTTACGCATTGAAGTTTTGGTCCGCTGATCGGCCAATGAGCGGAGGATATGACGGAAATGGGTTCGTTTGGTACAAGATGCAGAAACTCCCACGTCCACCAAGGAGGATTGTCGAACCTGTGAAAGAGTATGTGCGAGAGTACGTACGCCAGCCAGTGAAAATCGAGGTCTGGGATCCAGTATACGCACCCGTATTTAACGCAATGCTTCAAATTGATTCCCAAGTTGCATTAGGAGTTGCTGCGATTGGTGCGGGTGGTTTGTCCATTTTGGCGATTGCTTCCCTCATGTCGCTACCAAGTTTTAGGTTTGCCTGATGATAATCGAGAAAAAGCAGAACGAATGAGAGATCAACAAAAATACGTCATTAGCGATGACCTAGTTACGGTCGATGATTTTAAGGCGTTTACAAGAACAACGGGCTATGTTTGTTCGGTAGATGAAGCCTACCACCCTGGATGGTTGTTTGAAGATATTCGCCTCAACTACGGCAAAAGCAACGATGTTCCAATGTTGAGACTCACACTTCGCGATGCGAATGAATATGCCAAGTGGTGTAATGCAACAATTCCCACTGAGGAAGAGTTACGCGATTACTATTTGGTTCGCATTAAAGATCGAAAACAAACAAAATGGACGGTCTTTTGTTGGACTTCATCGCGAGAGGGACGGAACGTCGTCATTCTAAATGGCCCTTACTATATAGATGACTCAACACTCTACACAAAGAGACTTGTCGTCTCAGAGGACTATAGCGACGACTTTGATGCCGTTGCGCTTCGACTGAGGTTACGCATTCCATGAAGAGTCCTTTCTTTGCGTTAGTGAATCACGCGGCAAGTGCTATGCAGGCTTTTGAAACGTTTCGGTCCTGCGTTTTACGGATTGGTGAGAAATCTGACGATGATGATGTAGAGTGGCTTTACGGGGACAAATTTATGGTCGATTGGGAATCGATCGCGAATGCATATCGGGAGGAAATCGCGTCTCGAGACAGCAGCGGCAAAACGCCCATCCGCGAATGCCTCTCGAAATTCATAGAGCTATCTGACAATCTGGATCGAGGAACATGTTTGATTGTTCCTGTTTCAGACGGTGCGAATCAATGGGCGATTATGGGATACGCGGGTACGGACTAAATAGCTGCACATTGTTTTGTCTTGGTTCACCGGCAAGTGGAATTTACCATATCAAGGTTAATGCATTGTGAATGCATCCTGCGCGACCGCTTCGCTCGGTGCCATGCACTGCAAGGAACTGGGGATGCACAAACGCGGCAACAAACCTATGACGGTCTTGGCCAACTGAAGTACCTGGTCTCACGCACCGTCTACGACGATTTCGGACGGACAATTCTGACCACCGACAGCTACCTCGAAGGGTCCGCCGATCCGATCTACGGTTCGCAGACCCTCTATGACAGCCTGGGACGGGTCACCAGTTCGGTCCGCCGTGTCGGGGTCGCTGTACCACTCAACGGCTCGGAAACCAGCATCGGCGCCCTGGGAACCATCGTCTCGCAATCGTTCACCCAATACGATTCGCAAGGCCGAGCCTTCCAACAAATCGCCCCCGATGGCCAAATCTCGATCACGGAATTCGATTCCCGAGGTCGGGCGATCGCTTCGCTGGGCATGCATGTTCCGATCGCCAGCGTGGGGCTCCCCCCCTCGGGATCCGCGACCCATGCCCGCCTCCGGACCGAAACCCAGTACAATGAGCTGGGTCAAGCCTACCGGACCATCACCCATATCATCGAATACGGGACCGTGAGCGGAAACAACTTCACGAAAACCTCGACCCAAACCTCGGCCCAACGGGTCACCGAACAAGTGTTCGACTCCCAAGGCCGGGTCGTCAAGACGATCTATCCCGACGGGACCTTCTCCAGCTCCGAATTCGATGCCCAAGGGCGCGTCATCGCCGAGATCGACCCGCTCGGGAACCGCAAGGACATGGCCTACAACTCCAGCGGC
>JBKDXO010000077.1:0-6735 GCA_046306195.1 Planctomycetota bacterium | reverse complement strand
CGGATACGCACCGTGTAACTCGACTTGGTCTCGAAGTCGAAACTGTTGGAGGCACGAAGCGTATTGCCGCTGATACTGAAAGCTCCGTTGTCAGTGCTGCCAGCGCCGGCAACCAACGCGTAGGAGAAGGTGTTTCCGGCGTCGGGATCGACACTGCTCAGAGTCCCCACCGTTGCGATGGGGCCCGCGTTCTCTGCGATCAGCACGTTGGAAAGAGCAATATCGGTCGGGGTTTCATTGACATCCGTCACGGTGATTGCGAACGTTTTCTCCGTGAATAGCCCTCCCTGGTCCGTGGAACGGACTCGCACCGAGTAGCTCGACTTGGTTTCGAAATCGAAGACACTACTTGCCCGAAGGGTCGATCCGCTAATGTTGAACGCTAGGTTGTCATTATCACCGGCACCCGCGACCAAGGAATACGTAAAGCTGCTACCAGCATCGACGTCGGTCGTGTTGAACGTCCCAATCGTGGCATCGGCGGCATTGTTCTCCGCAATGCTCGTTCCAGCCAAGCTGACATCGGTCGGGGGCTCGTTGATATCGACAACTCCGATGGTCAATGCTCGCTCGGTAAAGAGGCCTCCTTGGTCGGTCGAGCGAACGCGAACGGTGTAGCTCGATTTGGACTCGAAGTTGAAGCTGTTGGTTGCCCGCAACGCGGAGCCACTGATATTGAATGCCGAGTTGTCGACATCACCAGCTCCCGTTACGAGGGCGTACGTAAATGTATTTCCGAAATCCGGATCGGTGGTACTCAGCGTCCCCACAGTGGAATTCGCTCCTGCATTTTCCGCAATCGACGATGGAGAGACGCTGACATTGGTCGGGGATTCATTGACATTCGTTAACGAGATCGTGAACTCTTTCTCGAAGAAAAGTCCTCCCTGATCGGTCGAACGAACCCGTACGGTGTAATTCGACTTTGCATCGAAATCGAGGCTGTTGGTTGCGCGAAGCGTCGAGCCGACAATGTTGAACGCCGAGTTGTCGGTATCCCCAGGTCCCGAGACCAGATTGTAGGTAAACGTGTTCGCTTCGTCTGGATCGGCAGTGCTCAACGTCCCTACCGTGGTATTGGAGCCCGCGTTCTCGGGGATGATCGCATTGGAAAGACTGATGTTCGTCGGTACTTCATTGACATTTGTTACCAGGATCGCGAACGCACGGTCAACGAACAAGCCTCCCTGGTCCGTGGAGCGAACGAGAATGATATAGCTCGAGTTCGCTTCGTAGTCGAAGCTGTTGTTGGCTCGCAGGGTATTGCCGACGATATTGAAGGCGGCATTGTCCGTATCCCCAGCCCCGGGAACCAAGGTGTAGGTAAAGCTGTTCCCAGCATCGATATCGATCGTGCTGAGGTTTCCGATGGTGACATTGCTACCCGCGTTTTCGGGAATCGTCGCGTTGGAAAGATTGATGATTGTCGGTGCTTCATTGACATCCGTCACCGCGATCGTCAACGCTTTCTCGGTAAACAGGCCTCCCTGATCCGTGGAGCGAACTCGGATGTTGTAACTGGACCTTGCCTCAAAGTTGAAGCTACCGATCGTTCGAATGGAGTCGGCAACAATAAAGAAAGCGGCGTTGTCGCTATCTCCGGCGCCGGTTACGAGGGTGTAGGTGAAGGTGTTCCCGGTATCGATATCGATCGTGCTCAGCACTCCCGCGGTGGCGTTGGCACCTGCGTTCTCCGGGACGTTCCCATTGAGCAGCACAATATCGACCGGCGCCTCATTAGCATTCGTCACGGCGATCACGAATGCTTTTTCTGTGAACAGTCCTCCTTGATCGGTCGAGCGGATGCGGATGCTGTAGCTAGATCGGGCCTCGAAGTCGAAACTGCTGGTCGCCCTTAGGATAGCTCCGCTCAGGTTGAATGCTCCATTGTCGGCGTCGCCAGCACCGGCCACCAACGAGTATGTGAAGGTATTCCCGGCATCGACATCGACGGTGCTAAGCGTTCCCACCGTAGCGTTGACGCCTGCGTTCTCCGCCACACTCGAATTGGAAATACCGATGTCGATCGGTGTTTCATTGACGTTCGTGACGGTGATCGTGAACGTTGTTTCCGTAAACAATCCACCCTGGTCCGTGGAGCGGACTCGGATGGCATAAATGGGCTTGGCCTCGAAATCGAGGCTGTTCGTTGCTCGAAGGCTATTGCCGACGATATTGAAGGCTCCGTTGTCGCCACCTCCAACACCCGCAACCAGCGAGTAGGTGAACGTGTTACCGGCGTCGGCATCGATCGTGCTAAAGGTCCCCACGGTGGCGTTGTCCCCAGCGTTTTCCGCAATCGAGGTCGACGACAGAGTGATATTCGAAGGAGCTTCGTTGACATCGGTGACCGTGATCAGAAAGACCTTGTCGGTGAACAAACCTCCCTGGTCCGTGGAGCGGACGCGGACGCTGTAGCTGGACTTGGCCTCGAAATTGAGACTGTTGGTTGCTCGGAGGGTGGAGCCGCTGATATTGAAGGACCCATTGTCGCCCCCTCCGGTACCACCAACGAGTGCATACGTAAATGTATTCCCGAAATCGATATCCGTCGTGCTGAAGGCACCCACGGTCGCGTTGGGCCCGGAGTTCTCTGCGATGCTCGCATTGGAGAGCCCGATATCGCTGGGGGCTTCGTTGACATTCACCACCGAAATGGTGAATACGCTCTCGGTGAACAAACCTCCCTGGTCCGTCGAGCGGACTCGCACAGTGTAGCTGGGCTTCGTCTCAAAGTCGAAACTGTTGGTCGCTCGCAGCGCTGCGCCATTGATGTTGAAGGCTGCGTTGTCCACATCCCCTGTTCCCGCAACAAGCGTGTAGGTGAAGGTGTTTGCAGCGTCGGGATCGGCGGTGCTCAACACCCCGACGGTGGCATTGACTCCGGCATTTTCGGTGATCGACGAGGAGGACACATTGATGCTGGTTGGAGTTTCATTGACGTTGGTCAACGTGATGGTGAACGCTCTCTCCACGAACAACCCGTCTAAATCCGTCGAACGAATACGCACCAAGTACGTCGACTTGAGCTCAAAATCCAGACTATTGGTAGCGCGTAGTGTCGAACCATCAATATTGAAGGCCGCATTGTCCGTACTTCCGGCACCCGCGACGAGCGAATAAGTAAATGATTGATCCGGATCGAAATCGAGTGTGTTAAGGACGCCAACGAGTGCGTTGGAGCCCGCATTCTCTGGTAGGGTCGTCGCAGACAAGCCGATATCGATCGGAGGCTGATTCGGCGTCAGGATCAATGATATGGATTCCATCATCCATGCCCCGCGACCCAGCGTTCCCGAAACGAGAACGTCGTCGGTCGCATCGTAGTCCATGTCGTAGACAAGCGCGTTAGGAAATCCGCTTCCAAGAACGAACCACTCACCTATCGCTGAGGCGAGCGTCGCGTAAACCCCTGCATTTGTGCCGACGATGATAGCGTCGAATGCTGCATTTGCTACGTGTGTAATCGACCGGAGGTCCGTCGCAAACGACATCAAATCGCCGGTGATATCGGTCCAATTCCCTCCGGTATTCACCGTCTGAAACACTTGATTGTCGTCGATAACATACGCATTCGCCCAGTCTCTGCTATTGACAGCCAAATCACGGATCGTGGCCGTTGTTGGATCGCCAGGCGTCGCCACTACGTTTCCAGTGCCTGCAGTGCGCACGAAGACATTACTGCTACTCGCAGCCCAAACCAAGTCCGGGTTAGCAACCCCATCTTTGGTACCCCCGTACACGATCGCGTTGGTAGCAATACTGGAAACGCCGACCCCATTTCCAATGGAAGTAATGGTCGCGCCAGAATCCGTCGACTCGTACAATCCGTTTGTCCCCTGAATCAACAAACGTCCCCCTGCCACATTATTTGTCTCCAGAGGGGTACGAAACGCCCGCGCGAGAGCCGGGCCTCCGCCAACGAGAGTCAGTGTAGGAAAAAATGTTGCTAACAGTTCGCCACTAGCACCCCAGATCGTCTGACGAAAAGCGCCGAGATTCTGAAAGCTCGAGTATCGAACCGACTGATTGGCTCCCGCGAGTTGCAAGTTATCGACGGCGACGTCACCACCATCTGCAGTTGACAAAGAATCCCATAACGATGCCCCTGCTCCTGTCTGATAGGTCGTGCCCGTATCCTGATTTCCGGTCATCGCGACATTGTTCAGCGAGTCCCATGCCACGTCATGCGCCTCGGTAACCTGCAAGGTGCCATTGATAGAGAACCAGTCACCTGTGTTCGTTCTCGGGGAAGTGCGACGGTAAATCCCTCCGTCATCGACTTCGATCAAATCGCCGTTGGCGTCGAACGTCATTTCCCGGGAGTCCGCGTGAGGCGAACTGCTGCTGGCGGTTCCTCCACCCGCTGCACCTAGAGCATTGCTATGGGTGAGATGGACAAATTGGGTGCCTGCTGGCCGGCTAGCATCCCCTCGGAATAGCCGCCCAGTAAAGTCCAGTGCTCCGATCGAATTGGGAAATGTACCAGCATCCCCGTTCGAACGTGGCTGGCGGTCACCCCCAACATAGACGATGTTTGCATTGGTGGGGTCCGCAACAATTGCAAAATGGATCGCACCTTGCCCACCGGCAATTCCTTCAGGAGCACCTTCCGTTGGCCCCTTACCGCCACTGGGATTGAGTCCCACATCGATACCATTTTCGTTGGTGCGAGGGCTGTCCATCTGCACCCAGGTCACACCATTATCGGGTGAGCGAAACAATCCGGCGAATGCTCCCGCGTTGATGATTGCCGCGTAAACCTCGTTATTGCGCCCCGCCGCCAACTCCAAGTTGCTCGTATTGTTAACGATCAGAGCGTTCATCGCGGGTGTGCTCACACGAGTCCACGTCGCCCCCGCGTTCGTGGATTTGTAAACTCCATTAAGACCTCCGACCCCATCCGAAAACACGGTTGACGTGTAGAGTATGTTTGGGTTGATCGGGTCGTAGACCAAATCGTAACTGACCCCGCCAGGCAGACCGGTCGCCGCTCCATTCCCGACTGACATCTGAGTGAAGCTCGCGCCACCGTTGGTACTTCTAAAGATGCCAATATTCTCATAGGTGAATGAATCGGCTACGTTGACAGAAACGACGATGGTATTTCCGTTGGCATAGACCCCGGAAATATTCTTGCCAGCCAGGATCCCTCCACCATCGATCACTTGCCATGTTTGGCCGCCGTTCGTTGATTTGTAGAGCCCAACACGGCGATTTCCTTCTCGCCCGAAACTGCTGTATCGACCCGTGCCCGCGAAAATGGTGTTGCTGGAACCGTCAGCCAAGTCAAACGTCAAAGCGCCGATCGACTGGGAGGGGAGCGCATCGGTCAAAGCAACCCAATGCGGATTTGTATCCGTGGCATTCGTGGTTTTCCAAACCCCACCATTGACAGAACCTGCATAGAGAATATTCGCGTTGGTCGGGTGCGCCAAAACGGTATGCATTGCGCCCGAAATCGGCCGTTTCGGCATATTTTCTACTTGGCCGTTGGTCGCAGAGAATGGTCCGAGCGGAATCCATGTGCGAGGGGTTGCAATGGTGACTCGGTAGTCCTCAACCTCCCCATCCGTCGCCAATCCAGTGACGGTCAAGCCCGGGTTGGTACTCAGACGGAATCTTGCATAGCTCGGGCCCGACTTGGCGTCGGCAGGGACCGCAAAATTCAACGTGTTAACACCGGCCGTCAATGATCGGTCCGCAAAGATCTGCTCACCCGGATCCGACCAATCGCCATCGCGGTTGAAATCCAACCACGCGTTCAACAAACCACCTGCCTGCGAAGAAACGGCTTCGATGGAGACATTTCCTAAAGCGGCGATCGGATTAGTAAACGTGATTCCATTTTCATCCGAACCGTCATCATTCGCTTCTACGGAATGAGATCCGTCGAATTCAGGATCAACACCGGATCCGAGAAAGAGTGAACCCACCGTGTGCCTCGCCCCATCATCGGATAGCAACACCGGATAGCTATCCGGTGCGTCGCCGAAATCCAGGGTCGGTGGCGCGCTTAGGAAAACGGTATCGATCCTCCAGCCGACATCTCCAAATAAACCGTCGGAGCCGAATCGCCATCGCAAAACACTATTCTGATCGAGTGATGCGTCGGGTAGCCTGACAACGGTAGATAGAAAGCCACCGGAGTTTCCATGCCATGCAGGGCGTAAAGAAAGAGGATTGTCGCTCGCATTGAGCGGACTGGTATACCCCCCTGACAAGAATGAACCACCCGCGACCAGGATATCGGAAAAACCGCCGCCGTTGATGGAAATCTCCAATACGCCACCATCCCAGTCGTCTTCCGTGTCATAGAAATTCCGGAAGTTCAAAACCGACATGCCCGCAGTTGGCACAAAAACCGCCGACGTCAGGCGGGCATCGCTCACGGTACTCGGATTGGCAACAAATGCATGATTGGGTGCCGAGTGGCTTAACGCGCCCGCAACCGTGTTCCACGCGTTCGTGCCCGTGGACGTTTGCGACCACCCGGCCGGTAGATTCGGAGCGGTTACTCCATCGAAGCTCTCGGCAAACATTAGTCTTCGCGATTCGAGGTATTCGAAACACAAACCCCTCCTTGATTTGATCTGGTTCCGACGCCGATGTTCTCTTCTTCGATTCGCGATACTTTTAGTCATGGTACAGTCTGTCAAGATGCAAAAAAGAAAATTCCATTAGACGGGGAGCAGTCTAAGCGCAGCACGAAGTGATGGCAAGGAATTTCAAGAT
>JBKDXO010000076.1:0-18269 GCA_046306195.1 Planctomycetota bacterium | reverse complement strand
CTGCGATCGCCTCGGTCGCGAGCGAACGGGACGCGATGCTCAATAAAGACCACCACAGCGAGGGGCGAGGCAGCATCGGGTGAAGACTTTTTCTCGTTAGTTCTCATGGTGTGTAGTCAAGGTTGGCAAGCATTCGAGGGAGGGGCAAACATGTGGGACTAGTGACTGGAAGACATAGTCAGTTCGTCTATTTCCTCGGAACTCGCAGGATCGCTGCTTGGGAGTGTTCCGAGATCGAAGTGCTTCAGGACGTCACTGATCGCCGCAAAACGGTTTCGATCGAGGATCCACTGGAGCTTGGAATACGCCGTGCTGAGTCCGACGCGATGGCGGAATCGATTCAGCGGGCGGACACCATCGACACGAGGCTGTTGTGGATCGATTTCCCAGGGATGCATGTAGAACATGGCTGGGATGCCATTCGCTCGGGCACCGTTGATGGCCATTTGCGTCACCTGTCGGGGGGCCAACCGGAAGTAACCGCCGCCGACGGGAACCCGGATGGGTCCGGCTTTCCATACTGTTGGAGGATACTCGTGGATCGCGAGTTTGTATCCTGCATGCTGGTGGATGGCCGCAGCGGATTCTGGAATCCCATATCGATCGCGTTTCATCGGGAAAATGCTCGAGTCCAAGGTAAATCCATGCTCGTTCAGGATGTCGATCGCCCACAGGGATGCCTGTGTTATCGAAAAGCTTGGGGCGCGAAAAAGATGAACTTGGACTCCAGCCGCTTGCTCGATGGCATGCTGTGCGTGAATCAAGTCCTCTTCGAATTCCTGTGGTGTCATCTGATAGATGAGGCGATGCCAGTAGGAGTGACAACCCAATTCATGGCCTGCATCGACGATGCGACGGACCAGTTGCGGATAACGATCGGCGACCCATCCGAGAATAAAAAAGGTTCCGCGAACATGTTTCTGTTGAAGGAGTTCGAGCAGCCGATACGTGTTGGTTTCCACACGGCACGGAAAGGTATCCCATGCTCGGGGCGAGATCCGGTCGGCAAAACCCGAGACATGGAAGTAATCTTCGACATCCACGGTGAATGCGTTGGGGACGTAGGATGGGAGTGTGGGGTCGTTGGGAGGTTGTGGACTGCGAGGCTTCGCCAACCGCACCACGCTAGCAGCCATGCAACCTACCTGGTTATCGAGGATAAGAGGCTCGGAGAGTTTCTCGCTGTTTCGTTCCGATAAATCAGTGGTTCGAAGGCTTTCAGGGATTGCTCGGCGCAGACCGAGCCAGCGCGCGACCAGTTCCCCAGGGATGCCGACCATGCGAACACTGGTTCCGAGCAACATGCGAAGATCCAGCCCGCCATTGGTTTCCTGGATGTAAAGCAAATCGAGATATTGCTTGCGACGCACATCGTCGATCGTTTCGTCGGGTGGAAGATTAACCTGCGCCAATCCGGTGATGCCTGGCAGGACCGACAATCGTTTCTCGTAGCCGTCGATTTCTTTTTTCAGATGCTCGACGAAACAAGGGCGTTCGGGCCGCGGCCCGACCAGCGCCATTTCGCCTCGCGCAACATTGATCAATTGCGGCAACTCATCCAGGTGCGTCTTTCGCAGGATGCGGCCGAGCGAGGTGATTCGAGGATCTCCCTTGACACACCAGCGTGCCTTGCCGTCGGCTTCGGCATCCACGACCATGGTACGGAGCTTGAGGATCTCGAAATGTTTGCCTCGGAAGCCGACTCGGGTCTGTCGGAAAAACCCATCCCCCTTGGAGTGCAGGCGCACCATGCACCACAAGACGACGATGGCCGGAGCGGCCAAAACCAACAGGACCGAACCGATCAGGCGTTCGCGAAAGTATTTCTTGCGAAAGTACTTCCAACGAATCACTCCTCGGCTAGGCCATTGTCCCCATTCATTCCATGGATCAACGGGGTAAGGATAGGTATGAAATGCATCGCAATCGGTCGATTTTTCAATCGTTGCGTCTTCTTTTTTCGTGGGAATCGGGCGGGGCGGGCTGCTCATGGTGTGTGTCAACGGGTGGGTAGGGTCAAGGAATCATTGGTCGAGACGCAACAGTTTTTCGAACGCGGGCACAACTTCTTGGAGAAAGCTCTCGCAACGGCTGTCTTCATCATCAGAACCAGGGGCGCCTGCAATCTGAATTTTGAAAAGATTATCGGTGGTCCAGTACCGGGGACGCGAACTGGCAACCCATTCGCCGCCGTCGCTCCATGCATACCAGACTTCGAGATTGGGCTTCGGTTCCGCAGGTTGTTTGAAGGACAACCGCCAGAATGAGTGGCCAGTGGCATTTCCGCGCGGGGCGATATCCCGAGGTCCACCGACCGGAGTTCGCCCACGGCTGCTGTAGCAGATTTCTGGAGTATGCACGGCCATCGGTCCTCGTGGACCATAAAGCAACGCTAACGATATGCGATCCCCAGTTCTGGCATTCCAGTAAACGCGGATGATATACCCATAGCAACGCAGAACCCGTTCGACTTCGGGCTTGAGTTGCTCCTCGGATACACAGTCCCATTCCCCGAGTTGTTTAGGGAATTGATTCAAACGCTCTCCCATCGTTTGATTGGAGACGCCGGGGCGCGATTTCCCTTCAATCCACGAAGGGAACATCACGGCAAAAATAGCGATTGCTGAAATCAATATCAAACGCCGGACGAGTACTTTTTGCGTCATGATGATTCCTTCGAACTGGTTGGGAGAGAGTTCGATTGACGGAACATTTCGATAGATTCCTGTTCGCGAGGAGTCAGGACTTGTCCCTTGAGATCGGACAGATTGAAGAATCGCAGGCGTTCGCGAATCTCCGTTTGTTTCCCTTGGGCTTGAAGCGATTGGATCCAATGAAGAAGTGTGCGACTATCCTGTTTCGCTTCCCAGGATTCTTTTAGCGAAGCCTCTGCCTGCTTGGCGCGTCCGCAAGCTAGTTGAACGATCCCAAGGGTATCGAGCAGTTCAGGGGTGCGGCCGTGAATCTCAATCGCTTTTTCAATCCTTGCCAATCCTTCTACCTCCCGGCCCGGTATCTCTGATGCAGCCATTGCGAGATTGTTGAGTGCCGCGGCGCTCCGTGGAGCCAGCTTCTCAGCTTGCAACAAAAGTTCGAGCGACTCCTGGTATCGCTGTTGAAACAATCGAAGGGTTCCAACCAACTCCAGAAGTTTATGGTTCGAAGGGAATCGCACCAAAGACTCTTGCATCATCTGTTCAATGCGCGGATCCAACGCGGTCCGTCCTACGCTAAGAATCGCTAGATCGGCGAGGAGTGAGACCACGTCAACCGTCGGTTCGATCCTGTAGCGTTCCACGCACAATTCCAAGGCTTCGTCGATATTGCCGGCTCGAGACAATCCCACGATCAACGGCCGAAGCCATTGGCTGTCGATTTGGTAAGCGGATTTTAGGTAGGGAATAGCCTCCTGCACCATGCCGACTTCCGACAGCAAACGACCGGCTTCGGCGAGAAGCGGGGCATTTCGACGCTCCGTCTCTTTCCCAACCCACTGACGTACCTTTTCCGGCAGCGAGTTCGTTTTTCCTTCAGCGACAGCCACTTGAAAGCGAAGATTCAACAAGAGGGGACTGCCTGGGGCGAGTCGGTCAAACTCGTCAATCAATTCAGAAACACGCAGTCGTTCTCCGGCCTGCAAGAGAAAGTCTGCATACTGATACAAGTCGTTGACCAGTGCTGAGTGATCAGGCGCTCTCCACAGGATTTCAAACAAACGCTGTACTTCTCGGACTTCGACTTGCATCTTGTCGTTTCGCTTGTCCTTCGCCGCCACTTCCCAAGCGTCTCGATGAATAGCCATGGACAGGCGAATAGCATCTCCGGCGACGACGCGATCGGAACTGAGTGTCAAGTCGTCCAGCACGCCCAAGGCTTGGGTGAGCAACTGTTTTTCGCCGCGTGTCACGAGGAGAAACGCATAAAAAAGTTTTCGAAATTCAGCGTTTGGCGCATCGATTCCCTCGATGATGTTACTGATCCGATCCCAGGGAACCGAAGCCCCTGTTGCTGCGTTCGTCGCCAGCATTACTGCCAGGGACCGTGCAATATCGCTTCTCTTGGGATTAAGGCGATAGGCTTTTTCGAGCGCCTCGATCGCAAGGCTGCTCTGTCCGCTGAGGCGATAGGCTTCGTACAGAGCGGAAAGAATATCGATATCGTACGGAAACGCTTTCGACGCAGAGGTCAATGATGCGACCGCTTTGGGATATTCGCGCAGGCTCAGGTACGCTTGCGCGGTCAACAGTCCGCGAGACTTCTCGGAGAGAGGACTCGCTCGAAGCTGATCGACTAGAACCTCGGTCTCTTCCGGACCGCGGAAGCGGGCCGAGAATCGAAGGTAGGCGATCCATATGGACAAATCCCCTCCCTTGGATATTTCATTGGCCTTTCGGTAGCATTCTTCCGCCTCGTCCACGAGATTCGGCCCACCTTCCTCAGCGATGGCTTGCTGCTGAAGAGCGGTTTGCGCTCGGATCAACCACGCTGACGAATCCTGGGGGTATCGGTCGGTAGTATCGCGAGCCAACTCGAGGGCGCGAGCATCGTTCCCTTTTCGCTGTTCCAGGCTAATCGCGAATTCCGAAATCGCTCGGCTCGCCTGAGACAGATGCGCGATCCGCTGAAATTCCGATTCCGCTTCAGTAAACCTTCCTAACTGGCTCAATTGTTGAGTCAGCTGGAAAACGGTGATGACTCGAGTATCACCCTCGGCTATGGCCCGCCGATAAAAGCTCACGGCTTCTTCCGCGTCGCCTGCAGCCGAACGCACATCACCGGCTAATTGCAAACCTTCGACCCATCGGGGGCGAGCATCGACAACGCGCCGCATGATCTTCGTCGCCTGGTCCAAGTTTTTCGACTTTGTATCCGCTCGAGACGATCGAAGCAGGTCGGCAGCCACAAGAAACTGCCCTAGGATACCGCGTGGTCCCTCCAATTCTTGGACCCGCAAGACGACTTCTTTCAACGCGGAGGCGAATTCGTTCTCCGATGGCGTTGCATCGGATCGCACCCTTTCCGCAGACACTACCTTGAACAAGTTATTCGCCAGTAGGAACAGATACGCGACGTCGTTGCTATCCTTGGCAGCAAGTAGAATTCGACAGGCTTCGTCCATGTCTCCAGACTCAGAAAACGCTCGAGCTGCCAAGCGACGCAGCGTTAATTCCGGGAGGATCCGCTCGTCGAAAACGTTCCGAACAAGTTCTTTTGCTTGCGAGATGCGTTTCAGGAGCAGATTGACTCTCAACGTCGTATCGAACCAAACTTGTGGTGAATTCGTCTTCAATCGCTCCAGATTTCTCAGGGCGGATTCGGTCTTCTCCTGCCTGCCCGCTGCCGCAAACGAAATTGCGGCCAAAGCTTGGAGTTCCGCATCATCCGGGTAGGCTGCCGTCAATTCGGAGATCCCTTGCTCGGAATCTAAGGACACCCTCAATTGATCCGACTCCAGTGCATCGACAACATTGGATAACTCGATCACATCAAGCATCCAGGCGCGATTATTCTCTTTGCCAGCGGCAGTCTCTTCGTTCAGTCGACGCCGGGCCTGGTTTTGAAGCTGACGCAATCGATCGACTTTTCGCGCAGACAACGGGGTTGTCTTTTGGATATCGAGCGTGACTTGGAGAAGCGCGAGCGATGCGTTGAAGCTTCCGTCATCCGCTAACTTCAAATGCGATTCCGCTCGTATCAGAACTCCCCCTTTCAACCATGCATCTGCAATCCGTTTTCGGAGCAATTTGTCGTCGGAAGCCAGGCTCAGTGCATCTTCCAGCGTCCGCGCCTCCAAATCCCAGAACCCAATTCGGGAATAAGCGTCGGCGAGAACGACGTGGGCATCCAGGCGGAGATTGCTTGGGATATCGTTTTGCGCCTGGAGCAAGGTCACCAAGTTTTGGATCGTTTCCCAGTTTGTGTCATCCTTAAGAGATTGTTCGCACCGCAGAACGGCTGCGTGCCAGCGGACTTGTGCGAGACGCTTCAGCTCTTGTTCCCGTAATCCATCGCGGACCGGGGACATCAGGTAGAGATCGCGAGCCTGTTGCGTCGCTTCCTCGAGTTCTCGAATCGCGATCGCTGCCTCGTCCCGGTCGCCGCGTTGGCATTGGATGGATGCGATCAACTCCCACATTCCCAGCCCCGCGCTGGGTCGCGTTGCCTGGCAACCCTGTCGAAGTATCTCCAAGGCGGAATCGTATTTCCCTTGACGCCAGTGAAGCAGCCCGTATTGAAGGAAGAGGTCCGCCAATTGCGATTCAGGGATTTGATTTTTGTCGACCGTGATCAAAACCTGATAGAGTTCATCCGCTTCCGAAAACTTTTTCTCGACATTCAACCTGGCGGCTTTCGCGAGTGCGATCGTCATGTCCCAGTATTTCGTGTCAGAAAAAATGCCTTGCCGATTTTTCCCTTCGACGGGTTTTTCAACGACTCGCAGTCGTTTGACAGCGGTGGCCGAGATGTTGTTCAGCAGCGTCTCAGCTTGCTGTCGATCGATTTTCTCCGCAAAGGTAAAGCAGGCCCATTGAGCTCGCCCATCTTCTAGGTTCTGGAGGTTCTCAATGATAAGTTTGGCTTTTCCTCGAAACTGATTTCGCGATTCGTCGTCGAGGGGGACGTCGAACAGTTCCGGACGATCGATGTAAGCGCTCAATAAGGCGATCTTGATGTCGAGCGATTCAGGATTAGCAGCTTCGGCGTATTCTAGGATTTGGCCAACGGGCTGAGTGCTCATCCACGCCCAGTGATCTTTCCTTTTGTCATAGCGAGCTTTGTCCCGAGTGCGCCATTCGCCGTTTTCGACCTGGGTGAAGGTGCTCAGGGCCAGCCATCGCAAAGCGTCCTTGTCATCTTCGGCAGCAGAAAGGAGCAGCGTCTGTTTCTCGGCTTCCATCGCCCAAATCGTTGGAATCTCAAGCAGTCGAGGAATCAGCAAGCGTCGCAAGGATTGGATTCGATCGCGATCGCTTGTTTCGTCCATAGATGCGATGGCACGGGTCAATGTCCGACGAGCTTCATCGATATCCTCAGGCGTTTTGACCGATTGATTGGTTGCGATCGCCAAACGTTCGAGGGCTCGGTCGTAGCGAAAATCGAATGCGACAAGCTGTTTCAGCCACTTCGCTTCCATGGCATGGTCTTGCTGAGCCATCGCTTTCTTTGCAAGATTCGACAGCCCTTCCGCAACTCGGCGGGCTTGAATCGCATGAATAACGCCCAGCGAAACCAAGATAATAGCCAACGCGGCGAACGAGGTCGCCAAGAACGGTACATTCCACTCCCATCGAATCTTGGCCTTCACCTGGCGGTCAGGGGCTCGGTAGACGTCGGTGGCCTCGCCGATCGGCATTCGATCCAATTGCTCGCCGTTGGAGAGGACGCAAGCGGACGGATTTATGTAATCCGAACTACTCTCGTTCTTCATGCTCTACCTCGCTCGACGATTGGTTTGCTGCTCACAGGTGGTTCCTCAGATTTCATCGATCAAGCGCGGGAAAGCCCCGAAGGCGATGATGCAGCATCGTCGGAATCCAGATAGCGGTACTCTCCGTATCGGTAATAATATTGCCTCATCGGAATTCCGCTGAAGACCGTACCAACGATCTTTGCCCCAGAGAGAGTCAGTCGACGGACACAGCGCTGCAGATGATCGTGACGGCTGACATCACGCATCGTGCAAAGCAACGTTCCATCCGCTGCAGACGCGATAGTCAAAGTTTCGCTGGCTGCCAGAACCGGCGCCGTGTCAATGATGATGTACTCGTAGTGTTGTTTGGCCTCGCGGAAAAGTTCGTCGATACGTTCCGGAGAAACATTTCGATAAAGGTTCCTTCGAACCACGCCGGCCGTCAGGATATGCAATTGGTCGCCCAAGCTTCGGTCGATCGCCTCGTGCAAGGAAACGGTTTTGCTGAGAACCTCCGCCAATCCGGCATTCAGCGCAACACCAAACAGGTGATGCTGGTCCGGACTCCGCATATCGGCATCGATCAACAGAACCGGGCGACTGCTCAGGCGAGACAGTGACAGGGCCAAGTGGGATGCGAGTGTGCTCTTCCCTTCGCGCGGCATGCTGCTGCAGACCACCAAGGTTTGGGCATTCTCTGGTCGCGTGAAAAGAAAGTTCGCGCGCAGACTCTCGATGCTCTCGTCGTAGGCCCGCTGCTTCCAACTCGAGACGGAGCGACTTGGCAGCTTGGCCACTTCCCCCAAGCAAGGTATTTCTTTTCCAGACTCGAGCGCCTCGGAGTAGGCAATCCGCTTGCAATGGAGTTCCCAGAGAAACGCGATACCGAATGGGAACAGGAACGACCCGACCGCAAACAAAAAAATCTTTTTCCATGGAACCATCTCGATTGGAATGGTTGGCGGAGTTGCTTCGGCCAGCGTCTGAATTGTGCTGCTCTTCTGCCGTTCCGTTCGTAGCGAAGCGGTCCTCTCATTGAGCTTTTCGAGGATATTGCGGGCTTGTATATATTTTTGCTGAGCGAAATACAGCTCGGCGGTTTCGCCTGCAAAATTGGAAAGCCGGTCTTCTTCGGCTTCGTAGTTCGACTCGATCACTTCCCTCCGAGTCCGTGATCGCGACAGTTCGGCGGCCTTTTTGACCACCATGGATTCTCTCCATTTGGCAAGAACCTCGGGGATGGCCGCTTCCTTTGCTAGGCTCAACTCGCTCTCGAGTTTCGCGCAATCCGACTTCAACCCTTCGTACCAACTCTGGCGCGTACGCACGAGGTCGGAACTTTCCATAATGCGCATTTCACTATTTTTTTCCTCCAGCAATTCGGTAATCCGCAGGACTTCATCATGCTCGTCAATCATCTCATCGAGTTCGAGGGGATCGATGTCGTTTTTGAAGGATTGATCCGATCGATTTTGAGAGTCTTTGAGCATCAGCAATTCGGCTTCGAGCACCGATTCCGTAGAACGCAATTCACTCAGTTCGTCGCGTAAATGCGTGAGGTAGGTTGTATCGGCGTTGAGGCGCGTGGTCTCTTGAAACGGATCGAACCCCTTCGCTTGCTTGCTCAAGTTCACGATGCGTTCACGGTGCTGCTCCACCTCGTCCTGCCATAGCTTGAGGGCTGGTTGCAACCAACCTTCCAGATCCGAGATTCGCCGATCATCGAACCTTTGACGCTGCTGCAAATAGGACTTGGCGATTGCATTGCAAACAGTAGCGGCAGCTACCGGATCGGTGTCCCGATACGATAGACGCATCAGCGTTCGCGACCCCAGGTCGCTGATGCTCATGTGTTGACGAATATTCATCTCGCGCGTGTTGACATCCTGAAGGCTTGGTGCCTGACAAACCTTCGGGTCGGAAAGAACGGGCGCGAGGACGAGGTGGTTTTCGATCAGAGGCCGCTCGTTGAGCACAAGATTCAAATCCGCCGGACCCTGCATGACTCCCTGAAAAACGACGAAATCCCGGTTCGCTTCGAAAAGGTACGAGGCGAGATACTCAGGGACAAAAGACCGATACACATAGGTGGTGGCCAGTAGCGCCAATAGTGTTCCTACCGAGGCTGCCCAGGGCCAATTTCGGCGAATCGTGGCGACAATAAGCCAGGGATCGAATGGCAATTCCTGCCAAGGATCTTTGTTCTGGGGATCGGTAGTTTTTGCGACGGAACGACTCATGGAGCTCTATCTCTACTTTGCTTTGCAGTCTGTTTGTCTAAATACAAAACGGGTTCAAACTAAATTCCTCGTGCGAAATTCGTTGCGCTAGTATCCTCGCAACCGATCTCCTGGCATCGATATCCACAACGGACGGTAAGCCGTTTCCCAAAACTGCTTGACCAACCAAACCAAGGTCGCGGCTAGCAAAATCATGAAGATGCCAGCCCAGTCATGAAGAAGTGAAGCTAGACGACCATCAAACCATTGGTAGCCGATGCAAATAATCACGCTTCGAACGGTGTTGGCAACGATCGATAAAGGGATGATCGACGCTAGAACCACAACCTTATCGATCCAAGCCCGCCGGATCATGGCAGCCCAAAAAAAACCGAAGGCAGCCATTCCAACGAAAATGCGGAGACCAGAGCACGCCTCCTCAACCAACATCTGCGACTGACCGATCCAGATGGTGTTGCCTTCCGACACCGCAGGGAAACCGAAAATCCTCAACATGGCAGAAGACAAAATCGTGACCAACGATTGAAGCTTCCAACTCAAAAGGGTTTCCAACTGGTACGGGAGGGGCACCATGAACACGAGGAAGACCAGAGCCGGCATCGCCCACCAGACCGCACGCCAACCTGCCAACAACGCCACGCACCCCGCCAACCACGGAACGATCGACCAGCCCTCAAGAAACTCGGCGAAAAAGAGACGGCCACACGTCCGGAGCACGACCGCGAACAGCAGCAGTCCCACTCCCGACCAGTGAAACCTTTTGTCGATGCCCGGAAAAGTTTCCCGTCGGGAATACAGTAACGCGAGACTCAGAATCGGTACCAAGTATCCGTGGGAGTAATCCGCTTCCGTTCGCCATAGATACTCCAATTCCCAAACAGTTTGACCGTACATCGCCAAGGTCGACAACACAACGACCCCGAGCGCAGTCAGCCAAGAAGAACGATCCCGCTTAAAATCAAGCTTTTCAAGTGGCTCCAAATCCTTGGCAACCGGTTGTCGTATGGGTTCCCGCGCAGGTCCCAACGATGCCCCAGGTTGCAATCTCTTTCTCTTCTTGGAACTAGACTTGGGTGGTCTCATGCGGGCGAAATCACGATTGGGAAATGGAACCGAGGAAAAATAACCTCCGTCTCGTTTTGGAGAGTATGCACGCTACGTTTCCGTAGATGCCACCGTTAGGTCGGGCTACCCTAAACGACGGGGAAGAAACAAATCTGATTCCAGAGTATTTGGAGAACGTCCCGATTCAACAGCATTCAATGAATTTGCTGGGAATGAGCAGGTTCCGCCTTGCGTCAAACGGAACTGGAAAAGAAGAGCGCTCGCGAAATCCGGTGTGCGAGCGCGTCCCTCAGTCCATCCCAAAACAAGATGCCTAGGGAAGAAAGTGCCCCGCAAAGCCGCTTGCAGACGCCAGGCATGAACCGCTTAGATCATCTGTATCGAATGGAAGGCGCACAAGAACGGCAGTCCCGTGCCGGGTATTTTGATAGCCCGGTGACCGTGGCGCGTCGGGGTCGCTATTCCAGAACTCGTCCGATGACGACCGTCTCGACGGTTTCCCCGGTCGTGGTTTCGATCACCACTTTTTGGTGAACGCTCCGATCCTCGGGGGACTCGCAGTCCCCCCGGAACATGAATTGCAGCACATGAACCGGTTTTTCACCTTCGGGAATCGAGAATTCAAATCGTTTGTCCTCGCAGTCGATTTTGGAAATCCCGAACGGTTTTTTGGCTTTGACAACCAATCGTTGTTGTTGGGACTGACCTTTTTTCAAATCACCCAACACGATCTTTTCAGGCATCACCGTGACGGGTGGGATCACCCGGGCGAAGATTGGCAGCCGAAATTGACTGTCCGTTTCGTTAAGGTCATTCGTGACGATGATCAATTCCTCGTTCATCTCGCCGATCGGCGCAGATGGCTTTAACCGGACGTGCATCTTGTAGGCGACGTATCCCGCCTGGCGCGTCGGAGTATCCAGTCGAACCTCGAGCGCGTCCGAGTTCCCGCGGACGTCCACGATCTTCCAGTCTTTGGCTCCGGTGTACGCGATTTGCAAGTCGACCGTCTTGCCGATGCCCAGATCGGTTTCGCCGAATTGCACCTCGCCTGGATCCACGGTGATATCGGAACGAATCGTACCGCCGACGGTCAACTGGACCTCGGCGTAGTAGGGGCGATCAATAATGACAGTGATCATCGCGCTCTTGGTCCCGAGAAAAGTCCTCGTATTGAATTTAGCGAGAATCTCACCTTTCTCCCAGGACTTCAGTGTCGACTTCGTAACAACGGGTGTCGTGCAACCGCAGCTGCTGCGGACCCCAGCGATGTGCACATCCTCTTCGTAGCAATTCTCAAATACGAAGGAATACTCCGTCTTGGCGTTGCGGCTGACCGTGCCGAAATCGTGATGCGTGGTCGCGAACATTTTCTGCGCCCAAGTATTGGCCATCGCCACGTGAGTGAAGTCCGCGAAAAACGCTAGGCATACAGCGAGTCCAACCCAAATCTTTGGCATCCATGCATCGCGATGTCGTCGCATAGCTCTCTTCCAATCTCTCCACCCAGGATGACTACCGTTCCGGTTTCCAATGACCGAACGACCCATCTTCGTCATCGGCATTTCGAACGAGATGCTTTGATCGGAAAAAACAGAGGAGGATTCGCGGGCTTCCCAGCCATCCCCAAGCACGCAGTTTAACAGCGAGTGATCGCGAGTTGGATCAGGCGATGCAAGACGTCTTGTTCCTCAAACAAAACATAAGAAAACTCCCGTGATTGCAGGATTTTTTGCTCAAGCTTCCTAGCCTCGAATGCTGTCATGCGATCGTCCCAGGCATGAAAGTGCTCGTCGATCGCCGCGACAATTTTCGCCTTGAGTCGCCTCATATCATGATCCCACGTTTTCTTGAGCCCTCGCGGTGGCATTCGATCCAGGAGTTGTCGGTGCTCGATGGCGAGCTGCATCTGGGCGGGAACCTGGAGATCCAAAAATTGCTCGGGACAAGAGCGAAGCCGTTGGCGTTGGTGTTCCAATGCCATCGCCTGTTCGGTCAATGCCGGCTCCTCGATCGAACTCGACTCAGGAAAGGTTAGCCAGAGAGTGGCAGTGCAAGTCAGGAATTTCGGGGGCGGAATGCGAAGAAAGCGTTCGATGATCGCGTCGGTGAGTCGATCGTATTGGCCTCCCCCAATGCCATGAACGAACAAGTCGGCGATGAAGACCCGTAGAAAAAGAGTCGTGGTCAGTGCGCGAGGCCAAACGATCCAGGAGGATTCCCAAAAGGGATCCCCCCACGGCACCGCAGAGTCGTGGGATCCGGGTTCGGGAGCGACTTGGCAACCTGATTCTCGTTTCGAAACCCACATGCGTTTGCGGGAAAATTGCCCCGGCATACGGATCCAGAACGGGAGTTCGATCCAATCACCTTGGCGCCCCAAGCGAGGCACCGGCTGCGTGGGATTGGTGATCTGCTCTCGCGATCGGTAATCATCGAGGCACTCGTTGTAGGTGCGGTTCAACTCGGCCGCGTTGGCGACGCAGTGCTCCACAAACTCTCGCCAAGATTTCCCCTGGCAGAGATAGGACATGGGAAACTCCCAGTTGCTGATGCCATGGCGGCGCTCCATGCGATGTCGAACTTGCGAAAGTGCAAGAGCAGCATTTCGGTCCTTGGGGAGGGATGCCACTTGATGAAAATAATCGGTCGACATCGATTTGGTTATCCCAACCGATTCCAGAGCTTGACGAATCCTACCGCAAGTATCCTCTATTTTGGAGCGATCCACCTGCCATGCATTCCAGGGAAGGAATGTGTCCTGCGTCGACGGGCGCGAGAGTGGCAAAGGGA
Organism: Planctomycetota bacterium; assembly: GCA_046306195.1. Classification (GTDB taxonomy): domain Bacteria; phylum Planctomycetota; class Planctomycetia; order Pirellulales; family Pirellulaceae; genus JBKCUI01. The sequence continues at coordinate 4,760 of JBKDXO010000076.1, read as the reverse complement.
TCGTGGTGATGTGCGCGCGTTGACGCGAATCCGCTCGCGATGGTGCACGTAGAGTGGTGACGCGAGCTAGGTCGTGATCGATGATCGCGTGAAGTCCCACACTGTTGGTTTCTTTTGCAAGCCGATCGATCAAAATATTTTTGAACCAAACGCCTGGATGAAACAACTCGGCCTGATGACCACCCAGGATCCACGGTCGATTCAAGGATAATTCCGCGGACGGGACAAGCGGTCCGTTGAGATACGAGTCCGCGTAATCGTGGGATAAGGTTGCGATCTGGCTTCGCGCTAAACGGCGAAGAGTACCGATCCAGGATGGTACTTGCGAAGAATTCCAAAAGGAGAGATTGGCCTGAAGCAGCGAGGCGATGGTGGAGCGGTCGGGGACGATGGCTGCGAGATTGTTTCCTCGCGGCGCCCGCAACGGGAGTCCATGGACCGAATCGGTCACTAGCAACACTCTCCCCGGCAGGCGGATGCGGGAACGAGCGGCCCGTATCCTCGATCGAGCATGTCGCGGATGCTGGCATCGATCACGGAGTTGTAGTGCTGAAGGCGAATGCCGCCATCATCCAGAGAACCGCCAAAGGAACGGGACAAATCCAAGTAGATCAATGGGACAGGGATCTCGATGATCCGCAAACCCAAGTAAGCGGCTTGCACCCACAACTCGAGCGGCATGGCGTAGCCGTCGACGGTGACTCGAAGCTGTTCCAGGGCCGACACACGATAAGCTTTGAACCCGCAGAACGTGTCGGTCAAATTCCAGCCAAAGGTTTCGTTGAGACGCTTCGTAACGGTGCGATTGATGAAGAGTCGCTCCGCCGGTGGCGCGCTGTCCCCTTCGTACGTCTTTAAATACCGGGATCCGGAAACGATGTCTGCGTTTTTGCAAGCTGCGACGAATCGCGGAATTCGCTTGGGCTGATGCTGGCCATCGCAGTCGAGAGTAACAAGGATTTCGTACCCTTCGTCGATGGCATATTGAAATGCCGTACGGAGTGCGGCACCGTAGCCGAGGTTTTTCGAGTGATGCGCGACGGCAATGTCCTCGCGTCGGTCGAGCAATTCGGACGTGCCGTCGCTGGAACCATCGTCGACCGCTAGCACATTAGGCGCGTACTTCGTCACCTCGTCCAGAACTCCCTGAACGGATGAGACCTCGTTGAAAACGGGGATAGCAGCTAACCAACGCGGCATGGGAATCCAACCTTTGTGCGAGAACAACCAAGACCTTTCATTGTAGATAGCAGACCAGTTGGGTCAACTTCCTGGAGCAGGCGGGTTCTCAGAGTGGCAGCTTGGGTAAACGGTTGTGCCGCCTGGGAAATCTGTTAGCGAGGACGATCGATATCGATCGCTGGTCGCCAATAGCTGGGCCCCAAACAGGCGTCCTGGATCCCGATTCCGACCCCCTGTTCCCATTCGCGGTTGAGGAAGGGGTTATCGATCGCGGACTCAGATAGCGATTTCGCGTCGGCGCGGAAGGGAATTCGGATCAAACGAATGCTTCCGTCGTTGTAAAACATGTTCGCACCGCGATCGCCATGCAACACAGGGGGTTGCTTGGTTTGTTGGACAACTCCGTTGGACGATGGCCACATGTCTCCGAGTACTGCAAAACGAACTGGCGCGTCGAGCCTCGGCGTACGGTACTGGTCGTCGATCCACACCCCTAGGTTGTACGCGTAATTGCCACCTACCACGTAACTGAGCAACACCTGTTGGTCCGGGGTCGCGGCGAGAAACTGTTCACTGGTGGGGGTCTGCGCTAACTCCGAGAGAAGCCGATTCGATGGGCAATGAACCCAGCTAGGAGTTTCCAGCAAATCTCGATCTCGCAAATGGATTGCGTACATGCCTGCAAAGGCCTTGGGACCGCTCACGTCAATCGGAGGGATTTGATGCGATGGAGAAAGGTGGACGTAGGACAGCAACCCGAAACCAACGTTCCGCAGATTCTCCGCACAGGCGAACTGTCGGGCTGCCTCGCGCCATTGCCAAATCGAAGGAAGCAAAAGCGAAAGAAAAATAACTCCTGCCGCGATAGTTACAAAACTGTCCATCCAGGCGATTCGGGCTGAGTCAGGTACCTCCGACCAATCCAGTCGCTTTACATCCGAAAGTTCCATCGTTCCCTGAGATTGCAAAGGGGAAACCTCCCGTTTTTCTTCCTCCGCAGCAACGAGCGATAACGTATCGGCGACCAATCCCATCCGCGGTTCGAACGAATCATCCATCGCGGAAACCGGTTCCATAAAGCTGCGAAGATCGGCGAGCCGTTGTCGAAGCAGGTCCGAATGGATTAACGCGTCTTCGATCTGGGCTGTCTCTTCGTCGGACAGTCCCCCGAGCAAATACCCGAGCAGGGTTTCATCAGAGAATTCAGGCGATTGGCCGCGCATGGCAGGGATGTGAAACATAGGCGAACTGGCGATGAAAAAGTCGGCTAGGACGGGTTCGTCCGCTTCTCCTCTTGCATACGCAACCAAATCTCATTCAGTTTGCGCATGGCGGTGAAAACCCGACTCTTTACGGTTCCGACAGGTATTTCCAAGATTTCGGCGATGTCCGCGTACTTCAGTCCCTGATAGAAGGCTAATTGAATCAATTGTTGGGTCGACGGACTCAGTTGGCGAACCGCTTCCCGCATCCGGCTGGACGTTTCGTTGAGCATCGCCCGCTCCTCCGGCCCTACCTCCTGGCTCGACAGCCGTTGGACCATCGTTTCGTCGGAATCCCCTACCGAGGACCCCTGATCCAAACTCGCTACTTGATGTCGTTTGTTTCGCCGCAAAAAATCGATCGCTTTGTTGCTGGCGATCGCATAAAGCCATGGTCGAAACCGTTTCCCAGGTTCGAACTGGTCGATTCGCAGGTGAACGCTCAGAAACGCTCCCTGGAACACATCCTCGGCGTGCTGGGCATTCCCCAGAAAACGACGCAAAAACGTGTACAACTCCCGCTCATATCGACGGACCAACTGTTCAAAATCCGCGGATTCGCGGGTCTTTTGATAGCGTGCAACCAATTCCTCATCGGAAATTTCCACCTGCGACGGCGAAGACAGAAACAGCGAGGATTCAGACGACCGCATGATGGGATCAAGAAAAGAGGAGTAAGGGATTTCCGTCGACCCGACCCCACCAGTCTACGCAACCACCCTTCCGATTGTCAAAAGGATTCCCAACCCCAAACCCAGATCCAACCCGACCGGGCAATTAGAAAAGTTGATGCCAATTTTGAAAAAGCAAAAGAGTTAATCTTGACTCCCGTGGTTTGGAACAAATATTTTGAAAAGGGAGACGAACGGTTCCTAGGTGCGACAGGTTTAGGGGGTACGACAGGTTTAGGAGCTACGAACATGATTTCCAGCCAAGGTTCCGGGCCCGGAGAAGTCCTGGAGAAATATTTTGCAGGATTGTCGGAGTACACCTTCTTTACCCAACTCGGGGTCGCCGACACCCAGTTGGTCCAATACATCAGCAAACTCCTGGTCCGTTTCACGAAAACCGACGCCATGCTCCGGATCCGCAAGCTCAATGGCAGGCCTGCGACGGAGGTGGTCACGATGATGACCGAGGCGCAGCAGCGCATCGGGTTGGCCAAACGGGAGGTGCATCGGCACATCGGTGACTTTACTCTCTTCTGGACCGGACTGTATCCGGAGTCCCTGCGCAGCCTTCAGGGGGCGAACAGGAGCGATCAGTTTGTCAGTTACTGCCAGCAGGGAAAACTCGCCTACGAGATCGCTAGCGAGATCGAAGACGAGGCGAATGAGGAAGCCCCCTCCGAACTGCTCCATCGGCTGAGCCGGCAATTCGACCTGTGCGCATACGGACTTCGCGAGGTCCGTCGTCAATGGGAAGAAGGGGTATCCGACAGCGGTCCGATCCTGATTTAGAGCCTATCCTTTCGGATCCTCTTTTTGAACAAGTCACTGCGCCGAAGTGCTCTCGGTGCTGCGGAGCCTTATCGATCGTAGTCGTTGCCAGAACCGTTCCGCATGATGCGACCGTTGTACGGCGAGATTCCTGCGTCGGGGGCCGGCTGTTCGAGATCCTGAAGGTCTTGGCCTTGTCTTCGATTGTCCTGCGATTGCTTCTTCTCGCTTCGCATGAGGCCCTTGAGCGCTTTCTCGATCGCGGATGCGCTCGCGCCGTTGAGCTGGATGCTTTGCACCGTGCCAGTCGGTTGGGCTGCTTCGTCCAGATCCTTGATCAGCTTCGACACCAAGTCCAGCAAATCCTCCCCTTTGGCTGAGACGATGATGGAGTTTGTGACGCGATCAACCCCGAGGGAGAGTCGACCGGAGAACGTAAAGCTCATACCTCCACCCGCGCCGACTTCTCCGTCGGAATCTTCCCGTTTCTTCTCCTTGTTGGCGTCGGGGCTCGTTTTTTCTAACGCTTTGTCGTTGGAACTGAGGAGGTCGCGAAACGCGTCTTTGATGGCATCGACGATCGACTCAGCCCGCGAGTGTTCGACTTTGACGATGTTGGTGTAACGCAACGAGCGTTTGTCCTCGGGTGTTGGGATATCCCACAGCTTGATCAATCGAGCAATGGTTTCCCGTTGCGCGGTATCGGCGCCGATGACGACGAGTGTTTTTGTGTCGTTGTCGGAGATAAATCGCAATTTTCGACGCCTGCCGAGTTGCGGGCTGTCGTCTTCCCGATCGGGGGGTTCGAGATCGAAGACATAGCTGTAGAACAGGTCGCGACCATCCTTTGCTTTCTCTTTCTTGTCTTCCTTGAAGT
>JBKDXO010000075.1:0-1977 GCA_046306195.1 Planctomycetota bacterium | reverse complement strand
CACGCGAGTGATTCTATCGACTGGAAAAGCCTACTATGATCTCCTCGAGGAGCGCAAGCGACTCAACGCTCACAGCGTGGCGTTGCTTCGGATCGAGCAGTTCTATCCGCTGGATGTCAATCAGGTCATGCGGTCTCTCTCGCCGTACGCCGATGGCACCTCGGTCGTTTGGTACCAGGACGAACCGAGCAACATGGGGGCGTGGCAGTTCGTGAAGATGCGATGGGGGGATGAGATCGCTAAACGATTCCCGCTTAGCCTCATTTCACGGCCGGAATCCGCCAGTCCCGCGACCGGATCGCTTCGATCGCACAAGATCGAAGAACGGGAACTTTTGAACCAGGCATTTTCAGGTATCTGAGAGTTGCGTCTCCTTATGGATGCTCCGAGTCAACAAGACGCCATCCAACATCCCAGGCATGTCGATATCGCCTTCGACTGCCTGCCGCTGCGCAGCGTCACTCGACTCGATCCCCCGTTGGACGCCTCCCCAGGCGTGGTCGCGAAATGGGAGCGGAGCAAAAAGGCGATCTCCGACCACGGTACGCACAACGCTTACTACCTCCATAATGCCCATTGCCGATTCTTTGTTACCAACGATCCGGATTGTGGCATGATCGCGTTCAAATTCGAGGGAGTTGTTTTCACGGATGAGAATGATGCCTCAGCCAGGCGCGCGGAACTGCGAATTTCGCTCGATCAAGAAAATGTCCCGTGGCTTGAGCAGCATGTGGTCCGGTGGTTTTCTGAAACCGTGAACCATGCAGTCTGCTCGGAATTCAACCGCTACATTGGGGCGGGAAACCCGGACTTGACCCGCAAACGCATGGAACAACTCCAGCAAATCATCGAGCAATCGGGCGGATTTGTGGGGATGCATCTGTAACGTTTGGGACGCGATCGCAGCCACGAATTCCACGATCTATCCGTCGATTTCGACAGTCCGCCGGGTTCAGCCAAGCCTATAATGGAGTTTTGGAAGTCCATGGCTCCGACTCGTCAGACCCCTAACCTGCAAGAACGGAAGATCGATGTCCCAGGTCGCGTCGCCGGTCCGGCCTCTCTCACCAGATCAACCTCGTGGCGGCGTTGATGCGACCACCTTGAGTCGCGATTCGCTCGCGATTTACATCGAGCAAGCCGCTCGGAACATGCGGCGCACCGAATTTTTTTACGGCCTGCTTTGGTGGCTGACCGTCGTGTTGTTTGTCGTCACCGTAGCAATTCTGGTCGATCACTGGTTGTGGCCTCTCACGAAACTCGCCCGCTTTGCCGTTCTAGGTTCGCTGGTCGGCTGGAGTTGCTGGTGGCTCCCGCGCCGCGTGGTACCACCGATGATCCACCGGATCCATATCGAGCACGCCGCACGGATGATCGAAAAGCAATACCCGGAATGCAAGGACAGTCTCATCAGTTGGCTGCAATTGTCCCGCGAGGATTCCAAAACCCCAAAAGGGGTCGTCTCCTATCTGGGACGCTATGCAGTCCGAAATCTGAATGGCCAGGATTCCCAAAGCATCGCCGATTCGGCCACGGTCGTTCGCTTGGCCGCAGCTTTTTTTGGCTGCTTGCTCTGCAGCGCGATCTACATGTTCGCGAGTCCCAAGAGCGGTCTGACTTCGTTCGCTCGCGTTTTGCTTCCGTGGGCGAATATCGCTCCGGCGGCTCGGGTAAACATTCTCGAAGTACTGCCCGGATCCACCACGGTAACCCAAGGCTCCGTGCTCCCGGTCACTGTCACCGTACGAGGGATGCACCTTGGTGAAAAAGTAAGCCTTCGCTTCGATTTGTCGGATGGCCAATTGGTGGACCAGTTCCTACCGATGACTCCGGAAATTGAACGTATCAATTACAAAATCGACCTCGGGAAAACGTTCGGCGGTATCCATCAGCCCTTGAAGTACTGGGTTCATGCCGGTGATGCGGTCGACGGCCCCTACGAAGTCAAAGTTCAGGTAGTTCCCTTGGTCGCCGTGG
>JBKDXO010000074.1:0-5131 GCA_046306195.1 Planctomycetota bacterium | reverse complement strand
CATCGACCGCTATCGGCTCGCTCCGCGAGCGTCGCGGTGAGATGGGAGTTGAGATCGGAGTCGAGAGGCCGTAGGCGGGAGCCGGTACTGAACAGCCGAGCATCGTCGAAGGCATGGTCGTAGGATCCCAACCCGAAGCGTGAGAGTGTGAGCGAGGGATACCGATCAGCCGCACGGGCGTCTGCCCGAACATAATGTAGAGCAGTTTTCTCAACTGCTTTGGCTGTTATCCCATCAGCCGCGTGGGCGCTAGCCCGAACACAATGTAGAGCAGTTGTCTCAACTGCTTTGGCTGTTATCCGATCAGCCGCGTGGGCGTTAGCCCGAATATAATGTAGAGCAGTTGTCTCAACTGCTTCGGCTGTTATCCCATCAGCCGCGTGGGCGCTAGTCCCCGGTTGGAACCATAACGAACATGGCATGTTGTTGCGCGCTTCAACCCGGATGCTCGCGCATCTCGGCTATTAATGCCACCCGAGCTGATCGTATCGTCATACCTCTCTGCCTTGCGCCTCCGGCCTCCCGCCTCTACGACTCGATCATCGCATCGGGAATTTTGAAAAACTTTTCAGCGCGCCCCTTGTGCACGCCACCGAGCCGCCGCATTCCTGGAGGCATCGCGCAAGTCAACCTCCAGATGCGTCCGGGAATTCAGCCTCCGGGAATCGCGCGGCGCCCAAGCTGGAGATGACCTGCATCACCACAGTCCCTCGGTGCTTTTTTATTTCCCGGTGTTCCCATGCTCCAGCTTCCAACCCCCATCAACACCGCCAAGTTCCCGCTCCAGTCCGCCATGGAACACGATCCGCTCGGCGCTGCGATCGCGTACTACGCTTCGTGCTTGGAGCAACATCCCAAGGCCATCGCTGCCGTCGAACGATTGCTAGGGATGTCGCTCGAGCAAGCCCGCGCGGCTTCGGTCGGATACAGCGATCGATCGCTCGGCAACCAACTCCCCAGCCGACGTATCGTCGCCGGGGTGCGAATCCGTGACCACTTGGAAGAGCTGGGACTCTACAAGCGCAACGGACGCGAGACCCTGCGCGGTTGTTTGACCATCCCCATCCGAGACGATGCCGGTCGATACACCGGCATCCGCGCCGTCCGCCTCGATGCCAGCATCGAAGAACGCGACGGGTTCGTGCTCGAATTCCCCCGCAACGCGGGGGATGCAGCGGAGCATGGCGATGGCTTGTGTCATGGGAGTGATGGGACGAATGGGAATCATGGGAATCATGGGATGGGGGCAAGCGATGCTGCAGGCGCGATTGTCGAAGGGGATCGAGTTGTCGAGGTCGATCGTGTTGACGGAGATGTAGCGCAGGCTACATCTCCGATGGGGAACAACGCCGAGGCGACCCTTGCCGAGGCAACGGTGACCAACGCACCCGACTACGAGGTGCATCTCGCACCCGATCATGTGCGTATCACCCGTGGGGATCGCGATTACAAGATCCGAGGGCTCGACAAGAACATGTCCTCACTCACCCTGCGGGTCACCATCCAGGCCGCCAGGCGCGATCTGCTGCATCTCGATTCCATCGATCTGATGCGATCCGCCGCGCGAGCGGCGTTTGTCCAGGATGCGGCCCTGGAACTCCACTGCCAAGAAGAGACCATCAAGAAGGACCTCGGGCTGGTCCTGCTCCATCTGGACGACCTTCGCAATCGCCAGATCGACGCGGCCAAGGCCACGCGAGCACCTGTACCAGAACTGACACCCGACGAGTCGCGCGAAGCCTTGGGCCTGCTCCGCGATCCCAACCTCATCGGACGCATTGTCGAGGATCTCGAACAATGCGGCATGGTGGGCGAGGCGTTCAATAAACTCGCCGCCTATCTGGCCATCGTCTCGCGCAAGCTGGCTCGCCCACTGGCGATCCTGGTCCAGTCCTCGAGTTCCGCAGGCAAGTCGACACTCATGGACACCGTCCTGGCCATGGCTCCCCCCGAGGATGTCATCCAACTGAGCAACCTGACCAGCCAAGCCCTCTACTATCTCCCGCCCGATGCGCTGCGGCACAAGACCTTGGCCATCTGCGAGGATCAGGGACTGGCCGAGGCGGCCTATGCATTGAAGCTCCTGCAGAGCGATGGCCGATTGACCCATGCCACGGTTGCCAAAGGCGCCGATGGCAGGACCGTAACGCAATTCCACTGTGTCGATGGGCCCGTGCAATTGTTCCTGACCTCCACCTCGCAAGCCATCGACGAAGAGCTCCTCAATCGATGCCTGGTCCTGGCCGTCGATGAGTCCCGGGAACAGACGCGCGCCATCCAGCAGCGGCAACGCCTGCTCCTGTCCCGATCCGGGCTCGAGAACCAACGCCGGATCTCGGGGATCCAAGCCCTTCATCGCAATGCCCAGCGCCTGATCCGGCCCTTGCTGGTGACCAACGACCTGGATACCACGCTCCCCTTCCCCTGCGAACGGACTCGCCATCGACGCGATCATGCCAAGTACCTGAGCCTCATCCAAGCCATCGCGCTGCTGCACCAGCATCAACGGAACCTGCATGTCGATGACTCCGGAACCGAATCGATCGCCGTCGAACCCTCGGATATCGCGCTTGCCAACCGCTTGATGGACAAGCTTCTCAAGCAGTCCAACGACGAACTCCCGCCCCAATCCCAACGCTGTCTGGAGTCTCTGCAAGGGTTCGTCCAATCCCACTGCCAGCGCGATCGCCTGACCCCGCCCGAGTTCCGATTCACCCGCCGGAGTTTTCGGGAAGAGAGTGGCTGGACCGACAACCAGTTGCGCGTCCATTTTCAACGCCTGATCGATCTGGAGCTGCTGCGCGTCCATCGCGGCCGCCAGGGCTGTACCTATGTCTATGAGCTCGTGACGTAGACCACTTCGTGCCCCCTTCGTGGGGTGTTCGTGCCCACATCGTGGACCATGGGGCCCCGATCTGCGGATGCTCGGAAACGTTTGTAAAAGCTGCGTTTGCGGGGTCTAGACTGCGGACTTCGTGCTCTGCACCGGGTTGCAAGAGCGGGGCTGTTTTTCTCGAACCGTATGCCGTTATGACCGCATGACGGTCTCTCTGAATCTCTGTCTGTTTTTCTGGGAATGTGTTTTTAGCATAAGGAATCTCGTGCGATGACTCACTCGATGGCTTCGTTGTTGGAAGCGTACTATCTGGACCTGCGGGTCAAGAACTGGTCGGAGGGGACGATCACCCGACGCCAGTATGGACTCAAGCGGTTCGTGAACTGGCTGGCCGATCGCTCGATCGACACGTTTGCGGAGGTGACTCCCGAGGTGATCGAGTCCTACCAGCGCAGCCTGTACCACATCGGCAACCTGCGCAATCGCAAGCCGCTGCGAGCGGCAACACAAGCGTCGTATCTGTCGACGATCGTGCATCTGATGCGTTGGTTGCTCAAGCATCAATACATTGCCAGCAACCCGACCGTGGAGCTGGAGCTGCCCAAGGAGGAGTTTCGATTGCCGGTCGGGTTCATGAACGTCGAGGAGGTTGAACGGTTGCTCAATCAAGCGGACGCTCAGACTCCGATCGGGATCCGGGACCGGGCGATGATGGAGGTCCTGTACTCATCGGCCATGCGTCGCGGGGAGTTGTGCAACTTGACCCACTACGACATCGATTGGGAGCGGCGGTTGCTGACGATCCGACAGGGGAAGAACAAGAAGGACCGGATCGTCCCGATTGGCCAGCGAGCGTTGGATTGGCTGTGGAAATATGTTCAGGACGTGCGACCGGACTTGGCGGCGGGCAAGTTCGCGAAGCGGGCCTGCAAGCACTGGCGGCGGGACCCGACCGACAAGTTGTTCTTGAGCAATTTCGGAGCTGCGATGAATCCGGTGAATGTATCGTTATTGATGCGGGCGTACATCGAAGCGGCGGGGATCGACAAGCGGGGTGCGTGCCACATCTTCCGCCACACGGCAGCGACGTTGATGTTGGAGAACGGAGCGGACCTGCGCAGCATCCAGACGCTGCTGGGTCATGAGAACTTGAACACGACGCAGATCTACACGCACATCGCGATCGACCGCCTCCGCATCGTCCACGAAGCCACCCACCCCGCCAAGCCCGACAAGAGGCCGGGGGTGTGAAGCCGGGGACTCGGTAATCGTAGTATCGGAACGGCGCAAGCCACCGAATCATAGCGGTTCGGAACGAGCCGCCGAATAACAGCGGAACGGCGCGAGCCGTCCGGTCGGAAGTGGAGTGAACATGGCAACGTCTTGCGCGCTTCCACCCGGATGCTCGTCCGCCATGCGCGGTTCTCCGACGCATCTCGGCTAATAAGCCCGGTCCATGCGCGAGGACGCTTCGAAACGCAGTAACCAAACACACGCGGAGCGATCCTCGTTTCGATGGGGCTTGTCCCCATCGGACGGCAATCGCAACCAGCGAGCGATAGCGACGCGGTCCCCATGCCCTTGGGCGTGCCACCCGAACTGAGTATCGCCGTAGGCGATCAATACTAGCGGAACGGCGCAAGCCGTCCGGTCAGAAGTGAGGCAAACATGGCAACGTCTTGCTCGCTTCAACCCGGATGCTCGTCCGCCCCGGCGGATCTTCGACGCATCTCGGCTATCAAGTTCGGTCATTTCCTGTCGACGCTTCGAAACGCAGTAACCAAACAACCGCGGAGCGATCTTCGTTTCGATGGGGCTTGCCCCCATCGGACGGCAATCGCAACCAGCAAGCGACAGCGACGCGGTCCCCATCACGGCGGGGCTTGCCCCCGTCGGATGATGATCCGATGGTGGCGTGCGTAGCCCCCCTCCACGCCCATCGCAAAGCCTCTGGGCGTGCCACCCCAACTCGCGAAACTCCTCAAAAAGTTTGCACCGCCCCCTGCGAATCCTTTATAATGCAACGCATGGTCACCGCGCCGATTCCCCTCTATTCACCGAACGACATCACTCGCGTGCAGTCGCGCGCGGGAGGTTGGATCGCCTCGTTCGATTTCGATGTCGCATCCACAAGTACTCCATCCCAGCCCATCATCGCATCGCCCAACGAATCGCTAGACGATTCTTCGATAACAACATCGATCCTCACTGGTCCATTCTGTTGCAACCATCAATACTCCGTCACCGCGATCACGACATCCACAGGTGCCATCGCCGAGCGCTACGCCTACACGG
>JBKDXO010000073.1:0-12348 GCA_046306195.1 Planctomycetota bacterium | reverse complement strand
AGATAGCCCAGCGATCGCGACCACTTGAGGCGAATCGGGCAATCGATCGACGATGAAATTTTCGTCCGGCGTCATGGTGTAATAGCACCCGCTCCAGCGAGCTGGTGTGGCATCACGGGGCGAGGTGCTGAGCACCCCGGGCAGGTAGCGACGCAGGAAATCCTCCACAAAACGCTCGTCCTCGGGCTCCCTCGCATGCATTCCATCGACATTCTCCACTGGGGTGCCACCACTGTGACGAGCAACCTTCAGTCCAAACTCGCCGTGTTCTGGAAATCCGTAGTAGTAGCCGGCGGGGGTGTCATAGAAGAAACAGGGAAACCCGTGCGACTGGAGATAATCCGCAGTTCCGCTCCGATACCAGTACATGTGCTTGCGAAGGACCGTCAGAGGCAGTTGGTACATGGAGAGCGCATGCTGTGCCCACGGCCCGGCACTCAATACCAGCCTCTTGCTGTGGATCGTGGTACTGGGTGTTTGTACCTCGATCCCTTGCGAGTTGGCTCGCCAACGGATCATGTGTTCCCCATACCGCAAGGTGGCTCCCAGCAGTTCGGCTTGATCGAGGTAGGTTGCAACGCATCTCTCCACAAGTAGGTAGCCGGCATCCTTCTCAAAGATAGCGTGCCACTGCGGGTCCCCTGCGATTCCGGGAAAGTGCTGCTGGGCTTCGCGCATGGTCCATTGTTCGATCGGCAACTGGTGCTCGGTAGCGCTCTTGATGATCCCTGAAATCACCACCCCTGCGCCAGGCCCGATCTCGAGCAGTCCGGTCGGGAAATAAAGTTGGCTTTGACTTCGCGATTCGATTTCCGCCCAAAGCGCGTACGCGGATTTTAGAAGCGGAACATAACTGGGGTGTTCGAAGTAGGATTTCCGAATGATTCGCGTATCGCCGTGCGAACTACCGAATGAGTGGGGCGGGTGATATCGATCGATCCCCAGCACCTTCACGCCCCGTTTGGCCAATGCATAGCAGGTGGCGGAACCCACCCCGCCGAGACCCACGACAACCACGTCGTAGATGTTTTTGGAATCGATTACCGAGTGCTCCGAGATGCTCATACGAAACTCAGCTTTCACTTGAATGATTGGGATATGCTGGACGATTCGTCGGCTCCATGCAACATCCCCATTTCTGTATTCTGTCGATTTGGTAATGGTTGGGGGGCCTGAGAGGGACGAAAGACCACACCGTATCGGGCCACGGAATGGTCGACTGCATGGGATCGATCGACGATAATTGGGAGTAGAGGAGGATGTCCGAATGCTCCGATCTTATTTGGTTTGGCCGAGTCTGTTGGTGTTTGGTCTGGCATGGATTCAATACCGAGCAGGGCACGCTCAGGACGGGTTTGATTTGCCGCCGATCAGGTACAGCGCAACCAGCCCGAACGATCCCATTGCCGTACTGCAGCGCAAGATAGCCTCGGGAGAGGTCGTGCTGCAGCGTGACGCTCGCTACGGTTACTTGCCGTCGCTTCTGCAGGAATTGAGCATCTCCGAAGAATCGCAGGTTTTGGTTTTCTCGAAGACGAGCCTGCAAATCCACAAAATTTCCCCGTCGAATCCGCGGGCTATTTACTACAACGATTCGGTCTATGTCGGATATGTACCGGGTAGTGAGATCCTTGAATTGGCCGCGAATGATCCCGCGATTGGAGCGGTCTTTTACACCCTCGATGGGAGCGGTAGCGACCCGGATCTCGATACGGACGCACCGCATGCGGATGCGATTGGTGCGAGTGGTGGTTTCCAATTGGTACGAGATCGGGGCAATTGTCTTTCCTGTCACGCGACCACTCGCACGGAGAACGTGCCCGGCTATTTGGTGCGTTCGATTTTTCCTGACCGCTCGGGGCGGCCGCGAACTGGTGCGAGCAGTTACACGACGGACTATCGTAGTCCGTGGAAGCAGCGTTGGGGTGGTTGGTACGTGACCGGCAACCATGGTGCTATGCGGCATATGGGGAACGCGTTCGCAACCGATCGGGAAGACCCGCAGAAGATAGATGTTGAGAGCGGTGCAAATCTGCCAGCCTTGCCGCCTCGCGTTCGCCCCGAGAATTACCCCGTGCCATCGAGCGATTTGGTTTCCCTGTTGGTGTTGGAACATCAAACCCGCGTCCATAATCTCATCACTCGAGCGAACTACGAGACTCGGCAGGCCGTGGCGTTGGATGAAGCCATGAACCGCGCGTTGGGGCGTCCTGAAGAGCATCGGAGCGAAAGCACTCAGCGACGCATTGCTTCGGCCGCCAATGCCTTGGCCGAGGCGCTGCTCATGGCCGACGAGCCCAAGCTCGAACAGAGTGTCTCCGGCACGAGCAGGTTCCGAGAGGTTTTCGAGGCACGGGGCCCGATCACCGCGTCCGGTGCATCACTGCGGCAATTCGATTTGAACGATCGCTTGTTCAAGTACCCACTGAGTTACTTGATTTATACTCCCGAGTTCCAGGAACTGCCGCAGGAGGTCATGCGTTTGGTCCAGGCTCGAGTGATCGCGGAGTTATCCGATGGCGAGAATGCAGGACTGCGGCGTGGATTGGTACCGCAGAATCTGAGGCCCGAGATTCGTCCAATCGTCGCGGAAACCTTGCCTGGTTGGTTCCAGTAGAGCAGTTGTCCTCAACTGCTCCTCGGCCCGCGTTTTTTACTGCCGACCTGGTTGCGACAGGTTCAGCCCATGTTTTTCAGAATCTCCGCGATGAACATGGCCAGAAGCGGGGGGATCGAGATCAGTCCAAAGATTTTAAACGCTTGCGTCATGCGTTCGCCTTCGATACTCCACAAGATCGCATAGTACCTTCGGTAGCGGGGCCGGAAGATAGAGAAATTTTTTCTCTGGCGTAGTTTCTGGTTGATTTTCCAAGAGACCGCAAACTGTCGGCAGATAAAGGTCCTAGAAATCCAAAAGAGACCAAGAGGGAATACGAAGATCGAGCAGATCGTCAGCGGAATGAGAAGGATGGTCAGCAGCACTCGAATTGCGTATTGGATCGCGTCGAGCATGATCAGGAACCCTTGGTCAGAAACGGAGCCCGTTGAGGGCGTCATCGATCCAAGCCCGAGAGGCTTCCCGCTCGTGCGCTGCGCTGTACCACAACCCGCGTCGATGGCAGAAGGATTGGAGATTGGCGAGAGAATCGGCCCCAATCTTTCCCTTGGCCGTCGACGGTCCCGCTGCCGCACAGGTGCGAGGTGATATTGGTTTGTCCGGTGGAGAAGATATGGCCAACGCGATGGAGGTCGGAACTCATGGAAAGCCCTTCCAGGGTAACGCATGGTGAATGCATCCTGCATCGGTATTTCGCCGCATCGTGCGGCGAATGCTGATCGCAATTGACTCAAGTCGGAATGAAAAGGTGCGACACCTCGAAGGAGGTCGCTCTGCATTCCGTGTTGTACAATACTCGAGTGAAAACTTGGTAACGCTCCATCCTTCGTGGAGGTTCTTGTTGTAATGGATCGCAAAGTGCGATGCAACGTGTCGTTTCGCGGTCGCTTGCCGCTGTTGCCACAGTTTGCGTGCCGACTCCAGTTTGCGGATGCGCTTTTCGCCGATTACTTGGTCCAGTTTTGCCCATCGCAATAAGTGTCAGCAGGGGATCTCTGCGCGTTGCGTCTAGCCGCTAGCGCGAGACGGTTACACTGTCGGCCTTTCAGGCCTTCGAAGCGATGGAGTTACTCGCTTACCGGGGGACTGCGTCGCCCCGGCATTCAGAATGTCGGCCCGCCGGGCCTAGGCTGCATGGCAAAGCCCCGCCGGGACTCGGCTGCATGGCAAAAGCCCGCCGGGCCTAGGCTGCACGGCAAAGCCCCGCCGGGCCTAGGCTGCATGGCAAAGGCCCGCCGGGCCTAGGCTGCATGGCAAAGCCTCGTCGGGACTCGGCAGTCCCTCTTTCTCTTTGGGCGCGAACCAGTCCGTTTGGGCGCGAGCGGGCCGCGATGATGACACAACCGATAAAACCTTTTCGGACGCTCCTAAGTGCCATTCGCAACCAGGGGATAACCCCATTTCGCGAGAGCCGCACACGGAATATGGCTATTGGATTGACTTCTGTTGGCCGTGTCGATCTTGACCAGAGGATCGACCGGTTGCAACGAACACTCTGTGGGAATCGTGCTTGCTATCGATCAAGAATTTGGATCATCCTTTCAATCCATCAAAGACGGAACGGTTTTCTTTCATGGCGGCGACGATGTCTGTGGGGACGTTTCCGTCCTCGAGCAAGCACCAGCCTGTGAATCCTTTTGCTTCGCATTTCCGCAATCGTGCAAAGAGATCTTCCCAGGGGTAGTCCACTTTGCCGGGTCGCAAGTCGTGGATGTGGATCGTTCCCATGCGATTTTCGAGGGCTTGGTAGTTTGCGGCAAAACCGTCCCCCTCCAAGTCCGTGGGGTTGCAGTTCCAGCAGACAACGACGCTCGGATGGTCCGCGATGTCCATGATGGTCTTCATGTTGGGAATTTCTTGGGTACCCTTTCCGTGGACCTCGACTCGAATCTGAACTCCCTTTTCCGCGGCGTAACGGCCGACCACATTCAACGATTTGCCGATTTGTTCCAGCGTTTTTTCGACGGGGACTTCTTTAGGCAGTCCGTTGGGCCGGACTTTGACACCGCTCGAACCCAGATCGCGGCACAGATCGATCCAGCTTTTGGTCTCGTCGATATTGCGTTGAACGACGGCGGGATCGGCGGCATGATACTCGCAGGCCGAGCCCAGTCCGACCAGAACGACGGGGGAGTCTGAGAATCGTTTGCGCACTTCGCGTCGTTGCTCGGCGTTCAAGCTGATTTCGACGCCATGCTTATGCGTGCTGCGCAGCTCGACACCTCCGAAACCTGCTTCGGCGCAGCTCTTGATCACCGTCGGTACGTCCCAATCTTTTCCCCATTGATAGGTGACCAGTCCTAGTTTCAGTTGCGTCTTGTTCGGAGCCCCCCACAGCGGTGAGGTTCCGGAGTTGGCCAGAAGCGCTCCTCCTAGTGCACCCGAAGAGACTTCGAGAAAGCGTCGACGACTCGGCGTGGTATAGCTCACGTTGTTCATGGTCGGTATCCCTTGGATCGTTGATGCGTTAAGCAGTGGGCCGTGCATTCATAGAGTGAGCCGTGGATTATACCGCCCGTCCTACTGCCTGTTGGGTGAGATAACGGTTTTTCCTTCGCGGGACTGCGGAGGGGGCAGTCGGCGTCTCATGGGCTTGGAGAGCCCAAATCGAAACTTCCAAGCTGACGCGACGAGGATACAGCCGACAAAAGTGAGCCTGAGGCGCTAGCCGAGTTTGTTCGACATGAGAAAAATCGGCTAGCGCCTCAGGCTCATGGAAACGAGGATTGCCTTTTGTCTGCTTTTTATCGGGACGGTGAGAGCTTGGGGGAATCTTCGTGGGAATCGGATCACGAGGCAGCCAGGGTCTTGATGGGGCACGGCATCAAAACATCGTGGGCTTCGACCAACTCCAGGTCCGAGCATCGGTCCAGATCGAAGCGACGTGGCGACTCGCGGCACAGGCAGAGCGCCAACATGGTATGGGAATCAACCAATCGGATGGGACTGACCATCCGTTCGGTAATCTTCCCTTCGCGGTCCCGATAGGTGATCCGAAGCACGAAATGGTCCGGGTCACGCAGGGCGCGGCTCAGTTTGTTTTGTTCGGTGGTGGTCATGTTCGAAGGCCCCTGGGAAAAGCTCGACGGTCGAGCCAAATGGACGAGATGTTCAACACATCCCAATCTTCGTATCGGGCCGTGACACGGTTGGTCCCAGGCACCTGACCCTTACGAAATTATTTCGTGGATGGGCTCGATGGGCTCGACCCCGACCAGTTTCTGATCGAGTCCGGAGTGGAAGTAGGCGAGGCGATTGGGATCGATTCCCAGTTGATGCAGTACCGTTGCGTGCAAATTCTTGACGTGGAATGGTTTTTCCACGGCGGCGGCCCCTAGCTCGTCGGTGGCACCGACGCTGGTCCCTCCCCGGATTCCGCCACCCGCCATCCACATCGTGAAACCGTAGGCATTGTGGTCTCGGCCGGTCCCTTGGGCGTATTCGGCGGTTGGCTGGCGGCCAAATTCGCCTCCCCAAATCACCAAGGTATCCTGGAGCAAACCGCGGCGTTTCAGATCCTCAAGCAGTCCTGCGATCGGTTTGTCCGTATTTCCCGCGTGGTAGTCATGGTTCTGTTTGAGGTCCGCATGCGCGTCCCAGTTGTCGTCGTTGTGCGCACCGCCGGAATAGATCTGGATAAATCGGACTCCCCGTTCGACCAGTCTTCGTGCAAGCAGGCACTTGGTTCCGAAATCGCGGGTCCGGTCTTGGTCGATCCCGTAGAGCTGCTGGGTTTCCGCGGTCTCGGAGGCGAGATCGACCGCTTCGGGCGCGTGTTCTTGCATCTTAAAGGCCAGTTCATAACTCGCGATGCGCGACATCAGTTCGGAGCGGTTGCCTCTTGCTGCGGCGTGATCCGTGTTTTGTTCATGGAGCGCGTCGAGGATCGTGCGTTGCTGCTGGCGGGAGACTCCTTCGCGGGCCTTGAGATCGAGGATCGGGGTTCCCTGGGTGCGAAAGATGGTTCCTTGCAAGCTTGCGGGCATGTAGCCGCTGGACCAATTCTTGGCTCCCGAGATCGGCCCTCCTTTGGGATCGAGCATGACGACGAAGCCGGGTAAGTTTTCGTTGACCGATCCCAGGCCGTAATTGACCCACGAGCCCAGGCACGGGTGTCCGCTTTGGATGCGTCCTGAGTTCATCATCAGCATCGCAGACCCATGGATGGGGGAGTCGGCGGTCATCGAGTGAATGAACGCGATATCATCAACTTGGTTCGCGAGATGCGGGAATAGATCGCTGACCCATTTGCCGCACTTGCCGTACTGTTTGAACTCCCAACGCGGCTCGACGATCCGTCCCGAGTTTTTATGCCCACCGCGCCCGAATGTTTTGACTTCGACGGTTTGGTTGTCGCGTCCTTTCATGGTTGGCTTGAAATCGAACGTGTCGATGTGGCTGGGGCCACCGTACATGAAGAGGAAGATGACACTCTTCGCTCGAGGAGCGAAGTGAGGTTGCGGGAGTTTCGCCGAATCGGAGGCCCGCGCCTCTGCGAAGAAGCCGTCCTGCGTCAGGAGGCTCGCAAGTGCTGCGGATCCGAATCCGGCTCCGGTCTGCCACAGGAATTCCCGGCGAGTGCGTCCACAAAAATTTCGTTGCATTGGATCGGTCCTCGCTCGGGCTTAATCGACGTACATGAATTCGTTGATATTGAAGAGAAACAATGAAAAGTTAGCCAAGGCTACATCTCGGCTCAATCCATGCTGGGATTCCAGTGTGTCGATCAACTTCAAGCCTCGCTCGATTTCCCCTTCGGTTGGCGGACGAGCGAAAGTGAGCCCGAAACCGCGCGCAACTTGATCTCGCCGATTCTCCCCAGCCTCGGTCGCGAGCCGTCGGGCGAATTCGAGAGCTTGCTGATGGAGGAAGTCGCCGTTCATCATGCCCAAGGCTTGGCCGGGTTGGGTCGTGATGAATCGCGCTTCGCAACTGGTGTCCGAGTCCGGGAAATCAAAGTTCGCCATCATCGGCACCAGCAGCGATCTCTTGACATGGATATAGACACTGCGCCGCGATTGATCGGCAGCCGTCGATTTTTCCCAGCCCTTCCCCGGCACCGATTGGCTCGCGAGGACTTCCGCGGACAGCTCGGGGTAGACGCTGGGGCCATACAGGGTAGGGTTGAGTCGGCCGTTTGCCATCAGGATCGAGTCCCGGATTTCCTCGGCGCTCAGTCGCCGAAGATCGAATCGACTGAAGCCATCGTTGTTGGGATCGCGTTCGAGGGCATAGTCGGATGCGATCGACGATTGCTGGTAGGCACGGGACCTGACGATTTGCCTGTGAAGCGACTTGATGCCCCAGCCATCTTGAACGAATTTGGCGGCCAAGTAATCGAGCAATTCGGGGTGGGTCGGGGGTTCGCCGAGTTGACCGAAATTGTTGGGCGAGCGAACGATGCCGCGTCCGAAATGATGCTGCCAGATGCGATTGACGAAGACGCGACCGGTCAATCGGTTTTCGGGCGATGCGATCCAACGCGCGAGGGCTAGTCGACGTCCCGACGTCTTCGCGTCCGCATTGGGAGCGATTTCGGGAACGCCTCCGCCGAGGATCCCGGGGAATCCAGGCTGAACAAGGTCGCCGGGAGCTTGAGGGCTGCCTCGCATGAGGATGTGCGTGTCCGGTGCGTTGGTCCCCGCCTCGCTCGCACACATCCCGTACTCGTCCCATGGTTTGCGTTTGGAATTCTGTTCCAGTTCGCGGCGTAGTTTCTTGTATTCCGCCACGTGGTCCTGGTCCAGCTTTTCAGCCATGGCGGTTTCAAGGATTTGGTTCAAGTCGACTGTGTTGCGATTCGGGCGGGTCAATGTCCGGCGTTTGAAACTGGGCCCGCTCCAGTCGAGAAGCAATCCCTTGCCGAAGCTTCCTTGAAAGTAATCGACGCGAAAATCATGCCGTCCTGCCGAGAGGGAGATCTTGCCACGTTTCGGTTGTCCTGTTCCATGAATCCCGTCGTACTCGATGACGACGTTCCCATCGATCGTCAATCGCGATCCGTCGTCGGAGTCGAGGCGAAACGTGTATTCCCCGTCTTCGGGCACGATCAACTTCCCTACAAAGACAAATCCAAAATCGTCGGGTCGCGTCGCCAGCCCGATGTCGAGTAGCGGAGGGTCCAATCTGCCGACGGTTTCCGGCTTGATCGCATCAAAATCGGGAAGCTGGCGGAATGTATCGCGATAGAATCGATACTCCATCTCATCCAGGTCCAAGCGATCCGCTTCTGGGTGGCTCGACTCCAATTCGTTGCGCAGCAATTCCTCGAAAGCGCTGAGTCGCATTTGAAGTTGGTTGCCATTCTCGCGAAGGGACGCTTCCCTCTCGGCGTAGGATTGTCGGTCCTCCTTGGATCCGAGGAGCGGGAGCTCGACATGCGGGCCGTAACCGTTGGGGGTGAGGTTCCGGAAAAATGCGACGGTCGCGTAATAATCCTTGGTCGGAAGGGGGTCGATTTTATGATCATGGCATCGACTGCAGTTGAGCGTGAGTCCGAGCAGCCCTTGCCCAACCGTCGTGACGATATCGTCGAACCCATCGTACATCGCGAGTTCTCGGTCGGCCGGCTCATCGTCCCAAATCCCAAGGCGATAGAAACCAGTTGCGATCAGCGAATCCTTCGTGATCTCCGGGAGCTCATCGCCGGCGAGTTGTTCGAGTAGGAATAGGTTGTACGGCTTATCGGCGTTGAAGGCGCGGATGACATAATCGCGGTAACGCCATGCGTGCGGTTTCGGCCCGTCTCGTTCGAAGCTGTTGGTTTCAGCGTATCGGACGACATCGAGCCAATGACGTGCCCATCGCTCCCCGTAATGCTCCGATGCCAACAAGCGATCGATCTCGGTTTCCCAAGCAGCATTGAAATCGATCGATGCTCTTCGCTCGAAATCCGTCACTTGTTCCGGCGTAGGAGGAAGCCCGGTCAAGTCGTAGCTCAGTCGTCGCAGCAGGACTCGTGGCTGAGCCGGAGGAGACATAGCAAGATGTTTCGCTGCAAGTTTGGATTCGATAAACGCATCGATCGGGTTTTCGGCGGTCGTTCCATCAGGTCGGACAGGGACTGCTGGTTGGCGAACCGGATCGAACGCCCAATGCTGTTTCCATTCCGCTCCTTGGGCCACCCATCGGGAGAAGCGTTGTTGTTCGAGTTCCGTAAGCGGCTTGCCTTCCGGAGGCATGCGCACTGCGTCGTCGGTGGATACGATTCGTTGGAGAAGGGTGCTGGCAGCGAGGTCTCCCGGGACGATGGCTCGATTACCGGATTCGAGCTGGGCTACGGCCGTCTCCAAAGAATTCAGTCGCAACCCGGCCTCGGCTTTGTCGGGACCGTGGCAGGGGTAACAGCGACGGGCGAGAATGGGCTGAATTTCTGTCGAGAACGAAACCGGTGCTTCTTGGGCTTGAACACTCGCAACCAGGGCCACACAGCAAGCGAACGCCCAATGGCCGAACGATTGCGGTCCTGTAAGCGGTCCTGTAATCCGGGGGGAACTCGACACGTTTGCGAGGATCATTTTTCGGGGGGAGAGCGTCGTAGGTCGAACGGCGGGACGAATCCTTATTCTAGTCCGTTCGCGATTTCCTGTCTTGGGCGCGTCTGAGCCGCGACTTGCCCGCAACGATCGCGTGCGATCGAGTATACTCTGCGAATTGCTGCCGGACTCTGCGGATTGCTCCTCGCGGTCCGTCGAAAGAAAGGCCCTGTGGACTGTTCCTTCGAACCGGCGGGCTGGGCTTCGCGTCCCAACGCGAACGAATTCACTTTAATGCAGGAATATGGGTCAATGAGAATCTCTCGCCAATGTGGATGGGCCCTCGCGATTCTCGCGGGATTGGTTGGTTTCGGTTCCCCGGTTCAGGGTCAGACCGAGTGGCCGCAATTTCGAGGTGCTGGTTCGCTTGGAGTAGCGACCGATTCGCGCATTCCCGAGCATTGGTCGGCGACCGAAAACGTATTGTGGAAGACCGATATTGCTGGGCGAGGTTGGTCGTCGCCGGTGGTTTGGGGAAACCGAATCTTTCTGACCACGGTAATCAATACTGGAGAGCAAGAAGAAGCCAAGAAGGGTTTGTACTTCGGAGGCGAGCGGTCCAAACCATCGGAGTCGGTGCATCAGTGGAAGACGCTTTGCATGGATCTCGGGTCGGGAACGATTCTCTGGGAGCGTCAAGTTTACGAAGGGGTGCCCGAGACCCCCATTCATATCAAGAGCAGCTATGCATCCGAGACGGCGGTCACGGATGGCGAGCGCGTTTACTTCTGTTTCGGAAGCGTTGGGATTTACTGTTTTGATTTCGCTGGGAATGCGATCTGGCAGCGTCCGTTACCTCGGCTTCCCACCCGTTTTGGATGGGGCGCGGCTGCTTCGCCGGCACTTCATGGGGGCCGGCTCTACTACTGCAACGATAACGACAAAGAATCCACCTTGATGTGTCTCGACGCCAAGACTGGAGATTTGATTTGGGACGTACCCAGAGAAGAGAAAAGCAACTGGTCCACACCGTTTGTCTGGCAGAATAACCTGCGAACCGAAATCATCACTCCCGGATCGAAACAGGTCCGATCCTATGATCTGGATGGGCAGGTGTTATGGTCGCTGTCTGGGATGTCGACCATCACGATTGCCACGCCCTATTCGGTTGGAGGGCTCCTGTATATCAGTTCCGGCTATGTGATGGATCCGAGGAAACCGATTCTCGCGATTCGTCCAGGAGCATCCGGGGATATTACGTTGGCCGAAGGGGAAACATCATCGGAGTATATCGCTTGGTCGCAACCGAAGGCCGCTCCGTATAATCCCAGCACACTCGTGCATGATGGCCGGTTGTATGTTCTGTACGATCGAGGGATTGTTTCTTGCTACAACGCTGCAACAGGCGAAGAGATCTACCGAATGAAACGACTGCAAGACGGTCGCGCATTCACGTCATCGCCATGGGCTGTCGGCGACCGAATTTATTGCTTGAACGAAGATGGCGTCACGTTCGTCGTAAAGGCTGGGGATGAATTCGAATTGCTGCACACCAATTCACTGCAAGAGGATGACATGGGGATGGCTACGCCAGCCATCGTTCAAGGGAAGCTTTTGCTTCGAACGGCGTCTCGATTGTATTGCATCGGCGAACCCGGCAAGTGATCGGTAGCTCGAGCATATCTCACAAGGCGAGATCCCACTAGATTAGAAGGATTCGCTCTCCAACGCCGAGAGGACCGGATCGGGCTTGCTCGCGTCGGGAATCACTTGGGTCACGTTGACTTTCGTGCGCTTGAGTTCCTCGATTTGGGCCGAGAGCGAGCGGATCAATTGCGCTATCTCGTTCCCAGCGTTTTCCCCCAAGTGCACGCAAAGAGCTTTGCGTGTGTTGGCACTCAGTTCCAGATCTTCGCGCTTGGTCGTCATCTTCCTGTCGTCCCTGTCGTCGGCATGGAGAGCTCGATCGAAATTCGATCGAATGTTGGATTCTAGCATGCCTCAAGGGATCGGCTTGCGAATATTCTTGATCAAAATCAGTGAGCGATCGTGTTCGGGCTGAGACTGAGCCGCGGGTTGGGTGAGGAGGCGGGCCAGATAGCCAGCGATATCGTTGGCTGATTCATCGCACAAGTCGCGAACGATGTTGAGCAGACCGGTTTGGTCCAGCGGTTTTTTCGGGATAGGCTCGGAAGAAGGGAACGCGTGTTTCCCCGTCAACGAGGCTGATTCAACCATGCAATTCAGGAACAGATG
>JBKDXO010000072.1:0-90330 GCA_046306195.1 Planctomycetota bacterium | reverse complement strand
AGCCCATTCCCAGGACGGTCGCAATCTTCGGTGTTAGGCAAGGGCGTACCGGCCACCCATGTCTGCCACACTTCCGACCCGGGGGATTGCGCCCCTACGGCTTTTATTTTTATTGCGTTCGACGTGCAAAAATCGGCTAGCGCCTCAGGCTCATGGAAACAAGAATCGACAATTGTTGGCTGTGTCTCGCCGCGAAGCCCTTTGAGCATCGACACATTGGGTTTTGATGGTACCGAACACCGTCGCTTTTTCGCTATACTCGAGCATCATGCGTTCGAATTCTCGGTCCAACAACGGTTTTTTCTCCATGAATGAGGTCCAGACATGCGTGTGACTCGTTTGCTCAGTCTTGCTCTTTGCGCGGTCGCAACGTGGCCCGCAGCCGCAAATGCTCAGGTGTTCTGGATCGGTGGTTATGGACCGGGGATTTATGCGAGCCGTCTTCAACCCAACGGCGCAATGGATCCGCCGCAGTTGGTATTCGAACAACCCAACCCCTCGTTCTTTGCCATCCATCCCACACTGAACGTGATGTACGCCGTCGCCGAAACCGCGCGATCGGACGCCAAG
Organism: Planctomycetota bacterium; assembly: GCA_046306195.1. GTDB lineage: Bacteria > Planctomycetota > Planctomycetia > Pirellulales > Pirellulaceae > JBKCUI01. The sequence continues at coordinate 89,760 of JBKDXO010000072.1, read as the reverse complement.
CAAAGGGCCGCGCTGGCTGCTTATCAGTTCGATGGAGCCGCGTACGCGCGCGGCGAGCTTTCGCCCCTGAAACGGATCTCGCTCGAACCCGTCAACGGCGATGGACCATGCCATGTCACGATCGATCGCGACGGGAAATGGGCTGTGGTCTCCAATTATTCGAGCGGCTCGGTATCGCTGTTTCCGATTCAAGCCGATGGCTCGCTACAGCCCGAATCGCATGCGCTCTCACACCAAGGATCGGGGCCCAACGCGTCCCGCCAACAGGGAGCCCATGCCCATTGCGCGATGTTCGATCCGTCGAACCGTTATGTCATGGTGGCCGATCTCGGGATCGATCGCGTGCTGATCTATCAGATCGATTCCAACAAAAAGCAATTGGTGCCCGGTCCGCAACCGTTCCTCGAACTGCCACCCGGAAGCGGACCTCGCCACCTCGCCTTCCAGCCGACGGGCGCCTCGGTATTCATCATCAACGAACTAGCGATGACGATGACGGCGGCGTCGTGGAACCCAGAAACGGGCCAAATGGCGATCGTCAATACCGAGAGCACGATCCCCGAAGGCAAACCGGTGCCGGGTGGCTCCACCGCCGAGGTTTTGGTTCATCCTTCGGGTCGCTTCGTGTATGGGAGCAATCGCGGTCCCAACACGATTGCTCTCTTCGCGATCGATCCCAACAGCGGACGCATTCGACGCATCGAGAATTTCGATACGCTGGGCAAGATCCCCCGCAATTTCCGAATCGCACCCGATGGCAATCTGTTGCTCGCCGAAAATCAGGAGAGCAACTCGATCTTTTCGTTTCGCATCGACACCGGGACCGGCTTTCTCAAGCCGACCGGGTTTTCGATCTCGACACCGAAGCCCGCCTGCATCAAGTTTCTGGAACGCTAAATAAAAGCCCAGGAGCGCGAGCTCCCGGGTTGAACTGTGGCCAACGTTGCAATGTCGCGTGCGCTTCGACCCGGATGCTTGCGCATCTCGGCTTGCATGTTGCGGATCGGTCTAGGTATCGAGAACTTCGCGGATGACGTGGCCTTCGACATTCGTCAGCCGCCGCTCGACACCGTCGTGTTCGAAGGTCAATCGCTCGTGATCGAGACCCAGTAAGTGGAGGATCGTGGCGTTGAAGTCATAAAGTGGATGAATATTTTCGACCGCTTTGACTCCGAGTTCGTCGGTCGCGCCGTGGCTGACCCCCCGTCGAACGCCGGCTCCCGTGAGCCAGCAAGTAAAGCCGTCGGGGTTGTGGTCTCGACCCTTGGCCCCTTTTTGGAAGAAAGGCATGCGCCCAAATTCGGTGCACCAGACAACGAGCGTATCTTCGAGCAAGCCGCGTTGTCGAAGATCGCGAATCAGGGCGGCGACCGGCTGGTCGAGGATAGCGGCATGCACATCGTACTGGGCCTTGAGATCGCTGTGCCCGTCCCAGTTCAGTTTGCCAGCGCTCGCATAGGCGCCGTTGAATAACTGTACGAAGCGAACCCCTTTTTCGATCAAGCGTCGGGCGAGAATACAGTTGCGAGCGAAGAGCGCTTTATCTTTGTTTTGCGTATCGTCCGCGCCGTAGTCGCGCAATACATGGTCTGGCTCGGAACTCAGGTCGCTGATCTCCGGTACGCTCAACTGCATGCGGGCGGCCAACTCGTAGCTGGCGATCCTCGCGGCCAGCAGCGAATCTCCTGGGTTCTGTTCCAGATGGCGAGTATTCATTCGATCGAGCAAACGTCTTGACGCGGAATCGGCCGGAGCGGATACACCTGGTGCTTGCAAATGACGGACCGGATCGCGAGCGCTGAACGTTGTTCCTTGAAATGCCGCGGGCAGGAATCCGGACCCCCAGTTGTTGGACCCGTTCTGCGGAACGCCGCGAGGATCTGGGATGGCGACATACGCGGGGAGATTGTTGCATTCGCTCCCCAGCGCGTAGGTCACCCACGCGCCGAGGCTCGGAAAGCCATCGAGATTGAAGCCGGTCGACAGAAAATTTTCGGCAGGTCCGTGTGTATTCGATTTGCTGGTAAGGGAATGGACGAACGCGATATCATCGGTCAGTTCCGCCAAATGCGGGATGAGATCGCTGACCCATTTGCCCGTCTGGCCTCGTTGTTGAAACGTGTACTGGGGTCGAGCGAGATTGCCCGCAGGTCCTTGAAAGGTAACCGATGGTCCACCGGGCAGTGGTTTGTCGTCCCATTCGATCAGCTTGGGTTTGTAGTCCCAGGTCTCCAGCTGACTGACGGCACCGGCACAGAAGACCACGATGACTCGCTGCGCTTTCGAAGGAACGTGGCTCGGGCGCGGTGCGTAGGGATTGGCCGGATCGATGATCGGCGACTCGCCCGATGATCCAAGGGGCTGCATCCCCATCAGCCCATCGCGCTGCAGCAAACTGACCAGCGCCATCGAACCCAATGAGGTTGCGGCATCCTGCAGGAATCGCCGGCGGTCGAGGAGCGGATGGAACAGGGACGGCAAGTTCATTGCGTGGGCTTTTTCCTGATCACGGCAGAAACAGAAACTCGTTGCTATTGAACAGGCTCCGGCACAGCACCGCCAGTCCATGCTCTCGCACCTCGGGGATCGCTTCAGCGATTTCCTCCTCGCGAGCGGGACGGGCCAAGGCGAGGCGGTAGGCGGTCCGGATTTGCGCTGCGACGTCCTCTCCGGCGAGGGATCGAACGCGCTCGGCAAACGCGTCGGATTGCTCTAACGTGAAGACGCTGTTGAACAGGTTCAGGGCCTGGATAGGAGTGGTCGATACGCGTCGCGCCGCGGCGCTCTGACCTGCATCGGGGCAATCAAAGGCACCGAAGATCGCTTCCCGTTCGCGACGAACCTTGTGCGCGTACACCATCCGTCGGAGACCTTCGTCGCGATAGTTTTCGACAGGGCGAAACCCGCTCAATCCTCCGCGCACATCGAACAGATCGAACCCGCGTCCGTGCATTTTGAGATTGAGCCGTCCGCTGACCGATAGCATCGCATCGCGGATCGATTCCGATTCCATGCGTCGGCGCGGATAGCGCCACAACCATTTCGCATCGGCATCGATGCGCAGCGCGTCGGCCCGTGGCGAGCTCGATTGCTGATAGGTGCGCGATAAAACGATCTGCTTGTGCAACCACTTCATCGACCATCGTGAATCGTCCCACCAACTGCGTGCCAGCCAATCCAGCAGTTCGGGATGACTGGGTGGAGATCCATTAAGACCGAAGTCGTTCGGGGTCGAAACCAATCCGGTCCCGTAGTGACCTTGCCAGATCCGATTGACCATCACGCGACCTGTCAGTGGGTTTCCGGGAGATGCGATCCAATCGGCGAGCACCGATCGCCGCTGTTGTTCCCTGGCGCCGCGTTCCAGGCTCATCGCGCCCAGGAATTCGGGAACAGCGGGAGAGACAGGTTCGCGCGGCTGCTCAGGATCGCCACGGTAGAGCACGTGGATCGAATCGGGTTCTCGAAAAATACCGGCAAATGCCTTTTGCGCTTCGATCGCTTCTTTGCGGAGACGGATGATTCCCTTGCGTTCGCGTTCGAGCTGACTGGCGGTTTTTTGGTCTTCAAATCCCAGTCCCACAATCGCAGGCGAGCTGTCAGCATTGCCCTCGCGGTAAGGTTGGCGATCCATCGATCCGGCAACGACCAACCACGTTCCATTCATATCCTGAACTTCGATTCGATACTCGGTCGGTAGTCGATCGGTGAACTGCGATTCGCGATCCCGTCCCCATACGAACTGGGCGATCATCTCGGGTCGCGGAAATTCGAGGGTGACAATCCCCTTGCCAACTTCGCTGGACATCCAGCTCCGTTGATTCCCATAAACACCGTCATTCACAAAGCGAAGTTCATGCCGGTCCGAGACGATCGTATCACCGGAAGAGGTGGCGGTCGCGCCATGCGTAGCCAGGGCAATGTTGACTCCCTCGGTGTTGATGACCTCGAGTTCGTCGATGCAGGGTTCTAGGCTGTTGGTGGCTTGGATCTCCAGGCGCACGCGTTTGGCGAGCACAGGGTCGATCTTCTCTCGGTTCTGTTTGGGATTCACCGCGGATCGTCGCATGCCTTCGACGTCGAGAGGTCGCATGGCGTTCAGCGACTCGCCAGCGGAGATGCGCCAAGCCGTTGCCAGTCGGTCCTGAAATCGACCTTCGCGATCGCGTCCCCAGACAATTTTGGAGATGCGCATCGGGTTAGGGAGTTCGAGCAAAACCCATCCGCGGCCGTTCGTGTCGGACATCCAACTATGCGAATTGCCGTACAGGCCGTCGTTGACGTGGGACAGCCGATGAAGATCTGATTCGCGGCTTCCGGATGCAGTGGCCTGGGTCCCAAATGTAGCCAAGGCTACATTTCGAGGTGTCGGTTCGTCGGTCCAAGCCTCCAGTTCGTCGATGCACGGTTCGATCTTGCCGAGATCGGGATGTACGTTCGCATCGAAGATTTCCAGACGAATCCATTTCGCTACGAGAGGATCGAAGGAGATCTCGTTGCGAGTTGCGTTGGGGGTTGTGGACTCGGGTGGGTTGGGATTGGCGATCGGTTCGAGGCGAGCGAGTTGGTCATCGATGGACCGCAAGTTCTCGGTGAGAGATTCGACCTCGCGTTTGCGGGATTCTGCATGCGGTGTGGATACCACGCGGTCGCCGTATTCGACACCGGCAACGAAGGCCTGCATCGCGTAGTAGTCCTCCTGCGTGATCGGATCGAATTTATGGTCGTGGCATCGAGCGCATCCGATGGTGAGTCCGAGAAATGTCTGACCGATATTGACGACGATCTCGTCGATGGCGTCTTGGCGAGCGAGTCGTTTGCTCGGTTCATCGGCTCCGATCTGGCCTGGAAGGAGGACCGAGGCAGTGATCAGAAAGCCGGTCGCAGTCTCTTGTTCGAAACCATCTCCTGCAATCTGTTCCTTGATGAAGCGATCGTAGGGGGTGTCGCGGTTCAGGGCATCGATCACATAGTCCCGGTAGTGCCAAGCATGGGGGCGTTCGGTGTTGACTTCGAAACCGTGGGTATCCGCATAGCGCACGACATCGAGCCAATGCAGGGCCCAGCGTTCGCCATAGCGCGGTGACTCCAGGAGGCGATCGACCACGCGTTCCCTGTTGCCTTCGCTCGGGTCTGCGAGGAACGCATCAAGTTCGTCCGAAGAGGGCGGGAGTCCGTGAAGATCGAGAGTGACGCGGCGCAACCACTGTTCGGGGAGTGCGGGTGGTGACAAGACAAGTCCGCGCTCGTGAAGGGATTTCTCGATCCAGGAATCGATCGAGTGCTCTCCATCAAAGGAGCGAAGGGGTTGGAATGCCCAGTGCGCCTTGGGATCGGCGAGCGAGGCTTCATCGATGCCATCGGGCCAAACAGCCCCAGCGGCGATCCACTCGCGGAGGATGTTCAATTCTTCTGGACTCAGTCCCGGCCCTTCGGGCGGCATGCGCTGGTCCCGGTCAGAGTGGTTGATGCGTTGCCAAAGAGGACTGCTGTATGGGTCGTTAGGAAGGATGCTGGGGCCTTCCCCGTCGCCACCGCGCATCGCGGAGGCTTTGATATCGAGCCGGAGTCCGGACTTTTGTTTTTGATCGCCGTGGCAAGGATAGCAATGCGTTCGCAGGATGGGTCGGACATCGATTGCGAAATCGGGCGATGGCGGCGATTCCTCGGCGTCCGCGCAGCTACCCAGCGCAAGCAGGCCCAGCGCAAGCACGCCCATCGCAAGCAGGCACGACGCAAGCGAGTACTGCGCATGCAAGTACTGCGAGAACAGACAGCGCGCAGCAGCGCACTGGGGGAATGCATGCGACCAATTCAATGAATGCTTGAGAGCCACGGGGTCGATGCGGTTGGCCAACCAAGGGGGGATGGAGGATAGGGATACGACGCGAGCGTGGGATTAGAACGTCCACGCATGATACCCTTTCGACGGGAGAAAAACCAATCCGGGTCGCTTGTGCCCGCGTCATCGAGTGCGGGGGTGCAACCGAGTTTAGCGGCCCGGAGCAGGGGCGACGGCATCGATCGCAGCGGTTGCGGCCCGCTGATTGGCGACGATCTGATCTCGCAGAGACTGGATCTGTTGGTACATGCTGCTCAGCTCGCTGCGGGTGGCTGCCAACTGTTGATCGAGTCGCGTCGCTTCGGCGGTGATGACTTCGTTTTCTTTGGAGTACTGGGCAAAGTCCTTGTCGAGCTTGATCCGTTCCTGCTGCCGCATGCGGACCTGGGAATCGGCGATTCCTTGCGATTTTTGCATTTCAGCCAACTCGCGTTCGATCAGTTTCGCATCTTGCAACGCGGCGGTGATTTGCCGACGGACTTCGCGGAAACCGTACTCGTAATCGTTCAGGGGCCGAACGAAGACGGGGGCCAACGATTTGACGATACCCTGTTTGGCGAGATCGTCTGACGAGTTGGAGTCCAGAATGACAACATCGCCGGCTTTGAAGGATACCTTGGCACCGTCTTCACCTCGCTTGAGGCGAGCATCGACGGAGCGACCGCTCAGATCGTAGAAGCCACCTTCGGTAGCGGTCCGTTGTTCCTGCGCGTCGACTTCGACGGTGTGGTCTTTGAGAAATTCCACACGAACGTAAATCTGTTCGGGTGGGGTTCCTTCCGGCGGACGACCGCCATCGTTCAAGTACGCTTGCAGTGCGCGGGCTTTGATCGCGTCGCGGACGCTGAGGCTCGTCGGTTCCGCATCGGCGAGACTCGGGTCGATACCGAGCAACTGAGCGAGTTCCTGTCGATCCATGCGACCGAAGATTGCGTTCTCGTCTTCCTGGGATCCTTGGGCAGCAAAGGCATTGTGCGAATCGAGCGGCATCAGTTCGTAAATCGACCATGTGGGGTGAGCGCCCCCGGCGATGGCGGCGTTCTGTTCGGGGGTCAAGCTCGCGGTCGGTTTCAATTTGACGGCCGAGCCGCTCGCGGAAGAAACAACAAATTCACCGAGATAGATAACCGGGACCGTACCCCGTTCGTCGGTTCGTTCCCCAAAAACATGAACCACCGACTTCTCAGCAAGTCCCGCGTCGGTTGGAACAGCTGCTTGGGCTGCTTCGGCTCCAGGTGCGGCGACCGGAAGACCAGCCAATCCGGACGCGAGTTGCACCGAGGCCTCGTTCGCGGCCCACTGCGTAACGGCTGCACTGCGCCATACACGGCCCCGTTCCACCAACAGACGGTTCAACTCATTGGTAATGGGGACATACGCATTCATATCGGGAATCGGGTTGATCCGATCCCCATCGCGAGCCTTTTGTTCCGTTACGAGTTGAGCCTCTGCTTTGGCAAGCAGCCCTTTCTTATCGTCATAGAGGGCTTTCACGTAGCCATTGCGACGGCTCGAAACCCCCGCTACGAAGAAGAGGAAGCACCAGGCTTGCAAGAAAAGGAAAACGAGCAGGGTCGTTTGGAGCGCGCCCCAGTACTTGTTGGTCTTGACCAACATCACAATAAAGACGACGAGCGATACCAAGACCGCTAGCCAGACGAGAATTCCCATTAAGTCCATGACGTCAGCCGAGATGTGATGTTCCGAGGGTGGGGGCAAGCACTCACGCTAACCCCTAGCATAGTTGCGAATCTTGTGGTTTCCTAAGATTTTTCGAACGAATCCGATGGTAAGTCGGCTAAATTCGAGTGTCAAGCAAGTTCTCTTCGGCGTCGGCCGAAACGGTCGGTTCGGGGCCCGTGTTCCAATTATCCCGTCTGTATTGAGGAAACAGGCTGAAACCATGGCGGATCCGATCATCAGCATCAGCGGGCTTCGAGGCATCATCGGCACGGAGTTGACCCCGGAAATTGCCATGCGCTACGGGGCCGCCTTCTGCCGACAAGTCCCTGCCGGGCCCATCGTTTTGTCCCGGGATGGCCGGACGACCGGCTCGATGCTGGCCGACGCGATCGCCTCCACGGTGGTCGGCTGCGGGCGCGAGTGCCTCGACCTGGGGGTGGCGGCGACCCCGACCGTCGGCGTGGCGGTGCGCCACTTCCGGGCGGCGGGTGGCGTTCAGGTCTCGGCCAGCCACAATCCACCCGAGTACAACGGCATGAAACTTTTGGGATCCGATGGCCGGGTCATCCCCGGAGATATCGGAAATCGAGTGCTCGCGTCCTACCTCGCCAATGACCGATCGTGGGCTTCGACCGAGGGGATCGGGAACCGGACTGCCATTGGCGATCCGCATGAACCTCACCTGCAGGCGGTTCTGGCCACGGTCGATGTCGATTCCATTCGCAAACGTCATTTTCGGGTTTTGATCGACAGCAATCACGGGTCCGGTGCGATTCTCGCTCGCCGATTGCTCGAGCAACTCGGTTGCCGGTTGACCATCCTCGGTGAGGAACCAGACGGTCGCTTTGAGCACCCTCCCGAGCCGATTGCGGAGAACCTGCAACACGTCGGCGCAGCGGTCGCACGCAACGCGCTGGACATCGGTTTTTGTCAGGATCCCGACGCCGACCGCCTCGCGATACTCGATGAGCGGGGTCAATACATCGGCGAGGAATACACGAGCGTGCTGTGCATGATGCGAGCGTTGATGCAACGGCGAGGTCCGATCGTCACGAACTGCGCGTCGAGCAACATGACAGCGTTTCTCGCCGCCAAACACCACGTGCCGTTTTTCCGAAGCAAGGTGGGAGAAGCCAACGTCGTGGATGCGATGCTCGCGCACGGAGCGATCTACGGCGGGGAGGGAAGCGGGGGCCCCATCGACCCACGGGTCGGACTGATCCGCGACAGCTTTGTCGGTATGGCGCAGGTGCTCGACTTGATGGCGGCCACCGGAAAGACGGTTTCCGAATTGGTCGATACCCTCCCCAAAACGGCAATGATCAAAGACAAGATATCGCTCTCCCAGGAGCGGTTGCTGGCCTCGATTGATCGCGTTGCATCGCATTTGCAATCCGACTCGATCGACCGGCTCGATGGAGTGCGATTGGATTGGGAGGATGCGTGGCTGTTGCTGCGCGGGAGCAACACCGAGCCCATCGTGCGGTTGATCGCCGAGGCCCCGACAGTCGAATTGGCAAGGCAATTGATCGATCGCGCCAAGGCATGTTTGGCGCCGTAGCGATTCGAGCATCGGCTCCCTTGCCCCCTCGCCATACTGCCCTCGGTTGGCCCACGTTGGGACACGGAACTTTTGGCACTCACCCTTTCGGAGGTTGCGATGGACTGGTTGGAGCCCGGCGTTAAGGCGCCAGCGTTCACACTCAAAGATGACCAAGGCAAGACGGTAAAGCTGTCGGATTTTAAAGGAAAGCCAGTCGTTTTGTACTTCTATCCCAAGGACGATACCCCTGGCTGCACGACCGAGGCGTGCGCTTTTCGAGATGCCTCGGCGCAACTGAAAAAGCTCGGGGCCGTGGTTCTGGGAGTCAGCCCCGATGGGGTCGCATCCCACGCCAAATTTCGGGATAAATTCAAGCTTAATTTTCCGCTTCTGGCGGACGAGGAGCACTCGGTCGCCGAGGCGTACGGAGCATGGCGCGAGAAGAACATGTATGGCAAGAAATCGATGGGGATCCAACGCAGCACGTACCTGATCGACGGCCAAGGAAAAATCGCCCAGGTGTGGAAGCGGGTTCAGGTCGACGGCCACGACGGGCAAGTCCTCGAGGCCTTGCAGGAACTCGCTCAGGCACAGTAACCTACTGGGCATGACCCATCCGATTCGACTCGCAATTTTTGGTGCCTCCGGGCGAAATGGCAGACGGCTGATCGCCCTCGGGCACGCGGATCCCGCCGTGAAGATCGTCGGCGCGTTGGTGAGTGCTGCATCGCGCCATCACGCCCAGGACGCGGGCGAACTGGCGGGAATTGGCCCGCTCGGCGTATCGCTCAGCGATCAATGGCCAGACGCGATCGATGCCGTGATCGACTTTTCGAGCCCCGAAGGATGCATGACTGCTCTCGCTCACTGCACGTCGCATCGCATCCCGCTCGTGATCGCCACCACGGGATTGAACGGAGACAAAATCGCGAGGATTGAGTACGGTTCGAAAACCATACCTATCTGCTACGCACCCAACATGAGCGTTGCGGTCAACGTGGCGATGAAGCTCGCGGAACAAGCAGCTCGAGCCCTCAAGGATGTTCCCGGCGGAGCTGACGTGGAGATCCTCGAACGCCACCATCGCTACAAAGAGGACAGCCCCAGCGGCACGGCCCTCAAATTCGGGCAGATCATCGCCAAGGAGATGGGGATCTCGAACCATGTCCACGGTCGACATGGCATGGTCGGAAAACGACCGCATGATGAAATTGGGTACCATGCCATCCGCGTCGGTGACGATGCCGGCCAGCACACCATCGTCTTCGGGATGCTCGGAGAGACGATCGAGATCCGGGTCGCCGCCTCCAACCGCGATTGCTATGCCAGCGGAGCGATCGCTGCCGCCAAGTACTTGATCGGCAAGCAACCAGGCATGTACACCATGGCCAACGTTCTCGGGCTGGGTCCGTGACCCCATGGCTCGTTGCGACCAAGGCTATCTGTGCCGCGTCTGTGGCGAGGAAGTGGACGAGATCACCGAAAGCGCGTTGTATTTGCGGTATGTCATCGGGGAAATCGATCCCGAGGTTCTGCACTTGGCCCCCGAATCCCATTTGAAATGCACCCCGACCCTCGCCCAATTCATCGTCGATGCCCGGTTTGAAACGGTCGGTCTGGCGCCGGGAACATTTGCTATCGAAAGCTTGGATCCTGACTTCGTCGCACAGCGGCGGGAGTTGGTGACGCGAGGATACAGCCGATTGTGGGAAATTCGGAAAAGCCGTGCCCGTTTGCGGGCCGTGAAAGATTATCCCCTCCCCGACGTAATCGAGCGTTGGCAAAGCTGATCTCTTCGCCGAGTGGGTTTCTCGTCAATGCTCGGTTGCATACACTAATTGCGCGATGTAACGGAACAGGGTCGACGATGTTTTGCATGGGGGATAGCGGGGACAGGGATGGGATCGACAGTGCATCCGTTTCAGTGGACTCGCTCGTTGGATCGACGATATCGTCGCGCCGTCCGCCATGCGGTCGACTATGCCGCGAAGCGTCTTCATGGTGTTTGGTCCCAATGGCAATTGAGTCGTCCGTATCCGATTCAAGCCAGCGGCGAGAGTCTTGGGCGATACGGCGAGCGGTTGGCAGCCGTGTATCTCGAGCGGTGTGGCTACCGGATCCTCGAGCGATCGTTTCGAACCAAGGCGGGGGAGATCGACTTGATCGCGACCTGGGGCGATCGTTGCATTGTCTTTGTCGAGGTCAAGACGTGGGATAGCGCGTGGTTGAATGCGGGTGGTCCGTCGGATGCGGTGGATGAGGAGAAGCAGCGCAAGATCACGCAAACGGCGTTGGTTTACTGCAAGCGGCATGGACTGCTCGACACCTCGGGCCGCGCGGACGTGATCGAAATTGTGTTCGACGAACTCACGCGACGCCCGATCTTTCGTCACATCGAAAACGCATTCGAAGCGGTGGGGAAGTACCAGCTTTACTCCTGAACCTCGGCTGGTACTCGAATAAACCATCGAGCACGGGTACGGGTACGGGCACGAGCACGAGCACGAGCACGAGCACGGGTACGGGTACGGGTACGGGTACGGGTACGAGGATAGTTGCGGGTGCAGATACCTACACCCTCGCGGCCGTCTCGCGGCGGTAGAGGTAGGGGTTGAGGCTTGGGTCGTTGTACATTTTCATCTGCCGGTAGGTGCGATGACGTTTGGTGCCAGCGTAGATATCGTCGAGGAGTTCACGGAGGGATTGAGAGAGGTCGGCGAACTGCAATCGGCAGACTGCCAATCGGTGCGTGACTTTGTCGATGTGGGCTTGATCGATATCGGTTCGGTCGAGCTGTTCCTCGAGGTGGTAGATCCGAAGGGCCATGATCGAGAGTCGGTCGATGGCGCTGCCGGGGGTTTCGGTGTTGAGTCGGGCGTCGGGGGCCAGGGAGACGTTTTTGTTTTGCAGATCGGTGGTAATCCAATCGTCGACTCGTTCGATCCAATCGTTGCGCTGTTGGTTGTACTTATCGATCGCGCGTTTGACGCGTGCGATGTCAGCGTCCGAGACGTCGGGAGAGCGAGCGATATCCTCTTCGTGCCATAACAAGTAGTTGAACTGGTGTTGTTGGCAAGCGACAGGAAGGACCGACTGCGGAGAGTGGTTCGGATCGCCGTAGGGGTTGTCGATCGGCTCGCGGTGCCAGCGTTCTACCGTTGTGACGTGCAGTTGGTTGATCGCAGCGACATCGATCATGATTGAGGGCTCTTTCTCAGCGGAGTGAAAGGAGTCAGGGTTTTTCTTCCATCGCGCACGTGCATACCAGATGCCCGCAACCGGGGCAACCGCGACCATATTTCTTTTGGACAGCGGCGGTCAAGTCGATCTCGGCGACATTGGCGATCGTGGTCAGCCAGGCAAGCACATCCGCGAATTCTTCTTCGAGGTTGTCCCGATCGTTGCCGGAACGGAGGGCTGCGGCCAGTTCGCCGATCTCCTCCATCAGCCACATGAAGGTTCCCGAGACGCCGCGCTGGGCGTCTTTGTCGTAATACATGGCGTGGATCAAGGCTTGGAAATCCCGTAAGGAAATCTCGTCGTTGGGTGAAGGAGCCATTGGACTTGGCGGATGCCTATAGTGAAGGGCGAAAAGGATTGGCGGCTGGAACCGCGATCGGATGACGCAGGATTTTAGCGTCCGCTCGGTCGTTCCCCCTTGGAATTTAGAAATAGAGTGAACACGCTATGATAACCAATTCGTCTTCAGCTTCGAACGCGGACCGCCACGGCGAACCTGAATCCTCGGCAACCCTTGCCCAACCGACCAGGACTTCGAAAACTGTGCAATCGAAAAAAGGCAATCACCCGGTCGATCATGAGCGTATCGAGCGAGCGGTCCGCGACATTTTGCTCGCCGTGGGGGAGGATCCGGATCGGGAAGGGCTTTTGGAGACCCCAGCCCGGGTCGCCCGGATGTACGCCGAAGTGTTTTCCGGTTTGCACAAGGACCCTGCGATCCACCTGAAGCGTGTTTTCACTGAAAATTACGACGAAATCGTGCTGGTGCGGGACATCGAATTCCACAGCATGTGCGAGCACCATTTGCTCCCATTCTCGGGCCGTGCCCATGTCGCCTACCTGCCCAATGGCAAGGTGGTGGGATTGAGCAAACTGGCGCGGGTGGTGGACGAGGTTGCTCGTCGACCCCAAGTCCAGGAGCGAATGACCGAGACCATCGCCAACATGGTCGAGGAGGCCTTGGAGGCTCGCGGGGTGGCGGTGTTGATCGAATCGACCCATTCCTGCATGACGATGCGGGGGATTCGCAAAGCGGGAGCTTCTTGCACGACCAGCGCCATGCGTGGGATTTTCCGGGAAAATCTTTCGTCCCGAGCCGAAATCCTCGGCTTGATCATGAACCCGAGCCGTTAAAAACTCGTCTTGCGGTGGCGGGTCGCGTCAGTACACTAGTGCGACTCGGTTTCGAGCGTGGACACGGTTCGCCGGCGTAGCTCAATTGGCAGAGCAGCTGATTTGTAATCAGCAGGTTGCGGGTTCGAGTCCCATCGCCGGCTCTCGCGTTGGCGGTCCCCGATGGAATTGGGCGTCCCGGTAGAATCGGGGCTCCCGGTAGAATCGGGCGGGCGAAGCCTGAGAGAACGGCGAAGCCTGAGAGAACGGCGAAGTTGAGAACAAACAATTCGAGGGAGGTTGCCCGAGCGGTTAAAGGGGACGGACTGTAAATCCGTTGGCTATGCCTACGTAGGTTCGAATCCTACACCTCCCATTCCCTGTCCCGTGAGGGTTCAGGGGCTGGAAAATCCCGGAGAGTCCACGTCGGACAAGACAAGACAAAAATCGAGAGAAATGAGACAGAAAATGGCTGACCGGCACCTGGTTGGCCTCGTGCGGGTGTAGCTCAATGGTAGAGCAGCAGCCTTCCAAGCTGAATACGAGGGTTCGATTCCCTTCACCCGCTTTCCCTAGCCAGCCTGACACCCCGCTGCTGTAGCTCAGTTGGTAGAGCACTTCCTTGGTAAGGAAGAGGTCATGGGTTCAAGTCCCATCAGCAGCTTTCACCCGGCGAGCGATCGCTCGACTGGCGGATGCCGAATCGGCGGTCGCGAGACGAGGGTCGAGATTGAGCATTGCATGTTTATCGACTTTGCTTATGCTTTCGGGTAATCGACGGGGAGCGGTGGCCATGTTATTGCATGGCCGCGGCGTCTGGCGAGGGAATAAATATGTGGTTCGTTGAGTTGCACGTGGGCTGTTTCTCACGGCGACAGTTTCAGGGTTTTTATTTGTAGGTGTTGTAGCTAAACATGGCCAAAGAGGTATTTGAACGCAAGAAACCCCACTGCAACGTTGGAACGATCGGTCACATCGACCATGGCAAGACCACCACAACCGGCGCCTTGCTTGCGGTCCAAGCCGCCAAGGGATTGGCAACTCCCAAGACCTACGCGGATATCGCCAAGGGTGGTACCGTCCGCGACGCCACCAAGACGGTGACGATCGCTGCTTCGCACGTGGAGTACGAAACCGAAAATCGGCACTATGCCCACATCGATTGCCCGGGGCACGCCGACTTTATCAAGAACATGATCACCGGTGCCGCCCAGATGGACGGAGCGATCCTGGTTGTCAGCGCAGCCGATGGTCCTATGCCGCAGACCAAGGAGCACGTGCTCTTGGCTCGTCAGGTGGACGTTCCTGCGATCGTTGTGTTCCTCAACAAATGCGACTTGGTCGACGACGAAGAGTTGCTCGAGCTCGTCGAGCTCGAAATCCGAGAATTGCTCTCCAAGTACGGTTTCCCCGGCGAAGAGACTCCGATCATCCGCGGCAATGCCAAGGCGGCTTATGACAACCCAGCCGATCCGGCGGCGTCGAAGTGCATCAGCGATCTGCTCGCTGCGGTCGATGCCTTCATTCCGCAACCGATCCGCGATGAAGACAAGCCATTCTTGATGGCGGTCGAAGACGTGTTCAGCATCGAAGGTCGCGGTACGGTGGCCACCGGTCGTATCGAGCGCGGTGTCGTCAAGGTCGGCGAAGAAGTCGAAATCATCGGCTTGATGGAAGAGAAGAAGAAGACGACGGTCACCGGCGTCGAGCAGTTCCGCAAGGAAATGAAGGAAGGTCGCGCGGGAGACAACGTAGGTTGCTTGCTCCGCGGCGTGAAGCGAGAAGATATCGAGCGAGGTCAGGTATTGGCCAAGCCGGGCAGCATCACCCCGCACAAGAAGTTTGAAGCCGAAGTGTACTGCTTGAGCAAGGACGAAGGAGGGCGCCACACGCCGTTCTTCTCCGGTTACCGTCCTCAGTTCTACTTCCGAACCACCGACGTGACCGGTACCGCCAATTTGATCGGTGCCGAAATGTGCATGCCGGGCGACAACGTTCGGGTCACCGTGGAATTGCAAAAGACGGTCGCAATCGACGAAGGGGTTCGCTTCGCAATTCGCGAAGGGGGCAAGACGGTCGGTTCCGGCGTTGTGACCAAGATCGTCGAGTAATTCATTGAGATCGTAGACGCATCGCAGAGCCTTAGGCTTTGCGATGTTGTCGTTAAAGGGGTGTAGCTCAATTGGCAGAGCACCGGTTTCCAAAACCGGGGGTTGCGGGTTCGATTCCTGCCGCCCCTGCTGGCGACTGCCACAGGGTCCCCTCCAGTCCTTTTTTCATCCCACCCAACCGCCTGGATAGTCATGGCTACGGTTACTGACGAATCACTCAGTCGATCTTTGGGGAGCGAGCTCCTGACCGGTGCGCTGTACAAACAGAAGCAGGGTCGGATTGTTCGGCAACTCACCTGCTTGGCTATTTGGCTGGCTTGCTGGCTCGGAGGCTGGCAGCTGCACGAGGCGATGGGAGCGTGGGCGAGTACGGGGGGTTCGGGCGAAGCCGCGAATTTTTGGCAGACCGGTCGGTTTTGGATTCCGCTGACCTTGGTTGCGTTGGGGATGTGGTTCGGGTACCGGTTGGTCAACTGGCCCCGTTTCGCTGATTTCCTGATCGCCGTCGAGGCGGAAATGAGCAAGGTTTCCTGGCCCGGCAAAACTGAGCTTTACAGAGCGTCCATGGTCGTTATATTCACCATGGCCTTTCTAGCGATTTTGCTCTTTTGCTACGACGCGTTCTGGCAATTGTTGTTTGATTTCTTGAAAGTGAGTTGATTTTTTGGCGGGCCTCCCCGGCAAATAGGTTCCATCGAACTCGATGGGTTGAACACGTTTGCATGCGGCAGGCCAAATCGCCAGGAGATTGACCAGCGATCGTTGCACGATCGGAATGGTCCGAGAGAAACGATTGGTTGGTGATTCGTCCGTACTGGCGCAGGTTTTCGAGTGAGTAGTTCCACACCATCCCAAGGGGCTGAAGCGGCTCCAAGCGAAATGCATTGGTATATCCTCAAGGTTGCCTTCAACCGCGAGGACACCATTCGTGAAGCTTTGGAAAAGCGGATCAAGCTCTCCAATCTCAAAGGGTGCTTCGGCGAGATTCTCGTTCCGACCGAAGACGTCGTGGAATTCACCCGGGCAGGCAAGCGGCGCGTTGTCAAACGCAAGCTCTACCCCGGGTATCTAATGATCCAGATGGTCATTAATGACGACACTTGGTTCCTCGTTCGTGAAACGCCGGGTATCGGCGATTTCACGGGTACGTACGGCAAGCCAACCCCGATGTCCGATTTGGATGTCGAGCGGATTATCAAGCTGGTTCATCCCGACGTCGACGAGGAACATACACCCAAGACTTCGATCCCGTTCCGTCCGGGCGATCGCGTTCGAGTCAAGGAAGGAAACTTCCAGAGTCTCGAAGGAGATGTCGATCGCATCGACGAGGCCAACGGGCGAGTCACTGTCATCATTAACATCTTCGGACGCAGCACACCGGTCGAGTTGGATCACTGGCAGATCGAGATGCTGTAACGCCGACTCGCGTCGAGTCGGTGCCACGGTTCGAAACCATCCATCCATGGATCTTTTGAAATGGCGAAACAAGTAGTAGGAAAAGCCGCTTTCCAGGTGCCGGGTGGCAAAGCCACACCAGCGCCCCCCGTGGGAACCTCCCTAGGCAAGTTCGGGATCAACCTCGGTCAATTCGTCTCGCAGTTCAACGAACGAACGCGCGAGTACAACGGCACCCCGATCCCCGTGGTCGTGACGTGCTACTCCGATCGCAGTTTTGAATTCATCACCAAGAGCCCGCCCGCGTCTGCCCTCCTGAAGATGGCCGCCGGAATCGCCAGCGGTTCCGCCGAGCCGCACAAGACCAAGGTGGGCAAGGTGACGCGTGCTCAAGTAGACGATATTTGCAACAAAAAGATGGCCGACCTCAACGCCCGCGACCTCGAGCATGCGCGACGCATGATCGAAGGAACCGCGCGCAGCATGGGGATCGAGGTCGTAGGCTAATCGAGAGGAATCACGAATGGTAAAACCAACCAAAGCTATGAAAGCCATGCTGGCCAAAGCGCCGGGCAAGACTCCGATGCCACTCCAACAGGCAGTGGAAACCCTCAAGAAGTTTCCGACTCGCAAGTTCGATCAAACGGTCGAAATCCACATGAACCTCGGGATCGATCCCGCCCAGGCCGATCAAATCGTCCGAGGATCCGTCGTTCTCCCGAATGGGATCGGCAAGGTCCAGCGGGTCGTGGTCTTCGCCAAAGGGGATCTGGCCAAGATCGCCGAAGAAGCGGGGGCCGATGCCGTCGGTGCTGATGAATTGTCCAAACGCATCAAAGAAGGCTGGCTCGATTTCGATGTGTGTATCGCCACGCCCGACATGATGGGGATGGTCGGTCCGCTCGGAAAAGTTCTCGGACCTCGCGGCTTGATGCCCTCTCCTCGCGCTGGGACCGTCACCAACGACGTCGCCCGCGTGGTGAAAGAGTACAAGGCTGGGAAAGTCGAGTTCCGAAACGACAAAGGGGCAAACGTCCACGCCGTCGTCGGAAAGCTGAGCTTCGAGCCAGGCCAGTTGGTCGAGAACATCGGCGCGTTCGTCCAGTACGTGCAAGGGCTCAAACCCAACTCCGTCAAAGGTAACTATATCAAGTCGATCGCCATCTGCGCGACGATGTCCCCGAGCGTTCGCGTGTCGATGTAGAACGAGGTGCCGCCATGAGCAAAATTGTTAAGAAGCTGGTCAGCCGAGATATCGCCGATCGACTCCATGGAGTCCAGGATGCGATCGTCGCGAACGTTATCGGCATGACCGGAGATGAAAACTACGCCATCCGCAAAGCCCTTCGAGATCAAGGGATCAAGCTGATGGTCGTCAAGCGAACGATGGCCGCCCGGGCCACCGAAGGAACTTCCCTTCGGCCTGCCTTCGACAACCAGTCGGGCAGCCTGGCGGTGATCTGGGGCTGCGAAGACTTCGTCGCCCTGGTCCGCAGCGTCACCAAAATGGTCGACTCCGGAGGTTTCCCCAAGTTGGAAATCAAAGGAGGGGTCATGGACGGCGAAGCCATGTCCGCCGACCAAGTCAAGAAGGTGTCGAAGTGGCCAAGTCGCCAAGAGCAAATCTCGATGCTCGTCGGTCAAATCTTGTCACCGGGCAGCACCCTCTCCGGGCAGCTGGTCGGACCCGCCCGCAAGATTGCGGGCCAAGTCAAGAAGATGATCGAGGATCGCGAGGGAAGCGAGGGGTAAACAATCCAACGCCTGTCGGCGACGACAGGATAATCGTGTACGTGTCGAACTAGCCGGTTTTTCATTCTCGCCGGTGCGTTTCATTTGTGTGTTTTCTTTCCAAGTTGAGGATCGTTAGCAATGTCCGAGTCAGCAACCGCTTACGCGGAAGAAATCAAGACCTTAGGCGAGAAGATCGTCGGCCTGACGCTCAAGCAAGCCAAGGAACTGAGTGATTATTTGAAGGAAGTTCATGGCATCGAAGCTGCCGCCGGTGGCGCTGTCGTCATGGCCGCTCCCGCCGATGGCGGTGGTGGCGGTGCCGCAGCCGCTGCTGCAGTCCAAACCGAGTTCGATGTTGTCATGACCTCGTTCGGCGATAAGAAGCTCGACGTCGTCAAGGTGGTCAAGAACTTGACCGGCCTGTCCCTGATGGATGCCAAGAAGTTGGTCGAAGGCGTGCCTGCCAAGATCAAGGAACAGGTCTCCAAGGAAGACGCCGAGAAAGTCGCAGCCGAACTTAAGGAAGCTGGCGCTACCGTCGAACTCAAGTAAGCCACTCCGCGGGCTTTGCTCGATTCGTCCACCGCGCTGGCAAAGGCACTACGACGGTAAATGCACAGCCTCAGTGACCGCGATCGCAACGCGTCATTGACCGCAGTGTCCGTTGAGTCAGCCCTGTAGCGCGCGGCCAGGTTCTCTTAAACTCGCATTGAAAGACAGCCATCGCTCACGCGATGGCTGTCTCTTTTTCATCCCAACCTGGTAGGTGCTACCCGGACGCGGAAATGGGTCCATGATGGTGGGGGGACAAGGCTTCCGTTCCTAAAGGTACTCTTCCAATCACACAGTCGCATACCTAACAAGTCGATTGGATAGTGCGAAGAACGTGGGAGCCCAGAGGCCAACGAAAATCCCAAATCGCTCGCCGTGGGCGAGGTCTGGCTCTTTCGACAGAAACCAGATCATGATGGACGCGATTACCGATAAAAAACCTGCGACGAAGCATGCATTACTGAGTACCCGCCAAGTGGCTGTTGACATCATAGTCTCCTTCAAAATCACAAAAAAATCACTCGCCAGTTGCCAGAAACAAAACTGGGCAACGTTTTCCGCCAAACACGATTGCAGACTGATCCTGATCGGCGCTTCAAAAAGCAAAAGTTAGTCGTGTACCCCTGCAACCAACTTCGAATCAACATTGTTGTTCATGGACATCGTAAGCGCTCGATCCGATCGTGGAGTCGGAAGGGACTCAGATCACCTTATCCGATTCAGGACTCCAAAACGGGTAATTCCCCCTAATTCAAGGAAATAAGGGGATTGCACTGCAAAGAAACGATCTGAGAGCGATCTTTATCGATCCAAACGCAGTATGGCGAACAGCGCAATGCCGATGTAGTGACTGGCGCTCGCCAGAATAACCATGACATGCCACACCGGGTGGAAGTACCAAGCGCGATGATCATTTTGAAGGAACAAGACACCCAGCGTGTAGATCAAACCACCCAGGAGCATGGTAAGAAAGCAGATCGTGCTGGTCGACCAGAAGAGTGCCGTGGCGGGGAGCCAGCCCATGATGATGTAGGATACGGCAGTCATATTATCGACCCGATGCTTGGCGAGGACTTTGGAGTAAAAACCAGCGGCGGCGGCGAGCCAGACTAACGTCATCATCGCGATTCTCGGCCATCCCTGCATGCTGCTCCAAATGAACGGAGTGACGGTGCCGGCGATCAGGGTGTAGATGACCCCTTGATCGAGCGAACGCATTCGGTGCCGACCCTTGGGGTCCCGAACCGCATGGGAGAGGGTAGAGAACAAATACATGGCGGAGAGAGAAAGTCCGTACACGACGCAAGCCATGACCATCGATGGATGGTAATGAAGGGCGAGTTGAGCCAAGGCGAACCCAGCGGGAATACTCAAAGCGAATCCGATTCCATGGATCCACGCATTGACGGTTTCCAACGACGCATTGTCTTCCGTCCAAATACGTGCCATCGACTCGCCCTCATCTCCTGCTGTGGGACAGAAAAAAATCGCTTGTACGTGTGCCGAGACATTACCTCTCAGACGGATTATACCGGAGCGGTTTCGCGTCCGACCACGTGAAAAACGGGAAACGCAAAACCAATCCTAGCGAATTTCAGGACGCATCGCGAACGCCCTGAGCACACAGCCCGCTAGCTAACCCAGCGACCAACACGATCGAGTGCAGGCACTCCGATCTCGCAAAATCCTGATGCGAATTGCTCTCCCCGGCGTATAACCTCTTCGCTGCCTAACCTGTCTCATTTGCGCGATCTCGAGCAAAGCAAAGAAGGCCATTTCGTCATAATTTGGATAATTAGATCTTTGCTCACTGGCTTTGGTGGTATGTTCGGCGGGAGCGTCGGTCTCGGTCCGAGTCTGATGCGACCCATTCCAAAAGGGGCTAAGTCGATGCACACGCTTTTCATGAAAACTCCGCACTACTTGTTGCTCGAAGGAAAAACGCGGATCCAGCCTTCGGTGGCACCGAAGCACTCCGGTCCCGGATATCACGTTTTCTACGCTTTCTCGAACAAGGAAATCTGTCTTGAACTGTTTAGGATCGCGAGCCGAACACGTTGGCATTTCATTCCGCCTTACCAAGCAAAACGGCGATGACGCCTACACGATAACCAAGTCGCAGGATAACGAGCATTCGCAATAACAACTGTGTTCGTTGCGGAAGTGCTCGATATTTCCACTCTCGAAGAAGCTCATCGTACGAGCCATGGAACCATGATTATGGTGAAAAACCATCAGAGTACTGTTTCGGATCAAGATCGCATGTCGGATTTGGAGTTCTATGTCGTCGAATTGGAGCTTGAGGTCGATAGGCTAAGACGAAGGGATGAGGTACTGCGTCATGCTCTACAGGACTGCTTAATGGATTTGAAAATCGCCTCTCGCAACGATGGACCAATCCTCGATCTAGCGCAAATGTCGGAGCAAATTTCGCAAATAAGCGAGCACCTCGATCGCTTGTTTGAGGATTGGGAATTGGCAGAGGATCTTATGCCACAGCTCGACTCGGTAGCTGAGATTCCGATTCGCCGATTCATCGAAAAAATATTTCGTTTTCAGCAAAAGCTCCATGATGCAAAGAATATGAATTTACGTATTGATATCAGCTCGGAATCGATCGAATGGTTCCCAGCCCGATTGCTGCATATCGTCGACAACATCATTTCGAATTCGATGCGTTATCGGGATCCGGATGTGGAGCATGGACAAGTGACTTTTACTCTCGGTTTTTCTCCCAATTCCTACGAGATACAGGTATCCGACAACGGAATCGGAATGTCGGAAAGCAGCATGATTGGATTGACGCGCGGCAGCGACCGATCTCAGCATTCCCGCGATGGAAAACTGGGAGTCGGACTTGCAGTGGTCAAGGTACTCGTAGAGAACTGCTGCGGTGAAATGCGAGTGGATAGCACTCTAGGTCGAGGCACGAGCGTCAGCGTCCGGCTTCCTAGATTCTCGATGAAAGATGGTCTAGAAAGAGAGATACCCACCGAGGGATAGAGAAACAAGCAATCTCTTCCCAGGATACGACACTGGGAGCCGATCAATTGGCTGAGTCCTGCCAAGCAATCTGCCGGAGTGATGTCGCCGATAGCGCTCTGCAATCGAACGTCTTCGGTAGCCTTGTCAATGATCGCTTGTTTCTCCCACTCCTCGAACCACCGGTCACACGGAATCTTGCCATATCACAGCGATTCTGGATGCGACGGGGAGAAAAATGGTTGGGCAGAAAGAGAACAGTCGGGGAACAGAAACCGCTATTAAACGCTCATGAACGCCTTTAGATCACAACAGAGCTAATCCTCGATCCGTGATCATTCTTTTGAACAATACGATGCGCCGAAGTTAGGCGGCACTTCACGGGATTTTCCCGTACGACGGACTAGAAGTCCGTCGTACGGGGAGAGCGAAGATTTAGGGTCACGCAGGTCGTCGATGCGCGGTTTGGGCCCAGGACGATGCGGCGGTCTTTCACATTGGCGGTTTCGACGCAAACCATCGACCGATACTCCTCGTCCCCGAAGTCAGCCATCCGCTGCGATTTGGCAATCCAGGGATTCCAGACCACCGTCGAACAGGAACCCCATGAAGTAATTTCAATCGTCCGATTCCACGAATTGTCCGTCAGCAAGATCGTCGGCGCTTCGCCTTGATACACGCGATCGGTCTCCTGGGTGAAGCGAATCGACTCGCCCGTTGCGGGACGCGTTTCGCCCGTGAGTTGATCCAGGAAAGGCAACTCCTCCAAGGGGCCATGAACCGAGACGGCATCGATGCTACCGACGGCGAAATAGGTGTGCAACGCGACTTCGCAAGTCACCTCATCGTCGGAACGGTTGGTCGCCGTCAACTCAGTCGTCAACGTGTCCCCGAATCGGATCCGATAACGCAGGTCGAACGGTGCGTGCGACATCTCCAAAACAACGGTCACCGAATTGTCGGTCGCGCTGGTGCTGGAGACGATCCAATTGGCTACCCGGGCCCATCCATGAGCGGGCGCGCCTGGATTGGACGACGGGCCGAACCAAGGAAAACAGATCGGGATGCCGCCGCGAATGGGCTTGTCGTCCGCGAAGAGAGACTCCTTGCTCATGAACAGAAGAGGATGAGTCGCCCGGGCAGGTTCGAAATGCGTGACATGGGCCCCATGGAGAAAGAATTGCCCCTGGCAGTTTTCCGATTTGACCTGTCCAACGATCAAGCCGCTGGGTTGAAGATCGAAGCGCAGGCGGTCTGCGATCGCGAACTTCGCGTTCAATTCCGCCAAAGTTTGTGATGGGTTGGTCATCGACTAAACCGTTTCCGGAACAACGAACGGAGCGCGATAGGTTCGGCGCAACAATGCGTTTGCTTGGTCCGCATACTCACCTCGGAATCGTCCTTTCTCGGGATCCAATTCCAGCCACGGGCTCATCACCAGGGACGGATGGTCCGGGCCGATGCCGTGGGCATGCAAATGGTCGCGAGTTTCCTCAATCAGAGATGTCCAGCCTGGAAAGCCTTGGGCTGCTTCGACGGATTCCCTGAGTCGTCGATGCTCGCCGACTTGGAAACAAATGTTCGCGAAATTGCACCAACCGGTGGAGTCGTGTCCGACTTGGACCTCCGCATTGAGGATCTTCGGATCCCGTTGGAGCACCGCATCGACAAAGTTGGCTTGATGCCCAGAGCCGCTGTTCCCTTTGAACTCTTGGATCAACTTGCCGTTGTTGTCGTAGGCGCGAGCGGATCCCCGCTGTCCTTCGAGCCGGCCTCCTTCGCCAACCACGATGTAGCCGCTCGAGGGGCCGGGAACCTTGGGGGATTTGTTGTTGTCGGGAGCCGATGTGAGGTTGCTCAGGCCGATCACGACGGGGAGTGTGCCGGTGTCGAATGCGACGACATGCACATTCGGAGTTTCCCCCGCATCCTCCCACAACACCCGTCCCCCTCCACCCAGGATACGACGAGGCACCGCCACCGAATCGCGGAAGACGACATTGCGTACATCGTCCAAGACATGAACCCCCCAGTTTCCCATTTCCCCGGAGCCGGTGTTCCAATCCCAATGCCAATCGTAATGCCAGGAGTTGCGGAATACCGGTTTGTCCGCAGCGGGCCCGAGCCACAGATTGAAGTCGATCGCGGGATCTTTGGGGAGTGGTTCGTTCCGTTTGCCAATCGGACCGCGAACCCCGTAACGATTGACTCGCACGTGGATTAGTTTGCCGATCCCTTGTTCGTCATGGAGGAATTTCTTGATCTGCGCCTGCATCGGGTCGGATCGCTGTTGCGTTCCCACCTGACAGATGCGAGCGTATTTGCGCGCGGCGGCGACGGTTTGTTCCCCTTCCCATTGGGTGTGGGAAAGAGGTTTTTCGACGTACACATCCTTGCCAGCTTGCATGGCCCAGATGGCGGCCAAACAGTGCCAGTGGTTGCAGGTCGCGACAACGACGGCATCGATGTTCTTGTCGTCAATCAAGGTTCGGAGGTCGGACGCGGTCTTGGCGTCCGGGAAGCGTTCCTTGGCTTTACCCACCCGGCTTGGGTCGGGATCGCACACTCCGACGACCTTGACCGCAGGGATCTTTTCAAAGGCACCCATCAATTCATTCGCGCGACCGCCGCAACTCAGATAGGCCAGCCGAATTTCTGCATTGGCGGAAACCGTGCGAGCCAAGCTTGGTCCTGTGGTTGCGAGGAGTGCTGCGCTGGCAGCTGATCCTTGGAGAAAAAATCGTCGATTGGAAGAGCGGAAAAAGACCATGGTTCATCCTGAAGAATGATTCGAAAAAATTCTGCGATGGAAGTCGATGCACACAACGGGATCGAATCGTTGGTACGCTGTTTGTACAAACAACGAACCGTGAAAATGGGAACTTGAGTCTACTCGAAATGGTTGCCGTTTCCCATCGAGCGACTCGCTGCCGGGTCTGCGGTTTTTTGAAAAACACCGATTCGATTGCATTCCTTTCTTGAGAACGATAGCAGCATGAACGTCTTGCGAATCCTTTCCCAACTCCTGGTCGCTTCCTGCGTCATGTTCGCGAACGGTTTTTTGCGTCAGGTCGCTGGGGAAACATCAGGCACAACCCGCGATGCAGAACGGCCTCCGAACGTGATTGT
This sequence comes from Planctomycetota bacterium, assembly GCA_046306195.1. Lineage (GTDB taxonomy): Bacteria > Planctomycetota > Planctomycetia > Pirellulales > Pirellulaceae > JBKCUI01. Next base: position 64,436 of record JBKDXO010000072.1, on the reverse strand, counting down.
GTTTCTTTCGGACGATCAAGGGTGGGGGGATTTTGGGTTTCAAGGGAACACCAATTTTCTGACGCCGAACATCGACCGCTTGGCCAACGAGGGAACCGTATGCAACCGCTTCTATGTTTGTCCGGTCTGCGCTCCCACCCGCGCAGAGTTCCTGACAGGCAGGTACCATCCCCGCGGCGGCGCCCTGGGGGTCACGCAAGGGGACGAGCGACTCAATCTCGATGAGATCACGTTGGCGGATCGCTTGAAACAACGCGGCTATGCGACCGCAGTATTCGGGAAATGGCACAATGGGTCCCAGTATCCTTATCATCCGAATGGACGGGGATTCGATGAATTTTACGGATTCTGTTCGGGGCATTGGGGCGATTACTTCTCACCCCCGCTGGAACGGAACGGCGTGCCATGTCGTGGCAATGGCTTCGTATCCGATGATTTTGCGGATCATGCGATTTCATTTATCGATGAGCATCGCGCCAAGCCGTTTTTCTGCTACGTGGCCTTCAACACCCCGCACACCCCCATGCAGGTACCCGATGAGTTTTATCAGCGGGTGAAGCATCGTGAGCTTCGTCATCGTCATACCGGGCGAGCCACAGAGAAAGAGGACGAGGCCATGACGCGAGCTGCGGTCGCGATGGTGGAAAATATCGACGCGAACGTGGGTCGGATCCTAGTGCGTCTCGATCAGTTGGGGATCGCGGAACAAACGATCATTCTGTATTTCAATGACAATGGACCGAACAGTCATCGATGGAATGGGGGAATGAAGGGACGCAAAGGGAGTACGGATGAGGGAGGTGTACGTTCTCCGCTGGTCGTTCGATGGCCTGGGACGGTGCCGTCGGCTCGCAGGCTCGAGCAATTGTGCGGTGCCATCGATTTGCTTCCGACCGTTTGTGAATTGACCGGAACGCCGATTGAGGCTCCAGCCACTGGCGATCGCGCGTTGGATGGCATCAGCCTTGCGCCGCAGTTGTTGGGTTCTGAAGGTTCCGTCCGCAGTCGCTCTCTTTTTACTCAATGGGGTGGAAAAATTGCGATGCGTCAGGATCAGTTCTTGTGCGATGCCAGTGGCGGATTGTTTGATTTGATCGAGGATCCGGGACAACATGTGGATATACGCGATCGTTTTCCGGACCGGTACCGAGCGATGAACGAGGCCAAGGAATCGTGGAAGCGGGAGGTCCTCGAGCCGGGGCGCGTCAAGCGTCCGTTCTTGGTTGGCCATCCCGAGCGGGCACGCACCGAGTTGCCTGCCCAAGATGGAAAATGTTCGGGGCCCTCGGTGCGGCGCAGCAACACGGCCCCCAATTGTTCTTACTTTACAGGCATCGCAAGTTCTGCCGATACGATCGTTTGGGAGATTGAGGTGTTGCAGCCAGGGCGTTACGAGGTCATCGTCCATTACACGGCGCCCCAGAGGGCTGTTGGGATGGGGATCGCATGCGAAGCCGATGGCGGAACAATTCAGAGTCCGATTCGGAACGCCTTCACGTCGGCAACGTATGGAGGCGAGCATGATTGGGTGCCGCGGCAAACCGAGTCGTTGATGAAGGAATTCACAACGATGAGTCTGGGGAAAATCGTACTGGCGAACAAGGTGATGGAGCTGCGGCTGCGGCTGGGTGGCGATGCAAGGGTTGCGAGCGACGACAAGTCGGATGGGATTGAAATTCGCGCCGTGGAATTGATTCGAAATTAGGTTCCCCATTCCCTAATCCCTTTTTGCCAACATCCATCAGGAAACCTCCGATTTACTTTCCACCGACGCCGGTCTCGGACTCGCCGCGAGCCCAATCACCTGATTCGAACGACCAGTCGTGCCCGAAATAGCCGGTCAGGAAAACTGCTTCGGCACCTTTCTCCAAATAGTCGGGCGATGCAATGAGCAGATCAGGGTATCCAGTACCCGAAGAGAAAATCGGAACTCGATGGGACGAACGCATGCTGCGCAGGGTTGTACCTCCGATCGCACCGACGCTGGCAATACTCGAACCAGGCCGTGGACGGATCATCATCACGGTCGCCTCCTCCGTAGAAGCGCGGCCAGGAACTCGCCACGAGCCGCGTTCCACGACGACGGGACAGTCTAAGAGCAACTCTTTCCAAGCCGCGTTTACCGCAGCGTTGCCGTACACAATCACGCTGCGATTTTCCTCGGCAATCTCTTTCCATTCCAGGTCGGAGACAACATCCACCGAACCATTGCCGCGGTACCAAAAGGTCTCGGCGTCGTAACGCGCTCGGCCCAGCATCCACTCGTTTTCCTCAGGCCCACCTCCCGTGCCGTAGACGAGGAGGAATCGATGGTTGAATGCCTCCTTGAAACTGCCGTTGCGGCCTGTCTTGTGGGCGGGATTGCGATCCTCCTCAACAACACTCCATCCACCCTCACTTCGCTCGAGACAAAGCGACGGCTTGCCAGCGACAACAACGTATTCTAGCTTGCTCCCGTCGAGATCGATCGTCAGGAGTCCGTTATCACCATTGTTCTCAGGGCTCTTCATCTGGCCCAGGTTCAGATTCAAGCGATGAACGTTCGTCGTTTTACCCGAAAGAAGCCGCTTGCCGCGGTCGAGTTGCAGTTCGATGCGGCTGACCTCACCTTGGTGGTGTTGCGACTGCAACTCAGCCCAGAACGATCTTGACGATACGTGTGGAGCTGGCGTGCTGAAGTCGATGCGGTTGACTTGCTCGGGCTCAGGCAGTTGGTGACTATCAAAAAACGAAAACATCGCGGGCCAATCGACACAGGCGTTTCCCCACCAGTGACCAGCTCCAGGTTGTTCCTTATAGACGAAATCGGGATGAAACTTGGCCAACTCCTCGCGCATGATGCGAGCTTGCCCCACCGGTACGTTGTCGTCGGCGTCCCCGTGCAGGACATAGATCCCTTGGGATGCCAAGTTATGAACACGGGAGAGCGTATCGCTGGCCGATACGCCCCGGCGAAACATTTGCGCGATGGGATCCTCGTTGGTTGTCGTACTGACTCCAGCGTACGAATTGAAACTGATCCAGCCAGCACTCGGGCCCAGTGCGGCAAAGCGGTCGGGAAAAAGGCTACCGATGTGCCACGTCCCATGCCCCCCCATCGAGTGCCCCGTGAGGTAGGTGCGCCGCGGGTTGGTCTGGAATCTTCGTGCCGCTTGATCGAGAACCTCCAAGGCGTCCCAGCGCCCCCAGTCTTCCCAATCGAAGCCGAAGACTCGGCGGTTCGTTGGGGCGATGACATAGCCATTGGACTTGGGGGCGTAACATGCGGACTGCCCTTCCCCCTCAACACCGGCGCCGTGGAGCGTCAGAAACAGCGCCGGTCGCTCATCATTTTTGAGCGATCCCGCAGCGGGTGGAACCACACCGTAGTACTGAACGCTCCCATCGATTTGGCTGAGAAACGTGCGGCGATGATGCTGCGTTGCATCGCGGACCGCAAGCGCGATTTCCACCGTATCGAGTTCGATGATCGCTTTCTTATCGAGGGTCGGTTGCGGAAGCAGATCGAGCTGGAGCTTGGCCGAATTCGTTTCTCGGTTTGCAAATACTTTGGAATCAACGATGGGAGTGACGGAGAAGCCCACTTTCCGAATTCCCAGAGGGGGCAGGCTGGGCACGTTGACGACGGCCTCTTCGAACCCTTCGCCGGTGACCCGCAGCCGCAGGCCGCTTTGCGTTTCGTTCGTTGAATTAACGACGAGCAACGATCCCCACAGCGGTTCGTTCTCGCCCCGAATCACGTGGGGGAAAGTTGTATCGCGAAGACTCAGCGCGAGCGACTTTTCGACTGGTCGCAATCGAGCGGCGACGCCGCCGCGCGCTCCAGCAAAAATGAGGGTGTTCGTGCCAGCCTTGAGCAGTACCGGCAATTCCGTCATGCCATTGCTGTAAATGTCGCCCACCCGAGGGATGCCGTGGATGCGAACAGTGCCGTGACCTTGAGCCGACAACAGCCAGATGCCTTCCTCGGGAACCTCAACATAACTAACCAGCCACCCGGCAGCGAGTTCTCGTCCCGTGAATTTCCCGTTCTCATCGGCTTCCACTTTTTTCCAAGCCGGCAACCCGGCAGCACTCGGGGACTCGGCCTGATCGGCGAGCGGAAGCTGCAGCTCACCGCGGAGCCACGCGGCTTCCAGCGGATCTTTGGGAAGCGAAGACCGTCCACGACCAGCGAACCCACGGTCCGGAGAAGTGACATAGCCCGTGCGAAGGACGATTTCGTTGTCTGAGGTTACAGGTGTTTGCGCGATCAGCCCGGATGGAACCACGAACGACAAAACCAGCGCACCAAAAACACGTCCAGGGGAGAGCAGCAGCATTCCGGGATCCGAGGGATTCGAGTAATGAGAGGCAAACGGGCTGAGGCATTGAGACTAATCCAAATCACCACAAATGGAAACCGGCATCATCCATGGAAGCGCGCCTGGCAACAACGGTGAAGAGCAATCGCTCGTTGGATGAACAAAGATCAATAAATCCCCGGCCGGTCGGTCTCGCCCCCCCGGCTTCTTTGCTCCCAAGTCCTTTGCGGACTGAACAAGGACGGGTTACACTAACGATGAGCCCACCCACCGTTTTCCTTCCGATGAATCTCCCACCATGTCTTCCATTCCCTGGTCGATCTCCGAAGATTCCTTCGATGTGAATTTCAGCGTGCCGCAAGTTCTGCGCCTGCGCTTCACTCGCGATTGCTTTGGTGCCGACTGGGATCAGATCGTTCCTTGGTTTCGAAGCGACTCGGGATCCGCTCGTGTTCAGGTGTGGGTCGATCGAGGCGTCGCCGACGCTAACCCGCGGCTGCTACCGAATCTTCAGGCGAGAATCCAAGAGCATTCGCCGCAGCTGGAATTGGTCTCGCCGATCCAATGCATCGATGGAGGGGAACAAATCAAGAACGGCGAAGAGACCGTCAACCATCTCTTCCGGTCGATCGATCGGGACGGGTTGGATCGTCGATCGTACATCGTGGCCATCGGTGGCGGCGCAGTACTCGACGCAGTCGGTTATGCTGCTGCGATCTCCCATCGTGGAATCCGACTGGTGCGGTTTCCGACCACAACGCTGGCCCAGGCCGACTCTGGGGTGGGGGTCAAGAACGCCATCAACGCATTCGGCAAGAAAAATTGGAAAGGGACGTTCGCGGTTCCTTGGGGAGTCGTCAACGACCAGAGCTTGATCGCCCATCTTCCCGATCGCGATTTTCGGGCAGGCTTCTCCGAGGCGGTGAAGGTCTCGCTGCTGAAAAGCCCCTCGGCGTTTCGCTTCTTGTGCCAGCATGCCAGCGACATCGCCCGGCGAGATTGGACGGCGGTCATGCCGGCGATTCGTTCGAGCGTTCTGATGCATTTGCATCACATCACGCATGGCGGAGATCCTTTCGAGATGCAGGAGGCGAGGCCGCTCGATTTCGGGCACTGGTCCGCACACAAACTCGAGCAGTTGACACGGTATCAATTGCGGCACGGGGAAGCGGTATCGATTGGAGTCGCACTCGATACCCTTTACTCCCATCTGGTCCTCGGACTGGATCGCGCCGACGCGCTGAATGCGGTACAGGCATTGCTCGATTTAGGTTTGCCGATCTACGATTCGAATCTGGAAACGACGCAGATCTTCGATGGGCTCGAAGAGTTCCGACAGCATCTCGGCGGTCGGCTCACCTTGACGATGCTGCGCGGAGTCGGATCTGCGGTTTCGGTTCATGAAGTCGATGCGGCCGGGATGTCGCGAGCAATTTCCATGCTTCGAAGTCTGCATGAGGAATCCGAGGCCTAGCGAGCTGCGAATGCCGCCCACCTGGCCAGCTAAATGGCATCGATCGGTGTGCAGGAATAAAACGGACGTGTCAATCGAAACATCGTATGGAATCTATTTGATCCGCGTGGGAACAGGAAGTGAAACCATCACGATTCCTGCCAACGCACTCGACTTGGTGCGCGGAGACCGAGTCATCTGCCGAACGGGCCGAGGATTGGAGATCGGGACGGTATTGTGCGAATCGGTGCGGCGTGCAACCGACCTGGATGAGCCGTCCAGTACCGGGCGATTCGTACGACCTGCCGATGCGAACGCCGAGTTGCTGTGGGCCAAGCTGCAGGAGCTCAGTTTCGATGCAGCCGGTGCCTGCGAAGGTTACTTGCGCGAGAATGGTCTCGACGACGTTCTGCTCGACGTGGAACCGATGCTCGATGGTCGGACTCTCTACTTCCACTTTCTCGGCGAGCCGTCGCAGGCAGTGAGCGATCGGATTGGCGAGTTGGCCGAAGTTTATCGTCAGAGTGTGATTGCCTCCCCGTTCGCGCAGCGGGTCGAGGTCGGATGTGGACCAGATTGCGGCACCGAATCCAAAGGGGGTTGCGGCACGTCGGGAGGATGTGCCGTGTGCACGGTGGCAAGCAAATGCCGCAAATAGCGGATCCCTAAAACGAATCTCGCATCACCAACCTGATCGGCTGAATCCACTCGAATCGTCGGAGGAAGAAGAACCGCCTCCACCGCCTCCACCAAAGCCACCGCCTCCACCAAAGCCTCCGCCGAAACCTCCACCGAAGCCTCCGCCCGAGGAGGAGCCTCCGCCGAAACCTCCGGGGCCAAAGATGGAGGGCCCGGACCCACCGATGATGACGCCGCCGTAGCGAGTCGCCTCGGCAGCCATCCGTTCTCGGCGTTTGCGTTCCTCTTGTTGCTGGATTTCCATGCGTCGTGCCGCTACTTGACGCTCGGCTCGTTGAATCTCTGCTTGGGCTTCCGAGTAGGCTCGACGACTTGCCTCCAAAGCCGAGCCATACTGGCCGCGTTGCAGAGATGCTCGCGCCGCTTCCAAGGATCGGACTCCCGGTGAACCTTGAACACGAATTCCCCATTGCCCGGTCCAATGCTCTGCATCGTAGACCATCTGGGACGCTTGTTGGAAAGCTTCGAGGGTAGCGCTGGCTTGTTGAAGTTCCGTATTGAGTTGCCGCGAGACGGCGGACAACTCCGATTGGATCGACGCAGACCGCGAGCTGATCGATCGCCAATCGCCGTGATCCTGCGCGAAATCCTGCTGCACGTTCAGCAGGTTTCGTTCCAGGAGATCGACGCGTCGGACACCTTCCGTGGTAGCTGGCGAATCCGGGATGTCATCAGCGCGAGCCTGTTTGACGTACTGGTTGGCGACTTGCCACTGTTGTACCGCACCTTCGAGTGCCCGCTGGGCTTCGGCGTATCCATGCCGGTCCGAAACCACCATTCCTTCCAACTCGGCGATTCTCTTTTGCATCGCGACGAGCAACTGAGAGAATTCGAACGGGTTGGTGCGCGCCTGTGGGCTTGCGTAACGTTGCTGGAACTGATCCATCTTCGCGACGAGGGCTTGAATTTGTTCGATCGTAGGCACCGTTACCATGCGATCTCGCCGCGAGTCCGCGAGACGATCGACGGCGGATCGGCATGCGGCCAAGGCTTTTTGATTTTCAACTACGGTTTGTTCCAGACGTTCCAGATGGTCCGAAACGCGATCGAGTCGGATGTTCATCTGCGCAATCATCGCAGCAGCTTCCTGGATTTTTCCCATGGACGTCAGCAGCATACCTTTCCGGAAAAGCTCCTCGGCATTGGTCAGGATGGAGCCGCAAGCATTGGCCCGATCCTGAGCGCGGTCGAGCAATTGCGGCGCGCGTTGGCCTTCGCGTTCGATCGACAAGTCGTTTGTTTGCGGATCGGCTTGTGCGGGAGCGGAAGCCTCGGGGGAGGAAGCGGGTGCGGTCGCAGTCGCAGAGTAAGCCAACCGCAAGGCGTCTTCCGAATATTGTTCTTCGGCCTTTCGGATTTGGTCCCAGAGGTTTTCAAAGCGGACCATCGACTGCTTCAAGAGGACCGCTTCCTGATCCTTGCGGGATGCGAATTCGCGTGAGGATTGGTGCGACGATTCGATGGTCGCGACCGCGTGGGCGACTGCGTTGTCGCTTCCTTCGAGCGCTTCGCGGCAGGCTTGGACCTTTCCTTGCTTGAGCATGGTCGCGGCCGCATCCAGGCTGCGTCGAGCGATCGCCAGGGCATCGTCGGGATTGAGGTTGGGTTCGACGAGGATCTGTTCTGGTGGCAACTGGAGTCGCTTCCCTAGTTCCGCGCGTGCCTCCTGGATTTCGTCTTTCAGTCGTTCCAGGCGAGGTGCTGTTTGGTCTTTGATACGGACGGCCAACGCGGCGGCTTCGCGAGCTGAGTTGACCAATTGGTCCAGCGATTCCTTCCACTGTTGGATGTCGGGCGCGATCGATTGTTTTGCTGCCTGTTCCATCAATTGGTTGGCGTTTTGCGAACGCTGTTTGAGTTCCGCATCCATCCACGCGGTCGGATACCCGAGGCCTCGCAGTTTCTCCGACAGCCCAATCATTTCGGGGAGAGTCTTGAGTCGAAACTCCTCCATGTGAGTGGCGAGGGTGCGGGCTTCGCCCAATTTGCGGCTAGCTCGCTGGATCGGTCCCTCGATCGCCGATACCGCATCGGTCAACGATAGAGAATCCGCTTCCTTCTGATCCTTTTGGGCAGATGGAATCAGGACATCGAAATAGCTGGGTACTGCGAACAGACCGTCGTTTGCAGAGGCGTTCGACAACCGGGAGTCCTGGTCCAGCGCAGCCTGCAGTTCTTCCTGCAATCGATTGAGTTCATCGTTGACATTCATCAGCGAATTCTCGAGCTTTTCAATCGCTTGGGCCGCGCGTTGACGGCGAGACTGGATCGCTTGATAGATCTCATCGAAAGTCAGAACAATTTCGTCCGGGACTTCCTTGGGTTCGGGCTGCCCTTCGGCCTTGGCTTTTTCGCGAACGAGGTCCATCAGCACCAAGGGAATCCCGGTCGCTCGTGTGAACTTCAGGGGTGCACCAGATAGCTTGCGGACACTCAGGTCGAACGGCTCTCGGCTAAAGGTGTTGACGATCGAATCCCACAGACCTTTCGGTTGGATGAGTTCACGGGATTGCCCGATGACTCGACGGATCTCTTTATTCATGATCAATAGATCGTCGATATCTCCCAGAGCCCCTACGCTCAGATCGCGAGTGGCACCGGTATAGCCCCGCTGCTCGATGCGTTCCCTCGAGCCCAAGAGGTCCGAGGTGCGTGAGAAGAGTTGGTCCAAACCGTCGGTCTCCTTGGAGATCGAGGATTCCCTGGATTGGAGCGTTTCGACCGCGCGATCCATGGCTGGCTTGCGCAAGCGATTGAAAACGACCAGGACCCCTCCGAAAAGGAGGGACATGGCGCCGGCTACTCCGGTAAGTATTTGGCGAATCAATCGACGGCGGGCTTCCCATTGCTCGATACGTCTTTCTTCCTCGGCGCGCTCTCTGCGCCCGAGAGCCACCAGCTCATCGGCTTTGCGAAGCGTTTGCGTGACATCGAGATCCCCATTGCGAACCTTGGCATTTGCATCGTTCAATATACCATCTAATTTTTGAATGGTGCTAGCGGTGACCTTGTTCGGAGCCGTAGCAAGTTCCGCCATGATTTTTTCCAGGTCGCTTCGATTCGAAGCGTACCCCTCCAAGGCAGCATAGCCATTGAGATATGCGTCAAGTTCGGTGGCGAGCTGCTTGAGGCGAACCTGGTTTTCGTTCGCGTTCTCTCCGTTCAATGCCCCTTCGATTTGCGAAAGTTGCTCGCGCCAGTCTTGCGTAGGTGGGTTGGCGAGTTCTCCCTGCGCGCCTGGCTGCCGCTCCTTGAGTCGAAGTTTCTCGGATTCGATTTGTTCGAGCAGTTCCTTGGCGTGGGTGATGGATTCCTTGGCGGACTGCAGATCGCGAAGCCGTTCGAATTCCACTTGACGAGCCGATTCGGCCTCCTCCTGAAGGGTGCGTTCCAACCGTTGATTGATCGATTTGACCGTATCCTTCACCGCATCGACGATGCGCCCACCACCACGCATGGCGCGGAAGGCGGGCTGGTCCAATTCGCCGATCCAGCGGGAGCGTCCCAAGCCGCGCCGATCCTGGGCTTCGGAGGAAAAATAACTGAACTTGCGCTCCTTCAAGAACAGCACAAAGATCGCGCCGTCGGTTTCGTTCGTCGATGGATGGGTCAGTTGTCCGAACGAGGTGCGATTGGTCAACCCTTTGCCGAGCGCGAACTCCACGGCATCCATTCCAAAATAGGTGCGACGATCCGGGGCGATGAAGGCTTCCTCTTCGGCGCTGTTCATCAGGACGATGGTCCAGTGAGGGCCATTGGTGTGGAGCCAGGAAGCCAGTTCGGCCAACTTCGTATCCGGGACACCGATATCTCCTTTGACATACAGTTGGCGATTCGCGTCCCAAAGTTCGAGGACATCCTGCGCGGCTTCGATCCTTGCGTAGCCGAGAATGGTAGCGTTGGAGGTACGTTGCGCCGAGGCGATCGAAGACCAGCCCAGGAGCGAAATGACGAGGCAAACGATCAAAAATCCGGGAATGCGTTTCATGGTTTGTCAAGTTGTGAATAACTGCGCGGAAACAGGGTTTGGCAGGAGCATATAGAATACACACCATTCAAGAAATCGTCGCGTAGATCGTTGCGGCTGAGAAAAATCCGGGTTGCCCTAGGCGGGGCGAGAATCGCTCACAAGATCGTTATCGCGGGCGAGCAAGACGGGGTGCGGCAGAGTTAGCCGCGGAAAAGGACTTTTCCTCACGCAGCCCTGCGGATTTCCCCTCGATCGTCGACTTCCTCGAATCTGACTGCAACTTGCCGAGAAACACCACTCTCCTGCATGGTAACGCCGTAGACCATATTGGCGACAGTCATCGTTTTCTTGCTGTGGGTAACAACAATGAATTTCGTGCTGTCCAGGAACTCGTTGAGGACGGCGACAAAGCGTCCGATATTGGCTTCGTCGAAAGGGGCGTCGACTTCATCGAGGATACAGAACGGGCTGGGTCGGTATTGGAAGAAGGCCATGATCAGCGAGACCGCGGTCAACGCTTTCTCGCCACCGCTCAGAAGGCTGTTGCTGAAGGTCGTTTTGCCGGGAGGGGTAGCAACGATTTCGATCCCGCTCTCCGGGTCATCGGGGTTTTCGAGAATGATATCGGCAGATCCTCCACCAAAACTCTTTCGATAGAGCTGTTGGAAATTCGTGCGGATGGTTTCCAAGGTTTCGCGAAAGAGGCTTCGGGCATCTTCGTCGATCTTGTGCATGGTTTGCAGCAGTCCCTCTTTGGCATCGACGAGGTCCTGTTCCTGACCGGCGAGACGATCATAGCGCTTTTGAAGTTCGTCCAACTCCTCAAGCGCCTCCATGTTCACGCTTCCGGCAGCGGCGATCTCTTGCCTCAGGCGAGCCAATTCGAGTTCGATCTCATGGCGTTTGGAAGGTTCGGATTCCGAGGGTTGATTCTCGACAAGGGAAAGATTGATTTGGTATTCGTCGAGATAACGCGCGATGACCCCTTCTCTCTGATGGGATATGCGATCGCACTCCTCGGTGAGCGTGGCGATTCGGTCTTCGATTTTTTCGAGCTGTCGTGTCTGCAGATCGAGTTGTCTCGATGCCTCGTCGACCCGTTGCTGATGGAAGCTGCGTTCCGCATCACACAGGTTGCGATTCTCCTCCATCGCAGCGCGTCGCGACTCCAAGTCGTAGAGTTGGCGCGATAAGAGCTCATGCCTGCCTTGAGCCGCAGCGATCTTTTCCTCGAGTTGGCCGAGTTGCTCGTTCGCAGTCCTCAGATGATGGGTGCGTTCCGAGGCATCCTGCAACAATTGATCCAGGGTCAGTCGCAATCCATCCAATCGTTGTTCCTGGCGAGCGAACTCGATACGGTGCTCGACCAATGACTGTTGGCTTTGGCGATATTGGCCTTCGCGTTCAAGAATGTTGTTGGCGAGTTGTTCCAGATTCGTGGCGAGCATCGATACCGCATGCTCGAGATCGAGCCGCTCCTGGTCCAGAAGGATCATGGATCGGTCGAGCAGGTCGCGTTGTTCGGTTTTGGCATGCAACTCGGCATGAAGGATTGCGAGGGAATTCTGCTCTGTTTCATGCTGTTCCTGACAGGAATGCATTTTCTGTTCGATCCCTGCTACTTTTCGGGCCGAAGCGACGACTTCCAGATCGGTTTGGTGGACACGAGCGATCGCGTTTTGCTGGGTTGCGTCGATCGCCTCGAGGGTGTTTTTCGCATCCGACAGCGAGGCGTAAATCGCATCGCGCTGCTCGGCGGCGGCCTGCATTTCGCTTCGCCGCGACACGAGCCCCAGGCCTGTTTGCAGAGATCCGATGGTGACGCTGCCGTCGCTATCGATCAACTGGCACTCGGCCGTGACGAAACGAAGTCCGGCGCCTCGAAAATGGCTGAGATCCAAGGCCGTCGCGAGGGACTCCACGAACCACGTCGTGCCCAGCAGGGAACGGACGAGCGGTTCATTCGACGAATCGAAACGGACGAGACGGTCGGCACGTCCCAAAACACCGCGCAGGCCATCGAGTTGGATCCGCTCTCCGGTTCTCCGTATTGGCAGTCGATCCAATCGAAGCAGGGTGACGCGACCTTCGGGAACCAATCGCCCTTCCTGGATCCAATCGATCAATTGACCATCGTTCAATACCAACGCGTCGGCATAGGTTCCCAGCGCGACGTCGACGAGGGGCGCGAGATGCAAATCGGATTGGATCAAATCGGCGACAATGCCGCAGATCGACAAACGGCCCGACTGGAAGACCGTATGGCTTTTCGCGAGCTCCAGAGCGGATCGCATCAATTGCTGTCCGCCACGTCCTGCGCTAGCGAACTGCTCCTCCAACTGCGCCAGGAGATCGTATCGCTCGTTCAAGCCTTGGATGCGGGTCTGGAACTCCAGACAAATCTGCTGCTGCCTACGCCGCCGCTCCAGGATTTCGTCATGGTGCTTCTTGGCCAATTCCTTGGCCTCTTCGGCAGCCACGTAGTCGCGTCTCGCCGTTTCCAACTCCTGCTGCAATTCACGCGAATCCCGCTGCAATCGCTCGAGGACGCTGGACTTGTCTGCGATTTGCTGACGCAGGCGAACCAGTTCGGTCTCGGTGGATTCGAGGGCTTGGAATTGCGATGAGGCGTCGACCCGAATCTGAGCGAGCCGATGTCGCAACGCTTGCTGCTGCTCATGAGCGTCATCCCGCACTCGACGTGCCTGGAGCAATCCCTCGTCCTGGGCGCGAAGTTCGACTTCTAGCTGGAGCGTATGTTGCGCCGCATCTTCGCATTCCGATTCGTGTTGAAGGAGGGATCGCTGGCGTTCATGAATTTCTTCCTCGCCGATCGTCACGCGGCGTTCCAGCAATTCGATCCGTTCCACCAAAGTGCTGCGTTCGCTGTCCCACTCCTGCCGTCTCTGCTCGATCAGTGTCCGCTCGCTGGAAGCCTGAAGGTGATCTCTTTGGCAAGTCGCAAGGTCGTTCCCGAAAGAATCCAACTCAGAGACCAGGCGATCGAGTTGGATTTGTTCCTGGTTCAATGTTTCCCGAACGCGGATCGATTGGGCGTGCAAATCGGACTGCAAGGCCGTCGCTTCGCTGAGCCGCTGCGTGAGCGTTCGGCTTTGCGAGTCGAGATCCTGCAGATCCAACATGCCGAGCAGCGTTCGCGTATGGATCAACTGCTGTGTCCATTCCCGATAGCGCTGCGCCTTGTTGGCTTGTTGTTTGAGCGAGGACAGCCTTCTTCCGAGCTCATCGACCATGTCGCGAATGCGAAGCATGTTTTGGTCGACACGCGACAGTCGGCGCTCCGCCTCGGCTTTTTTGGCTTTGAACCGCGAGATCCCCGCCGCTTCTTCAAAGATCCCTCGTCGTTCTTTCGCAGAGGATTGCAGCAAACGATCGACTTTCCCCTGCTCGATGAGGCTATAGGAATCGACCCCGACCCCCGTGCCGCGAAACAGATCGCGAACGTCTTTCAGGCGGCATGGCTGCCCGTTGATCGCGTACTCGCTTTCACCGCTGCGGTAGACGCGCCGACAGACTTGCACCTCATCGGCATCCATGGAGATCAAGCGATTGCGGTTGTCGAGCACCAGCACGACTTCGGCGCTGTTGGCCGGCTTGCGCCCCCCCTCGGCTGATCCCTTGAAGATCACATCGGTCATTTCGGTGCCCCGAATAGCCCGAGCGCTATGGGCTCCGAGAACCCACTTGATCGCATCGACTACGTTGGACTTGCCGGAACCGTTCGGACCGACAACCGCAGTAATGCCTTCTGGGAAGTCGAACCGAGTTCGATCTGCAAAGCTTTTGAATCCGACCAGTTCCAGTGCCTGGAGCATGACTAAGGCTGGTTACCTTCTTCTTCGTCAGAGGAATCCACCTCGGAGCGCGAATCGGTCGACTTGGATTTGTCGCTATCGACTTGCGGTTTCTTCGAGGGAATGATGCTCGGCAACGTCGCCATCGAGATCCAGTTCTTTTTCTGCTGCTTCTGATTGATTCGCGAGGATGCGTCGACCTGCACTGTTTCCAACGTTGTCTCCCCAGCCTCGTCTCCGGATGCATCGCGCCGATAAATTCGGCCAGCTCTCGGTCGCGGATTGATCGCAACGCGCGCTGCAAGATGGTTACCCGTTCCGAGTTGGTCCAGGGCATGAACCATATCGTTGTAGCTGGCATTTACCGATGGCATGGCCCGGAGCAGCGATTCCAGATCATTGGAAATGATGCTCTGGAGCACCTCTCCCTCCAACTGAATTTTCGCCAATCGAAGGAGCCCACCGGAAAGTGGAACGATCCGCAGAGATGGGGTCGGTGACAATTCGCGATTGAGTGTGATGGTCGAATTGCCCCCGAATACGACGACCTCTTTTTGCTGTTCCAGGGAAACCGCCACCGTGCTGTTCTTGCTAGGTATCTGAATCAACTGGCACACCTCGCCAATCCGCTCACCGAGGACGGTCGGATCACGAGGATTTCGCTGTCGCAAGGCCAGCAACGCGCCGTAACAGAGCTCCGGTTCCGATTCCTGAAGCAGATCGAGCAGCGCATTGCGTGCCGAAGGATGCTCATTGATTCCAAGGCCGATCAAGCACAGGGGTCGGAATGCTGGCTCGTCGATCGCCAAGGCGCGAAGGATGGGAACAGATTCCGATCGATCCATGTAGGCCAAGGAATACGCGGAATAAAATCGGACTTCGGCGTCTACCCCTAGGAGCCCCTCCAGCAAAACCTCCGTTGCCTTCCCTTTCCCGATCGCCTCCAGTTCGCACGCCGCTCTCCGCGCGGTTTCCCTTCGCATCAATAGTTTGCGGCAGCCTTCGATCCGCTCCGAGATTTGCTCGTCGGTTTCACGAAAGCCGATCGACATGACGGTCGACATATAGTGCATAGGATCCCAGCGATACTTGGGTGCCGTTTGCAGTTCGATATGCCAGTCGTTTTTCCCTTCCGCTACCTTTTGCTGACGGGTCCCGTCCTGATAGAAGAATCGTCGATTGATGGCGTCCGCGATCGATCCCACCACCATGACGTGCCGCCACTCTTTGCCGACACGGATTCCGAGTTTCGGGGTATCCATCAGTTTTCCACCCCCGATCACGATTCCACGCAATGGGTTGATCTTCTCTTCGCCGGTAAGGGACGCAGGAATCGTAACAAATTCCCCAGACGCTATGCTTTTATCATTGCTGCTACGATTTTTCCCATCCAGGAACATGTACTCGCGAAGCATGGTGGGCATGAGATAGCCCCCGCGTAGATCCGTCGCATTGCATTCGTCCGAGCACTCCACCAGCACGTCTAAGTTGTCGCTTTTCGTCATGCAGGGATCGACAAAGACTCTCACTTTCGCGATGGCCGTCGAGGGCGAATCCAGAATCCCTTCCGGATTGAGCACTTCGTGCCTGCGCATTTCGGTCAACATCATTTCGCGCTGCGCACTGGGATTGACCATGCCACCCGTCCCAGGCAGACTGCTGAGCAACCCAATCGCGTCGTAACGGTGAGTCGTCAACCCGATCGGTGTCGCAATTTCTCCCGCGAGCCGAGGGCGATCCGGATCCGCCAGCTTCTCCTTCATCAACCGGGCCTCTTTTTCGTGCTTCTCCTCCTTTTTGCGGGTTATCCAGGATTGGCATCCCAGACTCATTGCCAGGCAAGCCAGCATGGCCATGCAAACTTGGGTTCGGAAACGACGATTTGGCATACGACGATTTGGCATACCGGATACGGTTGGATTCATCGGCTGAACCTGATAAGAGGTCGGGACTCGGCAGGCGAGCCCCCTGAAAGTCTTTCGGTGGATAGCCGGAATGCCCGCTCGGCGTCAAGATCGAAGGTCGAGACGAACGCGCACGCCGCACCTCCGCCCCTCGCTCATGCCGTTGGAAAAGATAGCTAGCACATGCACCAAAGAGTTGCGAACTCGCAAGAAGCGATTGTCAGGCGATTTCGGCTGGGAAGGCAATAACCTCTTCCAGCCGGGTGGCGTTGCATGCGAGCATAACAACTCGATCAAAGCCCAGGGCACAACCACAACTGGCGGGCAGGCCGTGGGCCATAGCATCGCGTAGCGGATTCTCGATGGGCAACGGAGTTTTGCCATCATGGATCCGTTCCGCGTTGGCCGTCTGTGCCCTTGTTTCGAATTCGGTTGTCTCCGTCAATTCATCGTATCCGTTGGCCAGTTCGACCCCCCGATAGAACAGTTCAAATCGAAGCGAGGTCCGTCGATCTCGAGGTTCGAGTCGCGCCAGGGCAGCTTGCGACGCCGGGAAATGGGTCAGCAAAACCGGTGCATCCAAACCCAACTTGGGCTGCACTCCCAGCGAGAAGATCAAATTGACCCAATCGTCCCAGTCCTTGGACCAGGATGTCGATGCTACCCAACCCCGTTCGACGCCCAAGCAGGCGAGCCGATCCACGTCAGCGCCCCACAGTTCGAAACCCGCATGGGTTTGCCATGCGTCCGCGAAGGTCAGGCGCGACGCTTTCTCGGTACCGAGCAAGGCTTGACACAAGGCATCGGTAGTCGCCAGGCCCTGCTCGAAGTCGGCACCGATTTCGTACCATTCCGCCATGGTAAATTCGGGGTTGTGGATCGAGCCGAATTCAGCGCTTCGAAAAACAGGACCGAGTTGATAGATGCTCCCCATGCCAGATGCGAGCAACCGCTTCATCGATTGCTCGGGAGAGGTCTGCATAAACCACGATTCCAGACCACTCGCCCCGAGCACTTCCTTTCCCTCAACCCGAATGGGATCCAGGTGCCGATCGATGACACAGGATCGCGATAGGATCGGTGTATGGACTTCGATGAATCCGCGTCGATCGAAGAACGAGCGCAGGTCCCGGGCGAGTTCCGCGCGTCGAATCAAATTTTCGATCGGGGCTCGGGTACGATAATCGCGTCCCATGCAATTTCCTTCGAGACCGCGATCGTGGTCGTTAGCGTCGCAGATTCAGCAATTCTTCGAACAACTGTTGCGTTGCGGTGATCACCCGCGCGTTGCTTCGATACTGGGTGCTCGCCAAGACGAGTTGGACCAAGTCGCTGCCGACATCGGTATTGGATAATTCCAGAGCACCGGCCGTGACGACTCCGAGACCATTCTCGGAAGGGGCGCCTTCGATCGGGAGACCGGAGTTCACCCCGGGCGCATACATGTTGCGACCCCGCTGTTCCAATCCCATCGGGTTGATAAAACGGGCGAGACGCAACTGTCCCAGATCCCGCGAGACGCCGTTGCTGAAAACACCTCGGATTTTTCCGTCCTCACCGATCACATAGTTGTTCAAAACCCCAGGAGGAGACCCGTTTTGACGCGATGCCGCCAAGGACGACGTAGTGGTTGCCAGACCGTTCATAGCGTTGAAGTTCAACTCGATCAGCAGGGGCTTTTGACTCGGGAAACCGACCCGATTGATCATGACCGCCGAGTTGGTGGCGGAAATGAACGACCCGTTACCGTCGAAGCGGAGTAGGCCAGTGCCGACGTTGATCCCAGCCGTCGTCGTCGAGAGATTGTCCGGGCTGTCAGCAAACCATCGATAAATGGTCGACTGGTCGTTTCGTGTTTCGAGTACAGCGGTCACTCGCACTTTGATCGGGAAACCGAGGGAGTCGTAGGCGATGAAGTCTGTAACCGCACTCTGCCCCTTCCCTTCCTGGAGAGTCGAGAACGGAATGCTTGGCGTGGTAACCTGTCCGCTAGAGTCGGTGATTCGGATGGCCGACAAATCGATCGTCACGTTGTTCTGGGTACCCGCATTGCTGACGACCCGAATCGATCCATCCTGAATGTAAGCGCTGGGGCTCAGCGTGCCGCTCTCCCCGACGATCGTGTTGAGCGTGGAGTTGATGGGATTGAACGGATCTCCCGACTCGTTGATGATTCCGAGAGACCTTTCGAAGAAATCCATCAGTTCTTGAACGGTGGTCGAATCGGTGATCTGGAGCGTCTTTTCATCGAGATAACGTCCTCCCTTGCGACCCCGAAAGGACAATTCGCCTTCCTTGAAGGGGTTCGCGTAGTTGAGCCCGTCGCGGGTCGTGACGTCCACAAGGCGCGTCGCGGCGTCGACCGCAGGACCGTCGAGATTCACTTTCTGGCGACCCGGAAGAGCAAGGTTGCTGATGTCTGCATCCGTACGATTGTCGGTGTACGATCCGGTCGGGGCAATCGTGTCGACGAGATAGTAGGAATTCGGATCGTTCGCCACGTTTCGGTAAAGACGAATGGAGTCGTAAGCGGGCAGTCCGCTTCCTGGAGCAGGCACGGGCGGGGTCGGAAATCCGGTAAGGAACGCGCGGCCGTTGGCCAAGCTTACGGGACCAACCAGCGGCGATGGCTTGGACTCCGGTTCACCGTTTTTGTAGAAGGTGACCATGTACGAGTAATTGCCGGCCAACGCATCGGTGTTCAGCGCTGTCGCCGAGGATGCGGCACTCGTATCCTGAAACGTACTCCCAGCCGCACCATTTCCCACAAGGAAGAAATTCGAACCACCGGGCGCCGTGCGATAGACACGAACTTGGTTGTACTGCGTCGACGCCGCTGGCAGATTCATCGAGATGGTATTGTCGGCGAGCCCGTTCCCAGCCGGCACCGTATACGACAACGTCGAGGAGAGATTGCTCTCCTTGCCATTGCTGTCCACGTACACGAATCGATATTGGTAGACCGATCCCTCCGCGTGATCACCACCCGCACCTTGAGTCGTTGAAAAAACGATACCTGCGGCCGCCGGCGCTGTCGAGCCAGCGACGGTCATCCCGGTAGATACAGGGCGAGGAATTCGTCCGTTCCCCAGAACAGCGCTCTGAACCACATGCGAAACGTCCCCAAGATCTCCCCGCGGAGAGAGTGTCCCCTCAAATTCCACCTTGGTCGTCTCTTGGGCAATCTTCTGCGTTCCCACCGGGATCGTCAGCGGCGCTAGTTGCGTCGGCTGAATATTGAACTCGTCGTCGACGCCAAACCCGAGCAAACGGAATCCATCGGAAGTGACCAACTCATTGCTGCTGTTGAGGCGGAAGATCCCATTCCTCGTATACAGCTTTTCCTCCTGGGCCCCGGAAACCTGAAAAAATCCCTCGCCCTGAATGGCCAAATCCGTTGCGGAGGAACTGATTTCAATCGCGCCTTGACGAAAATTCTGGTTGATCGCCGCGATCTGAACCCCCAACCCCGTTTGACGCGGATTGCGCCCCCCGTTGTCCGCGGTCGGCACAGCACCAATCGACATCGTCTGAAGAAACTGCGTCGAAAAGACAACGTCCGATGCCTTGAAGCCAACCGTTTGCGAATTAGCAAGATTGTTGCCCAAAACATCGATCTGCGTCTCTGCCGCGTTCATCCCCGTCAACGCGGTACTCAATGCGGATGTCAAACCCATAGAGACGAAGCTCCAAGCATCAAGGAATCGGCGCAAGCAGGAAGATTGCTAGCGATCGCGAGAGGCTGGGATCTTACTTATCCACGATCTCGCGAATGTTCTTGATATCGACAATCTGTTTCCCGACATGCACTTGGACCTGTCGCTTGTTTCGATCTTTTTCGTCAATCTTTACCGAGACGCTCGAGACTTCCCCGTCGACCTCCTTTGCGTCATTATCCAATCCCTTGACTTTCTTCCCGATCATGCTGCTCGCCGTCGTCAACTCTTGGGTCGTCGAGAAATTGGTCAAAGTGCTTACCAGCCGATCGTTGGCCGTGATAGATCGCAACTGACCAATCTGTTCGAGCAACGCAGCGTTGTCGGTGGGATTCAACGGGTCCTGATTTTGGAGTTCTGTCAACATCAAGTCCAAGAACTTGGTGACATCGATATCGTTCAGTCCACCGGTCGGAAACGTACCCGATTCGACATTCGCGGCAGGGGAAAGCGGATTGTTGGCGATACGAGACATGGTTGCTTCCTGGGTGGTTAGTAACGACGATTCGGGACGGTGTTGCTCCACGCGGGAGAGGCCATCAACGGCTGTGTCTCGCCCGCGTGGACCCATTGATGCATTTGGGCGTTGGGCCACGCGACATTCGACGCCGGATAATTCGTGGCTGGGAACCGTGGATCCATCGCCTGGTAAACAGTCTGATTCTGATAGGTTGTCTGCGGCGGATAGGCTGCCTGATATTGATAGGCTGCTTGAGGCTGGTAGTTGGGCTGGTAGGCGGGCTGGTTCCAGTTCGGGTAGTAGGAACTGAATCCGACGGCGTTTTGCGGAATCGCGGGAACTTGCTGGGGAACGCGGCCCATGTTTGCCAGATCCGTCACCAGGGAAGGACGAAGCGCGATAATACCGAGGATCAAAAAGCCGATTTCGACCCAGTAAAGACGCTGTTTCTGCCTGCGTCGGACCGATCTCGCCATGGCTATGTCATTCCTTGTTTTCCTGATGCGGCTTCACCCATCACCCCATCTCTTTAGGCTATCGATCAGGTTGGACGCTAGATCAATTTCTGTGGATACGCTTCCATGGTAGAATAGAGGCTCCTAACCCTCCGGAACCCGCGATGCATCCAGCCAAACACCGGAACCAGTACCCTTGCCACCGTGTTCCCTCGCGATTGGTTCGAGCGATGGCACTGGCCCTTGCTGTGCTCTTCAGTGGCCACGCTTGGCCCGTTCAACTTGCGCGGGGCGAAGACCCAGTTCCGGTCGCTATCTCCCCCGAGAACCGCGAGTTCTTTGAAAAACAAATCCGTCCCCTGCTGGTCCAGCGTTGTTTCGAATGCCACGCAGGAACCAAAGCGGGTGGAGGCCTGTCCCTCCAGACCGCCAACGGATGGCGCCGAGGTGGGGAAAGCGGACCGGCGATTATCCCCTATGCACCCGAACAGAGTTTGCTGATCGACGCAATCGAGTATGGTTCGCGCGAAATGCCTCCCGCCGATCATGGAGGCAAGTTACCGCAAGAGGAAATCGATCTGCTCAAGCAATGGGTTTCCAAGGGAGCCCCCGATCCTCGCGACGGAAGCGATCTGCTCGGAGGCATGACACGCGATCAGGCCGCGGGCTGGTGGGCATTCCAACCGATTCCTGATCGGAACAACGTCTCCGTGTCCACCGGCTCCGCGCCCACCGACGACGTGGCTGCCATCGATGCATGGATCGATTATGAAATCCAAAAGCACGGACTCCAAACCACCTCCTTGGCCGACCGTCGGACTCTTCTCAGGCGATGGACATACGACCTAACAGGCTTGCCTCCCACCCAAGAGGAAGTGGACGCTTTTGTGTCTGACGAAGCTCCCGATGCGCTCGACCGAACCATCGACCGACTGTTGGATTCCCCCCAGTACGGAGTGCAGTGGGGGAGACGTTGGTTGGATGTCGTTCGTTATGCCGATACGGCAGGGGAGAACACCGATCGCCCGCTGCCGCATGCGTGGCGTTATCGAAACTGGGTCATCGATGCATTTCAATCCGACATGCCCTTCGACCGATTCGTTCGCATGCAGATTGCAGGCGATCTTCTGGCGCAGGATCCATCGAAGACCGACTTGGCCTCCGGGATCATCGCTACGGGGTACCTCGCAATCGCCAGACGTTTCGGGCACGATATCGACAAAGACATGCATCTGACGCACGAGGACATCATCGATAATCTTGGAAAGAATTTCCTCGGCCTGACGCTCGGGTGCGCGCGGTGTCACGATCACAAATACGACCCCATCAGTGCCCGCGACTACTACGCTCTCTATGGAATTTTCGACAGCACTCGATTTTCATTCCCGGGCTGCGAACCGAAAGGCCAGCCGCGCGATCTGGTGCCGCTGCTCCCAGCAAACGAAGTCGATGCGATCATGCAGCCGTGGCGAACCAAAGTCGCCGAAGTCGACGCGGAAAAGCAGCGACGCCAAACACTCGCCAAAGCCGCTACCGATGCCATGCAAGGCCCCTGGACTGCGTCGAGCCGCAGTCTTTGCAAGTCGAACGTGGACGAGGGAGCTTCGGTCTCCTTTGAGCAACGGACTCAGGTCCGGCGCGGCGAGATCTTGCTGCTGACGGTCTCTCCCAACGGAAACCATGGTGCCGACACCACGTTGGTCGAGTGGGATATCCGCGCGACGAGCGCGGAATCGCCGCGCCTGTGGAGCTTGTCCGACGTCGTCTGCGACTTGCTGAAAGGAAACCCATGGCGATCCCAGGATGAGTCGTCCTGGAGCTTTTTAGAAATCGCCGCGACACCTGTTTTCCTGAGGGACCGTCGCGACAGCAACGCGGGAAGCAAGGCGATCCAGAGCTGGAGCATCGGGGACCAACCTTCGGTCTTCGTCAATTCCGCGCCGGAGAGTGTTCGGCTGTGGACAACCCTCCCCGCAAATTCGTGCTTCGTGCATCCCGGTCCGGGTCGCCCCGTCGCGATCGCTTGGACCAGTCCCTGGGACGGGGAAGTTCTTTTGACTGGTCGAGTTGCCGATGCACATCCCGCTGGTGGACTCGATGGCGTTTCATTCCAGCTCGAACACCTCGCTGCACCGGAGCTTGGAACGAACCTCGCCGACCTGGGAAATGCGACGACTGGATTGCCTGATGCGGGTCCGCCGCCGGTCATCCCGGTCGCCTATGCCGTGGTCGATCGCGAAGGGAAAAATGCCAAGCTTCATGAGCGAGGCGATCCCGAGAAATTGGGGGAGGAAGTCCCGCGGCGTTGGTTGTCGGTCTTCGGGGAAACCGCCGTGAACCAGGACGCGGGTAGCGGACGCAAGGAACTGGCCGAATGGGTCACTGGCCATCCGCTCCTGGCGCGCGTCATGGTCAATCGGGTCTGGGAGTGGCACTTCGGGCGCGGTTTGGTGCGAACGTCGAACGACTTCGGATCGCGAGGCGATCCCCCCACCCATCCCGAACTTCTCGATTTCCTCGCCGCGAAATTCGTGCAGAGCGGTTACCGAGTCAAGACGCTCCATCGATTGCTCCTGAAGACAGCCGCGTACCGACGGGCGAGCGCCCCTCCGAGCCAGCGCGATCCGGACAACCGCTGGCTGTCCCATTTCCAGCGCCGCCGCTTGACTGCCGAAGAGTTGCGAGACAGCGCGTTGTTCGTCTCGGGTCGGATCGATCTGACACCGGGAGAGGCGCATCCGTTTCCTGTCGAAGCGAGTTGGTCGTTCACCCAGCACGCACCGTTCAATGCCTCGTACGAAACGAATCGCCGCAGCGCCTTTCTGATGGTCCAGCGCCAGCGTCGACACCCCTTTCTCGCACTCTTTGACGGCGCAGATCCCAATGCATCCACCCCCGCCCGGCAAACCACCACCGTACCGAGCCAAGCCCTCTATTTCATGAATGATCCTTTCTTCCATGAACAAGCCGCGGTCGCAGCGAACCGCTTCCTGACCGAAACCCGCGACGAAGAACGCTTGCGACAAGCGTTTCGAATCTTGTTCCAACGGGAACCGTCAGCGACCGAGCGCGAGCGATTTGTCCGTTTCCTGGGAAGTTATCCCGGCGAGCATGCAGACCGTTGGTCGGCGTTGGTTCGAATCCTTCTGGCGAGCAACGAGTTTCTGTATGTCGAGTGACCCCTATTCACGCCGGCGCTGGATGCGTTCCGCTACCGCCGGATCGCTCCTGTTTCCAGGTATCCTTCAGCAAGTGATGGCTGATTCGGGCGACCCCCTGTCTCCCAAGGACTCCCATTTTCCCGCCAAGGCAAAGAACATCATCTTTCTGTTCATGACAGGAGGAGTCTCGCACGTCGATAGTCTGGATCCCAAACCGGAATTGATCCGCCAGCACGGCAAGGAAATCCAAGCCGATCACCCTGAGATCAAAGATCGTCCGGGATACGAGCGGATTTACCTCAAGCGTCCGCAATGGGAATTCAAACCGCACGGTGCGTGCGGAACCGAGGTCAGTTCCTTGTTTCCCCACCTAGCCCAATGCGTCGACGATATCGCGCTGATTCGCTCGATGCATACCTCGCATTCCAATCACTACAACGCAACGCTGGGGATGCATACCGGTTCGTTCGCGTTTTCTCGGCCGAGCATCGGCTCGTGGGTCACGTATGGACTCGGAAGCGTGAATCGCAATTTGCCCGGATTCATCGTGATCGCGCCGTACCAAACGTATGCAGGAACGCAGGTCTATGCGAGCGATTTTCTTCCAGGGGCATTTCAAGGCACACTGGTGGTCCCAGGCTCGGAACCGGTAGCCAATGTTCGGCCGCGCGTCCCGAGCGAACGGCAGCAAATGGAACTAGCCGCTCTTCGCGAAATGAACCAGGATCATTTGGCAGCGCGATCCGGAGATCCGCAACTGGCCGCGCGCTTGCAAACCTTCGAGACCGCGTTCGGCATGCAGATGGCCGTCCCCGACGCATTCCACTTGGACCAAGAAGCCGATGCGACACTCGCCATGTACGGGCTGCAACGAGGTCAAACGACCGGTTTCGCATGGCAGTGCCTGGCGGCGCGCCGCCTGATAGAGCGGGGAGTCCGCTTTGTCGAGTTGATCGATACCGGGTCGTCGAACAATTGGGATGCCCACGGAGACATGATGACCCATGAGCCCCTAGCCAAAAATGTGGACCAACCCATCGCGGCATTGATCCAGGATCTAAAAAACCGAGGCTTATTCGAGGAAACACTCATCGTTTGGACAACCGAATTCGGTCGCACTCCGTTCAACAACACTGCGGAAGCCAAGGGGCGCGAACATCATCCTTGGGCGTTCAGCTCTTGGTTGGCCGGGGCTGGGGTTCGTCGCGGCATCGTTCACGGTGCAACCGACGAAATCGGCCTGAGAGCCGCCGAGAAACCGGTCCACGTGCGCGACTTCCACGCGACGATCCTGCATTTGATGGGCTTCGACCATGAGCGATTGACTTTCCGCCATGCAGGTCTGGACTACAAACTGACCGGTGTGGAACCCGCCAAGGTTGTGAAAGAGATCCTCGCCTAGCCTGCGGCGGAGCTATTCATCTTCCAGCCGCGCGGGGACCCGAGACCGTGAGTCCGGCCACTGGGATGCAAACCGATCGCCAACCGGAACCCATGGAGGAATTTGCCTCGCCTCCGCAATGAGCTGCTGGTCTGCGATAAGGTAGGTATAGGCATCGGTGCCTACAGTCCCGGGAACTCGATCCATCGGATCCGTCAACCAAACAGGAATCTCGCGGCGGACGTATAGCCCGCGATCGGTCGCGGAATCGTATCCTTCCACTTGATCGAGAACCTCCAGCGTCTCAAGGACGTCCTCGCTCGCCAACGTCCAGAGTTCCCCCAGGACCCAGTCCTCGCCAGGGATCAATCCGGGGTAGGCGCCCAAGTCTAGCAGCCTGCCTCGCGCTAGCGCGAGGCGGATCGTTTGCGGTGCACGGGGCCACATGCGGCTTCGCAAGTGCCCCTTTTTAAGCGTGCCGTAAACGAACAAGTTGTTGAGCATGGGATTGTCAAACAAAAAAACAGCCGACGGAACACGTCGGCTGCTTGATTGAGGATGGGATAGACTCCTTGCCGACCGGAGGGTTACTCCGACGGAGGAATCAATGGACCTTCGCTTCCGAGGCCTCCCTTGAGCTCGGATTGTTTGTCAACCTTCGCTTGGATCTGCTGTTGTTCTTTTTCAGCTTCCACGCGATGTTGTTCCTCGGTCCAGTCCACACGTCGACGCGAGAGCCCAATCTTGCGCTCGTCGCTATCGACACGCAGCACTCGAACCTCGATCTCGTCTCCCACTTTGACCAGGTCCTCGGGATTTTCGATTTTCTGGTCGGACAATTCGGAGATATGAAGAAGTCCCTCGAGGTTGTCCTCCAGGCCGACAAATACGCCAAAGTTGGTGATCTTGGTGACCTTGCCTTTGACGAGTTGGCCTGGCTTGTACTTCTCGGGAATTGTGGAATGCCATGGATCGTCGTCCAGTTGCTTCATCCCCAAGGCGATGCGCCGACGGGTTTGATCGACGTTCAGAACGCGGCACTTGACGACTTGTCCCTTTTGGAGGACTTCGCTGGGATGACTGATCTTGCGGGTCCAGGACATGTCCGAGACGTGCAGCAGTCCATCGATGCCTTCCTCGAGTTCGATGAAGGCGCCGTAGTTGGTAAGGTTGCGAACCTTGCCGGTGACCTCGGCGTTTTCGGGGTAGCGCTGCATGATGTCGTCCCAAGGGTTGGCCTGGGTCTGCTTGATACCCAGCGACAGCTGTTGGCCTTGCGGATCCACACCGAGAATCTTGACATCGATCTTGTCGCCGATCTGCACCATCTCGCTCGGATGATTGATGCGACGAGTCCACGACATTTCGCTGATATGGACCAAGCCTTCGATGCCCGGCTCGAGTTTTACGAACGCCCCGTAGCTCATGACATTGACGACTTCGCCAGGAACCGTTGCCCCGACAGGATACTTTTCCGCGATGTTGGTCCATGGGCTGCTCTGCTTCTGCTTGAGCCCGAGGGCGATCTTTTGCTTCTCGCGATCGATCTGCAGGATCTTGACTTCGATCTCTTGATCGATCGAAACCATTTCGCTGGGGTGGCCGATCCGCTCCCAACTCATGTCGGTGATATGCAACAGACCATCGATACCGCCCAAGTCGACGAAGGCACCGAAGTCGGCGATGTTCTTGACGACGCCCTTTCGGATCTGCCCGACTTCGAGTTCGGCCATCAAGTGTTCGCGATCCTCTTCACGCTGCTTTTCAATCAGCGAGCGTCGGCTGACCACGATGTTGCGGCGGGCTTCGTCGATTTTGAGCACTTCGCACTGGACGACCCGACCGATGTAATCTCCGATGTCGTTCGGACGGCGAATATCGACTTGGCTGGCAGGCAAAAAGACGTTGACGCCGATATCGACCAACAACCCACCCTTGATCTTTCGGGTGACGGTTCCGGTCACAACCTGTCCTTCCTGGACGGAGGACATCATGGTTTCCCACTGGATGATCTTCTCAGCCTTGCGCTTGCTGAGGCTGATCATGTTTCGAACTTCTTCGAGGTTCGTGTGCTGGTCCTCGACCTCTTCGATCAGCACCTTGATCTTCTGGCCGACCTCGGGTGCAGGTTCCCCTTCTTCCCACTCGTTTCGGGGAATCGCTCCTTCGCTTTTGAATCCTACGTCAACGACGACAAACTCTTCGTGGATTTCGACGATCTTGCCTTCGACAATTTGGTTGACGTCGAATTGTTTGTTGGCATCTTCGAGGGAATCGAGGAGCATGTCCTCGGCTGAATCGCCAAACATGGCGTTCAATTCGTCTTCTAAAGTGTCATCCTCGAGAGTGCGAATAAGGGTGCGATTGACCATGCAAGTATGTCCTGCGTTTGCTCGCTCTTCGGTCGGTGGGAGAGACCCGGACTACCCCGCAGAAGTGTTTGGGGAACCGACGCTTGGCATGGAAAGAAGAAAACCATCCAAAAAATCGATTTACGCAACTCCTCGTGGGGGATAAAACTCAGGAAATCGGTTTCCGACGGAGCGAAGCGGGGGTAAAAGGATTTCGGATGTTCCGGGCGGGAGGCTGACAACGCCTGGCGCTAGGGACCGGATTGTCCGGGCCACGAAGTTTAACAGCGATTCCCTACCGCATCAACGGCGCATTTTTTCATTATCGCGGGATTGTATGAGCCAACCTCTTCACTATGCCATCGCCGGAGATCACGCCGGCTTTTCCATGAAATCGGACGTGATGAAATTCCTCGCCCGCATCGGAATCGAGGCGGTCGACTGCGGCACTCACTCAGCGGAGTCCTGCGATTTTCCAGATTTCGCCGAGGCCGTCGCCAAGAAATTGATCGCCGGGGAGATCGAACGAGGCATCCTGATCTGCGGTTCCGGAGTCGGAGTCTGCGTCGCCGCCAATAAATTCCCAGGGATCCGGGCCGGCGTGTGCCACGACACCTACTCCGCTCGCCAAGGGGTCGAACACGATGACATGAACATCTTGTGCATCGGTGCCCGTATCATCGGACCCGAACTCGCCTACGAGATCGTCCGATCCTTCGCCGGGGCTCGCTATTCACCCGCCGAACACCACGCTCGCCGCATGGCCAAAGTCGCCGATATCGAACGCCGCGTCCTGCGGGGCGACTTCTCCAGCTAGGGACGACCTCTCCAGATATTCGGCCCAACGCCTAAGCCGGTCGGGTTTCGCGGGCCGTGACGATTGCGAGACAGGGAAGAAAGAAAGCAAATTTAAGTTTGCTAGCCAACCGATGCAGGAACCAGACCGGTGGCATGGACGCCACTGAACTGAGAAATCTGAGGATGCATCATCCTCAGCGATCACAATCCAAGGAGGGAGGGTATCGATCTGCATTGCATTTCCGCTACGAGAAGGGGTCGTTGGCATGGCCAGAAAAGAATTGTTTCGCGTGGTGACACGAGCAGCCGATGGCCTGCTCAAGATTCGGGACTTCCATTCGGCGGAAATGATCTTCAAGACCCACTCGCAGGTGGGCGTGGATGACAGCTCGACCGATCTGGACCTTCGCGGGATGCCGATTTTCCGCGGTCTGATTGGACCGATTCCCGAGGGCAAGAACATCGCTCGCTATGAATCGCCCGAAGTCTTCGAAATGATGACCAAGGAATGGGCAGTGACCCGTCCGCGTCGTCGCCGTCGTCGGCAGGAGACCGACGAATCAGGCGCGACTTCCAATCAGGACGCTCTCCCCGCGAATTAGATCGGGTTGCCTTTCCATCGGGTGAACGCCTCGAGTGCAAAGAACTCGGGCAGGCCAATGCGATTGTAGTTGTCGGCGGTACCACGGTTTCGATCTTCGGCCCGCTGCCAAAACTCGCGCGGGTCGCTGCCGGGAAACAGCGCTTTGTCTTTTTGGCTCTCGTGCATGAAGATGGCTTGCCGCTTGAGAGCCAGTTCGCTGGGACTGAGTGGAACCGCGATTTCGATTTCGTGCAGTGGATATTCTTGCCATGCTCCTCGATAAAGCAGCACATCGGGAATGCTCAGCCCTTGAGCTTTCCAGTTCAGCAGGACCGTAAAGATCGCTTCGGCGCACACACGGTGGGTCCCATGCGGATCAGCGAGATCGCCTGCCACGTAGATTTGATCGGGCATGAGTTGTCGTAGAAGGGCATCGAGGATGGCGATATCCTCGGCACCGACGGGCTTCTTGGCGATGGTGCCGGTGCGATAAAACGGCAGATCGAGAAAATGCAGGTTGCTTTCCTTGCACCCGATGGCCAGCGCTCCTGCGCGCGCTTCGTTCTTTCGGATGAGCCCCTTGATGTGCAATACCGGTTCGGTGTCGGGTTGGCCCGGTCGCTTGTTTTGGATCGAGTTTCGGATTTCCTGAGCCAAGGCCGTTGAGCGTTCGGTTTCAATTCCAAAAATACGGTTGTACTCGGCAACCAGGTCGGCGACGAGTCTCGCGTCATGGTCGAAGACCGCGATATTGCCGCTGGTCATGTAGGCGATGTGCACATCGTGCTGATCGTTGATCAGCCGAATCAAGGTTCCTCCCATGCTGATGACATCGTCGTCGGGGTGGGGGCTAAAGCACAGGACTCGCTTGGCATCCGTGCCGGCAGGGTGGTAGTTGATGGTGTCGAGCATCCATTGGAACACCGCTTGGGATAGCCGCTCGGGTGGGCCGTGGTGCCGAAGCAACTGGTGCAGATCGTGCGCGCGATAATCGTCGGCATCGAGCTTGAGCAGCGACTTGCCGGTCTGGCTGCACAGCCACAGCACGGCTCGCTTGATGAGTTCGTCGGTCCAATCGACATTGCGAAGTCGCCAAGGGGTGGAATAGCCCTTGAGCAGCGAAGCTGCCGGCGTATCGAGTAGCGTTCGAACATCGCCGTGCTCCTGAAGGAACGAAGCGGGAACGCGTTCTGTGATCGAGCCTTCGAGGGCATCGACGATGATGCGGGCTTTGTGCTCGCCGATCGCCATCAGCAATATTCGACGCGCGGAGAGGATCGCGTTCAAGCCGACGGTGAGGGCTTGGGTCGGGACATTTTCTTCCCCAAAAAAATCGCTCGCGACTCCGCGCCGAGTAATCGGGTCCAACGTGCACAGCCGCGTGCGACTCCGCCGCGCGGAGAACGGTTCGTTGAACCCGATGTGGCCATTCATTCCGATCCCCAAGAGGACCAAATCAAAGCCACCCTCTTGCTGGATCGCTTCGTCGAATCGCCGGCAATGCAAGTCGACGTCGCTGCCGTGGACGTTCCCATCCAGGAAGTGGACTTGGTCCGGCGGGATGTTGACGTACTGGATGAGTTGTTCATGGAGCCAATCCCGATGCGACTGCGGGCTCCCCGGAGGCAGTCCGTAGTACTCGTCGAGCAAGAACAAAACCACGTTCGAGAGATCCAGCGCCTCATCGCGATGCAGTCGGATCAACTCGCGCAGGGTCGAAACGGGGGTCGATCCGGCCGGCAGCCCGATCACTGTCTTCTGACCCAGCGCAGCGCGCTCGCGCACCAGTCCCGCCACGATATATGCGGCGTAGTGAGCCAGTTCGTGGACCGTTTCAAAGCAGAATGCCGGGATCTGGGTTCCGGAGATAGGACGAGCCTTGGGGCTCCGCGGTGAGGGTTCGTTCGCTCGCACGTTCTCGGTGTACAATCAAAAGCGTTTCATGCGGAAGGTGCAACTTCAGGAGGAGTCTTTAGTGTACTCGGAATCGTTGGACTTGTATGCGTCACTGCGACGATTCGACCTTCGCCTCGTGCTGGCGGAAAGCTGCACTGCCGGACTCGTGGCTGCCGAATTGGGCGGAATTCCCGGCGTTTCTAGCCACTTTTGCGGTTCGCTCGTGGTTTACCGCAACGATTCGAAGATGCGGTGGCTCGGAATCGAACCCAAGTTGCTGGAGGACCCCGGTATCGGACCGGTGAGCGAGCAGGTCACGATCGCCCTTGCGGTATCGGCCCTTGCACACACTCCCGAAGCACACCTCGCGGGCGCGATCACCGGCCATCTCGGGCCCCTGTCCCCCGCGCACCTCGATGGCACGGTCTACTGCGCCGTCGCGTCCCACGACGCGCGATCCAACGCAATCTGCAAACGATTTCTACTGCAGGCCCCAAGCCCAACGGATATCCAGGATATCGAACGTCGACGCCTTCGCCAGGCGGAAGCCGCAAGGCATTTGATTGCGACCCTCATCGAGTTCATCGAACGAGAAAACAATGACAACGCTCGCAACTCGAAAACTTCGAACACCAACCCAGAGAAAATGCCATGAATCGTTTCCGAAGCTCGATGAGTTTCTGCTCGCTGGTGGTCCTCCTGTTCGCGAATTCGAACACCTTGATCGGACAAACCATCCGCGCCGGTGTTGCGAAAGTCGACATTACGAACGCCCAGGCAGGACCCGTCAATGACCCGCTCTACGCCAAAGCGATCGTAGTCGAATCGTCCGAAACGACGATAGTCCTGGTCAGCGTCGATGCGGTTGCGATCGGCGAAATCGGATACATCAAGAACGATTACTTGCCTGCCGTTCGAAAACGACTTGAGTCCGAGCTTGGGATTCCCGGCCAGCATCTGGTCGTTAACGCCAGCCACTGCCATGGCGTGGTCTGCGACGACGTCGCCGATCGAACCGTCGAAGCGATTCGTCAAGCCAAGAGCCGAATGGTTCCCGTCAAAATCGGGACCGGCATCGGCACCGAAGATCGGATCATGGAGAATCGACGTCTGCGGATGAAGGATGGCCGCGAAATCGACGTCCGGCACGCCTACTCGCTTCCACCGGACGATCAAGTCGCCGGAATCGGACCCGTAGACCCCAAAATCGGAGTAGTCCGGTTCGATCGCCTCGACGGTAGTCCGTTGGCAATCCTTTATCAGTTCGCTTGCCATCCCATCCAAGGAGCAGCCAGCGGCGGCAACACCGCAGACCTCGTCGGCGCAGCATCCAAAGTGATCGAAGAGAATCTAGGCAGCGATTGCGTCGCCGTCTTCTTTCAAGGATGCGGCGGCGACATCAATCCAATTCTCTACAAAGATGTTCGGCAACCTCGCGATGCGACCTGGCATGGAACGCTGCTCGGGCTCAGCACCTTGCAAGCAGTCCGAAAGATCGAAACCAATCCGAATGCCTTGGTGCGTTACTCCCGCACCATGCTCGAGGTACCGCGAGCGAATCTGGAACCGAGGATCGCGGAAATGGAACTCGAACGCGAGCGATTGGTGAGCAACCTGCGGGGCACCAGCCTCAACATGAAAACGTTCCTCCCGCTCGTCGTTCAGTACGAACTCGATCCCGAGCATCCTTCGTACTACTCGCATCGCTACCTGCTTGAAAAGGAGCAAGGCCGAGAGGATTTGCGTCGGCTCGATGCGGAGAATCGAAGAAACATCGCAGCCTATATGGAGAATATCCAAACGATGGAGTCGCTGACGCGGCTCCAGACCAATCTGGCCCTCCTGCGCAAGCATCAAATCGACAACACCACGGCACCGAAGCGGACCATCGATGTCGAGGTGTGCGGCATCCGGCTCGGCGACTTCCGATTGGTGACCTTTCCCGGCGAGCTGACCGTGCAGATCGGACTCAATATCCAGAAGGCAAGCGGCATCCCGCAAGCCTTCGTTTCGGGGTACACCAATGGCTATATCTATTACTGCCCAACCGCCGAGCAACTGCAGAACCTGGGTGGAGCCCAGGAAGATAGCGATTGCATCCTCGATCCTGCGTGGCAGGAGAAATTCGAATCGCTAGCGATCAAAACGCTCCGAGGATTCTGACCAACCTCCCCGCATCCCGCGAAAAATTTTTCTTTTTCGCATGTAACTTTCGGCCAACCCGAGACTTCTCTCTTCCAGGAGAAGCAAGTGACCACCTTTCACGAACTCTACGCTAGGTACTCGGAGGACGTTTATCGTTTCTCCTATTGGCTGACGGGGAATTCGCATGATGCGGCCGACATCACCTCGGAGACGTTTGTGCGAGCGTGGACCGCGTCGGACGGCATCCAAACGGATTCGGTCAAGGCGTACTTGTTTGCGATCGCGAGGAATTTGGTCCGCAAGCAATGGCGCCGCGCGTCGCGACAAGAGGCGCTCGACTCCGAGACGTTGGACGCAAGGATCGATCCGAGTGCTTCGGTAGAAAATCGCGACCAATTGCGTCGCATCCACGAAATAGTCCAGTCCCTACCGGAATTGGATCGTGTGTTGTTTAGCCTTCGAACCGAACAAGAACTTTCCTACTCCGACATTGCACACATCACCGGCCTTACCGTCGCAGCGGCGAAAGTTCGCCTCTTTCGCATGCGACTAAAAATCGCACAGATTCTGGAACCTGACGGGGAGCAACCCACATGAACA
Source organism: Planctomycetota bacterium (assembly GCA_046306195.1). Lineage (GTDB taxonomy): Bacteria > Planctomycetota > Planctomycetia > Pirellulales > Pirellulaceae > JBKCUI01. Next base: position 30,745 of record JBKDXO010000072.1, on the reverse strand, counting down.
TCAGCAAGGACATTATTCAAGATCTGATCCCACTCTACGCCGCCAAGGAGTGCAGCGACGACTCGCGCGCCTTGGTCGATGCGTACCTGGCGCAGAATCCAAAAGAAGCCGAAATGTTGCGGAGAGCGATGGCCGGTTCGTTCGCTACCGCCGCGCCCTCCCCGGTCGACCTCTCGGACATGAACTCCTTGAATCGATCCCGTAAACGACTGCAAGTGCAGTCGCTGCTGATGGGCATCGCCATTTTCCTCACGCTCGCGCCCTTCTCGTTTTTCCACATCGATGGGGAGACGACTTGGCTTTTTGCGAAATCGCCCGTATCTGCCGGAATTTATCTGGCGTGCGGTGCTGTTGTTTGGTTGGCGTACTTCGTGTTGCGTCAAAAGTCACCTCTACGATAAGGAAAACAAACCATGCTTCGTTCCGTTGTACTCAGTATGTTTATGGCTTCGATTGCGTCTGGCCTTCGAGCTGAGGAAACCGTTCCCATCGATACGTCATGGTTGCCGATGACTCCCGAAGTGCAAACCTACGACATGAGCGGGAAATTTGGGGAAGGAATGGTTCAAGTCTCTTCGCTGCGTTCCGCGACCGGGATTGAGGTCCAGATCAGTACGATTTCGCCAGGCTTCGCGAAGACAGTCATCGGCGAAATGGATTTCAACCTCAAGCCAGGAAAATCCAAAACTCGAATGATGATCGACGGAAAAATCAGCATGGCTACCGATTGCGATTACTCGGCCGATGGGGTTCGGGTATCCACCTTCATGTTGCCATACAACCAGAAGCTCGAGCGAACGTTGAAGTCGAAAGAGCCATTCGTCGATTTTGCGCAGACACTGCTGTTGATCCGCAGTCTGAAACTGAAACCCAACGCAGAGTTTCAATTCACTTCCGTGAACCCAAAAAACAACACGCTGATCCCTACGAAGATTCACGTCGTTGCCGAGGAGACCGTCGAGAAGATCGCTTGTTACAAGGTCCAACTCGATGATTTCGATGGACGCAGTTCGATCTGGGTAGAAAAAGGAGGCGCTCACCGAATCTTCAAGACCGAGACAGCAGATGGAACCATCACAGAACTGATCCCGTTCGTCATGCCCTTCCCGCAACCCTAGTCCGTTGCGATGCCCTGCCAGGAGTATTTCGTGCCTCAGTTTCCCGAGGATTGGGTGCGGGCCGAGTCCTTGCGATCGGCCTCAGACCCTTTCATGGGTTGCGCTTCTTGGCCGCGTTTGAATTGCAAGGCGTATCGGTTCGTGCCGTCCACGATCCGGACGGAATTCTCTTGGCGATCGATTTGATCGAGGAAGATGCGGTGCAGGAGCCATGATTGTCCTGCAGATTCCTTCGGCGGCGGCATCTCCAGGTGGAGCCAGAGCCAGCCGCGCTCCGGTTCCATGCCGATCCATCGAAGCTCAGACCTTGGTAGCGAGTCCTTGCGATCGATCGCAGCGATGAGATCCTGAAGAGTCATCGACTTGGGAGCGTCGACGATCGCAAATTGCTGGCTGAGGAAGGGGATCACTTGCTCGGGGAATTCGCGATCCTCGATGGAGGTGGGTTTGCCTCGCGCTTGGGACATTGCCCGTTCGAGATCTTGAGGATGGACACGGATGGAGACCTCCCAGAGTTGGCTTGTCCCGTTCCATTCCATCTGTGCGACGCAGACATGGAATGGATGGACGGCTTGTACGGAGGGGCCAAAGAGGAGCGCAATGAGCAATGGCATCAGCAGCGGCCCGATGCAGCCGATGGCGATGGGTTGGGACATTCGCATCAGGTCTTCACCTTCTGCTTGTTTTTCTTGTTTCGATTTTTCTTTTTCTTCTTTCCGGTGGATTCCTCTTTCTTTTCAGGCTTGTCGCTTTCACCGCTCGCCTCTTGTTTCTTTTGATTCTCGTCTTTCTGCTGCGCTTCGCGGCGGGCTCGAGCCATCGGGTTATCGCTCGATCCGCGTCGCTGTGCTTTGTACAGTTGGAAGCGCGAGGGTTCGATCACCGGTGGGAAGTGGTTGTTACCCCGATCGATGTCGGCGGTTTCCCGGTAAGGATCGAGTTCGAACTTGACGATCGGCTGGTCGACGATGACGGTGGTTTCGCAGTGGTTGGCGTCAATGCGCCAGATTTCGGCGGGGATTCGAAATTCCTGTTCGGATCCATCCTCGAGGGTCACCATGAGGATGACAGGCATCACGAGCCCTCCGACGTTCTTGAACGAGACGCGGTAGAAGCGGTCGGTCGATTCGAGCATGGCCCGTTCTTGTTCGGACATTTCCGAGAGGGCTTTTTCATAGGCTTTGCGTTGCTCTTCGGTGACAGCGGACGGGTCGTATTCGTTGTAGAAGTCTTTCAGCTCGGGAAATTCGTCGACTCGTTTGGGAAGGGATTCGTTCCGTTGTTGCGAAAGGGTTTTCCGCTGCGATTCCTTGTCGGCTTTGGCCTCCTCGGCGGCTTCATCGGGGGTGCGAGGATCGACCATGTAGACCGAAATTTTGTCGATCGCGATATCGCAATGGTCGGTGGTGTAGAACCAACCTCGCCAGAACCAATCCAGATCCCGGCCGGTTGCATCTTCCATGGTGCGGAAAAAGTCGGCGGGCATGGGGCGTTTGAACTTCCATCGCCGCGCGTACTCCTTGAATGCGAAATCGAACAGTTCGCGTCCAAGAATGGTTTCCCGAAGGATGTTGAAAGCCGTGGCCGGTTTGCTGTAGGCGTTGGGGCCGAACTGCATGATCGATTCGCTGTTGGTCATGATCGGCACCTGGTTGGTGCTTTGCATGTACGGGACGATCAGCTCCGGTTCGCCCCGCTGGGAGGGATAGTTGTCTTCCCATTCCTGCTCTGCGAGGTATTGGAGAAACGTGTTGATACCCTCGTCCATCCAAGACCACTGGCGTTCATCGCTGTTGACGATCATGGGGAAATAGTTGTGGCCGACCTCATGGATGATCACCGTGAGCAGCGCGTACTTGGTGGCCGCCGAATAGGTCCCGTCCTCACCTGGTCTGGGTCCGTTGAAGCAGATCATGGGGTATTCCATGCCTCCGACGGGGCCGTTCACGCTGATCGCTACCGGGTAGGGATAATCAAAAGTGTATCGGCTATAGACGTTGAGCGTGTGGATGATGGCATGGGTGGAGTACTTGCTCCAGAGCGGTTCCCCTTCGTTGGGGTAGTAACTCATCGCCATGACACGGTTGTCGTTGACCGAATGCCCCTGCGCATCCCAAATGAATTTTCGGCTCGAAGCAAAAGCGAAGTCCCGAACGTTATCGGCGTAGTAGATCCAAGTCTTGGTGCCTTCCCCTTTTTCTTTCTCATTATCCTTGGCCTCGTCCGGGGTGACGACAAAGACGGGGCGTTCCGCGGTCCGGGCTTGTTCGAGTCGTTCTCGCTGTGCGGCAGTCAGAACTTCGTCGGGGTTTTGCAATTGTCCGGTAGCGGCGACGACGTGGTCGGATGGGACCGTGATGCGGACCAGATAGTCGCCGAATTCGAGAGTGAACTCCCCTTGGCCCAAATACTGTTTGTGCTGCCAACCGGTCACGTCGGTGTAGGCGGCCAAGCGTGGAAACCACTGCGCGATCTCATAGATCGTATTGCCGTCTTTCTCGAAGAACTCATATCCTGTCCGGCCACCGATCAACCGCGCGTTGTTGATTTTATAGTTCCAGCGGATCTTGAATGTGTACTCTTCGCCGCTCAAAAGAGCTTGCGGCAAATCCACTCGCATCATCGTATCGACGGTGAAGGTCGAAAGAGGGCGGTCTTGGGAATCGGTAACCGATTCGATTTGACAACTTCCGTCGAAGGTGCGCTGCTCGAGAATTGATTCCAAGTCCTGCGTCGAGAGTCGCGACGGAGGCACCATGCGACCGCTCCGCGTTCGATTGGCGTCGCTCTGGGGAGCAAAGATGTTCGGGTCGACTTGGACCCAGAGATATCGGATCGCATGGGGCGACTGATTGCGATAGCAGATCGTCTCCGATCCAGAAATGGAGTTCTCCGCTTCGTCGAGTTTCACATCGATCGTGTAATCCACATGCTGTTGCCAGTAATCGGGACCTGGTTCGCCCGCGGCGGAGCGATAGCTGTTTGGTGTTGGCAGAATCTCTTCCAGCTGCCGAAATTTGTCCTCCTGGCCGTATTTTCGGTTCGGGAACCATTGAGAACGTCCCTCGGAAGAGACCATCAACCAAAGAATGCCTACAAGGAAAATAGAGAGAGATCTAGAAAGCTGCATGTGTCGTTACTTTGAAGATTGAATCAAGGAGTCTGGACGATCGCCATATGCCGGTTGCGGAACTCATTCAGTCTGATCGCTTTGGACGACAAGTCAAAGCCGCCAAAACCCAGAAAAAGCTTTCCTGGCCGGCCAATTCGCTCTGTTTCTACCCGTCTTTGCCAATCCTTACAACTTCGCTTTCCCGCATCCGCGGCAGCCCGATGGGACCAGAAATACGAAATTCGGTTTCCGCTGGTTTGCTGGCGCGAGAAAAGGGTGCAAGAGTTTGTCGGTGCCTCGGAAGAGGTTCTGGTAGCGAAGCCCGCCGAGGAGACGCGCTCGGTGAATGTGACTAGACGTTGTCACGCTCATAGGGTTGAATTCGACTGCCACCCTGCTGAGGGCACCGCGTTTGGATGCTTTTGATCACGGATGAAATTTTAGAAAGGAATTGCCATGCGACGCACGATGCATGCGCTCTTTGCCCTAGCGGTATTGGCTTCTTCTGCCTCAGCTCAGAGCGAATCGCCTGAGGTAGTTTCCATCGGTATACCTTCGAGCGGCTGTGCTCCCTGCAGTTCTCTTCAGCAACCGGCCTTCGGCTGTGGAAATGGAACGGGATCGCAGTTGGCAGCCTACATGAACAGCTTCCCGACTCACCCGAATCTTTGGGCCTCTTATCCCCAAGAATATCAGGCGAAACTGGATCACTTGTTTCGGCACGTTAACGGCTGCAACTGCCTGGATCCGAAACGAAACCTCCATGCCCACCCATCCGTGATCGGTGCCAAAGTTCACGATGTTTGCCATGTTTCAGGGTGCGAACCGACAGCGGTCCCGACCCCGGCCGCAATCGCACCTGCCACTCCCTCAGCAGACCAAGCGGCACCCCAGCCGGCGGCAAAGCCAGCCAGCATCTTCCAGGGTGAGTCGCTTCTGAAGGGTTTCGGAAAGTGGAAGCAAGCGATGCCGCGAGTCGCGTCGACCCAGGCACCTGGTCAACCCGCTCCGACTTCTCCTTCGAACTCCGGCGTATCGGTCACACCGCTTCGGTAATTCCGACGAGGAAGAGCGTATCGTTTGTATCGCTTCTAGCCCGTTGCGAGATCCCGATGCGGAAGGGACCGCAACGGCGCCGATGCTATATAGGCACGGATTGGTAAATGACCATCGCAACAACGATGGTCAACCGACGATGAGGCCATGGTGTGACGATGGAGCGACATGCCATGGCTTTTTTGCTGCCTCAGTCCCAGACCGCAAATGCGGCATCGAGTTCCCTGTGAGGCCCCATGGCGAGGCTCTCAGGCGAGGACTCTCTGTCCATGGGATCGATATCGGAATTGACCTGATCCCAACCCGTACAACTGGGGCATCCGCAACGATCGGGACCTTCCCGACGCACAGCGTTGGAGCCTGACCGGTAGACGATCCACGTTGTCGGAGCGTTTTCAGCGCGATCCAGCGCGAATGATGGCATGCGAGGTTGATCGGTTCCGTGATTCGTCTCGATAACGATCGGTGGTGCCGATAGTTCTCCTTCTCCCAAACCGCCCCGGTTAACGCCTGAGGAATTGATATAGTTGATCACCATCAGGACATCGAGCGGTCCGATCGCACGATCGCCATCGACATCCAAATAAGGAGGGGCGACAATCGATGATCCGGAGAGAGGACGCGCCCCGTTTTGATTGATTTCATTGATCAAGATCAACACGTCGAGAGGATTCACTCCATCAACGCCGTTGACATCCTCAGGCAGGATCGGATTTCGCCATGGACTAGGGGGCGTGAATATCCCAAAATCGACATGGGTGACGGATTGCTGGTTTCCGTATCCGACGTCGAAGATACCGCCAGTCGCATTGGTGGGGATCGAACCATCCACCGGACCTACCACTTGCACGCGATAATCGCCAGGCGGCAAGTTTTCGAGGAAATAGCTTCCGTCGGAAGCTGTTCTCGCTTCGCTCCTGGGTCCAAAGCGCAGTTGGTCGAATTTGACGGAAGTATTCTGGAAGCCGCGAGCGATGACATAAGCGATCTGCTCGCTTCCCGTAGCGACCTCCATGGTCACCCGTTCGTTGCGTAGCATACCACGCCGTTCAAACCGCTTGATCAAAGTACCATCAGCAGCATAGGCATCGAGCCGGACGTTCGCATTGTCCCTCGCCGCTATCGCGTCCAGGGAAACAAACGAAGTCGGGTTGTCAAATCGAGCTCGAAGCTGCAAAGCTTGGTCACTGAAGGCTTCAACATACTGGCTGAGCAAGAACGAGTATGGCCTGATGATCCGAGCACCAGTCGCTGCGTTGGGATCGTTAGCGACGGCAATCATTCCGTTCGCATCGGTGCCGACGGCGTCCAAGCGAACCCCCCCCAGGTTGCCGGATAATGGGCCTGTTGGATAGTTATCTGGTTCGATGATTCGTTGCAGGGATACCGGTTGGTTCTGGCTGTCCACCAACCGCACGGTCGCCCCTACCAACCCCGATTCCGAAGCATCCCACGCGCGGCTCTGGTCGGCGTCGTTCCAAACGAATCCTTGAATGCCGTGACGCGTGGTCGTGTCGGGAACGTTCCCGATACGTCCCGAGAAAACATTGCTGGTCAAGCCGATGCGAGGATCGATCGCTCGTATTTCAATCGTCTTGCCGAGATCTGTCGCGTCGATCGGAATGCTTAGATCCAACTCCGCGACGTAGGTGTTTGGACTGCTCAAGGTCGTCCAGGCACCGGTACCGATCCGATACTCGATGCGTCCTACGCGGTTGAGGGTAATGTCATTCTGCAGTCCGGACGAGTTTTGATTGGGGAGCGTTTGAACGCTCGCCCGGCCGCTAAACCGATACGAAGATGCGGTTGGTTGGTACCGGCCGGTTCCTTGCAATTGAAGCGGAACGTCGAGCACATCAAAAATTCCGTCCCCATCCGTGTCTCGCCAACCGATCATTGCCAGGGTAGCGTCCGGGGAAACCACCTGCTCGTACGCTAGCTCGAGAGACCTTGCAGACGACATGATGCTCGGGGGTTGCTGGAAGGTTGGATTCGGATTGTTGTCCATGGCGTTGGTGTTCTGGACGTTGTAGTAGCCTCTGCGATCGAAGTAGGAGCCACTGTTCGCGTACTCGTCGCGAGCCCAGAAGATGTGCCCAGCTTCGTGGGCGAAGGTAGAGTCCGGCCTGCCCGAAGGGACCACCATGAACAATCCGCCCGCGAACGCGAACGCTCGTGAGAATGAGCCACCGAACGCGAATGAGTCGTCTGGGTCTCGGTCCGAGTTGACGACAAAGATGGTAAAGGACCAATCCGTTTGGAGTTTGACGCGCTGGGACTGATTGAACGATCGAACGTTTTGCTCGAGGTCGGAGCTATTCGAAAATCCGATGTCGCTGAGAAACTTCCCAACCCAAAGTTCGTAGACGTTGGAGATGCGGTTGATCGGCTCGTACGGGGTCGGCAGTCGGTTGTCGACATACGTGCGATCGATCACCCATTCGAGTGTGTGCACCGAACTCTCTTTGGCCAGCAAGCGGTTCCACCAGTTGAGCCCCTGCGTGATGTTGTTCATCACCGTCTGAACGTGGGAAGAGGTCCAGTCTTCGGTGCTGACGTCGATTGCACCGTTGCTTTCCAACAAGACCGGGGTGACTGCAATCCTCCCCAGCATGAACTCCCCTAGATCGTTCGTACTGGCTCCAAACGGGAGGCTGGTCATGACACGACGCGCCTCAAGGCTTTCAAACGAAAGCTTTCGCACTGGTTTGGAGGGAGAGCGAGTTGGTCGCTGGCGCATAGAAAACCCTAGGGAAACACCTATTCTTTCGATGATAGTCCGACGAAAAGATTCCCCTGGGATGGCGACGAAATTTCCACTTTTTCACGAACGGAACTTCCGGCGGCGATTCGGGCGGTAGCGATTTAGACGGCTGCGACAGGGTCAGCCGCCAGTGCTGCGACCGCGAACGCCGGCGCAGACCGGGACATTTCCTCCCCGATCAACTCGCCGAGCGCAATGGTATTCGCGAAGGGGGAGTCCGGGTGGAGGGCCGCTTGGGCGAGAAAATCGCCATGACCGCAGAGAATGGCGGTCTTTTGAGATGGACTCGAATGCCCGAGGCCACGGTCCAGTCGGCAGGACACCTTGTGGATCGCACGCGCCAAAGCCGCAGTTTGTCTTCGAAAAACATGCTCCGCAATCGCTGAGATATCTTCATCCGCCAACGTCGAACCATCCTCCCCAACAACCCGCGCCAAGCGGTGTCGGGCCGATTCGCGATCCGCGGGCCTTCCGTCGGCGGTATTGCAGTCCTTCGGGTCGGTTGGCAGATGTCCGAGCCACAGATAAACGTCCCGAGTCGTCGCAAACTGTTCGTTCATGACCGGACAGCGGCCGCCAAACAGGGGAGCCCACCGGATGATGCCCGCCAGGTTCGACCGCTCGACTCCCGTGTAGAGCAGCTCGCGTCGGCGGAGACGCTGCGAATCGGTTCTTGATCGGGTCGCGACTCCACCTGAGTGCACAGGAATTACATCGATCGTGGTCGACCCCACATCGATTACGATCCCCAGGGGATGGTTGACCCATCGGCTCGCCCAGTGCGATAACGCGTGCCAATTGGAGGCCGCAGCGAGCCAGGGATCGCGAGCCGCCTGGGAGGGGCTGCGCCAGGAACCGTCGACGCAATAGACCCGCACCATGGGAGCCGGGAGGATGCTGGTGACTTGTTCGAGAATGACCGCGACTCCTTCGGCACGCGTGGCGAAGCAGTCGGCCAACTCGCCGGTCATCGTGAGCCCCACCCCTTCGAACGCCGGGGCATCATCGAGGAGTTTCGCCAAATGCAGGGCGAGTTGATTGGCCCCGAGCCACATCGGGAAGTGCGCCGAGCGCGTCCAACCGTGGGTGTGCGCCGCCTTCAAGTTCGCACCGCCGATGTCCAAACCCAGCCATGGAGAAAGGTTCGTTCCATCGTTCGGCTTGAGGCTTGAACCAATCGAACTCATCGTGCCGCACCTTTCGCTACAAGATCAGCATGCAATCGCCATAACTGAAGAAACGATACTTCTCTTCGACCGCTTTGCGATAGGCCTCGAGCATCAATTCGCGTGTCGCAAAGGTGCTGACCAGCACGAGCAGGGTGCTTCGGGGCAAATGAAAATTGGTCAGCATCCGATCCACAGCCGCAAAGCGGTGCCCCGGTCGGATAAATAAATCGGTCTCCCCTGTCCACTCGCAGAGCTTGCCGTTCCCTTTTAACGCGGCTGTTTCCAGGGTGCGCACCGTCGTCGTTCCGACGGCGAGGATTCGCCCCCCTTCGGCGCGGGCGCTCAGCAGGCGACGGACCACGTTCCCTTGGATTTGGGCCCATTCGGTATGCATCGTGTGCTCGTCGAGGCTGGAAACCTGGACCGGCCGGAACGTCCCTAAACCGACATGGAGGGTCACCGAGACCAACGCGACTCCGACCGATCGAATCTTCTGAAGCAAGTCTTCGGTCAAGTGCAAGCCTGCGGTGGGTGCTGCCACCGAACCAGGATGTCGCGCGTAGACGGTTTGGTACCGTTGACGGTCGATTTCCGTCATCTGGCCATCGCGAATGTAAGGCGGGAGTGGAACGCGGCCAGATCGTTCGAGCATCTCAAACCAATCCAGATCAGGATCCAGACGGACCAGCAGTTTTCCCTCGTCCCCATGGCCGACAACGACCAGGTTTTGAATCTCGCGCCCCTCGGGATCGCGAAGGATAATGCGTTCGCCAGCTAGCAGCGTACCCCGTGTTTTGGAAAGGAGTTCGCCGATCCCGTTCTCGGCCCGCAGAAACAACCCTTCCCAACGGCCTCCCGTTTGCTTGCGGTATCCCACCAAGCGTGCCGGGATAACTTTGGAGTCATTGACGACGATGGCATCGCCTGCTCGCAGCAACGAAGGGAGATCGCGAATGGAACCGTGTTCGATCCGACCGGTTTGTCGATCGATGATCATCATGCGCGCGTCGGTCCGGTGGAGCGGCGGCTCCTGGGCGATCAACTCGCGCGGCAACTCGAAGTCATACTGATCGAGTTCGCTCGTGCTGGGGTGTTCAGGCGGATTCGAAAGGGTCATCGTTGCTCGTTCGTTCTAGGGTAGTTACCCACGCATTCTACCCAGGACGGACGTTTCGTCGAACCTCGCGACTCTAGGGGAGCTCGCGAAGACGGATGTTGCGGAATTCGACCGGTGCCCCTTCGGATTCGAGACAAAGATAGCCCTCGGCTGGCGAGGCGTCCGATCCCCCGGAAACTTCATGGCCGTTGACCCACAACCGAACCTCTCCACCGATGGCCCGCACGTAGTAGAAATTCCATTGGGGTGACGGATTGCTGAATTGACCCTTGGGGAAACTGCGCGATCCGTCGGGGGATACGGGAGAAAAGGGTTTCAGTTTGGATTGTCCGACCGGAAAGATATCGCCATGGGTGGTAAACCAAGTCGCTTTCTTGCCAGAGGATTTTTCGTACAGTTCGGTATAGCCGTGGTCGAGGACTTGGACTTCGATCCCGGCGTTGGGAAGTCGGTTGGGGGGGAGATTCTCCAGAGCGCTCTCGGGGGTCCAAAGAAAGAATCCAGAGTTGCCGCCATGGGACAAGTGTCGCCACCATCCGACGAATTCAAGGTTGCGATATTTTTTGGCGGAACGAAGAACCCCGACCGGTTGACCGGTGCAATGCACAAGCGGCCCTTCCCATGTCCAGGTGGCCTCGTCGCAATTGGCCCGAACAAAATCCGCGGCTCCGAGTTCGACCCAGCCATCTCCTTGCGTGTCGATCTGAATCATGGGCGAGGCAATGCCAACCGACGGGTCGTCCTGGCCGATCGCACGATCGCTGGCGTTGACCAGCAAGAGAAGGGGCAGAAGGAAAGGAACTGCGTTTTGGGGAAGCCAGGATTGCGTCATGATTGTGCTTTGCTCCGGGAACGGCACGAGTCCGAGGGAAAGGGATTAGCGACCCGCCATGATACTATGGCCGCGCTCTTTGGACACGATGATGTGGTCGAGAACTCGGATTCCGAGCAGATCGCCCACTTTGGTGAGCCGATCGGTGACCGCGTGATCCTCGCGGCTGGGAGTCGGGTCCCCGGATGGATGATTGTGTACGAGCAGGATCGCTGAGGCGCTGTCCCGAATCGCTGGCTTGAAGACTTCTCGCGGATGAACGAGGCTGGCGTCGAGTGTTCCGACGGTGATGCGATGGGTTTGGATCGGTCCGTGCTGGGTGTCGAGCGTGACGATATGAAACTCTTCCTGCTTGCCATCGGAGGCGAGCCTCGCAAATTTTCGGACGCAGTAATTCACCGCGTCATCCGATCCGCGAATCCGTTCAGGAATCGCGGGCTTGTCGTCGCGCAGCGCGGCGATGCGCCGCCCCAATTCGATGCCGGCCATGATTTGACAATAACTATCTTTCCGGATGGCAGGCGAAACGCCTCTCAGTTCGAGCAACCCTGCTTCGCAAAGCATGGCCAATCGCAGTTCCGGGTAACGCTGCGCAATCCTGCGGCCCGCCTGCACCGCGGATTCACCAGGAACCCCGACTCGGATCAGGATCGCCAGCAGCTGCGCATCGGTCAGACGCGCGGCGCCATCCTGCAACAACTGTTCGCGAGGGCGATCGGACATCGGCGACTGCTTGACCTGGTCACCGAATACCTGGCGATCGATCCACATATCGACCGGATGCGGGGGATCGTTTCGCCAACGGTACAAGGTTTCTTTCTTATCCTTGGTCTCCACGAGATGGCCAGCCTGCGCGAGTTGCTTCAGGACGCGCGTCACATAAGCCGGGCTGAGATCCCGGCATTGAATTTTCGCCCAGGCGACCGAAAAAGAATCATCGGTCCGGATGGAATAGACCAGTTGGCGCAGCTTGCGCACCCGCTCTTCACTCATGATGCACTTTCAGTTCCCTCGCGAAAGCCCCCAGGCTATGAGACCCTCTAGGCTACGAAACCAGGAATAATCCTGCAGCGATTCCACCGCGCGCGGACCATGCGACGGTTCGAATCCAGTTCGTAGCGACCAAGCGATTGATTGTATCGTTATTCTTCCCTTGCTGCAGTCGGTTGTGCAGCGGCACTTGGATGAAAAAAGTGCTCCACCAGATCACCGCGGCCAGCACGGTCCCTGTCACCGCGAGCCCCATGGCCAGCGCGTTGGGCGCCAAGGGAACCAGGGCGGCTGCGAGCGAGCCCTCGAGAATCATCGCCGGAGCGACTACCTGCCCAATCCGCTCGCAATGCATCGTCTCAAACGTCACGAATCGATCCGGTTCGACGTAGTGCATGCTCGGATAATGAACCCGTTGAACAATCCAGATCAGTCCAACCAGGAACCAGGTGACGGCTCCGTGCGCGATTAGAGATATCATCCACCACTGCGTCATGAAGGCCTCAGCTCCGCAAACGTATCGCCATTATTGACCGCATGGGTCTGATACCCCCGGTCCTTCAAAAACGTCAGGCTCCGCGCGTACTCGTCCGAGGACAAATGAAGGTTCTCGTAATAGATGAATTGGGGCAAGCTCGGCAAACTGTCGATCTGGCGGACGATCTCAAAATCAAATCCTTCCGTGTCGGTAGCGAGCAAATCGATGTGCGGGAAGCCTTGCTGTGCAACCACCTCGGCGAGGGGAATGCAAGGAACCGTTTCGGAGACGATCCATCGCTCGATATCAGGTATGCGATCCCGATGGCTGGCGATCACTTCGCGCCGCGCAGAGGCGAGTTGATTGGCCCAATGAGGCAAGCCAACCGCCTCGTCGCTGATTCGATAGAGCGTCAATTCGCGACTCGACACGTTCCCTGATGAGTCAGGGGGAGAAGTTGGTCCGACCGCTGCGTGGACAATGTGGATGTTTTCACGATCGGCATAGATGGATCGCAAAACGCGGACACAGGCAGACTGCGGCTCTAACAAGATCGCTCGCCAAGCGATCCCTTCGACGAGAAAGCGGTGGAAGGGATCCGAAGTGATCCCGTTGTGCGCCCCCACCTGCACGAAATAAAACGGCTCGTGATTCAATTCCCAATTCCGGACCGCACGCTCGAAGGGGGGAATCCGCACCAGCCGAAATCCGAGTCGGTGAACCATCCGATGCAGCGAGATTCGAAAAAGCGACCGCAGGGTGGGCATGGAAAACGCCGAGGACAACGAAGGAAAGGGCGATGCATGGGCGACCAGTCTACCCGCAGATTGTAAGGGGTTCCAACCGGATTAGGATCCGGCATCGTAGACCAGTCTCCGGGGGACGGCTACACTGTTTCCGTGGCCCGTCCACCCTCCGTTTTAGCCAATTTTCGCATCGACCCTCCTGATGGAGTTTTCCTAGTGTCCACCCAATATCTCGCCGCCAAAGCCCTGGAAATCACCCGTGAAATGGAATTCGTCGCGCAGCGCGAGGGACTCTCGCCGGAAACCATTCGCTCCGAAGTGGCTGCCGGACGGATGGTGATCCCAGCCAACAAAGTCCATGCGGCAGGGCGACTCGAACCGATGTGCATCGGCATCGCTGCCAAGTGCAAAATCAACGCCAACATCGGCAACTCGGCGGTCACCAGCAACGTCCAAGAGGAGTTGGAAAAACTCCATGTATCGGTCCACTACGGTGCCGATACGGTGATGGATCTGTCCACTGGCAAGGATATCGACAACATTCGCCGCGCCATTATCGATGCATCTCCGGTCCCGATCGGAACCGTCCCGATCTATCAGATGCTCGAGGAACTCGGTGGGAATATCGAAGACATGCGCCCCCAGCACTTCCTCGACATGGTCGAGCATCAAGCCAAGCAAGGGGTCGACTACATGACGATCCACTGCGGTGTCCTGCTCGAGCATCTGCACCTGACAACCAAGCGGGTCACGGGAATCGTGTCGCGCGGCGGATCGCTCATCGCGAAGTGGATGGTAGCCCACCGCAAACAAAACCCCCTCTACGAATCGTTCGACGACCTGTGCGATATCATGAAGCAGTACGATGTCACCTGGAGCCTCGGCGACGGCTTGCGACCCGGCTCGATCGCCGACGCGAGCGACGAAGCCCAGTTCGCGGAACTCGAAGTGCTCGGCAAGCTCTGCAAACGGAGCTGGGAGCGAGGCACCCAAGTCATGGTCGAAGGTCCCGGTCACGTGCCCATGGACCAAATCGACATGAACATCAAGAAGCAGATCGAGGTCTGTCACGGTGCACCTTTCTATGTCCTCGGCCCCTTGGTCACCGACATCGCCCCGGGCTACGATCATATCACCAGCGCCATCGGCGCGGCGCTGGCCGGTTGGAGCGGCGCAGCCATGCTGTGCTATGTGACTCCCAAGGAACATCTCGGCCTCCCCAATCGCGAAGATGTCAAGCAAGGGGTCATCGCCTACAAGATCGCCGCCCACGCCGCCGATGTCGCTCGCAAACGCCCCGGCGCCCAGGATCGCGACAACGCCCTCTCCAAAGCCCGCTTCGCGTTCGATTGGAACGAACAGTTCCGCCTGTCCCTCGACCCGCAGACCGCGCAAGCCTATCACGATGAGACGCTGCCCCAGGAAACGTTCAAAAGCGCCCACTTCTGCAGCATGTGCGGTCCCAAGTACTGTTCGATGCGCATCACCGAGGACATCCGCAAAATGGCCAGCGAACAGGAAGCGAAACAACTCGTCGAACTCAAGAGTTAATGCACAAACCGATGCGGCGCGATGACGCGCTACGGGCAATCGAGCAAACCGGGTGTTTTGAAAGCGTCCGGTGGGTCCACGAGGTGGACTCCACGAATCGCGCGCTGGCAAGAGAGCTGAAATCGGACTCGCCCCCCGCACTACCAACGCTGCTGATCGCAGATCAACAAACCGCCGGAGTCGGGCGGGGGGCCAACGCATGGTGGTCCCCCAAGGGATGCTTGATGTTCTCCATGGCCATGCCCTGGTCCATCCCCGAGCAAGCTCGCGCGACCATTCCCCTGCAAGTCGGATTAGCCGTCGCCCAATCACTCTCGGAGTGGTCGATCGAGCAACCGAAAGTCAAATGGCCCAACGATGTATACATCGAAGATCGCAAAGTCTGCGGTATCCTGATCGAATCCTCGACACTCAGAACAGGTGTTCGCGCAGAGGAATACGCCATCATCGGGATCGGCATCAATTGCCGGATCGACTGGACGGGCGCCCCGGATGAACTTCGGGCGTCAGCGATCAGCCTGCATGAGGCAGTGCCCAAAAGCTTGACAGATTCCCTTTCACCGGAATCGGTCCTGGTCGCAGTATTGAACCACTGGCGACAAACCATTAAACGATCGATCGCCGATCCACAATGGCTACAGAAGGAATGGCCCGACTGGAGTTGGCTCGATGGTCGGTGGGTGGAGATCACCACAGGCGGAGAAGCATTGATCGGCATCGCCACCGGAATCGACACCTCAGGCGCTTTGAGGATCACAGACCAATTCGGGCGAACCCACTCGATCCTGTCAGGTACGGTGCGAATCCTTCGAGACGCTTAGATATGATCCAAGCGTTGGTTCCGAAAACAAAAAAAGATGCCCCGCGAGTTCGCGAGGCATCCTCTCCTATTTCACTCGATCGGCAGTCGATGCCGAGTCGACTGCCGATTCCGACTAGAACGTGAAGATCATGTCGCCACCGAGGGCCGCTTGACTCCATCGATGCTTCTCTTCGTTGAAGCCGACCCCTTCCTTGTCCCAAACCCAACGGCATTCAGGTCGGAACAACAGGTTGGCACTCGCTCGGTAGTTGAGACCCGCCGTGTAGTTGTACACATCCGCGTTCTGAAGCGTTCCTTGAGTCAGAAAGTTCGTTCCGCTGATGTTGAACCACTCAAAGCGTTGACCAAAAGCCCAGCAATCATTGATCTGATAGATCAAGTAGTTGATGTTGCCGAAGGTGTTGCGTGCAGTAACCTCATTTTGGTTCTGGGTATACAGAACGTCGGTTTGAGAAATGTAGGTCAGCTTGTCAGTCAGCTTGCCGGTGAGGATGAAGCTTTGCAGACCGCCACGCTCGCGAGCGATCGGAGCATTGGCCTCGCCAAAACGTCCTTGGACCGTCGAGAAGACCGCCGACCAGTTGTCATTGAGACCATACTTGAAACCACCGAGGTAGGCGTCGCCGTTATCACGGAAACCGCTGTCCCAACCGGTAACGTAGCCGTTGTACAACTCCAGATTGTCATCCGCCTTGTAGGTGGTCAACGCACCGGTGTGGGTGAATGGCTCAGCGTTGTAGAACGTGAACTGACGGCTGTAGAAGAAGTTACCGGTCGCAGCAACCACTTCGTTCCCGATGATCGTGAAGAACTTCCCAAGCTTCACGCTCAGGTCGCCCATCGCGACTTCACCGTACACCTGGGGAATCGCATGGCCGTACTGAGCACCATTGTCCCAAGTGTTGTCCCAGTTGGGCGTCGTCAGACCAAAGGCTTGAGTGTCGGGTGCATCGGTACCATAGAGATAGTCGATGCGTCCACCGATTCCGAGTCCGTCAGCCCCATTGGCTTTCCGCTCGGCAAAGAACCACTGCTGTTGCAGTTGGACGTTGCGAGGATAGGTGTTGAAGCTGAAATTATTCGCATAGGCATGGTAGCCGACGTTGGTCCAACCACCGATGTTGAAACCGGCGATCGGGCATGGAGCCAGCTTCCAGGGTTCGCCAATGCAGCACCTCGAATCGAACAGGCCGCCACCAAGCAAACCACCACCGATCAGTCCACCACCGCCACAGAGGCTATCGCAGCCACCGCTATTGCAGCCGGATCCGAGATCGCACGCATCTTTGTCACAGCATGCGGTGCTGGTCGCTGGGGTCGTAGCGGCAGCAGCCGCTGCGGTTGTGTCGCTAGGCGAAGCGGCGCCAGCATCCTTCCCTTCGTCGTAGTAGCTGTAGTACGTGGCGGGTGCATAACGGGGAGCTGTTCGGTTGGTTTGGCCGAAGGCCGTTCCCGAGACACACGCACTGGCAATCATTGCACTGAGCGCGAGTCGGCTAAATTTCATGGTTCTGGAACTCCTATCCTGAACTAAATCGGCAACGCTTTACGTTTGAATGCGGCCTTCAACAAATACGGCCATCGGTAGCACGGTGTGTCCATGAACGAGAGAAGCCCTGTCCTCCGTGACGGCTTATGCGGCAAAGAAGAAGTTCATCCATGAACCACCTGCAAGCTTGAGTATCGGAGCTTGTTTTCTAGGAAGTTCACGACAATCCTGCCTGTACCTCATATCCAGAACCAGGAATTTGCCGAAAATGGTAAACTGTACGGCTTGCGAAAAAAATTCCATCCTGAAACGCGAGGCATGGCTTGATCGATTACCGTTTACGAACCCGACTCGTCGCTGGTGAAGGGGCGATCGAGCGCCTCGGGCCTCTGGCCAAGGAAATCGGAGGGAAAAAAACGTTGATTGTCAGCGACCCCGGGGTTGTCGCCGCAGGGCTGTACGATGCAGGGGTCCGATCGCTGCAAGCCTCAGGACTGGAGGTTCGCGGATTCCACGGTCTGAGCGAAAATCCAAACACCCTCCACGTCGACCAAGGTTTGGAAGTAGCCCGCCAATGGGCCCCAGATCTGATCGTCGGACTCGGAGGAGGGTCGAGCATGGACTGCGCTAAAGGGATCAATTTCCTCTATTCCTGCGGCGGCATCATTGCGGATTACTGGGGAGTAGGAAAAGCAAGCAAAGCGATGCTCCCTCTGATCGCCATTCCTACCACCGCGGGCACCGGGAGCGAAACCCAGTCGTTTGCCCTGATAAGCGATGCGGAAACCCACGTCAAAATGGCTTGCGGCGATCCCAAAGCCGCCGCGGCGATCGCCATCTTGGATCCCCTGCTCACCCTGACCCAACCCCCCAAAGTCACCGCACTGACCGGGATCGATGCCCTGACCCATGCGTTGGAAACCTACGTAACCAACAAACGAAACGCCGTCTCCGAATGCTTCTCGCGCGAAGCGTGGACGTTGCTCTCGCGCGGGTTCCCACGCGTGATCGAAGACGGATCGGACCTCCAGGGCCGAACGCAAATGCAACTCGGGGCAGCGTTTGCCGGAATGGCCATCGAAGCCTCGATGCTCGGAGCGGCCCACGCGCTTGCCAATCCGCTCACCGCGTTTCTCGGTGTTCCGCACGGCCAGGCCGTCGGTGTGATGATGCCACATGTGATTCGATTCAATCACGAAGTGGTCGAGCATCGGTATCGCGAGTTGGCTCATTTGCTGCCCGATAGTTCCCATGCGGATCGCCGCACCGGCGCCGAGATCATCGCCGACCGGCTCACCGACTGGTTGCAGATGGCGGGGATGGCGACGCGCCTACGCGATCTGGAGTCGTGGGATAGCAACGCTGACCTTAGTCACACCGAGACGAAGCTTCATGCCATGGCGGAAATGGCCGTCAAGCAGTGGACGGGGACGTTCAATCCTCGCCCAGCGGCCCGCGACGATTACCTGGCCATGTACCGAAGCGCGATCTAGCGACGATGGTGGTACAGCCGCACCAGTTGGCTCACCCAAATACCATGCGCCACAGAATGTATGCCACAGGGATAACTGCGACATTGATCGCCAAGAACAGCCAGCCAGGCCAATGCGATCGCGATCGCGACGGTTGTTCGGCAACAAACTTGCCCACCCGCACCCGGCTGAGAACTTGAGTCGCGCGGGGAACATCGCCGGCGGGGACCATGAGCTTGACTCCTCCCATCGCATACGAAAAGAGCTCCGCGCAATTGGAATCGGCGAGAAAGCAGGGGATCTCGTCCTCCTCAAGCGCAAGCTTCGCGATGTGGGCTTCCTCGGACGTCATGGTATCGCTGACGCACACCAGTTCGTTCATGTTGGGTGATCCCTTCGCAACGTTAGTTGGTTGCACCGCTGAGTCGCCCATCGGGCTACCACTCTCCCCTCATAAGATACCGCACCGAGCGTCCGAAGTGAATTCTGCATCCAAAGTTTGCTCTTTCGCACCCGGGAATGCAGCACATTCCTGGAAAGCGCGATGCTAAACTGGGAGCTTTCCGCACACATCCCCTCGTTCCAGAATCAATCGCGATGAATCCTCGATCTACCCTGCCACTGGCCGGCATCCTGACCCTCGCAGTCGCGTGCCTGGCCCCCCAGTCGACCGCGTTCTTTCAGCCGCCAGGCGATCCGATTCCCGAAGCCAACGCAGCGCCGCGATGGTGGAAAGGGAACCTACACACCCACTCCCTGTGGAGCGACGGAAATGATTTCCCCGAGATGATCTCTGACTGGTACCGTCAACGCGGATACCACTTCCTGGCGATCTCCGACCACAACGTCCTTCAAGAGGGATCGCGGTGGATGTCGCTGAAATCCATCCAGTCCCGGGCGACGAAGGAAGCCGTGGAATTGTATCGGCAGCGGTTTGGCAACCCGTGGGTTGAGACGCGTGGCGACCAGGCGAGTGACTCGATCGAGGTGCGCCTCAAGCCGCTCGATGAGTATCGCTATCTGCTCGAAGAGCGCGGCAAATTCATCCTGATCCCCTCCGAGGAGATTACCGACAAGGTCGAAGGGAAACCGGTCCACATGAACGCTACGAACCTGACCGAGGTCATCAAGCCGCTGGGTGGCAATACCGTTCGCGAAGCAATGGAGAACAATCTTCGCGCCGTTCTCGAACAGGAGAAGATCCGAGGTCGCGAAATTCTCATGCACCTCAACCATCCCAACTTCGGTTACGGGATCACCTTCGAAGATCTCGCGGCGGTCATGGCCGAGCGATTCTTCGAGGTCTACAACGGACACCCAGGAGTCAATCATCGCGGAGATGACTCGCATCCAGGGGTCGAAAAGATGTGGGATTTGGCCAACCACTTGCGCGTCAACAAGCTCGGGGGAAGCCTTCTGTTGGGGATCGGGACCGACGACAGCCACGAATACTTCGGCAAGCCCGGCAGTCGGCCCGGACGAGGCTGGGTGATGGTTCGCGCCCAGTACTTGACCCCCGAACATCTCATCCGCGCGATGAAGGCAGGAGACTTTTACGCATCCAGCGGCGTGTCGCTGCGCGATGTCCAGTGGGATCCGGTTCGCCGCAAACTCTCTGTCGCGATCGAGCCAGAGGCAGGGGTCACCTACTCCACGCAGTACATCGTCACGACGACGGATGCAGAATTGGATCAGATTGGACGCATCGCTCTGACCACCGACTCGCTCGAATCCTCGTATCGCCTAGCCGATGGAGAGACGATCGTCCGAGCGGTCGTCACCAGCACCCGCCCGCCCATCGACCCGATCTTCGACGACCAAAAACAACAAGCCTGGACTCAACCGTTCACCATCGTCGAGCAAAGTCCGTAGCTACCATCGCCCGATGGTGGTCCCGTAATCGTCCGAATCTCGGATGCGATTTCATCGACGTTCAAGTCCAGATCGTACGGGTGATTCAATTTGGCTTGACCGACACTATCGTTCGTGCCCGCGAGATCCGAAAGCACGAGGCAGACGCACCAAAACTCCCAAGCCATTGGCCAGAAATGCGAAAAACCCAGGGAAAACCAGGGTTTTGCAGCATGGGCTTCAGAAAACCAGCGGAGAGGACAGGAACCGAACAACTGGGTGTTTTCCCTACGTTTTTGAGGAGTTCGAGAGGTGTACTTAGACAAGATTCCGCGAGACCGAAATTCGGTTCAGTTGACGATCAAGCAACGACTATCGGAGCGATGGCGATGAACCAATTTCGGGATTCGGTTGCGGGCTACTGTCAGGACTGGGTTTTGTACGCCCCAGTGGTCCCTGGTCGGCTAAATTGATAACCCGGTCGGCCAAATTCCTCTGGATCGCAGAAAAATATTCGACAATGCGCTGAGGATCATGCTGGATCTCAACCGACATCGCGTGCCGAACACGACGGATTTCATCCAAAATGGGTGGTGTCATAAATCCCAATCCTCTCCCAGTAATTCCATCGGGGTAACCAGTTCCGGAGCAAACAATCCAAGCATACCATTGACTCGTCGTATGTGCCCAAATTTTCTCGCATTAGCAAGATGTTGACAATTCCAGGTCACCAAAAAGTCACACCGATGATACGAAGCTAGTGCTAAATGGAGGGCATCTCCGAACGGATCCTTTGGCATTATCTTGTGTTTTTCATAGGCGGCAACGATCTCAGCGACAGCGGTGTCGATTCTCAACAATTCAAGGTTTGCAAGCAACATTAGCGCCGAATCGCGTCCAATCCTTTCTGGCGACCATCTCAGGTTCAGTTCGTACCTCATGGTAGAAACTAGGAATCGTCGTCTCCACGTAATAGATTGCCATGGTACCAGTCCCTCACTCAACCATATTCCATCTTGTCCAAGCGTTTCCAAAAACCTCTTCTCGTCGAGCTCCATTTTATCCAAAGCACAGGCTTCGATGTGTTGAAACAGGCTCACAACTAATTTGAAATAGCCATTGTGGCCGAGAAATTCATGTTGCAAACAACCATCGATTGGGATGAGAATCGAATGAGCATCCCAGAGCCAAAGGTCGAGCACCACGAAGGCCGTGGGATCCGTAGCTGCCCGATCTTGCCGGAACTTCGACCTATCCTCGATGAAGCCTTCGAGATCTTCGGTGATAAGAGCGAGTATGTGGTCGCGGCTCCGCAATATCGTGCGGCAGCCAATACGGCGATGGGCTGGAAGAACTCGAACCTACGCACCGAAATGACCCACCTCTTGCGCCGCGCCGGCGTCTCGGGTTGGCCACGATTGTTCCATTCGATGCGAGCGAGCCGGCAAACGGAACTCCAGCGCGAGTTCCCGCTGCACGTAGTCTGCTCTTGGCTTGGTAACTCGCCACGCATCGCCCAGCAGAGTTACCTGCTGGTCACCGAGGATGATTTTGCTAAGGCTGCAGGCGTGGCGAAGGCGATGGTGGAGTGATTCAGTGGTGTGGGGAAGGTGGACGGCAACGGGTAGGCTTACGCGATTTATTTGGCGTCTTCAGGTTCTGGGTTGAGAGGGCCTTTACGAATGAGGATGTAGTGCTCCGCGTCGATTACGGTGATTTCGGTATCCCCGTCAAACCCGACGGTAAGACCTTTGCTGTTCTTCGGTTCGCCGTTAGAGGTTAGGTTCCAATTGAATTTGTAGTAGTCAGCCCCGTCACGATGCTCAGTGAATTCCCATGAAAGTTCCGTCAGTGACGTAGCTGGACCGCATTTTGATTTACCATTCGCTGCCATCTCAGAACTGCACGAAGGACCGCTGTCACCCTTCTTTGCCGCGTTGACGACGATAACAGCTTCATGCCTGGGGGATGATGCAACGGCGGCGGATTCGGCACCACCTACTGAAGGGACAGTGGCAGCACCGGAACCTTCGGTATTTGGCGGTCCCTGATCTGCGGATGAGCTCAGATTTTCTGACGAGCAGCCCGCAAGCAAGAGTGCCGAACCCAGTATAAGAGTGAGTGTTAATCGCATGTCTGCCTTTGCCAAATAACGATTGCGATAAACGAGTCGCGGGAGGTTATGTTCCATTGCCAAGTCGCCCAGATACAGCGACTTTGGTTCATCGCTTGAGTACGCCCGTCGTGGGCATTGGTTTGTAGTGTTTTGACCTAGTTTACCACATCCACTTTTCAGAACATCACTCAAATAGTTCTAATCCTACCGCCTCCACGGGCGTGGATGTTGGCCAACCCGTGACATGCAAACCCCCAGTGTTTTGCCGACTCGCGGGCCGCGAAAAACGACTCGATTTGGGTGCGCGACGCGAAATCCAACGCCGCATTCCGCCATGCACCGAGCCAGCATGGGCGCTACAGAACTCCAAAGCAATTGGCCAGAAATGCGAAAAACCCAGGGAAAACCAGGGTTTTGCAGCATGGGCTTCAGAAAACCAGCGGAGAGGACAGGAACCGAACTTTTCGATTTTTTCCCAATGTTTCTGGGATGTTCGAAGGTTACTTATTAACGTTGGCTTACGCGGACAACAAACCTGTTGCCGTGGCGCGTTTGGGTGAATACCTTGACTTTTAGGGGTTAGAACGCGACTATAAATCAATCAGAAGTGCGGAGATTGCATGAATCAACTGAGTTCTGACGCCACATGCTACCTAAGGACGCTTCGCGATGAATGTAGAACAAACCATTTTGGAGATTGCTACGCTTCCGATCGATGTTCGCTTACGTTTAGTATCTGCCATTTGGGACACATTACCACAGGATGCTGATCTGTCGCCAAGCGCCCTCCAACAAGCCGAACTAGAACGCAGACTCTCCGAGCATCGCAAGGATCCTGGTTCGGCGATTTCCCATGAGGAGATCATGCGACGTGTGAAGAGTCGTCGGTAATGTGGAGACTTGTTGTACGCCCGCAGGTCGAAGACGACCTAGTGGAAGCATCTCTTTGGTACGACAAGAAGCAAATCGGATTGGGCGATCAATTCCTGGCAGAATACGTCGCCGCGATTTATCGTATCCTGGAGAACCCATGGATGTTCTCGATAGCCGCCAATAGTCTCCGCCCCTGCTTGATCAAACGATTCTCCTACATCATTCATTTTGTGGTAGAAGACAATCAGATCATCGTGATCGCTGTGATGAATGCTGCGAGGGACGATGCAAGTTTCATGCATCGGCTTCCCTAAACGGTTCGAACGCCCTCGGAAACGTTATCGCTACGATGGAAGGACATCGATTGGGAGATGAACCGCATGAGCATCCCAGAACCGAAGGTCGAACACCACGAGGGCCGAGGCATTCGCAGCTGCCCGATTTTCCCGAGCTGCGATCGATCCTCGACGAAGCGTTCGAGATATTCGGCGACAAGAGTGAGTTTGTAGTCGCGGCTCCGCAGTATCGTGCGGCAGCCAACACAGCGATGGGTTGGCTCAGTCGTTCTCGTGCTCAATGAAATGGTGCTCGTGCTCGTAATCGACGCGGTTGGTCCGAGCACGAGTACGAGCAGGAGCACGAGCACGAAAATCCCAGTCAATATGCGAATCAGAACTGCAACGCGAGTTCCCGCTGCACGTCGTCTGCTCCTGGCTTGGCAACTCGCCACGGATCGCGCAGCAAAGTTATCTGCTGGTCACAGAGGATGATTTTGCAAAGGCGGCCGGCGTGGCGAAGGTGATGGTGTAGGGGTGAGCGTTAGGTGGCGTGAGGAGGGGGGCCGGAGACGGGAGTCCTTATCCGATTTCGTCTTGCTTTTGGGTATTTGTCTTCGCATCTCATAGCCTTGGCCTATTCGACTAAGAAACGATCTACGTTACGGCTGTGCTTGATTAGCATACTTGGTCCAAAGATCGGCAGTAAACTCCTAGCTGTGTTATCTCGAATCCAGCACGCAACACTACCGCTCCATTGCCCGACCTTTCCAAGTCGATACGAATCCAGATTGATTGCTGCCACTCTTTTCTTTCGCAGCTCTAGAAATCGAGGAAGCAGTTGGTCTACTGGCAACTGCATTGAAAAAAGATGGAGCAAGCAGGATGCGTCTTCGATGGCCATACAGCCACCTTGACCAAGATTCGGAGTGACAGGATGTGCTGCATCGCCGATAAGAAGACAATTCCCGCGATACCAATTCCTTGATGGCCTCCGATCAATAACGTCATTTTGAATGATCGCATCCTCCGGTGTCGTTCTAAATAGCTCAGGTACAGGTTCTGCCCACGTACGGAATTCATTGCATAGCCTGTCTCGTCTATCCGACGTTCGTGTGCCTTGAGGTGCGTTGACGGTCGCCCACCAGTACACCTTACGTTCTTTCAAAGTCGTAATTCCGACCCGACGACCACGCCCCCACCATTCACCTAAATACCCAGATTCGATACACGCAGGAGCCTCGGTAATTCCTCGAAAGCACGTGTAGCCCGAGTATCTTGGTGGTGGTTCATTCCAGAGAAGCGATCGAGTTCTTGAGTGAATCCCATCTGCTCCGATCAAAACATCAGCAACGTCACTGTGCCCGTTTGCGAATTCGACCTCTACTTGAGACCCTTTGTCTTGGATCGCAATCGCTTCGTAACCATACCTCGCTACGCCCAGAGGAAGACAACTGGCGAGCGATTCGACCAATCGAGCTCTGTGTATCATGCCGATAAAGGGATGACTTCCCAAAGCTTCCTCGAGAGCGGAGGCGGGAAACGACACAGCAACGACACGACCTTCTTTTCCCCTAAATTCGCTTGTTCGTAAAGGTTCGATGTGCTTTCTTACAGCCTCGCCAGCACCAATCTTATCAAGCGATCGCAAAGCGTTGGACCAAAGACTTATCCCCGCTCCAACTTCAGTGAGAACTGCGGACCGTTCGTACAACGCAACTTCGCAGCCGGCTTTAAGCAACGCAATCGCGGCACTGAGTCCAGCGATTCCCGATCCAACAACGATTGCTCGTGCAGCATGAGGCACGTTGAACTCCGATTCAAAGGTGCGACCATTCAGAAGACGAACTATAGATTCTCCCCCAACGAGTGTAGGGGTAAAGATCATTCCGATGGGCTTAGGGTACAGTAACAGAATGCTCAACTCAATTCAGGGTCATGATACCGCGACAAAGCGCTGCAGTCGATTTTGTGCGGGAACAGCATCGAGATTGCCCTCAAGTGATCGGAGCAGCAGGGCAATTGAGTACTTTTCGATGGGGCAATTTCCAGATTGGGTGATAGCTTACTTCGGCCTATTCTCATCGCCCCCGCACTTCAAATCATCACTCACCTAGTTCGAATGCTACCACCTCCGCGGGCGTGGATCGGGGCCAGACCGGGACATGCAAAACCCCAGTGTTTTGACGACTCGCGCGACGCGAAAAACGACTCGATTTTCGGTGCGCGACGCGAAATACAACGCTGCATTCCGCCATGCACCGAGCCAGCATGGGCGCTACAGACGGCCAAAGCAATTGGCCAGATATGCGAAAAACCCTGAACAGCCAAGAGAGTTGAAAGTAGAAAGTAGAGCGGTCCTTCGGACAGGACAGGAACCGAACAACTGGGTGTTTTCCCTGTTTTTTTGGAAGTTCGAGAGGTGCTGAAGACGACTCGCTCGATTTGAGCATCACTGGGAACAGGCTCGAAACATCGACTGCGACTTGACTCAAGAATCGGCCGATGAGACTATTGTTTGACTACTACCCTGTCCAAATACCCTGTCCAAAAAACGAATGGTTGAGCTCGTAATCTATGTCAAAAACGATCCACGCAGTCTTCGAAAATGGAATCTTCCGTCCAGTGGAACCCGTCGATCTACCAGACAAGGTTGAAGTTGAATTTGAGCCACGAGTGGTCGAAAAAACCGGTGGTTGGCCCGATGGTTATTTTGAAGCTACTGCGGGGGCTTTCGCGAATGAAACATTCCTTCGTGCAGATCAAGGAACGTTGCCGCATCGAGGTCATTGGTAACGCAATATTTGCTTGACACGAACGCTTGGATCATCTACTTGAAGAATCCTAACTCAAGCATTCGTACCAAGCTTGCATCGATCTCACCACGGAGCAGGTTGTCACCTGCTCCGTGGTTCTTTCGGAGTTGCTCCATGGTGCCGAGAAATACGGGAACCGACTCCAGCGATTGAATATCATCAAGTCATTGCTCGCACCATTTCCATGTGTGCCCTTCGACGAAGTCGATGCAACCTTCTACGCGACTATCCGGCATGACCTTGAACTCCAGGGCCAGGTGATTGGGCCCTATGATCTACAAATTGCCGCAATCTGTGTTCGCTATGGATTTGTTCTCGTAACAAACAACGTGTCGGAGTTCTCCAGAGTTTCTGGCTTGAAAGTTCAGGACTGGACCTAAATCGCGGTCGAGCATCACGAAGGCGTTGCATTCGTAGCTGCCCGATCTTCCCTGAGCTGCGACCTATCCTCGACGAAGCGTTCGAGATATTCGGCGACAAAAGCGAATACGTGGTCGCTGCGCCCCAGTATCGAGCGGCTGCCAACACGGCGATGGGCTGGCTCAGTCGTTCTCGTGCTCAATGAAATGGTGCTCGTGCTCGTAATCGACGCGGTTGGTCCGAGCACGAGTACGAGCAGGAGCACGAGCACGAAAATCCCAGTCAATATGCGAATCAGAACTCCAACGAGAGTTCCCACTGCACGTGGTCTGCTCTTGGCTTGGTAACTCGCCACGCATCGCACAGCAGAGTTGCCTGCTAGTCACCGAGGAGGATTTTGCTAAGGCGGCGGGCGTGGCGAAGGTGATGGTGGACGGGTGAGTTATTGGTCGTGTGGGCAGTGTGTACGGCGGTAGACGGGCAGGCTTACCCAATTTATGTCGCACCGAAGCTTGAGTCGAGACAGTGCTATTCAGAAGAGACAAAATCTTTCAGGCTTGGTTTTAGTGCTTGATAGATTGGAGAAATAATCTCGGGTACGTCTAATTTCGTACGTGTTGGTCCAGCGAAGCGAGGATTGCGCATGATGACGTGGATTAGGGCAATTGCAGGCTTTATTTTGCAAGCAGCAACAACTCGTTTCAGCGCTGTCAAATGAGTTCCATTTTCGATGCTTGCGCTCCCGTTTGCGAATGCTCTCCAGTCGGTTTCACTATTGGTGCCGGCCACTGCAGCCTGTATGTGAAGCTCGTCAGTAGAACCATTAAACAACCAAACTTTGTCCGCATTATTAGCGTTAGATTCGTTCGCGATCTTGGAGGCAAGATCTGCAAGCCCGCCTGGTGCGATGAACTGCAAAGTTGGAGTTTCAACTCGAAACCCGGGAAACAAGTACGCAGCGTCCTGGAGTCGATTGTCAATCCGATGCTGGCACCAATCGACCGAAAACAACTCGCGGTCGATTGTCAATTGAATTATCGTACCGCGGTTGACGGGCGTTGGAACAATCTGTGGCGGTCCACACTCGATTCCTTTTGAGAATGCTTGTCGCCACACAACGCCATTACGTGAGCTCGTAACGACGCACGTCGCAGTCAAGGCAGTGACAACGCGAAGTCCACAACCCCAGCCACCTATATGTATGTGCGGAGTGTGACCGTCCGCGGTTGGTAAGTCACGGCGAATTTGGGTAAGATACTCGTGCGCGAGGGATTCCGAACGTTGGCTAGGCTCGTCGAAGGGCAGGCCAGGTCCATCGTCACTGAATACTAGGGTAGAGCCTGTTGTCGATACGTTGACCGTGGACGCTTGATTCGCAAGAAACTGATCGATCGAGTTATCGAGTAGTTCGTTAAAAAGGTGATGTAACCCACGAACAGTCGTATCGCCAATGTACATCGCCGGCCGTTTGCGCAAATGTTCAAGATCCGTCAATTCTTCCATGGCGATCCTCGTTCAGGAACCTCAGATTGCATTTGCGACATAACGGCCAGATTCAGCGAGTGCGAGCAGTTGACTTAACACAAGTCAAAGCGGCTGATCGAGCACTTCGCTGCAATCCATTGTTCGACGATTTTAGTATCTTTCTCCTCGTCATGGAACGCTTGTATGGCTATATGGAGGACAATCGGGAGCCGCGGTTTTGTGGACTTGGTAGTCGGTGCTATTGTGTCTGCGGCTGTGCGAGTGCCCGTTTCATCCTGCGATGACAATTCCAGATATAAATCAACAAAGCGATCATCAGCAACATGTGGATTGGGATTGAGACGCTTGGGATTCCGTAAACAAGCCTACCGACCAACACGATAATCCCGCCAATCAAAAAGAACAAACCTTGGTTTCGAGATCGCCTCGATCTGGAGTACTCCCTTGATTGATCCTGTCTTGCCTCTCTAGCAAGTGGAAACTCCATCGAATAGGTTAACACAACCTGATTTTTGGAGGATTTCCATGACCAAATCACGTAGAAAATTTACAGCTGAGCAGAAGGCGGCCATCGTTCGGCGGCACCTCAAAGGCAAAGAACCCATTTCCGCAATCGCCGAAGAGTTGTCGATCCAACCGACTCAGATCCATCAATGGGTCGCCATAGTTGTTGACCAGGCCGAGCGGGCCTTCGAGAAAACAGCCAAGTCGGAGAAGGCGTCGAAAATGGCCGAGGCCAAGGTCGCCCAACTCAAGGAGCAGCAGATCCAGAAGCTCCGTGAGAAACTCATCCACAAAAACGAGGTGATCGCCGAACTCATGGAGGAGAACGTCAAGGCAAAAAAAGCCAATGGGGACCTCTAGAAGGCGTTTACCAGTGAAGCTTTACCGGCCCACGATATTCGAGATGCGATCGTCGACTACATGAAGTATTGGACGAAACGAGCGGACGTTCCATGCCAACTTTTGTTGCGATGGGCAAAACTCCGCACCAGCAAGTACCACCAGTGGAAGAAACGCTATGGGCAAATCAACTCCCACAATGGCAAGATTCCGCGTGACTGGTGGCTCGAGGAGTGGGAGAAACAAGCGATCATTGACTTCCATGACAAACATCCCCTGGAAGGTTACCGAAGACTGACATTCATGATGCTCGACGAGGACATCGTCGCCGTGAGCCCAAGTTCCACTTATCGCGTCCTCAAAGCTGCTGGGCGGTTGGATCGCAAGAACGTCACTCCCAGCAAGAAAGGCACAGGCTTCGTCCAACCAACAAAAAACTATCAAGAATGGCACGTCGACGTCAGTTACATCAACGTCGGTGGTTCGTTCTACTTCTTGATCTCAGTGCTCGATGGATTCAGTCGAACCATCGTGCACTGGGAACTGCGAGAGACGATGAAGGAACTCGATATCGAATTGGTCATTGCCAAAGCGATCGAGAAACATCCTGGCGTTTCACCTCGCATTATCAGCGACAACGGCCCTCAGTTCATCGCCATCCGCCGCGGCGGATCAAGGAGTTTGTTCGTCAGTACGGCCTGACACTCGTGCGAACGAGCCCCTACTATCCGCAGAGCAATGGGAAGCTGGAACGTTGGCATGGCTCGCTCAAAAACGAATGCATTCGTCCGAGTTGCCCTGCGACTCGCGAGGAAGCACAGAAGCGAATTGAAAAGTACGTGAACCATTACAACCACGTTCGATTGCACAGCGCTATCGGCTACATCACTCCGGCGGATTGCTTGGCAGGACTCAGCCAAGTGATCGGCGAAGAACGCGATCGCAAACTGGAGTCGGCGCGCGAGCGACGGCAGCAGCGGCGAGCAGCCGCGAAACAACAAGTTGCATAGCAGCTTGCGATCCATTACAACGAGAGGATCTTCACGAAGGATAGGGCTCTGCAGAGGTGTCCGCCGCGGCGGAAGTGTCGTGAAGCACTATAGTCGGAATGCGGAGCGAACTCCTTCGAGGGGCCGCTCCCTTCCATTCCGACTTTAGGAAAATGCGCTAAACCTTCGCCGCACGATGCGGCGAAATCCCCGTGCAGGATGCATTCACCCTGCGTTAACCTTGAAATGGCAAATTCCACTTGCCGGTGAACCAAGACAGTTGCTCGGAGAGCCAGCCAAACGTACCGTCGAATCGATACGGGAACCGATGTTGCTCGCGAGAATCTTTGAATAGGGATTTGGCGAAACGCATATTCTGCCTACTCCCGGTTGTCGAGCGATTCGCGTATCCAGAGCGGT
>JBKDXO010000071.1:0-32801 GCA_046306195.1 Planctomycetota bacterium | reverse complement strand
CACTCGGACTCGCAAGGGAGGCGGCCCGCTATGTTGGTGCAGGACTTGCGGCGGGAAACCAACACCATCGGATCGAAAGCCCATGATGCGACGATCGCCCATGACGTGGTCAGCATCAAAACGCTCATCGAACAGTTGCGGGAAATGGTGCAAAACGTCGAATGACCATCGCGAATTCCCTGGGCAAGTTGGTGATCATCTCCGGTCCCTCGGGTGCGGGAAAATCGACTGTCGTGCAGCGATTGCTCCTGAATTGTCCGCTTCCCCTCGCCTTGAGCGTCTCGGCCACCACCCGCCCCCCCCGCGCGGGCGAAGTCCATGGAAAAGACTACTGGTTTTTGTCTCCCGAGGAATTTGCCAGCCGGAAGGAGCGGGGAGATTTTTTGGAATCCAAGGAAGTGTTCGGACGCGGGTTTTGGTACGGAACCCTGTCCGAGACCGTTTCGGCTGGTCTAAATTCAGGGAAATGGGTAATCTTGGAGATTGACGTCCAAGGCGCGGCAACTGTACTAGAACTCCATCCCGACGCGATCACGATTTTCCTCCACCCCGGTTCTTTGCAGGAATTGGAGCAAAGGCTTCGGCGTCGAGGGACGGAGAGCGAGGCCAACATCGCAAGACGGTTGGAGGTTGCCTCGGAGGAAGTCGCGATGATGCATCGCTATCGGCACGAAGTCGTCAACCGAGAAATAGATCAAGCGGTCGCGGAGCTCTGTGCTCTGCTTCAAAAGTACGATGTGTAAGGTGAGGTTCGAATGCTGGAAGAACTGAAGGAAGAAGAGATCGTCAACAAAGTCGGTGGTCGATTCAAGTTGTCCACTTTGATTCAAAAGCGATTGGTGCAACTCAACCGAGGAGGACGCCCGCTGGTCGATCTCAACAGCGACGACAAGATGGAAATTGTCATCCAGGAGATCTTGCAAGACAAGATTTTCCTGACCACCAAGGGCGAACTAAAAATGGTTGGTGAAACGCCAGACCTGGGTGAATTGCTCGACCTCGACGCCGGAGACATGTAGCTGCGATGGGGTCGAAACGAATCGTCCTCGGCGTGTCAGGCGGCATTGCTGCGTTCAAGTCGGCGACCCTTGCGAGTCGGTTGGTCCAAGGGGGCCACAACGTGTCGGTGGTCTTGACGGAAAACGCGTCGCGCTTCATCGGCCCTGCGACGTTCACTGCCCTGTGCGGAAACGCGCCGATCGTCGATGGCTTCGACTCTCGATATCCGCTTGGGCCGCACATCGAATTGGCAACCGGGTGCGATCTGTGCATCGTCGCCCCTGCGACCGCCCGAATCCTGGCTAGTTGTGCCCTCGGGCTCGCCGACGATATCCTGTCGACACTCTATCTCAATATGGAATGCCCCGTGGTCTTCGCCCCTGCGATGAGCACGCCGATGTGGAATGCTGCCGCGGTCCGACGCAATGTTGAGCAACTGAGAGCGGACGGCTGCCATCTGATCGACCCCGAATCGGGATGGCTATCCTGTCGACGCCAAGGTCCTGGGCGAATGGCCGAACCCGACTCCATCTTGAGCGCATGTCGAGAATGGCTAACCTAACGTTGCCATGGCCCACATTCTGATCACTTCCGGTCCGACTCGACAGTATCTCGATCCCGTTCGCTACTTGACCAATGCTTCGAGCGGACGCATGGGGGCCGCGTTGGCCACCGCGGCCTTAGAGCATGGGCATCGAGTGACCATCGTCTCAGGACCCGTAGAAGTGGAGTATCCTGCTGGCGTCGAACTGATTCCCGTGGTTACCACTCCGGAAATGATGGAGGCTGCGGCCGCCGTGTTCGCAGAGGCGGATGGCTTGATCGGCGCTGCCGCCCCTTGCGATTATATGCCGCGAAAAGTCGAGTCGTCCAAGATGTCCAAGACCGGCCAGGCTCTTCACTTGGAGCTTGTCGAAACCCCCGACATCGTGGCGACCCTGGGAAGCTCCAAGAAACTTCACCAGTGGGTCGTGGGATTTGCCCTGGAAACCGACGATGTGCGTTTCCGTTCGATCGTCAAAATGTCGAAGAAATGCTGTGACATGATCGTATCCAATCGCGCCGAAGCAATGAATTCCGATCAGAATTCAGTCGAAATCCTCTACCGAGACGGACAGGTTCTTGAACAAATCGATGGACCGAAGTTGGTGGTAGCGCGAGCCATCCTGGGATGGATTGAAAAGCGTTTGATCAAGGAGTTGCTGTGAGCATCGAGGATTATCCCGACCTGGTCCTTCCGGAAGGACCTCTCGACATGCTGGTGGTAGCACCCCACCCGGATGATGCGGAGTTGGGGATGGGTGGGACCATCTGCAAACTGATGGCGCAGGGTTGGAGGATTGGTATCCTGGATCTGACCGACGGTGAACCAACGCCGCATGGCTCTCCCGAAATTCGAGCACGAGAAACTTGCGACGCGAACAACATTCTCGGAAACCCGTGGCGGTACAACCTCGGACTGAAAAACCGATACTTGGAAGCGACCTTGGAAAATCGCCGTCGGCTCGCCGGTTTGTTCCGCCTGGCGCAACCTCGCTGGCTTTTTGCCCCCTACTGGCTCGACGCCCATCCTGACCATGTCGCTGCCACCGAGCTTGTCGAAGCAGCTCGGTTTTGGAGCAAGCTGACGAAATCGGATTTGGCGGGAAACCCGTTTCACCCCCAACGCGTGTTTTACTATTTCTGCATTCACCTCAAACTTCATCCGCAACCCGCTTGGATCATGGATATCAGTCGGGAATGGGATACCAAAGCGCGTGCAATTCAAGCGTATCACAGCCAATTTATTGACGGGCGCGAGTCCATGAATCCTGGGTTCGTGGAGCAGTTTCGCGAAGAGGCTGCGTACTGGGGAAAAATGATTGGCGTTCGCTACGGAGAACCGTTCGCATCGAAGGAACCGATAGGACTGAAAGATCTTGCCCACCTCGCCTAATGACAATTGCAGCGCGGCAAGTCGCGTAAGCGTGAATCGCCGGCGATTCCTTTCGGAGATCGCGATCCCTACGGGGGCTCTGGTCCTGGGAATGGTGGGATGCGAACAACCTCGCGTTACCGACCGAAGCTCGCGCACGCGAAGGCCGCGGGTGGTCGCTACGACCGGGATGATCGCCGATCTGGTCGATGCGATGGGTGGAGATCGAATCGAACTGATCCCCTTGATCGGAGCCGGCGTTGATCCGCATCTCTACAAACCCCTTCGGGACGATGTGGTGCGGGTGCTCGATGCGGATCTCGTTTTTTACAATGGCCTGTTTCTCGAAGGTCGAATGTCCGAGTTGTTCGCGCAAGCGGCGTCGCCCAGTCGTTTGGTGATTGCCGTCGCGGACGGCACCCCGGAAAGTAGTTGGTTGGGCAAGCCGGGAACCGATGCGGCGGATCCCCATCTGTGGATGGATGTCTCTCTCTGGTCGATGGCAACAAATCTCGTCCAGGATGCGCTCCTGCGTTTGCTTCCGGGGGACGAGGCGTGGTTGCGTCAGCGAGGCGATGAACTCCGGAACCGACTCGCGGCTTTGGATCGTCGAGGTCTCGAAGCTTTGCAATCGATCCCGCAATCGCAAAGGGTATTGATCACCAGTCACGATGCGTTCCAGTATTTTGGACGTCGTTATGGAATCGAAGTTCAAGGGGTTCAAGGGATTTCGACCACTTCGGAAGCGGGCTTGAAAAGGATCCCGGAGCTGATCGACTTGATTATCGCCAGGTCGATACCAGCTGTATTTCGTGAGTCGAGCGTAGCCGGCAAACTGATCAGCGCCATGGTCGAAGGTGCTGCCGCGCGCGGGTACCAATTGCGACTTGGGGGCGAGCTCTACTCGGATGCCCTTGGTCCGCGCGGATCGGGTGCGGATTCGTACATCGGAATGATGGAGCACAACTTCCGAACCATCGCATCCGCACTCGGCGGGCGATGGGGTGATTCGAAGGGCTGAAAGAGATCCCCTGGCGGGAACGCGCTGCACTCACCAGCCCGGGGAAATACTTGCGCCGAGTTCAGTCTCCGCGAAGCTTTAGTCCGAGGCCGGTCAATTTTTCGCGGACTTCTGTCAAGCTAGTGACGCCGAAGTTCTTGCATTCGAGCAAATCGTCGCCGGTCTTGCGGATCAATTCACCGATCGTGTTGAGCTGCAAGCGAACCATGCATTTGCGGGCTCGGACCGAAAGGTTGAGTTCGGAAATCGGTCGATCGAGCAGCATTTGCTGGTCGGGGGTCATGCCGCTGAGATCCAACGGTGGTTCGACTTCCCGCTTCTCGTGGGCAAATTGTCCGAGCGACAAGCCACGGGCGGTCAGCATCTCCTTGATTTCTACAAGCGAAGTTTCGCCGAAGTTCTTGCTCGAAAGCAGGGTTTGCTCGGACACGCGCGTCAAGTCGCCCAGAGTTCGGATTCCCATCTTCTGCAGGCAATTGCGGGATCGAACCGAGAGTTCGAAGTCGGTGACGGGCACATTGAGGAGTTGAGCCAATCGTTCGTTCTTCTTTTGGGAGTCCTCGTCGTAGAGAACATTTCCGCCCGCTGCTGCATCCTTCAGATACAGTTTCGCAATCTCGTTTGCGGGATCGGTCTCGAGGATGCGACGATAGCACGCTTGGGCTCGAGTGAAGTCATTGCGGTCTTCGTACATCAACCCGAGGTTCAGCAACGTGCCTACGTGGGAAGGAATTAAGCCTGCTCCCCGTTGATACAATTCGAAAGCCTGTTGATCGTTCCCCATGCGATCGTACTCGACGGCCAGTCCGAACAAAGCACCCGCATGTTTCGGATTGTGTTGCAATGCTCGTTGGTAGAGGGCGATCACTTCGGGCAGGTTTCCACCGATTGCGGCCAACGTCGCAGCCCGCTGGTAGGGATATTCCGGATGCTGTTCCACTGGGCCAAAGATGTTGTCCAACAGTTTCAAAGCTTCCTCGCGGCGCCCGATGTAGCGATACACTTCCGCTCGCGACAACTGGCACCACTCCGCGGTGTAACCCGATTTTTCGGCCGCGTCGTAATACTCCAAAGCTCGCTCGTACTGCTCCATCTGAAAGCACGACTTCCCGAGGTAGTACTGCGCCAACGCGCCTCCATCCCCCTGTCGCAACGTCTGCTCTGCCTCGCGAAACTTGCCCAGCAAATACTGGCTGACACCCATCCGAGTCATCGTCGCCGGGGAGAGATTGCTCGACTGCTGCAACTCCTGCACGGCGTCCCGAAGGAGGGCGACCTGGGTCAGATCTTCTTCAATGGCGCGGGTGACGCGTTCGATGTCCTGGGGACCAAAGGTTTGGTTGGATAAAACGATCTCGCGGATGTCGATTCCGGTGGTCACCATGCGGTTCTGTCCCTAATTGATACGGTGTTAGTTCAAAGCCGGCAGTGGGAGTCGAACCCACAACCCCCGCATTACGAATGCGGTGCTCTGCCAATTGAAGCTATGCCGGCACTGGCGGTCGTCGCCTCATCCAAGCCGCAATTCCCGCCAAGCACAATTCCGACCGTGGAGGCACCGCTTCCTGGATTCATAAGGTCCTAAGAATACGGACCTTGAGTGGGAATCGTCAAGGGCTAGGCGGGCCGGTTCGCCATGGCTCGACCCGGGGCTGTGCCTGCCCGCCGCGGGAAACGGTCCGCGTAAAACAGCCGCTCCCACCAAGACGGGTGCCTCAACCGACGATCACTCCGCGATACCCGGTGCTGCTTGCCTGTACGAGTCTCCAAAATCAAGCTGTCCGGGTGAATCTGGCTGACCACCCAGTACTTATCCACTTCGTACGAGTACATGTCCCCGTGGGTCGCTGGACTGATGTTCTTCGCCCGCGGACCTGGAGAAAGACTATGTTTTTCACGGGTGTAAACCACCCAATCGTTGACTTTGAATCGGAAATCCATGGCCGATGCTCCGGACGGACCTAAACACTTTTCTTCAAGCCAAGACCGGACCCCAGCCGACTCGAAGGTGGCTATGCATTCCTTTCGCCACGCTCGTAATTTTCACAACTGTCCTTCTCGAATCTACTGCAATCTGACGAAAAAGCTGGTAAGTTGAAGAAAATTCATGGCCTCTTCGCATTGCGGATGAACGCTAGCATTCGACTTGGCGATGCAATCGGGAGGACTCCTCGAATCCGAACAACCGGTTGCTCCGGAGGCTTTGCCCCGTGAAACGCATTTTGTTTGTCTGCCTGGGCAATATCTGCCGTTCGCCAGCGGCACAGGGGATCGCCCAAGCACTGATCGAACGAAGGGGATGGTCCGAGTGGTTGGCCGTCGATTCCGCTGGGACCTCGAACTACCAAGTCGGAAAGCCCGCCGACCCCCTGATGCAGAGGGCCGCCCAAGCCCGCGGATACCAACTTCTCTCGCGTTCCAAGCAGTTGACCGACCGCATGATCCGGGAAAACGATCTGGTCGTCGCCATGGACCGAGAAAACTATCGGGAAATCCATCTGATTTCTCGGCAGGAATCGAGAAACATTCGCTTGCTCAGCGAGTTCCTGGACGATTCCTGGCCCCGCGACGTCCCGGACCCTTACCAGGGGCCGGAACAAGGATTTGAGTTCGTGCTGGACATGCTCGAATCGGCGTTGCCGGCCATCCTCGACTCAATTCCCGATCTCGAGCGGTCCAAGTAGATTGGAGCCTCGAGCGATCCCGGGCGAGACGCGTTGTGGGATCGCTTCGAGAGCAGTATGATGCATTGTCGTCGAGAAATTCTCGATCTCCCGCCGTCGCGTCAAGCACAAGGACCCGCGCACGTTATATGTCCGATCATTGGAATTCGCTGGCCAACTTGCTTGGCACCCCCTCCCTCGCCCCCCAAAAACCGAAAACCGAGGCCGCTCCTGCGGCAAGTGTAGAAACCGGATCAACCTCGTCGGACCTGCAACCCGCCGTTCAGGATTTGGCTTCTGAGGAGAAGCCGAAGGCCGAAAAATCACGACTAAAAACATCCTGGGACGCCGTCGCTAACTTCTTAGGGGTAGCTGCGAAAGACGCCGAATCATCGGTGGAATCGGACATTCCCGAGCCCCGCTCATCGCCCGCACCGGTCAAGTCCAACAACTCAGGGCAAAAGGCGACTCCCTCGAAAAAAGAGAAGCCGAGCATGTGGGAGGAGTCGGTCGACGATTCGGACACGCCTCCGGCGAAGTCACGACGAGGCGAGACATCGGCAAAGGAACGATCCGACGCGCGATCCGAAGCGTATGCGAAACCCGAGATGACGCGAAAGGATACATCAACGACAGCCGAGGCATCGGATTCGGACGAGGAACCACAACGTCGCTCCCATCGCCGGCCTCCTCGCCGCGGTCAGGGTGCGGATACGCGACCCGCTCCGACCTCGGCACGTGACGAGTCTCGCCCTGCACGTGATGAGTCCCGTACTACGCGTGACGAGTCCCGTACTACGCGTGATGAGTCTCGCCCTGCACGTGACGAGTCCCGTCCTGCGCGTCGGGCTGAGACGAAACCCGAGCGATCCTCACCACCGCGTTCGCAGAACCCGATGCCAGAAACCGGAGCCATGAGAAAATCATCTGGATTTGGTGCCGGGATCGATCGCATGGACGAACCCGACGAGGACCATCTCGACAGACGTACCGCTCCATCGCGATCGCGTGAAGAGCGAGGAGCGAGGGAGACGGAAACGGAAACCTCCGAAGATCAAGAAGGTCGAACACGACGGCGTCGGCGTCGCGGAGGACGGGGTCGCAAACGCGATGACGTGAAGAGTTCGGATTCGGGCGACGAACGATCTCTGGATTCAGAACATGACAGTGGATCGGAACGCTCGTCGCGTGATTCAGGCGACGAGGATGCGACGAATGATGATGCGCCGTCGATTCGGCATACGAAGATTCCTTCTTGGAATGAAACGATCAGTGTGCTCGTCGAAGCGAACATGCTGAATCATCAAAGATCCCAATCGTCGCAACGAGGAAATCCTCGAGGCCGCGGCCGACGCTGACGATCGCAACCAATTTGATTTCGCCTTGAAGGCTAGATCATTTTTGCGATACTCCATTGGTCGCCCGACAATCGGAGCGACACTATCGCTCGACTGATACTATCGCTCGACTGACTTCGTACTCGTGCGAACCGGTGTTGGACTACTGGATAAGGCGAGTTTCCCAAGCACTCCAATCAGGAATAAACAACCATGTATAAAAACCTCAATGCTACTGTTCTTGGAATTTCGGGTCGCCAAAGCGAATTGATCGAATTGGCGATGACCTACGGGTTCAAAGGACTCGACATCGATGCAGACGATCTGGTCAAGCGAGTGCAGCGCACCGATTTCGAACGGTCCACCCGTTTTTTGACCAGCTCGCGCATGAAGGTCAGCGGGTTCGACGTCGATATCGATTTGGATTGCGACGACGCTGCGTTTGACAAGGCGTTGAAGAACCTCGCAGCGACGGTCGAAATCGCTGGCAAGATCCAAACACACGCTGGTTTCCTTCGATTGCCTGCGGCTACAGATCGCATGGCGTTTCCCGAGTTCTTTGATGTGGTCTTGCGGCGTATTGATCAGCTCGCGCAACTCTTCGAGAAAAACAATGTCCTCCTCGGATTGGGTTTTTCGACTGCCGAAGAAGACAGGCAAGGCAAGCAGTTTCGGTTTATTCAAGATGTCGAGAGTTTTCTCGCCTTTTTTCAAGCGTGCAAGAATCCTGCCGTCGCGGTGATCATCGACACGTACGATTGGTCGGTCGGTGGCGGTACGTGGGAGCAATTGGCGGCGATCCCCGGCACACGCATCGCAAACCTGCGCATCGCGGACGCCGAGACCCTCCCTTCGGTCGCGCAGTCCACTCGCGAAAAACGCCAGATTTCCGGTACCAGCGGTACGATTGACAACGTTCGGTTTGTCTCGGTTCTGAGCAAGAGTGGTTACTCGGGCCCCCTGACCAGTTTCGCCGACGCAAGCCATTTCGCGGGTATGACCCGAGATTCGATCGTCGCCAAAACCCAGGATGCATTGGATCACGTTTTGGCGGGTGCAGGACTGCCGACTTTCACACGCCGACCTGATATGATTACGGAATCGACCGCCCCACTCCTCGAGGATATCGGCCTCGAGGCGTAAATTGTTGGCGGAGCAGTGTCTCCCACGATCCCCACGTCGTTGAAGCTAACTCGCTCGTTGTTTAAGAGGTTGGTATGACCAGATTGACTCTGCGAGTCGTTCAAGGGGCGGATCGTGGACGCGTGTTTTCGGATCTCAAAACACCGATCACGATCGGTCGCGAAGAGGGGAACACGATCCAACTCAATGACGAGCGGATCAGCCGCTTTCATTGCAAGATCCAAGAGGACAACAACCATCTTGTTCTCACCGATCTCGAGAGCACCAACGGGACTCGCGTCAACGGCCAAGATTGCCAACTTCGCATCCTTCGTTTTGGGGACATCATTTTTCTCGGTCGCAGTCTCCTGCTCTTTGGGACGCATGATCAAATCACCCATCGCGTCCAAGACGAACTGACCAGCGAGCAAGATCACGCTCCGGTGACGCATACCAAGGATATCGGAGACTTTGAACTCGATTCCGACTTGGCTCAGTCAGTCAATCAACTGAATGCTTTCCGCTCGATTCCTGGACTGCCCGAACGATTGAGTCCGAGTCAGTCCGCCCAACTGGCGGAACTCTTGGAGTATTTCCACGACCGCGTAGGAGAAGTCGTCAATTCCGTCCAAGTCGACGAGAAGAATCCGAAAATACAGATCGACTTGGCGAAGTGGCAGCACCTCCTCCAAGTCTATACTCGACTCGCAGAAATCATTCGAGGGATCTCGGATCCGGATTTCCGACTTCCTGGATAATCGATTGGTCCGCAATCGACCCCATCTCTTGCACTAAGGATAGAGTTGGTACTGAGTCTTGCGATTCAGGAAATCGCTGAGTCCTTGTCGCATGCGGGAGTCCTCCCCGGAGAGTAGCGACTGGTCGAGAATTCCATCCACAACCGCTCGATTTCCAAGGAGTCGATGAAGCGATTTGGTCTCCCAGTCGTCCCCGTGTAGTTTTCGCAGGGCGACGGCGATCGCAATCCCTACCCCCACCGGTTCGCATCGATCGCGGTCGGTAACAATCACTTCGATGCCCTGGCACAATTGCCCCTGGAACTTGCTCCCCGAAGGAGTGAAGGTTCGAGGAATAAAGCCGACGCCAGCGAGTTGCTGACGGTTTAATTCCTCAGCCAGGGCACGGCTATCGATCCACGGCGCGCCAAGAATCTCAAACGGCGTGTCCGTTCCGCGACCGACCGATACGTTGGTGGTCTCGAGAAAGCCGACGCCGGGGTAAAGAAACGCTTGACGCAAACTGCGCATGTTTGGGGAGGGATTGGTCCACGGCAGACCGGTGCTGTCCCAGAAGCTGGCTCGATTCCAATGTTCGCAAGGTACGATCGTCAACTCGACGTCCAATTTCCGTTCCTCTCGAAACATCATCGCCATCTCACCGACGGTCATTCCATGGCGAAGAGGCAATGAGTGATAGCCGACGAATGACTCGGTGCCTGGATCGAGCATCGGTCCCGACACATGAATCCCATTGATTGGATTCGGGCGATCGAGCACGATGAATTCTCGCTTTTGTTCGGCGGCTGCCGTCATCGCTTCTCCCATCGTCGAAATGTACGTGTAGAAACGAGCTCCGATATCCTGGATGTCGAACACGAGGGCATCGATGTCTGCGAGCATCTCCGCGGTTGGTTTTCGAGTCTCTCCATACAAGCTGTAGATGGTCAGGCCAGTGTCGCGATCGACCCCGTTCTCAATGCGACTCACGTCGAGATTGCCTGCGAATCCATGTTCGGGACTGAACAGCGCAGTCAGCTTTACCCCCTCGGCATCCCTCAGAACTTGCGCGGTGGGTACTCCGCGCGAATCCAGTCCGGTCTGATTCGTGATCAGCCCAATGCGTTTGCCTTGCAACGGTGCAAAACCTCGGTCTTGCAGCACGTCGACGCCCAACCGCACAGGGCGGGTGGAATGGGATGCAGCTTCGTGCTGCGATCGAGCCGTCATCAAGACATTGAGAATTTGTCCCGCCAAGCCGTTGACCGAACCTACGCCATCGGGGTGAAGACGATTGCTCAGAAAAATGAAAAAGAAATCCCGGTCCGGGTCGATCCAGATCACGGTACCTGTAAAGCCGCCATGTCCAAAGGCGCGTGGACTGAGCAGATCGCCGCGATTGGAAGAAAACCCGGTCTGCATATCCCATCCGAGCGCCCGCGCGCCCCCTGGGACCCGGTTTGGGCTGGTCATCAAGCGAATTGTCCCGGGTTGTAGCCACGCCACGGGTTCGCCGTCGGCACGCTGGATTTTCGGTTCCAGCATGGCTTGCGCGTATTTGCGCAAGTCATCGAGGGTCGAGAAAAGTCCCGCATGTCCCGCGACGCCCGCCAATGCCCAGGCCCTGGGATCGTGGACCGTTCCGATCATCCAATCTCCGTCCCGTTTCTCGGTCGGGGCGCAGCGATAACGCAGATCTTCCGGAACGCCATAGCCGGAATCCACCATTTCCAGAGGGGCCAACGTTTTTTCTCGTACATACTGGTCGAGCCGCATGCCGGATTTTCTCTCGATGAGTTTTCCAAGCACGATAAAGTTGACATCCGAATACTTGAATGCTTTGCCAGGCTGGGCTTGAGGTTTCAGTTCGCAGATCTTTTGCCAAGCAACCTCAGGTCCCTCGGCGTAGTCGCTCATCGGATTGTCGGGGATCAAGCCGCTGGTATGGATCAGCAGTTGCCGGACCGTGATCTCCTTTTTTCCCTCGCTGACGAATTCGGGCAGATATTCCGACACCGGCGCGTCGAGTCGGATCAGCCCAGATTCGAGCAAGTGCATCACTCCCGTGGCGGTTGCAATCGGTTTGGTCAGCGAGGCCAGATCGAACACCGTGTCGAGCGTCATCGGCACCGGTTGCGGTTCCACGCTCCGAAGCCCGTAAGCTTTCTTCCAGGTCAATCCTTGACGGGATCCAAATCCGATCACGCAACCTGGCATCTTGCCTTCCTCGATCGCTTGAGCCACAAGGCGGTCGATCGTTTCCACCCACTTGCGGTCGGTCGCGGTGGGCTCTTGGCCCAGCGCGATTGGCCCCAACTCACCTGACCAGGATGCGATCAGTCCGGCCGCAAGGGCGACGAAGGCAAACCAAACTCGAAAGAAAACCAGGTTCCCCATCGTGCCAATTCTCACAGCGATCATTTTTGTCCAATCTCCAAACCTTCGTTGAATCGAGGCTGCGAACATCTTGAGCCCTTTCGAAATCTATCGAAACTTGCGATCATCATCGTAGTCGGTTTTTTGACTTTCCGTACTAGGAGTCCGCACAACGTGACAAGGGATTTGCCTCTGACCGAACGGGATCATCCCGATTCCCAGCAATTGGATTCTTTGTCTCCGCTTGCAATTGTCCGGCTCATGAACCGACAGGATCGGTTGGTTGTCGACGCGGTTGAAAGGGTCGCCGACGCCATCGCAGAGTCCATTTCAATCGTAACCGAGCGTCTGCGGTGTTCGGGGCGACTTATTTATTGCGGAGCCGGGACGTCGGGCCGATTGGGAGTACTGGACGCTTCCGAATGCCCTCCCACGTTCAGTTCCCCGCCCGAGATGGTCGTCGGTGTGATCGCCGGAGGCCGTTCGGCTTTGACGCGCGCGATCGAAGGTGCCGAGGACGATGCCGAGGCGGCGATCGCCGACCTTCAATCGCTCGGGCTCACGGCAAGGGATGTCGTGGTCGGGATCGCAACCAGTGGTAGCACGCCCTACGTGGTGTCGGCGATTCAGTATGCCAATTCCTTCGGCGCTGCGACGATCGGGATCGCATGCACCGAGGGCGCGATGCTCGAACAACATGCGCGGTGCATGATCTGTCCCCTGGTCGGGCCCGAAATCCTCAGCGGTTCGACTCGACTCAAGGCCGGTACAGCGACCAAGATGATTCTCAACATGATTAGCACGGGCGCCATGGTCGGTCTTGGGAAGACATATGGCAATCGGATGGTGGACCTGAAACCGAGCAATGCCAAGCTAAAGCGGCGGAGCATTCGACTCGTCTCCGACATCGCCGGAGTCGATACCGAGACCGCGACCACTCTTCTCGAAGAGTGTGGCGGCGAAGTCAAGACGGCCATCGTCATGCATGCTGCATCATGTTCTCCCGAAAATGCCCGCGAAACCCTGGCGGCCTCGGATGGGCAATTGCGCCGCGCGTTGAACACTTGCTCGTCGGGTCTCCCACCGGATCGGTCCTGAAGCCATGAATCTCATTCTCGGCCTGGATTGCGGAGGTACCAAGACGGCAGCCGCGCTTGCGACTCTCGCAGACGATGCATCTCTGCGATTCGGTTTCGATCCTCTCGCGATTGGGTACGCTGGCCCGTCCAATCCCTATTCGCTGGGATACGAGCAATCCTTTGCCAACATGCTATCTGCGATTCGTCAAGCCTTCCATCAAGCTCGGATACCGATCCAACCGGTGGAATCGATCGCGATTTGCATGGCCGGAGCCGGCCGCGAGGAGGAATCGCAACGCGTGCGAGCTTGGGCGGTCGCTGAGGGATTGGCCAAACGAATCCACGTGGGGGATGACATCGCTCTGGTTCGATGGGCAGCTCGC
This sequence comes from Planctomycetota bacterium, assembly GCA_046306195.1. Taxonomy (GTDB): domain Bacteria; phylum Planctomycetota; class Planctomycetia; order Pirellulales; family Pirellulaceae; genus JBKCUI01. Next base: position 19,169 of record JBKDXO010000071.1, on the reverse strand, counting down.
TGGGAAATCGGTCCATCGGAGTCCACCGCGCATACCGCGAGTTCGCAAGCCACGGAATCCATCGTCACCTTGATTGCAGGCACCGGCTCAATTGCGTGTTGCACCGATCCCAAGGGCCACACCGAACGCGTTGGGGGGTGGGGGTATTTGCTCGGGGACGAAGGGAGCGGATTCTCTATCGGACTACAGGGCTTGCGGAGCGTTTTCGCAGCCACCGACCAAAACCTGCCATTCACCCAGATGCATCAAGAGTTGATCGCGGCCATGCATTGTCGCACCTTCGAGGAGCTAGTCCCGACCGTGTATCGCCCCCCCCTCCCTCGCGCGGAAATCGCAGCGCTCACCCCGATCGTTCTCAGCCATGTAGCCAACGATCCGAATGCTCGTGAGATCGCAGAGCAGGCGGTAAAGGCTTTGTCGCGCTTGGTCGTCCTCGCGCTGGATCGAGCCGGGGTTCGAAATCATCCCTACCTATTGGCCGTCAGCGGTGGGCTTCTCGATACGGATTCGCAACTGTTCCGTGGATTGAAGGATTCTCTGACGGCCCAAGGAATCGAACCTGCTCGCATCCATGTCGTCCAGCAGCCGGTTCACGGCGCCTTGTACCTAGCCGCCCGTCAACTCTCGAACGCGAACGCATGAACGCTGCGATAGAAGAAAACATCGTTGTGAAAATAGGGGGCGCGTCCCTCTTCGGTGGACCGCTCTTGATCGAACAGATTCGCGCCGCAACAGCAGCGTCCGCCAACCAACGCATGTTTGTACTGTTCGGAGGTGGCGATACGATCGAGTCCATGCGTTCTTTGCACGCGTCTTTCCCGCAACTGGACGTCGAGGCAATGCATTGGCGTTGCGTTCGTTTGCTGGATGCCACCTGGGAAGTGGGGTGCGAGCTTTTTCCCGAGGCCGTGCCGGTGGTAACCTGGGACGCCTTGCAGAGGGCCAAGAAAGGACCGTTGGGCAAATCGTTTCTGGTGCGTGTGGCCGCTTTCTATTCGCCGGAATTGTTGCATCGGGTCGAACGAAATCTGCATCCCGCCCACGATTGGAACACAACCACGGATGTCTTGAGTTGGGTTCTCGCCCATTTGGTCGAGGCGGCTGAGTTGCGAATCACCAAACGACGGCCCGTCGATCCCGCGATGTCGATCCGCAACGCGGCTCTCTGCGGTATGATAGATTCGGAATTGGCACGCATGGTTGCGATCCGAGACCCGCGCGAGCGGCCTGAGGTCCGCTTCTTGCACTTGAAGGAAAACGTATGAATCCTCCGCATTCTCGAAGCGCATCGATGCTCTTGCTGTTCTCACTCTGCGTCGCGACGCTCGCGGGTTACCCTAGCATGGCGTCGGCATGGACTCCTCAATCGACCGCGACCGACGTCGCCCAAGCCCAGCGGATCTCGGAGTTCGTTGCTGCCCAGGATTGGCTCGGTCCTATCTCCGCGATTGCTCTTTCGCCTTTTTTCGGTTTGGCTTGTTTGTCTGGGATCGCAACCTACGGCCCCGAATGGCTACGCAATACGCCGCTGCTATCGGTCTCGGGACCGCTCAACAGTCCGTTTCTGTTTTGGTGCATGGCTGCCCTGACCCTCGTGACCAGCCTGCCGCGTTGGACGAAATTCAGCAAGCCGATCGCGATGGCCTTGGAAAAAGTGGAAGCCTATTCCGCGATCATTATCCTGCTCGTAATCCGGTTTTCTGCAAACGCGTTGGGTACGGACAGCGGAACCGATATCGCCGCGATTCCACCTTCGTTTGCCGAGGCTGGCATTCTCTCTCTTCCGCTGGAGATTTTGCTCTCGATTGCTTTGGCGATCAATTTGATCGTCGTCAATACGGTCAAACTCGTCGTCGACCTTCTGGTTTGGCTCACTCCTATTCCGGCCATCGATTTGATTCTGGAAGGGGTTGGCAAACTCGTTACCGCAGCGCTCTTGGGACTATATGCCTTCAGCCCGTTCCTCGCGACCCTCGTGAACCTCGGGATTTTCCTTGCTTGTTCGCTGATCTTCTTCGCTTCGAAGCGAGCGCTGTTGTATTTCCATGAAGTCTATGTGCATCCCACGATCGAACGAGTGATCGGACGATCACCGTCATCCACCAGCATGCAGTCGGTGTTTCTTGATCGAAAATGGAACGGTTATCCTCGTCGCTCCCGAGGCCATCTCGTCCCCCATCCCGACGGCAAGACAAGTCAGTTATCATTGACCCGCTGGTTTTCGACACAACGTTTCGACGTTAGGATTCCTGCTGCTAAGCCAACCCTCGGCGTCCTCGCGGACACCCTCGTGGTCGATACCGAATTCGGACCTCTCGTATTGGAGGCTCGCAAGGGAGTATTCGCACCGCTTGAACGAGCAATATCCTTCCCGCACCCCCAGGAGACTTAATTCATGCATCCAAGCGGCGTACGCCATCCTTATCTGTTGAGATTCTTTCTGTGCAGCGCGGTCGTCGGAGGCTGGGCCACCAGCGTCGCGCATCTGCACGCGCAAGATAATCCGAAACCGGTCGTGAAACCTAAGGGTGAATTCATCTATGAGAATGCACCATTTCCAAGCTGCCATGCTTCAACGATCGAGGAGACCGATCGAGGGTTGATTGCGGCATGGTTTGGCGGCACAGAAGAAAAACACCCGGACGTGGGCATTTGGGTATCGCGTCGCGAAAACAATGCATGGACACCACCAGTCGAGGTCGCCAACGGGGTCGTGTCACCCACCGAACGTTATCCGACTTGGAACCCTGTCTTGTTCCAGCCTCGGCCTCGCAACGGGGTTACGTCCCCCTTGGTCCTTTTTTATAAGGTTGGTCCGAGCCCTGAAACGTGGTGGGGCATGATGATCACCAGTAGCGACGGAGGCGTGACATGGTCCAAGCCAGTGCGACTGCCGGAAGGCATCCTCGGACCTATCAAAAACAAGCCGATCGAAATGGAAGACGGAACCTGGTTATGTCCCTCCAGCACCGAAACCGAGGAAGAGCCCAGCAAGTGGCAGATTCACTTCGAATGGACCAAGGACGGCGGCGCGACTTGGTCTCGCACGAAATCGCTCAATGATGGAGTTTCGATCCAAGCGATACAGCCCAGCATTCTGAAACTCGAAGGCAATCGGTTGCGTACGATCGGACGAACTCGGCAGGACCGTGTGTTCGAAGCCGATTCGACCGACGGTGGCAAGACATGGTCCCCTTTGCGGCTGGGAAATCTTCCCAACAACAACTCCGGTATCGATGCGATCACCCTAGCGTCCGGGCTCCATCTCATCATCTACAACCATGTCGCAGGGACGCCCGGAGAATGGGGTGGCAAACGCACTCCGCTCAACGTGGCCATCTCGAAAGATGGGGAAACGTGGAAACCACTGGCGGTTCTCGAGGATACGCCTGGGGAATTTTCGTATCCCGCTGTGATCCAAGCCCGCGACGGTCGCATTCATTTCACTTACACATGGAACCGCAAAAAGATCAAACACATCGTGCTCGACTCGGCAAAGTTCTAAGCGAAATTGCCTGTGCTGCCGCTATTTGAGCGGCAGCGTTGAAAAATCGATTTCCGGGTGCGTGGACGAAGAACTTGACCGTTCCAAGACCACCCCCGGCTTCCGGGTCCCGTGGAAGAAACCGCAGTTCCTCAAGTAGAACGTCGACTGCGAGGCGCCGCCGTCGAAGTCCAGACGGTGCCCACCTTGGCCCGTTGCATCGACGGTGAATCGTGCTGTCAAGCACTCGGACCAAGTGCCGTCCCGGTCGCGGACCCAAATGTTTCCGTGTTGGCCGCGACGCATTTGATTCCCTGTACTCGGGTCGAAGTTCTCAAGGAACGAGTGAAAACCTCGCAGGTACGTATCCGTCCTCGGACGCTGGAAACTCGCGATCAATCGCCATTCTTTGGCCTCTTTATCGCCAAACCAGGACGTGTAAATCGTATTGCCTTTCCCATCGGGGGCCACGCGTGTGAGAAATCGATACGTCCGGCCGGCACTCCAGGGATACACGAGGTAACTTTGTCCACCGGACCCCTCGTTACCGAACTCGCCGGTTCGTACCGCAGGCCCTTTGGCAAGCAATTGTACGCGCTGATCCGCCGGGACTTTACGCGGATCATCGGTCTGGAACGGACTCCAGATCGAGAACAGGACACGCCGCTCACTGGGACTGTTGACCTGAATGCCGAAGTAACCTTCTGCAAAACCATTGGCCATAAAATACGAGCCGATCGGATCCTCTCCTTCAGCGACGGAGATTTCGCTGTACCCGTACTCGACATCGAGATCTCGTGGCAACACGTAACTCAAATGCACCGATGGACCTCGTCGTCCCCAATAAAACATATTTCCTTCGTTCGTAGCTACACAGGTCACGCGCAACCCTTCGGTATTTGAGCGAACGACGAGCGCCTTGATCTCAAGATCAGCTTCGCTTCTCAACGTTTCTTTTGTCCTTAGATCAACTCGCACATAGGCGGCTTCATGAACATCGACTTCTCCCGCCTTGTACGATGCAAAGGCATCTCCATGCACGGATAATCCGCGTTCTTCACCCCCGATAACAGCAACGATGTGGATCGGGTCCGTACCTGCCTTCGCCTCGACGTCGATCTCGATCTTGGCAGGTCGATCGACGTGAAAGTAAATCGATCGAACGGTATCCGCTTCGGATCGCGACTGAAAGCAGTTTCCGGCCGCAGGGATGGACCATGATTGCGGATTTTTGGCATCCAACTCCGAGGTTGGGAGCAGGCAAAGAAACACGAAACTCGCCGTAGCAATCAAATTCTTCATCAAGATGAACTTCGTTCTGGAAGGCAGGGGGCCGACTAGCGGTGCGCGATAACTATCGTGCACGGACGTGGAGACTCGGCAAGTTTAATCCCATCTGGCGACTGCGACCACTCCGAGATGGTGCCGTGTGACAGCACTGGCCTGGGGCCAATCCAAAAACCCCGAAAACCGAAACGGTAGGCAATGCTTCGGATGGTTTCCGGATCGTTCCTTGGGGTAAAATGAGGGTTGATAAGGGGTACTTTCTAACTGGTAGGACGCTCTCCGCGCTGGGCACGGCGCTCGATTGCCACGAAAGATTGGAATGATTGCAAGGTCGAAGAAAATGCGAATCTACGGGGCGTTGCTTTTCGCTTTCTTCTTCCTTACCGGGGCTATCTCGTCCCCGATTTTCGCGGCCGAGGACTCGAAGCAGACAGCACCCAACTATGAGGACCATGTCCAACCGATCCTGCGCAAGTACTGTTTGAAGTGCCATGGCGATGACATGCAGGAAGCCGGTATCAACATGCAAAACTATGGAGCGATGCTGCGAGGTGGGAGCGGTGGCAAGATCGTAGAATCTGGTCGAGCGAGCGAGAGTCTGCTGATGCAGGTGCTCACCAGCGAAGAATCCGGTGCCCGGATGCCACCCGACAGTCCTCCGCTACCGAAGGCGGATATCGATGTGATTCGTCAATGGATCGATGCTGGGATCTTGGAAAACGCTGCGAGCAAGTCAAACGCGCAACCGAGATCGCTTGCGTTCATGCCAAGTGCCGAGGCGATTGCCAAGCCGTCGGGCCCTCCTGCGATGCCTGAAGGGTTGCCGCCGATCGAGCTGCCGAATCTTATCCGCCCATTACCCGTCCTCGCGATGGCCTCGAGTCCCTGGGCACCTGTCTCTGCCGCAGCAGGGCAGGAACATGTTCGTCTTTTGGATTCGCAAACACGAAAAGAGATCGGGCAACTGCCGTTTCCAGAGGGGGAACCGCATACGATCCGATTCAGTCGAAATGGAGATCTGCTGATGGTCGCGGGGGGGCGACCCGTCCAATCCGGGAAAGTGGTGTTGTTCGATGTCCGAACCGGCAAGCGTCTTGCTGAGGTCGGAGATGAACTCGATACCGTAATTGCTGCCGACCTGAGTCCCGACCAAACCCTCGTCGCCATCGGAGGATCAGGGCGAGTCATCAAGATTTACTCCACCGCAGATGGTGAACTAAAATCGAAACTGATCAAACACACCGATTGGATCACGGCTGCTGCTTTTAGCCCCGATGGCAAGGTGCTCGCAACGGGCGATCGAACAGGTGCGATTCACTTGTGGGATGTTGCCTCGGCTGGAATTCGATTGAATCTGTCGGAACACAAGGGTGCGATCAACGCGCTCGACTGGCGAACCGATGGCAAGTTGCTCGTTTCGGCCGCCGAGGACGGCAAGTTGATCTGGTGGGATGCCAATGATGGTTTTCCTGCAGTGGTGTGCGATAACGCACATCCGCCAGAACGTCCCGCTGGCACGTATGGAACTATCCCAAGAGGAATCTTAACGGCTCGTTTCGCGCCGAGCGGTCAGTTGGTCAGCACAGGCCGAGATCGCAAAATCAAAATATGGAGTCCTGAGGGTACGCAAATGAAGGACACGGTTTCCGAGTCAGGGTTACCCATCAGCGCAGCCCTTTCGTTCGATAGTTCCACGGTTGCTATCGGCGACACTTCGGGACACGTGTCCTTTTGGGTTTGGAACTCAACGACAAACGAAACCAAGTAGACGAGAAGGTGTTGATTCGATGAGCCCAACGATGCATTACGATCACGGATGCGATGGTTTTCGTGCCCTATCGCGACGAAGCGCTATCCAAGCTGGCGTATTCGGAGCCCTTGGTTTTTCGTTAGGAGATATGCTCCGTTTGCAAGCCTCGGACAAAGGAGCATTCACGCAGGAATCTGGTCAAAAGAAGGCGGCGAAAGCCTTGAGTGTGATCCAATTGCATCTCGGCGGCGGTTTCCAACAGCAGGAATCGCTTGATCCCAAGCCCGAGGCGCCGGTCGAGATTCGCGGACACTTCGGAGTCACCAAAACCGCATCAGGCGATGTCCTTAGCGACAACTTTCCGCGAACGATCTCCGTGGCAGACAAAGTAACCATCATCCGCAGTTTGGTTGGAAAGATCCCGGACCATGGGCAAGCGACGTATCATTTGTTCACCGGCTACACGCCGACGGCTGTTATCGATTATCCGCAAATGGGGTCCATCGTTTCGCATGAACTCGGAAAACGCGGTGAATTGCCCTCCTACATCGCGATTCCAACCAAGAATGCCTACTCGGGAGCAACGGGATTCCTGAGCAGTACCTACGGCCCGTTCGAAACCGGCGCCGATCCGGCCAAGCAAGGGTATCAGGTTCGAGACTTCAAGATACCTAATGGAGTTTCACTCGAGCGATTTGATCGTCGACAAACGGCACGTCAACTTGTCGAGCAACGCATACGCGACTTGGAGGCCGATCCGAGCATTCTCGAGTCCATGGACGACTTTTACAAACAGGCCTACTCGGTTCTTACCTCCGCAAAAGCGCAGTCTGCGTTTTCTCTGGCAGACGAGACTGAGGAAACCAAGACTCTTTACGGCAGCGAAGTTGTTGGCCTGCGTGGGCCAGACAATCGCTTTCATCCCAAAGGATTGGCCGAGCGATTGATCGTTGCACGTCGGTTAGTAGAGGCTGGTGTGCGATTCGTAACCGTCACGTTTGGAGCGTGGGATTGCCATGTCGACGTAAAGAGCAACTCGCTCGATCAGATGCCAGCGCTCGATGCTGCAATCGCAGGGATGGTGACTGATCTCGAACGAAGAGGGCTTCTCGATACAACGATCTTTTGGGTCACAAGTGAGTTTGGACGTACTCCGAAAATCAATGGCGATGGAGGACGCGACCACTGGGCACGTTGCTACTCCCATCTCATCGCTGGGGGCGGGTTCGCTCGCGGCAAGATCTATGGCGCGAGCGATGCGACAGGAGCCGAACCCGCGCGAGATGCACTTCCCTTGGAGGATCTGCTCTACACAATCTATCACCAGCTCGGCATCGACGCCAACAAGGAACTGCTCGCCTTTGGCACCCGCCCGATTGAGATCATCAACGGTGGCAAATTGGCTAGCGGATTACTGGCTTAGTTCTCTAAGGCTGGTCCTCGACCGATGAAAGGATGACCCATGCAAAAGTCTATTGCAACTGACAGAATGGCTTTTCGCATTGCGGTGATGCTCCTTTTCTGCCTCGACGGGATTTGCCACGCAGGAGGGATGACCAAGCACCTGGAGGCGGTATCGCCTCGCATTGGACAGCAAGGCACGACGGTCGAAGTGACGCTGCAGGGAATCGAGATTCATGATCCGCGTCAGGTTGTCTTTTTTCGGCCTGGCATCCGAGCGACTCAGATACGTGTGGGAGAGAAGCTTCGCGAACCGAGGGGCTTGGCCCATGGGGGGCGGATCGTCGAGCAAGTGATCTGCAACTTCGAGATTGCTCCCGACTGCCCCTTGGGCGAGCATCCCTTTCGACTGCTAACGGCAACGCAACTGACATGTATCGGAACATTTCACGTTTCCCCGTTTCCTGTGCTCGATGAAAAGGAAACGGATTACTACCAGAACGATACGATGGCAACTGCCCTCAATGTCCCCATGAATGTCACCGTGCGCGGAGTCATCGCGAGCTGGGGGCGAGGAGACAGTGATTTTTATCGCGTCCCCGTGAAGCAAGGGCAGAATGTTTCCGTCGAAGTGGAATCGGCGCGTATAGCAGACCAACATTACGGTGACTCCGAGTACGATCTCGCACTGCGCATCCTCGACGACGCAGGGAAAACCATCGCCGGCAACGATGACAATTCGTTGCATGTGCAGGATCCGATGGCTTCTTGTATCGCGCCCAGGGATGGCTCGGTGTATGTCGAAGTGTTTCGTTCCGTATTCATAGGGCGAGAGACTCAATATTGCGTTCATATCGGCGACCACCAGCGACCGGTCGTAGCGTACCCACCCGGCGGCCCGATCGGTTCGTCGCTACCGGTGGCAATGCTCGGTGACCCCTCGGGCCCAATTGCTTCGCAGATTACCCTCCCAAACGAGGAAGGTTGGTATCTTTACTACGGAAACGCACCATCACCGATCCGAATGCGAGCAAGCAAGTACCCCAACTTGCTCGAGGATTCCAACACATCGGAGAATCGCGTGGAAACGTTCCCCATCGCAATCAACGGAATTATCGACCATCGGGACGATTTCGATACCTACCGATTCACCGCGAAGAAAGGATCATCGCTGCATATCCGCGTATTCTCCGCGTCCTTCGGTTCTCCGCTCGATCCGCGGATTCGGATTCGAACGATCGACCCAGACGGGAAACCGGGACCGATCGACATGGAATCGGACGATTCGCGATTGGAGCAGCGCGATACCTTTGGTGCGACGTACCGTGGCGGTGGCGGCAGACAGGATGCCCTGGATCCGTCGATCGTCTGGGAGCCCAAGTCCGATGGCGATTATCTCTTAGAAATCGCTGACAACAGCGGCGCTGGGGGCCCTTTGGGCGTTTACCGAATAGAAATCGAACCCCCGCGGACCATCGTCCAGACCGCACTGACTAGCAGAACCTTCGATTGGACCGAGAGCATGAGGGTCTCTGGCATGATTGTGCCAAGGAATAATCGATGGACAGTCAATATCACGCTGCCTCAAGGCCAATGGAACGCGCCGCGATGCGATTTCGATCTCATCGCGACAGGGCTTCCGCCAGGCGTGACCATGACAGCACCTCGTGTCAAACCGGGAACCGGCGTCGTGCCCGTCCAATTCGCTGCGACCGTCGACGCGGCGACTGTCGGTTCCGTCATCGCGATTGAAGCGGTACCGGTGGATCCCTCTGTGCAGATCGAGTCTCGATGCCAGCAGACGGTTCCGTTTATCAATCACTCCGGTGGAGATGCATGGCGTGCCGTTCAAGTCAATGAATACATCGTGGCCGTAACCGAGCCAGCCCCCTTTTCAATCGATATCGAGCAACCGTCGGTGGCATTGGTGCGTGGCGGTGAGCTATCCATTCCGGTCAAAGTCGCACGGCACAACGGATTTAGCGGGCCGGTCGAATTCAGCGTGGGCTATGTCAACGGCGCGATCGATACTCCACCACCCACCGTGATCCCCGCGGACAAAGACGAAGGAGTCGTGACCCTGGGTGCCCAACCCACAGCACCCATCGGCGTATCGCCGTTGGTCGTAATTGGCAGCACGATCCACGAGACGATTGATCCGTTTCTTGGAGCGGGGCAGGTACGAGTTTCTTCCAAGATCGTTGAACTGTTGGTGAGCGAACCCTATCTCGAGCTTGCCTCGCAACCTACCAGCATCCGTCGGGGCGAACGGAAGAACTATATTTGGCGAGTCAATCAGAAAAATCCATTCGATGGCGAAGCGCGCGTACGGCTACTGGGGCTACCGAAAGGTGTGACCGTGATGGAACCCTATCCGACCGTCAAAGGGAACTCACAAGAGATCGCCTTTGAAATCCAGGCGACCGACGAAGCCTTGCTGGGACAAGTAACCGGCATCGGCTGTGAGGTGATTGTGCCGGTCCGCGATCAGCAGATCACTCAACGCACAGGACGCGGAAGCCTCCGGATCGACCCGAGAAGATGAAGCCATCGAAACTCACTATGCACAACGGATTCTCACTTTGGAACACGACGATGAGCTACACAAAAACAAAGGTGCTCTTGGCGACGGCTTTTGCATTGATTGCATCTTTGTCAGGTCGCTCGGAGGATATCCCAAGTTTTCGCAAGGATGTGATGCCCGTGCTGTTTCGAGCCGGTTGCAATACCGGTACGTGTCATGGTTCAGCACGCGGAAAAGATGGCTTTATGCTTTCGCTGTTTGGTTACGACGCGAAAGGAGACTACCATCGCATCGTCAACGAAATGATTGGTCGCCGAATTAATCTCGCCGCACCTGACGAGAGCTTGTTATTGAAGAAGGCGACGGGAGCAGTGCCGCACACGGGTGGCAAGCTTTTTGACACTCAAAGTCCTTACTATGAGACACTGCATCGATGGATCGTCGCAGGTGCCCCCGATGACCAAGGCAAGGTGGCTGAATGTGTTGGACTCGAGTTGTCGACGGAACGCATGGTATTCGAGAGAGAAGGAGAGTCGGAATCGCTTTATGTATTCGCGAACTTCGATGACGGGACACGTCGGGATGTGACCACGCTGGCCCGTTATCACAGCAACAATGCCAGCGTGTCCGGGATTGATGCAAACGGGAATGTGACTGCAGCGCAGGCTGGGGACACGAATGTATTTGCTCGATATAGCCGGTTCACGATCGGAGCCGAAGTGATTGTCCTGCCTGCGGCGGATGCATTCACGTGGACCAACCCACCAGCCGTGAACTACATCGATGAACTGGTGTTTGATCGATTGCAGAAGCTGCGGATCGTCCCATCAGAACTCTGCGATGACGAGACGTTCTTGCGAAGGGTGACGTTGGATCTGATTGCTCGACCTCCCACTCCGGAGGAGTATCGCGAATTTATGTCGGATAGGCGGAGCGATAAACGAGCCAGGAAGATTGACGCGTTACTCGAAACGAACGATTTCGGGGATTTCTGGACTGCGTTGTGGGCCGAGCAAATGCGGTTGATGGGCGGGAACTATGCGCCCGATGCAACGCATGTCAAAGCAGCATCGGCGTTCTACAACTGGATTCGGCAGCAAATGCGCGAGGGGAGACCACTCAACGAGTTTGTTGCCGAGATGGTCTCTGCATCGGGAAGCAATCTCTCCAACGGTCCCGCCAATCTCTACACGATGATGGTGCACAAGCCCCGTTTTGAACCGAATTCCTTCGCGGCCGATTTTTCCCAAGTTTTCCTCGGCATCCAAATCCAGTGCGCCCAATGCCACAATCATCCGTTCGACCGATGGACCATGGACGACTACTACGGGTTTGTGAGCTTCTTTACGGGCGTCGAACGGAAGCCTGGAGTTGAGTCGAGGGAACGCAGGATTTTCTACAACACCTCTGTCCCTCCCGCGCAACATCTGGTCGATCAGCGACCCATGCCTGCCAAACCGCTCGGAGCGGTCTCGCCTGCCCAACACAGCGGCGATCCCAGGGCAGCCCTCGCTTCTTGGCTTACAGCGCCGGAGAACAAGATGTTCAGCCGTAACCTAGCGAATCGGATTTGGGCTCAACTGATGGGGCGAGGAGTGATTGAGCCAGTGGATGATATCCGAGTGAGCAATCCGCCCGTCAACGGTCCGTTGCTCGATGCGCTATCTCAGCACCTGGTCGATTACCGGTTTAGCCTTCGCACCTTGGTGCGCGACATTTGCAATTCGCGCGTCTACCAATTGAGTTCCAAGCCGAACGAGTCGAATCGGCTCGATACTCGCCAATTCTCGCACGCCCACCTGCGACGCCTGCGTGCCGATGTGCTCTTGGACGCGATCGTTAGTACGACGCGAACCCAGATGAACCTGCCGGAGTTTCCTGAGGGAACGCGGGCCATTGAATTTTATCCGCGTCTGGGTGGGGAGACGGAGAGCCCATCGTACGGACACCCATTCTTCGAAACGTTTGGACGATCCAGCCGAGGGACCATTTGTGCCTGCGAAACCAAAAAGGATCCCACGCTTTCGCAGGCCCTTCACATGACCGTCGGGGATACCGTTCAAGTTCGATTGCGAATCAATGGCCAGTTGCAACAGATCGTTGAATCAGCGGATACGCCCGCGTCTGCAATCGAGCAATTGTTCATCATGGTTCTCAGTCGCAAGCCGACCGAACAGGAAATCGCCGGACTTCGCACACTCGTTGGTGAGAAGACGAAGGATTTGGCTGTATACGAAGATATCGTGTGGAGCTTATTGAACTCAACGGAATTTTCGTTCAACTATTGAGGAAAGGTTTCGCACCCATGAGCAAGGCCAAACATGAATCACGGATAACCCGACGCGAATCCCTTGCACTGACGGCGTTGGGCGCATGTGCCTTGGCATCCGGGCATGCTCGAGGAAATGACGATGGGCCTGCGATCCCAATAATCGATTGCCATACGCACTTCTATGACCCGAGTCGGCCAGAAGGTGTTCCCTGGCCGGACAAGAACGACAAAACCCTCTACAGAACGGTACGCCCCGAAAATTTCAAGCAGCTAGCCAAGCCGCTGGGAATCGTGGGGACGGTTGTGGTCGAGGCGAGCGCTTGGGTGGAGGATAATCAGTGGTTATTGGACCTTGCAGAGCGCGATCCATACTTGCTCGGTATCGTCGGGCGACTTGATATCGCCTCCGAGAAGTTTTCAGAACACTTGGCACGATTCGCTCGCAATCCCCGATATCGCGGAATTCGGATTCTTACCAACGAATTGACCCACGCGTTGGCCGAGGGCAAGTTGATCGAGCACTGCAACCTGTTGGTAGAGAAGGATCTGGAACTCGATGTCAACGGTGGTCCTGATGCTCCTCGGAACGTGGCAAATCTTGCGGGGCAAGTTCCCAAGCTTCGGATGGTGATCAATCATGTAGGCAACCTTCCGATCGATGGCCGAGAGCCGCCGAGGTCTTGGCTGGAAGGGATGGAGAGTGCCGCCAAGCATCCGAACGTATTTTGCAAAGTATCGGCGCTTGTGGAGCAAACGGGAGCGAACCCAGCGCCGAAACAGGTTGGCTACTACGAGCCAGTGCTCGATGCCTTGTGGAGGATCTTCGGCGAGGATCGCTTGATCTTCGGAAGCAATTGGCCGGTTTCGGATCTCGGAGCACCATTGGAAACCGTGGTGTCGATTGCTCGCGAATACTTTACGGCCAAAGGGGAGCGAGCGGCCGAAAAATTCTTCGCAGAAAATGCCCGCAACGCTTATCGTTGGAAACCCTAGGTCGTTCCTGGGACAGGAAGAATAGATGAAAAAATGGCGGACGATTCAACGTTGTTTGAGTCTTTCATGAGAACGATCGATTCCGGGTGGGCAAAATGAAAAAGTGGTTGAAGAGAATGGCGATGGCTGCCTTATTTGTGGTAGCTATTTGCGCGGCTGTTGGGAGTTACCTGTGGATGTACTACCATCCCCGGTTCGAACGTACCGATGGGGTTGTCTATGGACAACGCCATGGTATCCCTCTGACGCTCGATGTAATTCGGCCTGCGACTCCGAACGGGTTCGGGATTGCGTTCATGGTCAGCGGCGGTTGGAAGTCGAAGCGTGCCGGGGAGACGCCAGCGTGGATGATGGCGCCTTTGTTGCAGCGAGGGTACACCATCTTCGCTGTGTGCCACGTCTCGCAGCCCGATTCGTTGATTCCGGAAATCATCGACGACATGCACCGCGCGATACGATTCATCCGACATAATGCAGGCGACTATGGGATCGATCCGAAGCGAATCGGGGTGACCGGCGGCAGCGCGGGAGGGCACTTGAGCCTAATGCTGGCCACGCGAGGATCACCGGGTGCCCCGGATGCAGCGGATCCGGTCGATCGCGAAAGCAGTGAGGTTCAGGCCGTCGCGATCTTTTATCCTGTTACCGATCTGCTGAATCTTGGAGAATCGACGGAAAACTTGGGGGATGGCGGTCCTCCCAAAAGCTTCGTCAAGGCATTCGGTGACGCTGGAATCGATCGAGAACTCTGGAAACAGGTGGGCAAGGAATGTTCGCCGATCTATTTCCTGGACCCAACGCTGCCTCCAACTCTGATTTATCACGGCGATGCGGATACGCTCGTGCCATTGGACCAGAGCAGACGCTTCGAAGCCCGGGCGGAGGAAATCGGAGAGGATGTCGAACTCGTCGTGCATCCCCGCGGAGAGCATGGATGGCCGACGATGGTACTGGATATCGAAAAATTTGGCGATTGGTTCGACAGACACCTGCGCTGACGCACGATCGATTGATTCCCCCAGGTCAGTTGACTGAACTCACTGTCGCTCAGGTGTCAATCCCAAGGGGGAACCAGGGTATCTCCCACTATTTTATCAATGTTTTCAAGAACCTTAGAATGGTTTTCCACGAAGCATGGCTCTTCGGATAAAATAGAGTCGTCATGAGATCTGAGTTTTCGTTCCCGCTTTCCAACCCGCCAAAATCATGCTGCCTACACTGCTGGATATGTGGTTGCTCGCTCAACGCAACGCCCCTCCTCTCGATCTTCAGAATTTTCTGCTCATCGCCGGCATTCTGGTCGCAGGCTTCGTTGGTCTTATCTGTCTGGCCGTTCTATGGAGCTTCGGCAGTCTCTGGCTGCAAGCCCAGATGAGTGGTGCGGACGTGTCGATGGGCAGCTTGATCGGCATGTACTTTCGTCAGGTCCGATCGTCGATTGTCGTGAATGCCAAGATCATGGCGGCTCAGGCCGGATTGAACATCGATCGCCAGGACGGGATCAGTACCCAACGGCTCGAAGCGCACTATCTCGCCGAAGGGAATGTGATGAATGTGCTCAACGCCATCATCGCGGCCCAACGCGCGGGAATCGACTTGGACTTTGACCGAGCCGCAGCGATCGATCTCGCTGGCCGCGATGTTTTGGATGCGGTCCGAACATCCGTTCACCCACGGGTCATCGATTGCCCCGATCCGCGTTACAGCCCTACCGGCTTTCTCTCCGCTATCGCCAAGGATGGTATCGAACTGAAGGTCAAAGCTCGGGTAACCGTTCGAACCAACCTGGAGCAATTGATCGGCGGAGCGACGGAGGAAACCGTCATCGCGCGTGTGGGTGAGAGCATCATCAGTTCCATCGGCTCGTCGGAAACCCATCTAGCAGTCCTCGAAAATCCGAACACGATCTCTCGAACGGTTCTAAAGCGGGGGCTGGACAACCAAACCGCATTCACCATCGTCTCCATCGATATCGCGCACATCGAAGTCGGCCAAAATATCGGGGCTCGCCTTCGAGCAGACCAGGCCGAAGCGGACGTTCGCATGGCGAGGGCACAAGCCGAACAGCGACGCGCTGACGCGATCGCTCAGGAGCAAGTCATGAAAGCCAAAGTCGCCGAAAACCGAGCGAATCTCGTGCTCGCCGAAGCCGAAGTCCCCAAAGCGATGGCAAAGGCGTTCCTCGATGGCCATTTTCAGGGTGCTTAACGCACTCGGTTCGCCAACTCATTTGTCCCTTTCAACGCTTTCGTAGTATCATGAAAAGCTTCGCCGCCTCGTTCTTTCTGACTCTCTCCATCGCCGTTCCATCGCTCGCGGATTCGTGGCCTCAGTGGCGAGGCCCGCGCGGCGATGGTGTCTCCACGGAAAAGAATTTGCCGACGAAATGGAGCAAGACGCAGAACGTCAAGTGGCGCTGCGAATTGCCCGGGCAAGCGGGCGCGACCCCCATCGTATGGAAGGATCGGATCTTTCTCACCAGTGCCGATGGAAATGACTTGGTGCTTCTGTGCATCCAAACCACCGATGGCCGCAAATTGTGGCAAAAGAAGATCGGAGCCGGGAACCAAGATGCTCGCGCTGGAGAAGGGAACTCGGCATCCCCGTCCCCATCCACCGACGGCGAATACGTTTGGTGTTTCTTTGGCACCGGGACCCTCGCATGCTTCACGGTCGATGGCCAGGAAGTCTGGAAAATCGACGTCAACGAGCGATTCGGCAAACTGGATATCCAGTTCGGAATGACCAGCACCCCTGTTCTCGATGGAGAGTTCCTCTACCTTCAGTTGATCCACGGTCCGATGAAATTTGACGATGCAACTCGGATTGGCAAGGTCATAAAACTCGACAAGAGAACGGGCGCAACGGTATGGGCCGTCGATCGCCAAACGCAGGCTGCATTCGAGTGCAAACACTCGTACGCCTCTCCGTTTCTGTACCGTGATGGTAGTCGTGAGTTCCTGGTCGTGCACGGCGCGGACTGCATCACGGGACACGGATTGGACGACGGCAAAGAACTGTGGAGATTCGGGCAACTCAACGGGCCAACGAAACTCAATCCGAAAGACAACGACCCCACCTTCCGATTCGTCGCCTCGCCACTCGTAGTGCCAGGCTTAATCATCGTTCCAACCGCAAAAGAAGGTCCCGTCATCGCGTTGAAAGTGAACGATGCCCTTCACGGTGATTGCTCCACCAACCAAGAGGTGATCGCTTGGACGAATCCGCGAACACCCGATGTGTCCATCCCTCTGCTGGTCGACGGACTGGTCTACTTGTTGCACAAGGATGGACGCTTGCAATGCCTTGACGTCACCACAGGCAAGGAGCTTTATTTTGCACGTACCTACACCGGGCAACATCGAACGAGCCCCGTGTATGCAGGGGGGAATATTTACTTTCAATCGAGCGATGGTCACTGCACGGTGGTGAAGCCAGGGCCGCAGTTGGAGATCGTTTCTACGAACGAACTGGATGAACCGATCACCGCTTCCACGGTGGTGGCGGACGGAGTCCTGTACATCCGTTCCTACCAAGCTCTCTACGCGATCGCTAACCCTTAGCCGGATTCAACGCACACACGAAGGCGTTCCGGCAAGAACATCGGATATGGTGGTACAGCCGACCAGGAGACGGTATCATGTCCTACCATGAAACCAACGACCAGCCCATTGATTCCCGCAAAGCCAAACCGTGAGATTCACGGCATCTGCGCTGCGTATTTGCCCTGGAGGCCCATCGCCAAGATCGATTTTGATTCGTATGCCATGATGCTCGAATCGATCTGGCGATCTGGATTGACCCCGGCCGTCAATATGGACACCGGGTTTGCGAATCTATTGACCGACGCCCAGCGCCGCGAGGTATTGCAGTTTGCCAAATCGATTTCCCAGGGACGGCCCATGGTCGCTGGTGTATTCGTCGACGATCTTCCAGGCGACTGCGTCCCGCACTACCAGCGACAAATCGAAGCAACCGCGTCCGTGGGTGCCATGCCGATCCTGTTCCAGTGCCGGGATCTCATCGCTCGGACGGACCGAGAGATCGTCAAAGTGTACGATCAAGTCGGGAAGTTGGGCGTCGACTTCTTGGGGTTTGAGCTCGGGAAAATGTTCGCCAGCTTTGGCGCGATCTACTCGATCGCGTGCTTCACGGAGTTGATCGCAATCCCCAGGTTGTTGGGGTTGAAGCATTCGTCGCTGTCCCGCGAATTGGAGTGGCAGCGCCTTGAAATTCGCGACGCCAAGCGACCTGAGTTTCGTGTGTACACCGGGAACGATTTGGCGATCGACATGGTGCAGTGGGGCAGTGATTACCTGCTCGGGTTAGCCGCGTTTTATCCGGAAGCTTTCGCGCGTCGCGATCGTTATTGGCGTGAGGGAGATCGGCGTTTCTATGCGATCAACGATGCCTTGCAACTGCTCGGCGGGTTCTCGTTTCGGGATCCGGTCCCCGCGTACAAACACGATGCCGCCATGGCGCTGGCGTTGCGGGGCGTGATCGCGTGCGATGCCATGCATCCCGACGCACCGAGCCGTCCTCCCTCGGATCGCGAATTCATCGCCATGATCATCGAGCGGATTGAAAGCTTGATGAGCGATGCGGTTTGAGCATATCCGTCACAAGCCGCCCACTCCACTGGAGAGAGAGCGTGAGATCGTGGTCGTGTTGGCCCCCATGCGCAGCAATGTGAATCTCAGTCGGGTCGTCCGGCTATGCGGGTGCGCGGGCATTCGCCACTTGATCCAATGCGGGGCTGGAAAAATCGATCGCGAGATCGCTCGCGATGCCGCGGATTATGTCCAAGTCCAGCTTCGCCGCAGCCTGGCGCCAGTGGTCGCCCAACTCGGCAAGGACGGCTATGTTCGAGTCGGGTTGGAGCAGACCACCCACTCCGAATCGCTGTACAACTTTGCGTTTCCACGCAAGACAGCGTTGATAATCGGGGCGGAGCGCGAGGGGTTGGAGGACGAAGTTCTTGCGTTGCTGGATCACGTGATCGAGATCCCGGTCTATGGCCAGCCTGCCAGCTACAATGTCGCCACCGCCACAACGATGGCAGTTTACGAATACTGCCGCCAATATCCGTTCGGCTAAACGAAGCTATGCGCAGCATGATTGCTTTGGTAGCTACCATCGCCAGACGGTCGTCAGCCCCCGCTGCAAGTCAGACGGGGACATGCATTTCGGGTGTTCCGCAAAATTATTGGTAGAAACACATCTCGCGGATGATAGGAGCAGGATGTTGGAGTTTGCGCATTTCTCGGAAAACGAGCCTTGATGGGGCGTAAGAGTGCCGGGCGCCACCGAAGCAGCCTCTGGCTCGTCTTCCGGCTACCGTGGCGCTCGAGTCGCTTCATCCAGATCGCGATTCCATCGATATCCCAGTACAGAAGCTTGATACGAGATGGAGCCGAATGCGCTCAAGGGGACGCGAAGAGTGACGCCGCTTGGGAGT
>JBKDXO010000070.1:0-8725 GCA_046306195.1 Planctomycetota bacterium | reverse complement strand
CCGGAGAGGCGAACAGCATTGTTGAGCGGTTTGGAATCTTTCGTTCTCCATACAACGTCTTGAGTTGTGCCGGTACGGTCGCAGTAATCGCGAATTGCTTCTAGGAAACTAGGCCCATACGATTGCATTTTGGCAGCACCGATACCGTTAATGGCTAGCATGTTTTCCTCGCTGGAAGGACGGCTGGCGCTCATTTCCAAGAGAACATTATCGGTAAAGACGATGTAAGGCGGCACACCGGCCGCTTGGGAGATCTCTTTTCGAAGTCTGCGCAATTCCTCGAAAAGCTTCATGTCGGCGTGCGCGGTCGCTTCGAATCGGACTGATTGCTTGCGATGCTCGGACTTGGAGACGGTGCGGATCAATCGGGGTTCGGCTTCGCCGTGCAACACGCCGCGGGCTTGCGGACCCAATTTGACGATTGGATACTCACCGCCATCGATCACGAGCAGGTCTTGGCCGACCAATTGATAGACCCAATCTCTCAACTGGTTCTTCGGAATTTCTTTGAGAATGCCGTGGGTGCTGAGTTGATCATGTTTGCGATTCAATACATCGGCTGCTCGCGAACCGACCAAGACATCGACGAGATAGTTCACGCCGAAGCGTTCGCCGACGCGAACGACGCACGACATGATCTTTTGTGCGATAACCTTCGCGTCAGGTACATTGTCGGTATCCCCGAGACAAACATCGCAGGCTCCGCAGTTATCGGGCTGGTACGACTGGCCGAAGTATTCGACCAGCGCGCGGTGGCGGCATTTCGGGGTCCGGCAGTAGTTGGCCATCTCTTCGAGTTGCTTCTTGGCTGCGGCGATAATCTCGCTCGAGGCACCGGCTTCGATCAAACTCGATTCGGTGATCTTGCGCAGGGTGATCCAATCCCCTGCGGTGAAGAACAAGACACATTCCGATGGCAATCCATCGCGGCCCGCGCGCCCGGTCTCCTGCTGGTAGTGTTCGATCGATTTGGGCATCGCCGCGTGGGCTACGAAGCGGACATTGGGGCGATCGATCCCCATGCCGAAGGCGACGGTGGCTACGACCACATCGACTTGTTCATTAACAAACGCATCCTGGGCATTCTTTCGCTCGTCGTTTGACATGCCTGCATGATAGCCGACGACGGAGTAACCTTGGCGGCCAAGGTACGCAGTGATCGATTCGACATCCGCGCGGCGAAGGCAATAAACAATCCCTCCAGAGCCGCGATGGCGGTCGCAGACTTCTTGGAGTTGAGTCTGGATATCGACTTGCGGAAGGATGCGATACGTTAGGTTCGGGCGGTCGAAGGAGCTGACCAGAACCTTCGGGTTCTTGAGATGCAGTTGCTCGACGATGTCCTGTCGAACCTTTTCGGTCGCGGTGGCCGTGAACGCATGGACTGCGGCGTTTGGAAAATGCGATCGGAGCGATCCCAGTTGGCGATACTCGGGCCGAAAATCATGGCCCCATTGGGACACGCAGTGGGCTTCATCGATGGCGATCGTGTGGAGATCGGTTCCTTCCAGAAATTTCAAGAACTCCGGTGATACCATGCGTTCGGGAGAAACGAACAGCAACCGAACTTGCCGAGATCGGATCATGCGAGCTGCCTCGCGTTTCTCGTCGGCGGTTAAGGTGCTATCCACGCGCAGAGCTGAGACCCCAACCGCGCTGAGCGAGTCGACTTGATCTTTCATCAAGGCTAGCAGGGGAGAAACAACGATCGTCAAACCACCTTGGTGGACTGCGGGTGCTTGATAGCAGAGCGATTTGCCTCCGCCCGTCGGCATGACGACCAACGTATCCTGTCGTGCAAGGATTGACTCGATGGCGTCCTGCTGCGACGGCCGCAGGCTTTGGAATCCCCAAACGCGATGTAGCATGTCCAAGAATGCTGCATCGAGTTTCCTAAGATCGTTCGTGTCGGTTGGCTTAGACATGATTCACCTCCGTTTCCATGACAAAAGAAATAAGGGAGACAAAGATATCAATAGACAAGGAAGCCGCAATCAGGCAGCTTCCCGGTATGGGGGATCTCTCTTAGCCGTACGACGGACTTCCCAGTCCGTCGGCTCATGCCTGGAAGCAGCAGGGACAGGCACTGCGTCCCGTTGCTACTTTGCTAGCGTTCGCGTGCCAGACCAGTGCAATGCATGTCCAAGTTTCGCTTACAAGTTTCGCTTACGGTCGGCTGCATTGTGTTGCCAGTCTTCTTGCCGTGCATTTATAATTTGCGAATACACACTCTCAATCCATTCGCTCCGAGACCTCCATGATGAGTACATTTGCCCCCAAGGGTCTGAAATGGACGTATGACGACTACGCTCAGATTCCTGACGATGGACGACGCCACGAAATCATCGACGGAGAACACTTCGTGAATCCTTCCCCAAGCACCCTGCACCAGCATGTTTCCAAGCGACTGCAGTATCAGCTGTACACAAAAATTGAATTGGCTGGCCTGGGCGTCTTATTCAACGCACCGATGGATGTCCAACTCTCCGAGCACGATGTCGTGCAACCCGACTTGGTGATCATTCTCAATGAGAACGTGCGGAAGATTACGCCTACGAAGATCAAAGTGGCACCGCATCTCGTTGTCGAGATCCTTTCGCCATCCAACGTGGATTATGATCGAACTACCAAGCGGGAGTTGTATGAACGATTTGGTGTGAAGGAGTATTGGGTCGTTGACCCTTTTGAGCAACAAGTGGATCAATGGGTGCTTCGTGACGAAAAGTATACCCTCATGCCCAAGAGCAAGGTGCTCATTCTCTCGATTGCGGACGGGATCGAAGTGGATCTTGACACGGTCTGGTAGTCCCCAGTCGCACCCACCGATCCGTGTCGATTCCACCGAGTCTTGGCTGGTTACGAAGCAGACTGTACGGAGGGGCATGGCCGTAGCTACCGTCGCCAGACGGTGGTCTTGCGTTTCCATCTCCAGATTCGCCCACCGCTTGGCAGCGGTAGGTACGATTCGCCCACCGCTTGGCAGAGGTAGGTACGGTTGCGGACTCAGCGGCGCCCCTTACTGACTGACGCGGTGCGTGCGGCTATACTTCGTTGCGGTGAATCAAACCAGCGGTGGGGAGCTTTTTGCGATGATCTTGCCGTGGGCGAACGATCGATGGGCGAGTGATCGAGTGACAAAAAGCAAAGAAGGTGACTGAATGAGTGCTTATCTCGCGGAGTTCATCGGAACGGCATTGCTGATTTTGTTCGGCAACGGCGTGGTGGCGAATGTGGTGCTCGCCAAGACCAAGGGGCACAACAGTGGCTGGATCGTAATTGCCGCTGGTTGGGGGATCGCCGTTTTCGTAGGGGCGTTTTGCGCGGACAAGTACAGCGGTGCTCACCTAAATCCCGCCGTTACCTTGGCCATGGTCATCGCTGGGAAACTCGATACGACCATTGCTGTGGGCTATGCGATCGCACAGCTCCTTGGAGCGATGTTGGGCGCGTTCTTGGTTTTCGTCTTTTACCGGGAGCATTTCCTGGCGACGGATGATCGAGATGCCAAGCTCGCTTGTTTCTGCACCAGTCCCAATATTCGCAAACTTGGCCAGTCGCTGGTCTGTGAAGCCATCGGTACCTATGCATTGATCCTGCCGATTTTCTTGATGGTAGCACCGAGTCTGGAGACGGTCGCTGCGACGGCGGAGGTACCAACGAGCAAGCTGGGGCTTGGAACATTGGGGCTGTTGCCGGTCGGACTGTTGGTGTTCGGCATCGGACTTTCGCTTGGCGGAACGACCGGGTACGCCATCAATCCCGTCCGCGATCTCGGACCTCGGCTGATGCATGCGATCCTGCCTATCCCCAACAAACGGGATAGCGATTGGGGGTATAGCTGGGTGCCGGTCCTCGGCCCTTTGTTGGGTGCTGCGCTGGCTGCATTTACCTATCTTGCCATCGTCCGCTAATAGCCTTTCCCAAAGCCCCAAAAACCGTCGCCAACACAATTCAGGAAACAAGCATGGGTTCCAAGATACAAGGTCTGATCGCTGCACCGTTCACTCCGTTCCGGTCGAACGGCGAACTCCAGCTTGATGTCGTCGAAGGTTATGCGAACGTACTGGCTAGCAATGGGGTTGTGGGTGCATTTATCTGCGGCACCACCGGGGAGGGATTGTCGCTGACAACCAGCGAGCGCTGCCAGTTGGCGGAGCGATGGGTTCGAGTCGCGCCGACCGGGCTGCGGGTGATTGTGCATGTGGGGCATACCTCGCTCAAGGACGCCTGCCAATTGGCCGCGCATGCGCAATCGATCGGTGCCAGCAGTATCGCCTGCATGGCTCCCTGCTTTTTCAAACCGGCTGGCGTCGAAGGTTTGGTTCAGTGGTGCCAGCACGTTGCCCAGGCCGCGCCGGGTCTCGATTTTTACTATTATCACATTCCGTCGATGACCGGCGTCCATGACTTGGTGCACGATTTTCTCCAGCAAGCCGGAGAGCGAATCCCCAATATGGTCGGTGTCAAGTTCACCTTCGAGGATCTCAACGATTTCGGCAAATGCTTGCGGTTCGAGGGTGGGCATTACGACATGCTCTTTGGTCGCGACGAAATGCTATTGAGCGCCCTGGCCCTCGGCTGCCGCGGTGCGGTCGGCAGCACCTACAACTTTGCAGCCCCGCTCTATCAAGAACTGATCCGTGCCTACAATGCCGGAGAAACAGAACGTGCCGCCGAAATGCAGCAGTTGGCCGTGCAGATGATTCAGACCTTGATCCACGCCAGCATTCATCCGATCGCCACCTTCAAGAGCTTGATGAATCGCCATGTGTTCGACTGCGGACCAACGCGATTGCCTTTGGTTGGGCCGACGCCGGAGCAGTTTGAAAAGCTTGAGACGCAACTCGACGCCCTTGGAGTTCTGCCGTGGCTGAGCAAACCGTGAAATGTTTTGCACACGGTCTATTCATCGCGTGGATCGGCATCACCGCGTGCGCGGAGGAGCCCGACTTGCAACGCGTCGATTTGTTTCCACCGGGCATGGGTGGCGTCGCTAGGTATCGGATTCCCGGAATGGTTGTCACCGGGCAAGGAACCATCCTCGCCTACGGCGAAGCCCGACGAAACGACAGCAAGGATTGGGGGGAAATCGAAGTTCATCTCCGCCGTTCCGTTGACGACGGCAGGACTTGGTTGCCCGTGCAGCATATCGCCCATCATGGACCGCGAATCGAAGGAAACCCGCGCAAGCCGACTGGCGGCGAGCGCGAGCAGACGGTCAATAACCCCGTCGCGATCGTCGATCGACAGACCGGTGCGATCGAGTTTTTGTACTGCGTCAATTATGCGCGCTGTTTCTCGATACGAAGCACCGATGATGGGGCAACATGGAGCCAGCCCCTGGAAATTACTGCGAGCTTTGAGCCCTTTCGCGCTCGCTACGATTGGAACGTGATCGCGACCGGCCCTGGCCATGGCATCCAAACCCGTTCGGGCCGTTTGGTGGTGCCGATCTGGCTGGCGTATGGAGCTGCAGGGGATCATGCTCCGTCCGCGTGCGGAACGATCTATAGCGATGATCATGGCAAAACATGGTTGGCAGGCGAGATCGCTATTCCCAATGAAGGGGAATATAGCAATCCGAATGAATCGATCCTTGCTTCCCTGTCGGATGGCCAAATCATGATGGTTTCTCGGAGTGTCTCGAAGCCGAATCGCAAGTTGCTGACCATCAGTCCCGACGGCGCGAGATCGTGGAGCACCCCGTGCTTTCACGACGAGCTCTGGGAACCGATTTGCATGGCCAGCATCGTCGATCACCCCTCGGTACCTGGCACCCTGATCTTTTCGAATCCCCACTCGTTGGCTCGCGGACGGGATGGAAAGGAGGAACCGGCGGGACGAGGCAAGCGTCGGAACCTGACCATCAAGCTCAGTCGGGACGATGGCAAGACCTGGCCGGTTCAGCGAACGCTCGACGAAGGTCCCAGCGCGTACAGCGATCTTGCTGTGCTCCCCGATGGAACCGTCTTGTGTCTCTATGAAAAAGACCAGTCGATCGCTTGTGTGCGCTTTGCATTGGACTGGTTAACGGCAGCCAAGAAGTGAAAGTGGGAAACCTATGATGCATCGATTTGGAGATTGCGCATCTCGGAGTGATCGGATCCCGAAGCGTAAGCGAGGGATGGACTTACGTCGCCAGCGACGTCGTCCCTCAAGCGTCCCTCGCTCACGCGTCGCGTCATGATAATCCCGGACGAAACGGACTCAAGCTGATGCGCCATAACCATGCTATGAAATTAGGTTTGCATACGAGGCGATGGGTATTCGGAGTATCGCTCTGTTTATCCAGTGTGACATTGAATGTTCCAGTCCATTCGGAGGAGTGGGGGAAATGGGAACGCGTGGCCGGGATTCCTGATCGGATGGGAGTTGCGGGTCCGATCGCTGGAACCGACGGTGAGGTCTTGATCGTGGCCGGCGGCGCTAATTTTCCAGATGCCCCTCCGTGGCAGGGTGGGAAGAAAGTGTGGCATGATCGCGCGTACGTGCTGAATGATCTGTACGGGCAATGGCAGGACGCGGGGACCTTGGCGAGACCCATCGCCTATGCGGTTTCGTTATCGATCCCTGACGGTTTGGGGATTGATCCAGGTGTGGCTTATTTTGGCGGCAGCGACGCCGATCGGCATTATGCCAAGGGGTGGCTCTTGCGATGGCGAGATGGGGGACTGGAGAAGAAGCCATTGCCTTCGTTGCCTCGAGTTTGCGCGCAAGGGTGCGGAGCCTTGGTCGGGGACACGATCTACATCGCGGGCGGGATCGAGACTCCCGATGCGACGGTTGCGATGCATCAGTTCTGGGCGTTGGAATTGGATCAGCAGCCGCTCGTCTGGAGGGAACTCGAGGCTTGGCCGGGGCCTGCACGAATGTTGTCGGTTGCAGCATCTCGGGACGGAGCCTTTTATCTGTGCGGCGGAATTTCGCTTTCCGCAGCAGGCGATGGCCGACCGGTCCGTGCTTACCTGCGCGATGGGTATCGCTACCGTCCGAACGAGGGTTGGTCTCGGATCGCGGAGATGCCTCGCGCTGCGGCGGCCGCTCCGAGCCCGGCCCCAGGAGGCGATCCGTCTCATTTCGTCATCCTTGGTGGCGATGACGGTAGACTGGTCGATTTCCGCCCGTTGGAGCGCCATCCCGGTTTCCCACGATCGATTTTGTCGTACGACGTGCGCCGCGATTGTTGGGAGCAAGTGGGAGAACAGCCTGTATCGCGTGTCACGACCTCAGCGGTCTTTTGGCGGAACCACTACATCATCCCGTCGGGTGAAGTGGGGCCGGGAGTCCGGACGGCTGACGTCTGGAGCATGGCTCCAAAACCCTAGCCACTTTCAACCTTTTCAAGGTTGGGGACCGAACGAAAACTTAGACGCTGTCTCGAATCTTTTCGAGCAGCTTTTTCGTAGCAGCGATCCCGTCATCGGGACTCATTCGCGAACCCTCGTATTCGATACCGACCCAACTGTGGTAGCCTGCATCGAGAACGATCTTCATCATGCGAGGGAAGTCGATCTTGGTTTCATTGCCGTCGGCATCAAAGTCGTAGCTCTTCGCCGAGACCGCTTTGGCGAGCGGCATCAAGTCGGTGACTCCTTGATAGCGATCGTAGTCGTAGAAGTTGCCGAAGTCGGGCAGGGTTCCGCAGTTGTCTTTGCCGGTAGCTCGGATCGTTTCCGAAAGCCATTTTCCGTTCGAACTGAGGCCGCCGTGGTTCTCTACGATCACGTTGATTCCTAACGGCTTGGCATACTCCGACAATCTTGCCAATCCGTCGGCGGCGAGTTTTGATCCTTCTTCATACGGCTTATCGGTTTCCGCGTTGACACGGATCGAGTGGCAGCCGAGGAATTTAGCAGCATCGACCCATTTGTAATGATTTTCGATCGCTTTGGTCCGTTTCGCGTTATCGCTGCTGCCGAGCGGCCCCTCGCCATCGATCATGATCAGTACATTGGTAACTCCATAGTCGCTCGTGCGTTTCTTCATCTCGGCCAGGTAGGTTTCATCCTTGGCCTTGTCCTTGAAGAATTGGTTCACGTATTCGACGGCATCGATATTGAATCTCTCTTTGGAGACCTTCGCGAAATCGAGGTTGTCGATCTCCTTGGCGAAAAGAGGTTTGTGCAGCGACCATTGAGCGAGGGAGATTTTGAACGGTGCCGCGCGTTCGGCTTGGGCCCATGTAGAACGGGCTGCGCAGGCGGTTCCAATCACGGCGCTGGAACTGTACGCGAGAAAACTTCTTCGATCGATGGTTGGTCGCATAGACTCGGGGGGGATGGATAGAGGGATGATTCGGTGGGAAACTAGATATCCTGCAGGCGATATCTTCAACACTGCCGTAGTCGCAGATTGTATTTCGCCCTCACCAATCCGGCAAGCAAAAGAGTCCCGCTTAGCGAGAAACCCATGTCAGGCAGGCGCCATCCCTCATCGCGAATCGACCACTCGCTCCTCCCGATGGAGGTCGCATGGGATTTGGAGCGACCGATTCCACCGTCGACCCAGTCCCTCCTGGAACGGGCCGATGCTCGATTGCAGGCATATTGGGACTCGTGGCACCGCAAACCGATCGAGCAATATGTTGCGTGCGATTTTCGGGATGTCTGGCGGTCGCTCGCATCGATTCGGGAGCCATCGCTTACGCCGGGACACCTATTTTGCGAGTGGGGGTGCGGCTTTTGAATCGTGACGGCGATGGCGAGCCAAGTGGGGGGGGACGCGA
>JBKDXO010000069.1:0-25411 GCA_046306195.1 Planctomycetota bacterium | reverse complement strand
CAGATACCGGTATGCAAACCAGGCCAGCAGCAAGAGCTTCAAACAAAGAGAGATACTCGACGCGATCGCAGCACCCTGGACTCCGAGCTTCGGAAAGCCGAGATTTCCGAAAATCAATGCCCAATCCAAGACGGCGTTCAGTATCGTGGCCGCAGCGTCGCAGTACAGCAACACGATCGTTTTCTCGCTACCCGCAAAGAGGCCGACGAGCGAAGCGGCGACGATGGTCGCGGCAGCTCCCGGTACCAACCACCAAAAATAATCTCCTTCCGCCTTCGCTAACGTGGGCTCATGTCCCGCCAGCAGAAAGAGATCGCCAGAAAACCAACCCAGCAGAACGAGCAGCGGGACCAACACGATCCCTAGCAACATCCCTTGCCATACGGAGTGCAAGGCTCGATCCAATCGACCCACTCCCAGGTATTGGGACACGAAGGTGTTGGTGTATCCGCAGATCCCAACCGGGAGGCAAGTGACGGACCAAAACAGTGTGCCAGACGACATGGCTGCTGCCGCTGCAGCGTCTGAGTAGCGATAGAGGAACAGTCGATCGACAAACAGGGTGATGGAGAACAAACCCGTGGCCAGCATCAACGGCCATGCGGTTTGTGCCAACTCTCGAAGATCGCGAGTCCAAGAATGCGAAGAGGAGTCCGTCATGAGTCGGTAAAAATTCGACCTGTCTTGCGCATGAACACATCCTCCATGCCTGGTTGCCCTACAGACACACTCGTCGCCCGGGGCCCGAGGACCTCAAGAACCTCCGTGATTCGGGACGGCGAATCGGAGGCGATCACTCGGACTTGATCGTTGGATACCACCCCTTCCCATCCGAAGCGTTCCTTGAAGACATCGGCGACCGCGCGAGGTTCGCGCGTGGAGACCGAAATCACCATCTCACCGGTCTCTCGACGAAGTTGGTCTGGGGTCGCATACGCGACGATACGCCCGGAATCGAGGATGCACAGGCAGTCGCACTTCTCGGCTTCTTCCATCAGGTGGGTTGTCAACAAGACGGTCGTTCCCCAACCTTCCTTGAGGCCGCACAAAGCTTGCCAAAACTCGAGCCGAGCCGCAGGATCCAGTCCCGTACTCGGTTCGTCGAGGATCAGAAGCGGAGGGCGATGCAATAGTCCCTTGGCCAACTCCACACGCCTCTTGAGTCCACCTGACAATCGCTCGGTGCGTTCCTTCAATCGATCCTGCAATCCCATCATTTCTACGAGCATTTGGATTCGGGACGTCAACTCGAGTC
The DNA here is from genome assembly GCA_046306195.1 of Planctomycetota bacterium. Lineage (GTDB taxonomy): Bacteria > Planctomycetota > Planctomycetia > Pirellulales > Pirellulaceae > JBKCUI01. The sequence goes on along the minus strand of JBKDXO010000069.1, from coordinate 24,156 downwards.
CGGAAAGGCCGTAGAGTGCACCTTGAAATTGCAAATTCTCTTGGACCGTGAGCTTGCGATCCAAACTCGAGGATTGGAACACGACCCCGATGCAGTTTCGCACCGCGGGTTGCTCGCGCACCGCGTCATGCCCAAGTACCGTGATGCTGCCCGACTGCACAGGGACCAAGGTGGAGACGAGTCGGAACAGGGTGGATTTGCCGCTCCCGTTGGGACCCAACAACCCAAACAGTTGGCCGCGCGGAACATCGAACGAAATCGCGTCGAGGGCAATCCGGGACCCGTAGCGATGTGTGACTCTTGAGATACAGACAGCGCTGTCCGAGGCGCTCACAACACAACCCAGCGAATCACAGCGAGAAGCAGAATCGCAGGCAGGTAGACGAGGGATGCGCGAAGCAACACTCGAGCACGTTGGTCGTCCCGCTGCGCGAGGAACCTGGCCGAAGATCGCAACTGAGGAAGGCAGACGGCAGCCCCTAAGGCCGCGAAGACCCAACTCCCCACATTCGTCGGCTGCATCACCAACATGGAAACGGGAATCAGGACCAGTGCAGGGAGCAATGCGTGCCATGCCGCCGCCTTGCCCGTCGGCTCCTCCCCTGCCAACATGCGAAACCCAGCCTGTTTGTACTGGTCTCGATACAGCCAAGCGATCGCCATGAAGTGTGGAAACTGCCACAGGATCACGACCGATGTCAGCAACCAGCCATGGGCATCCCAAAGATCTCCTCCAGCTGCCGTCCATCCGATCATGACGGGGAGGGCACCGGGAAGCGTCCCCACCGCTGTATTCCACCACGACATCGTCTTCATCGGTGTATAGACCCAGCAGTAGATGAACCACGTCGTTCCGCTGATCCCTGCTGCCACCCAATTGGCTCCCAACCCGAGCATCAGGATCCCGACCACCAGAAGTACCCAACCGAACGTCGCTGCCTCAATGGTCGTTAGTCGTCCGCTGGGGAGTGGACGCCGCTGGGTCCTCGGCATGACGGAATCTCGGTCACGTTCGTACCATTGGTTAAGGACACTGGCACTCGCCGCAACCATCGCGGTGCCGATCAACGTGGAAAACCAAACCAGCGGATGCACCGAAGTTCCCAGGGTGCGAAATGCGACGACCATTGCCACACCCACGGTCAGCAAAATCATCAGCGTGATGCGAGGTTTCGCCAGGACGCAATAATCCCGCCATACGGTTCCACGCAGGGAGTCGGCTCCTGTTTTTCCAGAGCGATCCGCATGGGCGATCGCAGGGGCAGCGGATGAAGTGGTCATGAAACCTGTGGCTCTGGAATAGATGCGGGAGGACTATGATATTGTGCCTCGGAGGCAAGCCCAGAAGCGTTGGAAATGGTAAACGATTGGGAATTCCTCACAAGGCGAGCTTGGCGACGCCAGACTCGACAAACCATCCAGACCGACATAGCAATGATCAAGGAGCCGGTCGCTTGATGGCCGGTCACAATCAGCGATTCCCAGTATCCCTTGGCCTGGATTGCGTACCGGGCCAAGCTCGGGTGCAAATCGGACCAGGGAAGGGCGTAGTTCACAACCCAAGTCGCGATCCCGAGTCCGAACTGCAAGAACAAAACCAAAAGCAGGGAATTGGCTGGAGATCGCAGGGCCCGATCGGCCCGATACGCTTCCCGGCGGACCCACCAGGCCAACACCAGGATGAGGCAGACGAGCGTTACTGCCATCGTGAAATGCAAGTGGACCAAGCTCATGAACCCGGCTGGTTTCAAATTGGGGAGCGCATGGCGCAATTGGGCCCCCAAGATCAATTGCAAAACCGCCGAACCGAGGACCAAGATCGCTAACCTCTTTAGCCCGGGTGAAGAAACGGTGGGTCCGGCCGTTTTCCAATCGCTCGAGGCCGCGAGCGCGACGAAGGACGCGAAGGCAAATACCATGGGGCCGCCGCAGCCGTGCAGCATCGCGATTGTTCGTGCATCCAACACAACGCGGAATCCGCCGAGGAGTCCTTGGGCGATGACGGCCAGCAACAGCCCAATGCACGCCCATCGATACCATCGACGAGGATCTTTTCGCCATGCAATCACGCACAAAGCAATCGTCAACAAGCCAACAAACGAACCGAGCAGTCGATGGCCATGCTCGATGAACAGATCAAAGGGGCCGTAGAGCCATGCCGATAGCGGGTACAGGAACAAATTGTAGCCGTAGGTTCCAGGCCAATCGGGAACCGCCATACCCGCATCGTGCGTGGTGACCAACCCACCTACCCAGATCAACGGGAATACAAAACTGGTTACCGCCCAGGCCCAGAACCAAGGCTGACCGATCCATTTGACCATTAGCTCCCCTCTCCGATCGACAAAACGTAGTGGACAAGATCCCAGATCTGATCGTCCGTCAATCCGGGATTGCCACCTTGGGCGCGAGCGATGGGCGGCATCGGAGTCCCTTCGATGCCGAGCACGAGCCGACGGAACAAATCCTCGCGTTCGCCTCCTCCACGAAACGCGCGATAGGCGAAATTTCGGGGGCGATCGATCACAGGCTTGAGGGCTCCATGGGGTTTCATCTCTTTCCAATCGCGAGGATGCTTGGGGTCGATGCCAGCCAAAACCGTCCAATCCTTCGTCCACTCATCGTAATCCTGGGACAGGCCATCTCCCAGTCCCGTCGGGCCATGGCACTTGACGCAGGCGGTCAGTTCCATGCTGTACCATTGCTTGCCCCGCTCGACCGATGCGGCCATCTCGGACGCATTGAGTGCTGGTGGTTCCGGAACCGGAACGCTCGCTGTTTCGGATTCTTTCCATCGCTGCGCGACGGCGATTGCAACTTGACGAGCTTCTTCGAGCTTGGGATCCAACTCGAGACCTTCGCGAATGGTCTTTGACAAGAGTCGCCGTTCGACTTCGCCGCGGATGGCCATGTAGCGCACGTATTCCACCAGATCTTCGATGTCATGGGCGAATTCTCGGCTTTGGTTCAAGGCTGCGAACGAAGGCATCGCGGTTCCAGGGATCCCGTGAGTCAACGTCTCGAGCAAGTCGCCTCGGGTCGGCTTGAAGCCTGCTGGTGTCGACTTGAATTTGAACGTGCCGCGCCGGAAATCGCGCGGGTAGGGTGCCAGCAGCGCCGCTGCGGAGCCATTCCCATCGCCGGTGATTCCATGGCAGATGACACAGTGCTTGCGGAACAGTCCCCGTTCGATTTCGTCCTCGGCTCTCCCGACCGGTCCGGCGCAACGAGCAACTTTCTCCATATCGATATCGGAGAGTGCGTCGGAGAGAAACTCCGTCGGCCATGCAGGTGCGTCCGGAGTCCCAAACCAAGTTTCAACAACGGATGCGACCTCGTGGGCGGCCTTTTCAGGGGCGACATCGCCCGACTCCCGCATCAGGGATGCTGCATGCAATTCGTTCGGCTCAAAACGAAAGTCGCCGTTACCGCAGCCGACGAGCATACCCAGCGCGACGCCTACGGCGATGACGCAGCAGGGGTTTTTCAATATGAACCGCGGCAAACCATTCATCTCTTTCAGCCCGAAAAATACGGCGCTGGGTAACTCCTAGGATCTGGTCCAAGGCATCGAAATCCACAGTATGACTAGTGTCCCATAGATCGGTTGGTCGTCGAAGGGGACAAAACGCCGCATGCGGCAGTTGCCAACGCTTGTGGCTGGTCGGAACACGTAATTCCAAGATTTCCCGGGTTTCTCATAACCCGAAGCGTGAGCGAGAGACAGATGGGGGAACACCTCATAGGTGAAGTAACTCTATCCCTCACTTGCGTTTCGGGTTGGGATTATGCGGGTTGGGACTAGCCGTTGAATCCCTACTTGTACTCGGCGAGATGGGTGTTGAACCAATCGACCATCGATCGGAACATGGTTTCGTTCCCCTGGGCATCGAAGCCGTGACCGGATCCCTTGATCACCACCAATTCGTTCGGGATCTTGGCTTCGGTCATCGCATCCCGAATCTTTTCGCTGTGCCAGAGAGGTACCAAGTCGTCTTTGTCGCCGTGGACCAGGATGGTCGGAGCGTCGACCGGTGAGACTTGTCGCAGGGGCGAGAATTCGCTGGAGCGAGCGAGATCGAACTTGAGGGCAGGGAATTTCTCGAGGTACTGGTTGCCGGGTTGCATGTACGGTTCGAGATCGGTCGGTGGAAAGACTGCGGCGACGGCGGCGATTCGTGGCTTGGACTGATCCGTTTTTTCCCCCAGATCGTTTGCGGTCGTGCCGAGCATCAGGGACAGATGTCCTCCTGCAGAATATCCGAACACCCCGATCCGCTCGGGATCGATCTCCCATGCGTCGGCGTTTTTGTGCACATGGTCGAGTGCCAGTCGGACGTCCTGGACAATCTCTGGGATCAGGTACCTCGGGCTGCTGCCGTGCCGAACCGGGATGATGGTGTAGCCAGCATCCAAAAAGGGTTTGATCAATGGTTCTAACCTTTTGGTCGGTGTCCAAACCGAGACCCAGCCACCACTGACCATGAACATTAGCCCCACACCTCTTCGATTTGCCTTGGGCTCGATCACATCCATCGTCAGCGCCATGCCATCTTTATGCCCGTAGACCACATCTTCGCGAAGATCCGGACGGGAGTCTTGGGCAATTCCCTGAGGCAGGCTCGAGCAAGCGGAAGCGAGCAGGGCGAGACAGAGTCGAATCGTGATTCGTCGTGACGTTTTCATGATAGGAAAGGATCTCATGATTGTTCGTGTAAAGACTTCGGCGCAGCGACTTGTTCCGACCCGTTGGTCGTTCTGAGTCGTGTTGGAGAATTTTACCCCGTATCGAGGACCACCGCGAGCATCCTTTCCGGGGGCGTCCAAGGTAGCTACCGCTGCCAAGCGGTGGTTGGATCTGGGGCATTTCCCTTCTCATGTCCCTGGTTAGGGGTTCAACCTGGATCGGGGATCTCCGGTAGTTCGGGTCTTCCGTAAGAACCGAGATCTGCATCGCTCGCTTGCGGCTTGGCCAGCATCGGCGGTGCGTAGGGATTCAACGCCTGAGATTCATCGTGCGGAGTCACGGGAGGATCCAGCACAGCATTGTTGCTCGCGATGGTCTTCAGGATGCCGAACCACTCCGGCAAGAGAGTTACCAATAAGCAAACGGCCATCGCCGCACCTACGGGGTGCAGTTGCCACGAATCCCAAGCTGATTTTGGTACAAGTTCGAACGCTAAGTGTGTAAAAGGCATTGAGCAGATAAAAAATAATGCCATAGATAACCGCGGATACGCGTTTTGGCTGAGCCGTCGGTCGAGCCGTATGGCTAGGGAAAAGGCAAGCAAACACGATAGGTTGATGATTGCAAACCAGTAAAAGGGCATGGTCATCACATAGAGCGTACTCGCCAACACACCAACCTCGCCTATCATCATCACCGCCAAGCCAATGAAAAAAGGGGGCCCCAACGGTCTGTCGCGATGAGTGTCGGATGTTTCGGTCATAGCCAGTCCAGAATAATTAGCTACATGTTCTCACCATTATATATATCCGCCCGCATGCCGGTTGCGTGCCCGTAGCTACCGCTGCCAAGCGGTGGTTGGATCTCTGGGGAACGGCAGGAATCGCCCACCCTCTGGCGATGGTAGCTACCGGATGTTACTTGTCGGCGAGCGTGATGAAGCCTTTCCAATCGGGGGGCGCTGTGCGGCCGTGCTGGGCGATGAGAACTGTCAGGAAATCCTTGACACGATCTTCCGAGGGGACTTGATGCAAGAGTCGGAACGCTTCTCCCCAGTTGCCGTCTTGAAAGCTATCGAGGGCCTTTTCGTACGCTTGGATGTGCTGGTTGGTCAGCACGGAGTCGGCGGATTCGGGAGGGAGCAGTTCACTGACCATCAAAGGTTTTTTCATGCCGAACGGGAGAACTTTCGCTACCCGTCGGACGCGGGCAATCTCCGGTGGCACTTCGGCCTTGATTCGCTGGGCGGTGGTCTCGTCGATCAAGATCGAGGCTTGGAGTTGTTTCGTCATGGTCTCCAATCGCGACGCAAGATTGACAACGGGTCCGAACACAGTCACCTTGACTTGATCGACCGTCCCGATTCGGCCCGCGACCGCTTTGCCGGTACTGAGTCCGATCCCAGCTTGAAAACCGGAGAGTCGGTGATCGGGGATCGCGGCGGATTTTTCGAATTCGGCTCGGATCGCGAGCGCAGCGGCGGCGGCGAACTTGACCGAGTCGGGTTGTTCAAGCGGCCAACCCCAAAACCCCATGGCTGCATCCCCGTGGAAATCGCCGACGACTCCGTTTCGGTTGAGAATGTGATGGGTCATGACTCCGAGGGCATCGCTGACACGGCGCAGCAGTTCGAGCAGTTGCTCGCTTGACGCTTCGCTCTGGCGCGAGAAGCCTCGCAAGTCGCAGAACATCACGGAGACCTGGACCTCGCGCGGTTCGAGGACTTGATCGGGGTCCCGAGTCGAAAGGGCATGACGCACGATCGGCGAGAAGAATGGGCGCAGCGAATCTTGGCGACGCTGCAGGAGGCGGGTTTGCCGAAGCATGGCCATGGTCGTTGCCGTCAATTCGGCGAACTTCAGATCCTCTTCCAGGTCGTCGGTCACCGCGAGGGTTGCTTCGCGATGTCCTTGCACCGTCATGCTCGAGAGATCGCCAGCAACGTAGATGGCCCAACCCAAGCATGCCTCGCCAGAAATGGGTGTGCAAAACGCCCAGTCGATGTTTTCGGACTGGGTGTATGCTGAAGGGGAATTCCGGTCCGCGTTGCGGCTCCAGACATGGAGGATACTCTCGTTGGATGAGATCGCCTGGCGTATCAGCTGAGCGGAGGGAGAGAACGGTTTGAGCACCAGGGAACGCGAATCCCAATGCAGAACCCGAATCCCCGCGTCCGAGGCTTCACTCCACCCGCTGAGGTTGGGCGTGTATTCAATGCGAGCAGGAATCGATGATCTTGCGCTAGGCGATTGCTCGGAGACGATTGCGACAAACGTAGCGCGCGGGATGCCCTGCATCAGAAGGTTCACCACGCGGACGTGAAGTTCCTCGTCGCTGCTGCTGCTCGAGATGATCTCGGGCAACCGGCTAAGTGTTTCTATCCGTTGATTCGCATCGCGATAACGCACGCGTCTCAGTTGCGAGGTGGAGTACGATTGCTCGGTCAGTGTCGGTGGTTCATCGGTGCGGGCCATGATTTTCACCCGCTGATCGATAAGGCTAAAAGTTGTTTGGCCGATGACGAAGTGGTCGCCGATTCCAATCTCGAACTCATCCTTCTTCAATCCGCGATAGAAGATCGGATTTTTCGCATCGGGCAAGCGCCGCACGGAAAGCTTCTCGCCGTCCCAGCACAGATCCGCGTGCTGTCGGGAAATGCGATCATCCCATGGGACCGCCCAGCCGGGGGCGACACGCCCGAGCATGAAGCCCGTTGGCTCTCCTCCGCGAGGCAGAGGTCGTCGCCACCGATCGGAGGGATTGGGGCCTTGCGCGATCAAGTCGGGCATATTCGACGAACAAGAGGCACGAGAACGGGGCCGAGGAAGGGACGCTTCCCTTCGATGCCATTCATTGTAGCGGTTTCGCGAGGGGTTGTCCCGGGCAGATTACGCTTCGAAGTCGAGCATGCCGTGGGTGCGAGTCCATCGACGAACGAGATCGGCAGCGTTTGCACCACTCGTGTCGGGGAGTCGAGTCTGTAGCTCGGTAACGTACCGAGAGGATTGTCGATCGGAATTGGAATCGCCGCCACCGTTTCCGCTTCGCGAACTGGTGTTGAAGTTGCCGCCGTCAAAATTCCCGTCGGCCCGGACATCGAACTGCTGGATTTGCATCCCCTGTTCGGCGAGCCGGTCCTTAAGAATCGGAAGATTCTTCATCAACGTGTCGCGTGCCGAGGTGGTTTCGACCTGCATCTCGGCAAAAACGGTCGTCCCCTCAATTCGTAGAGACATTTGGAGCGATCCAAGTTCCGGCGGATGCAATCGCATACGCACTTGACCACCCCCATTAGCAAGTTGCTCCATGCCGCGAAGGACCCGTTGCACCAACTTGTTTTCCTGGTACTGCGACAGCCGGGTCCCTGAGGAACCTTGGCTTTCGTTCGTCGAGCGTGGCGTCTCGGAAGGGGAGGTGACGTTGGCTGCGGGAGATGCGGACGGAGTCCCCTGCGTTATCGATTCGCTCGAAGCGATCTGGGAGACGGTCCGAAGCGAATTGGATGAAGCAGAGACGGACTTCACCGCGGGCGTGGATACCGAGACAGCAGTTGTCGATTCGATGGTGGGGTTGGGAGCTATTGGGATAGATTGCGGTGGGCGAATCGCGGCGGCATCTCTCTGAAGCGTGGAATCGGCGGATTGCGTTGAGGCGGACTCTCGCATGGTCGCTGCGCGAGCAGCCGCAGGTCGCGATTCGTTCGGGCTGTCTGTTCGCTGGGGACGTTCGGTCGACTCGCGGGATCCGTCGCTGGAGGGGCGGGAGCGCGACGAAGGACGATCCGATCGACGTTTGGTTCTTGGACCCTCGGCGTTCTTGGCGTTTGCAATCTCCGGATCGGATTCTTTCGATATCCGTTTCGAAGGTTCGGGGCCTAGTAATTTTTGCTCGTTACGCAGTGTCGAGTTCGCATCGTGTTTTTGTGGGGCCGCAGGCGGGCGTGATTGGAATGCGGTTTCGACGCGATCATTCTTCGATGTCCCAGTTTTGACGGTTGGTAAGAGCGAAGCCGCACGGTTTCGGGCGTTGTCATCCCCCGCGACCTCCGGCTTCCTCGCGACGTCGCGACGCGACGAAGCATCCACTCGATCCGGATCGGTCTTCTGGCGATTTTGCTTGGATGAGACCGGGACTGGTGGTTGCGGATCAGCTGGAGCACGAGGTGTTGGCTGAGGTGTTGCGATGGCGATCTCGCGCGCTCGTTCGTCCAACATGCGGACGGGGTCGGAACCTAGAATCGCATCTTCATCCACTTCGACCGTTTTCTCGTTCGACGTCGAGGCATCGGGATCGGAGTTCCGATCATCCTCGGGAGTGCTCTCCGACGGTTCGGCGGTTGGGATGCGAGCGAGCTGATCGTAGAACTCAACGCCTTGCGATGCCTCTTGGTCTGGCTCAATGCGATGAAACTGGTGGAGATGCTGTTTGGTGACCGCGAGCATTTCCGAGACGGCGTCGAATTGAAGTGGCATAGTTCGGTCTCGCGTCGTAATGCCACTCGACGATTATGCGGCTCAATCGCCCGCCAGACCTTGCTCTGCTTTATCAACGGCGCGATCGATCGGAGTGGTGTTTTTGATTTCCTGAAGGACTTCGCTAAGTTGCTGCTGGTCAGGCGGATTCGTGAACTCCGCTAACAGCTTTTTCTGTTTATCGGGCGGTAAAGCTTTCAGAATCAGCACAACATCTTTCTTCTGGTTATTTTTCAACATCAGGAGGATTTGCTCCTTGGCCTGTTCCGGAGCGAGATTCTCGAGGATCTTCTGAATTTCGCTCAGGTTCTCCGACTGGGCCGTCTTCTTGACTTGATCGAGTTCCTGTTCGAATTCCTTTCGGCTGGCTTCGAAGCGGGTGATCTCTTGTCGGAGTGTTCGCTCGCGCTCGGTCAGTTGCCGTTGAAGCCGCTCCAACGCTTCCTGGCGGCTATCGAGTTCCAAACTCGACTTGACCTTGGCGTCGAGGACGTCTTCGTAGGTCGGGACGGGGGCTCCCTTCGATTTGACGAGAACCTCTTGCAAACGATCGCCCTGGATATCGATTCCGTTGAGCGCCGCGAGCATCCGTGTAAGCATCTTGTTGTTGAGATTTCCCTTGGCAGCGGCGATCGTCAGGACCGCGAGTTGTGCCAAGATGGTTGCCACACAGAACCAAACAAACAAATCGACGAACTTTCGTATCATGAATCGCTCCTTATCGCGATCGATGTTTGCGCTTGTGACCACTCATCCAGGAGCAATTGCTGCCGTTTCCTTTGCTCTTCGGCAAATCGCTCGTCGTGGCGTTGCTCCAGTTTTTCCAAAGCCTTTACCGCTTGTTGACGGATGACGAGCTTGGCGCGTCGGCGGTCCAGTTCCTGGACTAGCAGAGAGCGATCTCCGGAAACGTGCGCATGCTGCGCGGCCAGAACCAATTGATAGCGTTCCGCATCCAACATGCGATTGGTGGAGATGCTCCCTTGGCTAAAATCACGACGAAGGCTCTCCAATTGACGCTGCTGCATAGCGATTTCCGACAGCTTTGTGTCCAGCAGTGCGATCGCAGCCACGGCGTCCGCAACGTCCTTTCCCGCTTGGTCGCGTTCGCGTTGTCGAAGCTTTCGGACGCTGTCGAGTCGAAATGTCTGGGTCAGTGCGGTCGGGCCGTTGGATTAGACATCGGTGTTCCGGAGGCTGTCCCAAGCGGACTGATGCCTGTAGAGATTGGTTGCGTCGAAGCCATCGGGGCGGCCTGTCCCAGTTGCATTAGCTGGTTCATGCACGTATCCCAAGGAATGAGGACTTCCCGGTCTTGGGTGAGAAAACTCTCGATGAGCGGCCTTTGTTGGATCGCCCAATCGATTTGAGGGTTCGTGCCGCGCGGGTAGGCGCCGATCTGAATCAAGTCTTCGTTGTCACGATAGATTGCCATTGCATTGCGAATGGAATCTGCAGCCGCTCTCAATTCGGGGGACATCAATTGGTACTGCAATCGACTCAGGCTCGAGAGGATATCGATCGCCGGATATCTACCTCGGGACGCCACATTTCGCGACAGAAGGATATGCCCATCGAGCAATCCTCGCAGCGCATCGCTGATCGGTTCGTTCGGATCATCCCCTTCCACGAGAACCGTGTAGAAGGCGGTGATGCTGCCGCGTTGGGATCGTCCAGATCGCTCCACCAATTGTGGCAGAAGCGAGAAAACACTTGGCGGATAGCCTCGTGTGGTCGGAACTTCACCGGCAGCCAATCCGATCTCCCGCTGTGCCATCGCGAATCGAGTTACGGAATCCATCAGGAGCAGAACCGATTTTCCCTGATCGCGGAGGGCTTCGGCGATTGCGGTGGCTGTTTTCGCGGCCAGGATTCGTTTGGGTGCTGGCTGATCGCTCGTGGCTACGACCGTTGTGCATTTGGCACGTCCGTGTTCCCCGAGATCCCGCTCGAGAAACTCGCGGACTTCGCGTCCCCGTTCGCCGATGAGTGCGATCACGACATGGTCTGCTTGGGTTCCTCGTGCCAGCATTCCGAGCAAGGTGCTCTTGCCAACGCCGGAACCGGCAAAGATACCCAAGCGTTGTCCCTTCCCGACGGTGAGCATCGCGTCGACCGCCCGAACGCCGGTCGTCAGAACCGAGTCGATGGGGGGACGCGACAAGGCTGGCACCGGTGGCGCATCGACGGACATGCGGTAACCCATCGGCAGCGAAGGACCATCATCGATCGGTTGGCCTGTGGCATCGACAACGCGACCGAGGATCTCGTGGCTTACCGGTACCGATCGAAACGAACGGTAGAGCTCGACTTGCACACCCGAGCTGATGCCGTCCGGGTTGTCCAGCGGCGCTACGAGCGTTTTTCCTCCATCGAATCCGATGACATCACCCTCGAGGGGAGACTCGCCTGGACGGAGGATGCGAACGACCGAACCCACCGGAACGGGAAGACCGTCTACCACGATGGTCGTTCCACGGATGCTTCGCACTTTCCCTGATATCGCAGAGGGAAGAACACGGTGGAGGGTTCCGCTCCACTGCCGACTCTGAGGGATGCTGGGAAACGAGCGAAGCAACTCATCGATGCTTTTCGGTTGCACCGCCGCGCCGGGAGGGATCATCGAAGCTCCTGCTCTAATCGCTTCATCTGAACAGACAAGGAACGATCAATCGTTGTATCCGCGGTTTGTATGATCGCGCCAAAACGTTCAACGCTCGCATCGTCGACGACTTGGATCTCGGTGTTTGGAAGCGCATTTTCGAGCATTTCCGACAAGGTGTTCGCCAGGATCATGGCATCCTCCGCATGCAATCGGATGACAATCTTTTTCTGCGAGTGGACGAACCGGACAGAGTCTTCGATCCATTTGAGCAGGATCGAGGGATCGGTATCCATTTGCCGAGCGACGAGTTTTTCCGCGATTCCGATCGCGATGGCCACGGTTTCATGTTGCCACTCCCGAAGCCATTGTTTGGTTGCTTCCTCCAGATCGTTGCAGATCTTCTGGATGGATTGGGCGGCGTGCTGCACTTTGTCGGCGGCCAACTGCTTGGCGATCTGTTCCGCCAATCGCTCGACATGGGATTCACCCGCGCTGATGCCTTCGCGACGAGCGTTCTCGCGCAATGTTTCGCAGTCCTTGGCGCACTGGTCCATGATAGCTCTGGCTTCCGATTTGACCGATTCCAGATAGTCCTGCGCGCGGCCAGCCACGTCTTCCCAGTTGAAGACCTCCGCTTGAGCGGTGTTCAGTCCAGCCTGCAGTTGTCGAGACTTGAGTACCGTTGCCATGGAGAGATTTGGTTAAGCGGCTGTCGAGAAAGGGCGGATGGATTGGACTCCGATTCGTCCCTCGGAATCGAGCGAGTTTGCACTTTGGAGGATCTCCAGGTGCGCGTGATCGATGTCGCGCAGGGAGACATCCTTGAGCTGATTGATTCGCTGACGAAGGCGTGGAAGGTCTTTTTTGGGCATCAATCGTTCGAACCGTTTGAGGAATTTTCGGTCCGCTCCTGCCAATGCTCGCAAAACCGTTTTGGGTTCGACGGATTGGAGGACTTCCACGAAATCCGCATCCTCGAGGGTCATTAAGTCGTCGAGCGATTGGTATTTTCCAAGCGTCTCCGAGGTAGGACTCTGCGGCTCGGATTCGGTGCTCGAAGACACCGAAAGCTTCTTGAGCGGATCAGGCTCGAACTGCCCTTGGCTCGCAGGGTTCGCCGGTTGCGGCGAATGACCCATGGAAGTGAGATCGAGTCGTTGCGGAGTTCGATTCCATCCGAGGGCAGCAGGCAGTTGGGGATCGATGCTTCCGAGATTAGTCGCCCAGAGAAGTTTTTGGTCGTCGGGGGCGTGAGCGACGATCGCCTTGAGTTTCTCGAGGCCGATCTGAGTCTTTTGCTCGCTTCGGAGCGTTTCCTCGACTTTGGACGAGATCTGGTGCAGAAGCTCGTCGAGAATCGCCGGATCATTCCGATGCAGGTGCGGCATCGCCACCATCGTTTCGGTCGCGGTCGGGATCGGAAGCAACTGAAGTACCGCGGTCGCCATGACAACGGGTAGCTCTTGGAGTACCGCCGCGACAACAGTAGGGCGTTCCTTCTCCAGGATTTGTGCGAGCGTCGCGGGTGGCACATTCAGCCATCTCCGCCCTGACGAACCCAGGCTTGCATGTTGATTGGTCGAAAATTCCATGGTCCCGGGATTCGGAATTGGCTCGTGGCTGTCCGTAGCGCGTCGTGCCTCAGGAGACCATTGGATCGCATCCTGAAACCGTTCCCCCTGGTGGAGAACTTGGGACGCGGGATTATGCTCGATTTTGGTGTTTGCTGTCTTGCCGAGAAGGTTCTGCAATTCTTGGGCTGCTGCAGCCCGTTCTGTCGGCGAGACGGTTCCAAGATTCGAGAATGCTCGTCGGATCGCTCGCGCCATGTCGGCTGGAAACTGGCCCAGTAATTTTCGAACGGTATCTGCATCCATGCTTTGCAGCACGATTGCAATGCGGCGAATTTTCGGATCCCCTTCGCTAGCCATTCTCATTACGTCCGGAAACGGAATATCGGGCACTCGGTCTGTGGGGGTTGTACCGAGTCGTGCGGGGGCGAGTCCAGATGAAACCAGTCGCGGCCAAGCCGATTCGCAATCGAGATTAGGCTGATTTTCGCCAGCAAAAAGAAAAAACGGCTGGTGTCGCGAGGACACCAGCCGTCTGTTTTTCGCCCTAGTGGGTGCTTATCGTACGATTAGCAACCGCAGGATGGTTCTGCTGTTCCGCAGCTGTCGCATGCGGGAGCACAGTTGCATCCGCCGTGGCAACGCAGTCCGCGGAGCCAATTTCGGAGGCGACCGTTGAACAGCCCATTGCGGGGAGCCCAGCCGTTGCCAGCACTTGCACACGGATCGCAGACGTTGACTGGAACTTCTTCGCAGACAACCTTAGCGACGCATCGGGTGTAGGTGTATGGCTCGCAAACCTTGACACACTTGGCAACCTTGACGGTCTCGCAGTAGTGGACTGGCTTGCAGACGGTGTGGCATACCTTCTTGGTGCGGCACTCCTTCACGATCTTGCAGGTCGTGTAGGTGTACGGGCAGCTCTTCTGTTCGCAGACCCAGTTGCAAACCGTGTAGCAAACATCCTTGACTCGTTGCTCGCAAACCATCTTGCAGGTCTTGTAGCAAACGGTCTTTTGACGGCACTCAGGAACCAGCTTGCAGGTCGTGTAGGTGCAGACCTTGCTCTTCTGTTCGCAGACCCAGTTGCATACCGTGTAGGTAACTTCCTTGGATCGGCACTCAGGAACGAGCTTGCAGGTGGTGTAGGTGATCGTCTTTTGACGGCATTCCGGAACCAGCTTGCATACGTTGTACGTAACCGTCTTGCTGCGGCACTCGGGCACGCACTTGGTGACGGTGTACGGGCAAACCTTGGTCAGGCATTCGGTTTCGTACTTGACGCAGTTGATGGTCTTTTCTTCGCAAGTTGGAACCCAAACTCGCTTGCAGACCTTCTTCGGCGGGCACTGGATGCATTCAACTCGGCAGGAACCTGGGCAGTATACATTGCGGCAGGTTGCTGGGTCGAAGGTCCAAGTGCCTGGCTCTCGCACGACTCGGCGAACAACCGGACCGGCAACTTCTTCTTCCGTCGTTTGCCAGCTACCACCGCGAACCATAACGGTCTTGGTGTAGTTAACCGGCTTGGTGACTCGGTAGTTGACAGTTCGCTCGCGGGTTTCGGTCACTGGCACCATGACGGTGTAGTTGATCACGCGTTCGCGGGCTTCCATCACTCGGTTCATCACCGTGTAGTTGACAACCTTTTCGTGGGTTTCACGAACTGGGGTCATTACCGTGTAGTTGACGGTCTTGGTCCGGGTCTCACGAACTGGGGTGCGAACGGTGTAGTTCACAACCTTTTCATGGGTTTCACGGACGGGGACCATCACCGTGTAGTTGACAACCTTTTCATGGGTTTCGTAGACAGGCTTCATGACGTTGTACGTCACTTGCTTGGTACGGGTTTCATGAACAGGTCGGCGAACGGTGTAGTTCCGAACTCCTTCATGCTTCTCATACACCGGTACGTTGACCGTGTATTGAACATCGTGCTCGTGCGTTTCTCGCTCGTAGCGGACGCGCTGCACTTGTTTGTCTTCGTATACGACTTTGTTTACCAACCGGTTACCGGTAACGGTTTCTGGTTCGTAAACAACTTTGCGTACCGTCTTCATTACGGTGTGCGTCGCAGGACCACTCGGATCCACGACGTTACAGCCGCAGTTCTCGTAGCTGATCGCACCGCCAAATGCGGCTTGAACAGCTCCAGCGCCGTATGCGGACACGAGGACCGCAAGAGCTGGCAGAGCCAAAAGCTTTCTCATTGTTCCATTCTCCCTAGGACGTATGCAGTACCACGCAGGACACTAGTATCGAACGAGGCGACGTTCTGCTGCTCGTCACTCCGTTGTCGTTTGTTTGGACTGAGTCCCGATCACGTAAAGTCTCTCGACGGCATTGTCGGCCGCCAACAAATTGCTCAGGTCAATCTCGTCCCTGGACGCCCTCGTTTCAGCGACGTTGCGACGTCGTCAGTTGCGGCTGACGAACAGCAACGCCACTCGCGCGAGGGGCGACTCGTCCCCTCGAATTGCTTCGAGGGCGTTCTTGACGAGACCAGAGCAACAGCCTAACGCTGCGATAGACTCGGCGTGTCAGGAAACCATTTCCCAACAGGCGACATAAATCGACTGGTCAAAAAGAATGAAACAGAAAAAATAGAACGTTCGCGCAATTTAGGGCAATGCGCGAGATTCTGCAGAAAGGCTTTGACGGTTGCGCCGATTGTGCGGGCTTTTCAGCGCTGGGTTGGCAAGCCGCGCGACGAGGGCAACCCAATCTCTGGAGTGGCGACGTCAGATCGCAAGTGTGACCAAGTCCGGCACCCGTTCGGAGGTCTCGACCCTTCCCAGCATGGTGAAGGCGTACACATCGGTGATCAAAATGGGGAGCAATTCGCCGGTCTGGCGCATGTTTCCGTCCCAAACCACGATCCGATCGCATCGGGTTCTTCCGGTCATCTGCCGCAGGTCACCGGTCTGCCCCTTTCGCTGCGACCATTTGCTGGGCCCCTCGACGAGCACCTCGACGGACTGGCCCAAGAATTTCAGATTGTCCTCGAGCGAAATATGGTTCTGAACCTCGAGCAAGTCCAGATTGCGTTGATGCTTGACCTCCGCCGGAATGTCATCCGCATAGAGCTCCGCACCCTTCGTCCCCGGTCGCACGCTGTATTGGAAAATGAAGCTATTCTTGAATCGACAACGCCGGACCATGTCGACCGTCATCTGGAATTCCTCTTCGGTTTCTCCGCAGAAGCCAACGATGAAGTCGCTGGAAACCGCCGCCCCCGGAAGGATCTCGTGCACTCGGTCCATCATGGCGTAATAGTCCGACGTCGTGTAGCCGCGCTTCATCCGCTTCAGCACCGCATCGCTGCCGCTCTGAGCCGGTACGTGCAGGTAGGGAGAACACTTGGGTAGATCTCGCACGGTCTCAAGCAACTCGCGGGTCATGTCCTTTGGATAGTTGGTGACGAATTTGATCCGCTCAATCCCTTCAATCGGATGCAACTGCTGCAGCAAGTCAGCCAACCGCGTCGTCCGATCGCCATCGACCCATCGGTAGGAATTCACCGTCTGACCGAGCAGTATAATCTCCTTAGCTCCTTGCCTGGCGAGCTCTTGCGCCTCGGCGATGATCTGCTCGGGAGGCCGCCCCTGCTCGGGCCCGCGGGTCATAGGCACGATGCAGTATGTGCAAAACTTATCGCAGCCGATTTGAATCCGCAGGTAGGCTTGGAACGGCGTGGGGCGCATTTCGGGGTCGCGAAGGGGATCGAAGGTTTCGTGCGAACGCTTGATCTCGTCCGTGCTGCCGTCTCGGCGTGACAGGCTGACGGCAAGCTGATGTTTTTCCCCCTGCCTGGCCTTTTCGATCATCTCGGGGATCCGATGCAGTTGGCCCGGTCCGACCACGAGATCGACGAAACCGACGCGGTCGAAGACTCGTTGCTGATCTTTCTGAGCCATGCAACCCATGACGCCAATCACCTTTTCGGGATTGGCAAGCTTGAGCCGCTTGAGTCGAAACAGGTTATTGTAGGCCTTTTCCTCCGCGTGCTCGCGAACGGAGCAGGTGTTGAACAGGATCGCATCGGCTTGCTCCGGATCCGAGGTCAGCGCGTAGCCTTGCTTCCGAAGCGCAGCAACGATCATCTCGCTGTCGAGGACGTTCATCTGACAGCCGACGGTTTCGATGTACAGGAGCTTGTCTGCGGAGGACATCTGCGTTGCCGAATGGTTATTGCCGAATGAATGGAAACAGGCCGGGTGTGGCGTTACTGGAGGGGGGACATGCTACTGGTTGGAGGAAACAGTGACGTTGTCCACGTAGAACTCGGCATCGGTCGAGTTCCCGAACAGTCCTGGGGTCCCTTGCACGTTGGGAGTAAGGTCCTCTCCTTCGATGGTCCAAGCCTCGGGCTCGGGCTCACCCTTCTTCCATACCTTGCCTCGCAGGATCGCCTTGCCATCTCGCGTTTCGCTTCGGAATTTCAACACGTACCAAGTCTTGGCTTGCCACTCGTACGGGATGGTGACGGCAAAGCGTTGTTCGAGTTGTGAGACCCACGAGCGAATCTGAAGACGCTGGGATCCCTCGAGCGCGAGGGTGTAGCGTTGATTGACGACTCCCATGTCGGGAAGTTTGGTGGTCGGCACTTTGTTCTTGGTATCGAGCGCGTAGACTTCGGCTTGAACGGTGTAGTCGTGCATCTTGGGAAGCCCGAGGAATCCTTGGCTTCGGGTTCCACGCGGAATCGTACTGATCTTGACGAGCCCTTGGCCACCGGTGGGCAATTCCATCGGTTGGTGTCGATAGGCCATGCCGATCCATTGCACGGGAACCTTTTTGTCTTCGAAGTCGAACTGCCACGGCAGCGTGGGGATGACCCGTGCGCGGGCCGTGCTTTTCAACTCGCCGAAGGACGCTTGCAGCATGACTGCGGATCCCGATTGGGTTTCGGGCGCAGTGAAGACTTGAGCATCGTTGAGCAGCCCTCCCCCTTCCGCAACGACGGTAGCCTCGGTGACCAATCGCACGAACTGGCCGATCTTGTTGTAGCCGCGGACTTGCAGTTGGGCACGTTGGCCGGGCTCAAGGAGCAGTTCAACCGGACAGACTTGGATGTGGGCGATTTCTTGGTCGGTGAATTTTGGTTCTTTGGGTGCAGTCGGCAGGGTCGCCTCGGGATTGGGTTTCCGATCGGAAGCTCCAAAGCAGTAGAGTGCCTGACTCGTCGGGACGTAGATCCGTCCATTGGCGATTGCAATGGAGCCAAAGATTTCGCTTCGGTCATTGAGCTTCAATTGGCTCACGACCTTCAATTCACTGTCGGTCGGCTCGAGAACCCAAATACGCCCCGTGTTTTCGGCAACATACATGCGCCCCTCGGAGACAACCGGGGATCCGAACATGATCCGACCGAGCTTCTTTTCCTGTTCGACGGCACCGGTCGTTGCATTGACACCGAACATCGCCGCGCCGTCATCGATGTAAAAAATTCGGTTTCCGACTCTGACAGGGGACGAGCGACTGACCGTGCGCTTGGGAACCTTCCACAGCAGTTTGTCCTCAGGGATGTCGCCGGATACATTTCCGTCGAAGGCGAACGCAGCGCCGAGCACGGTGCGGTCGGTTTCGTTCTGTTCCCCATGCCCCATGTAGACGATTCCGTCTTCTACAAGCGGTGCGACGTTCATGCCACGCGGAGATGCCTGATACTTCCAGATCACCTTGCCTGTTCGGGGTTGCATCGCGTAGACCGCACCGTCGGCGGCTCCGAAGACCATCGCTGCTTGGCCGTTGAGCACCGTGTACACCGGCGTGCTGTAGGTGGTGTCCTCCGGCCGGACTCGCGTGCTGGTCAGCCAAATCGCAGCGCCTGAGTTTTTGTCCATCGCGACAAATCGATGGGCAGGCACTGCGGTCTGGTCCCAACCGGTCATGACCCCGCTGACGATAACCATGTCCTCGAAGATCGTTGGGAAGTTGGTTCGGCCGCCGTAGGTGGAGAGCATCCCGTACTCTTCGAGCATCGAATGCTCCCAAAGGATTTTGCCCGTCTTCCCGTCCAAGCACTGGAACATGCAGCCCAATCCCAGGACATAAACCCGATCGGTTTCCGGGTCCGCGATCACACTGGCCCATCCAACCCGCTCTGCCGGTGAGTCCGACAGAAAAATGTTGTGGACGCTTTCCCAAATCAAGTCCCCGGTCTCCGCATCCAGACAGACCGTTTTCTCGCCCTCGCGTTTGGTTTCCGGCTCAGCGCGACAAACGATGTACAGGCGGCCATTCATCACCACCGGCGTCGAACGGGTCGCATACTCCGGCTTGCGCCATCGAAGGTTTCCACCATCAAGGGACAAATCCGTCGGCAGGCCGGTCTCGACCGCGTGTCCGTTCTGCTGCGGGCCTCGCCAATGAGGCCATTCCGTCGCGATCTGCTTCGCATCGGTACTCGAGGCCGACTCAGCAGTCCTCGCCGTTTCACCGGCATGGCTGCAAACCGCAGCTCCGAGGCTCCAAGCTCCCGTCAAACCGAGCAGAAAATAGGCACGCATGGACAGAGACCGATATCGAGACATAGCAACGTCGAGGCAAGAGGAAACCAGTGAGCCGCCTCCACAGCGGGGGCCCGTCAGGAAGCGTCCATTGTACCAAAGGTGCCTGGGTCGAGAAATGACCAGCGAAACTGGTATTGACACCGAAAAGTCCCCGTGAATCGTGGAACTGCTATTTTCCTCCCAGTCTTCGTTTTCCTATTCTCCGACGATCTCTGTCTCCACAGATACTCCCGAACCCATGACCGCGATGGCCAGAATCTTCTGCGTAGCAAATCAAAAAGGTGGCGTTGGAAAAACGACCACCTCGGTGAATCTGGCATGGGCGTTTGCCATGGGGGGGCAGCGGACCCTCTTGATCGATCTCGATCCTCAATGCAACGCAACCACGGGACTGGGACTCAGCCCCGCCGCTCGACATCCCCTCCTGATCAACACCCCGGTCCGGGAGAGCATGCTGCCGACTTCCCACGAACATCTGCATGTCATGCCGGGTTGCCGGTCTTTTCAAGATGTCGACCAACTGGAGAAAGGAGAAATCTCCCGTCGTGCTCTCCTCAAACAACATCTCGACGCTGGAATGGGAGGCTACGATGCCGTTTTCATCGACTGTCCGCCATCCCTGGGGGAACTGACTCAGGCGGCCCTCGCCTCGAGCAGCGAAGTCCTCATGCCCATCCAGTGCGAATACTTTGCCATGGAAGGCTTGACCCAAATGATCCACGTCATTCGGGACGTCATGCACTCCCAGCCCGGGAAACTGAGTTTTGGTGGCATTCTGCTCACCATGGTCGACCCGAGATTCGAACTGACTCATGAAGTGGACCAGGAAGTTCGGGATTTCTTCGGAGACATAGTTTTTGATACGGTGGTGCCACGCGACATCGCGATTTGCGAGTCGCCCAGCCACGGAAAATGCGTTTTGGATTACGCCCCACGCTCGCGCGGAGCGCGTGCGTACTTGGAACTTTGCATGGAGGTTATGGATCGTGACTAAAGATCGACGACTCGGACGCGGACTCGCCGCCCTCCTCGGTACCCCCAACGAGGATTCGCCACCTCAAGACCCGAGTGCTAGCATTTCTGTCGGAACTGGCGTTGATCCGGCCGAGCGGCAAAAGACGATTCGGAATCTAAACGCTGAGGCGCACCAGGAGAGTAGTCGAGCCGTGGCGATGACGAGCAAGCCAGTCGTCGTTCCGGCGCAGGTCGCGGTCGGTGATGTAAGTCCGTCGATGAGCACTCTGGAAATTGCGACGGGGCTGATCGACCCGAATCCGTTCCAGCCACGAAGGCACTTCAGTGATTCGGAACTGGATTCCCTGGCCGCGAGCATCAAGGAGCATCAGCAACTCCAACCGATCTTGGTCCGGCGAATCGACGATCGCTATCAATTGATCAGCGGCGAGCGCCGCTTGCGGGCGACCATTCGTGCAGGGCTCCCGAAAATCCGGGCGGAAGTGCGTGAGGCGGACGATCGAATGGTCGCTGAATTGGCGATTATCGAGAACCTGCAGCGCAAGGATTTGAACGCGATCGAGAAGGCAATGTCGTTCAAACGATATTTGTTGGAACACCAATGCACGCAGGACGATTTGGCCAAGCGTTTGAAGATCGACCGCAGTACGATCGCCAACATGATGCGGTTGCTGGAATTGCCAGACGCGGTCACGGACGCGATTCAGCGGGAGGAAATCACTGCCGGCCACGCCAAGGCATTGCTGAGTCTCGGGAGCGTGAAGGAGCAGATCGCCTACATGAAGACGATCCGGGAGGAAGGGTGGAGTGTCCGCGAAACGGAGGCTCGCGTCGCCGAGGCGGTCGCGGAAGCGGCTGCGACCGACGATGGCTTCCTCAAGGCCATCCCCCGCCGGCGTCCGAGCAAGAGCGATCAGCTTTCATCGCTCGAGCGCGACCTGAAACTGGCCCTGGGAACCAAGGTCGACATCAGTCAATCCAGTCGCGGCCGAGGACGAATCACCATCCACTTTACGAGCATCGAAGAATTCGACCGTATCCGTGTTTTGCTAGCTCAGCCAGCGAGCAAAGGGCAGCAACGGGCCGCGTAATTTTGAGGTAAGGTAAATCTAGTTTTGTGACGATCCTGCTGTTCCTGCTAGCTGTGTTCTTTGCGATACGGTCGCTGATGTCGCTCATCCTGAAACGCCGGGACGCGCTGCATGAGCTTCTGGTCACGCACGTCAAAGAAACCCGTGCCGAGCAAAGAAAGAAACTTCAGATTTTGGAGTTTCGAAGACGGAAACGGAGAGATCGCGAGATGCAAGCTGCTGCGCTCGCCGCCGCGGCCAACGCAAACGCGAAGGCGGAATCGCCCCCCGACGCGCCAGCCAAGGCGGCATGATGTTCCACTCGGTTCCACGGGATTCTGAGGCATGAGTATCGTAATCGTCGAGGATCCGTTGTGCTCTCAACTGGCACCAATCTCCTACGCGCGGATGGCGTTTGCCATTCAATGCGGCAGCTTGCGGCTTGTGGATCTGGTCGGCTCGCTAAACGCGGCCAGGTTTGGAAAAGTGAGGGCTCATCTTCAAACTCTCCAGCGCGTGGATTTTCCGGAGTTGCCCCTCCTGGATCTACCTGCTTCGTCCGCTGCCGAGGAATCGCCTTCCTTATTGCTCAGTGCTCGGATCGCTCCTACGCGAAAAAATCTCCAGAGCTTGCATCATCTTTTGAGCCTGGCAGATGATCCGTATCGCGGAACCGCGATCGTGGTCGATCGCGGGTGCGTCGTCGCCGTTGTGCGACCGACGTGCACGTTTGGCCAGCTGCATTCTTGGAATATCGACGAAATCGGGAATTGGCTGGAAGGTGCGGCGACGTACACGGACATTTCCGCCGAAGCACCACTGACTAGTTTTCAGGCTCCGCATGAAGTCATTGCCACGAACATGGTGGCGATGAGCGAGAACTTGGAGTGGCGAATCGATCGCGGGCTTCGTGAGGGACATCTGCGACAACGCGAGGATGGTGTATTCGCTGCGGAAAACGCATCGCTTGGCCCGTACACGTTGCTCGACACACGCAAAGGACCGATCGTGATCGATACCGGGACTCAAGTGGGCGCGTACACGCTCCTCCGCGGTCCCCTCTACCTCGGACCAAACTCGAAGATTCTCGAGCACTCGGCCCTCAAGGATCATGTGACACTCGGACATACGACCAAGATCGGCGGCGAGGTCGAAGCGTCCATTGTGGAACCATTCTCGAACAAGCAACACCATGGATTTCTCGGGCACAGTTATCTGGGAAGCTGGATCAATCTGGGCGCCGGAACGTGCAATAGCGATTTGAAGAATACTTATGGAACAGTCAACATGGAGTATCCTTTTGGCAAGTCCGCCACCAACATGCAGTTCCTTGGTTGCATCATGGGGGATTACTCGAAGACAGCCATCAACACCGGGATTTTCACCGGCAAGGTGATCGGGGTGTGCAGCATGATGTATGGATTCGTCACCAGCAATGTCCCGAGCTACGTCAATTACGCGCGTCTCTTTGGCCAGTTGGCCAGCCTTCCTCCGGAAGTTATGGTCAGTACGCAACAGCGGATGTTTGCCCGCAGAAATGTGGAGCAGCGAGGTTGCGATATCCAATTGATCTACGACATGCACCGACTGACGCAATCCGAACGAGATGGTCTCGGAGAATCGTTGGCGGGTTAGAAGTCTCGGTTCGCTAGGGAATGGGACACAACCGACAATCGTCCATTTTCGTTTCCATGAGCCTGAGGCGCTAGCCGATTCTCTGCACAGCGAACGAACTCGGCTAGCGCCACAGGCTAATGTTTGTCGATTGTGTCTCCCCGAGATGATTTTGCTCCGTGCACGATTGCGAAGAGTGCGTTGAACAAGTCGCTGCAACGAACTTGATGATCGCATCGCGATGGGATGCAGAAGCAGTCCCCATCGGACGGCAATCGCAACCAGCAAGCGATAGCGACGCGGTCCCCATGCCCTTGGGCTTGCCCCCCGAACTGAGCATCGCCGTAGGCGATCAATACTAGCGGAACGGCGCAAGCCGTCCGGTCTGAACTGAGGCAAACATGGCAAGGTGTTGCACGCTTCAACCCGGATGCTCGCCCGCCACGGCGGATCTTCGACGCATCTCTGCTAGCAAGTTCGGTCAGTTCCTGTCGACGCTTCGTAATGCGCTAACCAAACATACGCGGAGCGCTCTTCGTTTCGATGGGGCTTGTCCCCATCGGACGGCAATCGCAACCAGAAAGCGATAGCGATGCGGTCCCCATGCCCTTGGGCTTGCCCCCCGAATTGGGCATCGCCGTAGGCGA
>JBKDXO010000068.1:0-3867 GCA_046306195.1 Planctomycetota bacterium | reverse complement strand
ACGCTTCGGGTTGGGATCCTACGACCATGCCTTCGACGATGCTCGGCTGTTCAGTACCGGCTCCCGCCTACGGCCTCTCGACTCCGATCTCAACTCCCATCTCACCGCGACGCTCGCGGAGCGAGCCGATAGCGGTCGATGCGTTCCACCTGCAAGGGATCGCGCTCGCGGACTTGATGCCGTTGGAGACCAGCAACGACTCGACCTTGACCGTGACCGGCGTGCTGCGCCGCTACGCGAGGCCGTTTCAGGCCGATTGGTCGATCCCGTGGTACAAGCGACGGGTGCTGGACAATCTGCTCTCCTGCCGGGACGGATCCTATGGTTCGCACAGCTACGACTGCTCCGACTGCGGCAGCTCGCGCATGATCTATACCCAGTGCAACGATCGGCATTGCCCAGGCTGTGGCTGGCTCAAACGCAAGGACTGGATCGCACGGGTGCAATCGTGGGAACTTGATTGCTCGTACTTCCATACGGTGTTTACCATCCCCCACGAGTTGTCGGATCTGTTCCTGGCCCATCCGACCACCTGCTACAACCTCCTGTTCCGGACCGTCCAACGCACCCTGTGCGAGATCAGCCGCGAAGCCTTCGGATGCCAGCCCGGGGTGATCATGACACTGCACACCTGGGGCCAAGAGATGCGCACCCACATCCATATCCACGCCATCGTCTCCGCTGGTGGCATCCCATGCACCCCACGCAAACCAAAACCACGCCGACGAAAACAATCCACAGAGCTATCTACTACTCGGCCCTCAGCAAATCAGCCCTCCCCCGCAGCACCCTCCGACGCAGCACCCTCCGACGCAGCACTCGACACCCAGCCGGAACCGGTGGCGGAGCGTTCGCAAGCCTGGATCCCGATCACGGGGGATGCGGTGGCGTTTGAGCCACGGCAGTTGGCGGACCGGTTCCGGGACTTGCTCGTGGCCGAGCTGTTGAAGCACTACCGCAAGGGGCTACTCGACGTGAGCGATGTCCCAAACAAGCGACATCTGCACAGCGAGGAGGAGGTGCAGGCGTGGCTCGGGATCTTGCGCGCTCGGCGATGGATCGCCGATTCACAGATCACCCCCAAGCACTTGGTTGGTCGCGATTCCGCAACGCGATACGTTGCGTGTTACGTGACCGGCACTGCGATTAGCAATTCCCGGATCCGGGCCGATGATGGTCGCAGCGTGACGATCGACGTATGGGATTATCGCACCGACCGCTGGACGACCGAGACGATGCCGGGCGAGGAGTTCGTGCGCCGGTTCTTGCTGCATATCATTCCACCCTATGTGCATCGCGTGCGTTACGCAGGTTGCTTCCACTCGGGCAAGCGCAAGGGTCGGCTCGCAGGGATGCGGGCCGCGATCCTGGAACAGAACCGACAGCAAGGGATCCCCAGCCCACGTGCAGAGCACAAGGCGAAGCTACTGGCGCTGGGGATCGAGGAGACCGACGAGGACAAGGCCGAGCGATTGCAACGCACACCGACCTGCTTGACGTGTGGCAAGCCCGGGATGCGATCGGGGCAGCATCGCAACCCGCTGGAGACGCGGCGCTATCTCGACGCACTCAAGTCGATGATCGCCTACTTCGCGTGGAGCGCTGCGACGACCGATCGGTGGAACTCGTTCGATTGGCAGATGTTCCTGGCCCGGATCCATTCTCCGAAGGCTAGCTTCTGGGACTGGAGCTTGCGACAGAGCTTCGAGCGATCGCACTGCGAGTTCCAGATCGGCGTGACCCTCGGTAACGATGCAAATCTCGCCGCTGCATGTTCGCAATCGACTATCCGCACCGCATCGCTTCCGCTGCCGGACATATGAGGCACGCGATGAAGTCCTCGAACATCACCTGTCGATCCCATCGTATCGCGGACTTCCAGCCCGCTCACGATGAAGGTCCGCGCACAAGGCGTAAAAATCGCTTGCGAAGCGGAAAAACGGATGTTTCGAGCTGTCGAAATCGCCACAACTTCGGCGCATCTACTTGTTCAACGCACGATTCGCGGACGTGCGCCGAGCAAAATCATCTAAGGAAAAACATTGGGAAAATCGCGAAATAAAAAACCGCGTGCAACCCGGTCCTGACGCCCAACACATCGCGTCCCTCTGACGCCTGAAGCAATCATTCTGGCTGTTCGCAACATGTCGGCCCGACTCCCTCCGGCCAGGCCCATCGTCCCTCACCGCTCTGGCGGATGGTCGTTGACTGAGGTGGTGTCATTCTTTGGGTCAAGATCAGGTTCGACTTCAAGAACCAAAACTCTGCTGCTTTTGTTGAAACCATTCAGAGTTTGCAGAGGCGGCGCATCCATGGGTTGGTCGCTTTCCAAATAATATAGATTTCCCCGTTGTTGCGGTATTGATCTAAATACTCTTGTCGGCCCAAGCTTGGACCTAAACGCGAATTGCTCTCGAACGCTTTTGCAAGTAACCGTTGCGACGATTGAATCATTAAATCTCTCGCTGATGATTACGGTGGCCATGTCTTGAGGGCAAGTTGAGAAAACAGGACTCGACTCGATCGTTTTTCCGTCCTCAACTATTCGCAACCTGAATTTTTTAATGCCCGACCGCTCTCGTATCTTCCAGATCGTCTCGTCGTAACTGCCTCCATGTTCTACATAGATCGTTGCAAAATATCCCATATTTTCTAACTCTTGGATTGGGATAATACCCAGAAAATTGAGCAGCAATGATAATAATGCAAGGATCGCGGTCGAAGTCATGAAAATCAGGTATGTACCGCGTAAAGTTAGGGGGTGGATGGATCTCATGGAGTCTTCACCACAGGGCAAACCCGTTTACACAGCCGATAACTTAGCGTATCCAATGCGTGGCGACTATATCGCCGGAATGGGTTCCAATCAGGTATTTGCACTCCAGGCGAAACTGTTAGCATGCTTCCGTTCCAATGTTCATCCACTGGAGTTGCAATTAGAGCTAAAGGAATGAATAGGTACTGAAAGCATGGACAATCCGACTTATCAACCGTATGAGAAATGGATACCTGTTTGCCCCATGTCCATTGCCAACTCCACGCGAGACCTCCTGTAATCCCGCCTTGCCAAAATTTTATGCCTCCAAGCGATATTTGAAAAGTTTGTGAACGTTGAATCGTCAGCGTTGCAGAAAATGTGGTTTGCGCACAACAGGGAGACAGTGCCATCGGTCCCGGTTCCCATTCATAGTAGATCGAACCTCGTTGCCAGTAACTGTAGGGTGTCCCAGCAATGGTGTAGCGAGTAACATATTCCGCTTCGCCATGCTCAGAGTCGTAGTCGGGTGGTTCGAAGACAAGAGTCCAACCTGCTGGACAGGATTTGAACCCGGGAACCGGCAAAGGAACCAATCCAGAGGGATCTACATACCGCAAGGCTTTGTTATTCACATAGAAATACAGCAATACACCGCCCTCATACCCAATCGGATCCCGCCCCAAGAACCGCCCAGCATTCGGGCTCATCCACCTCGCCCTAAAGTGATGCAACCCCAACGTTGCATCCCATTCGCGACCGGTGTAGGAGTAACGAGAGTTGAGTGTTGAGGTTTGAGGGGAAAGCGGAGTGCCAGACGCATTCAAGATCGTCGGTTGGCCGTAGGCCGTGTAGGCATAGCGCTCGGCGATGGCACCTGTGGATGTCGTGATCGCGGTGACGGAGTATTGATGGTTGCGGTGATAAAAATGTACCGTGCTGGTGCTGGTTGGTCCTTTGCGGACGACCGGTTCGTCGATGTAGCTGGCGTAGACGTATCGGAACGTTGGAGTCGTCGCGGCGCCGCCGACTGGGTAGTCCGCGATCGTCTGCTGGTCCATCTGCACAAAGACCACCGAGCCACCCGTTCCGGTCCGCGCGACGCGGCGTCC
>JBKDXO010000067.1:0-42708 GCA_046306195.1 Planctomycetota bacterium | reverse complement strand
AGTACCTGGACGGTTCAACCTTCTGGAAGTTCATGGGGCTACGGTCGTGGCGGATTACGGTCACAATGCGTCGAGCCTGCTCGCCGTAATCGATGCGCTGAGCCAGTTTCCGGATGGGCATCGGACAGCGATCTACTCGGCGGCAGGGGACCGCCGCGACGTCGACATGGTGCGACAGGGAGAAATCCTAGCGGACCACTTCGATCGCATCATCTTGTACGAGGACCAGTATACACGCGGTCGGCAGCCTGGTGAAATCGCCGCGAGGTTCAAGGAAGGGATCGATCGAGGTCGCCGCGTGAAGGAAGTCTACGACGTCGTCGGTTGGGAGAAGGCGGTCGATCAAGCCTTGAAACTGCTCAAGAAAGGAGACTTGATACTCCTCCAGGCCGACACCATCGATGCGACCGTTCAGTACTTGCAGCGCGCGATTGAGCATGAGAATCTTGGACGCGAGATCGATCTCGATGTCGCGCTTCGAACCAAGCAGGATCCGGGGCAACCCGCCCCATCTAACAAGGCGCCCAGTGGAGAAAAAATCGCGAACGATCGTCGATGAACTTTGACTGGTCAACGCATGGAAAGGTGGAATCAACCTTTTCACACGATGGATCATGACCTATAGTTCAGGGGTGTGCGGGTTGGAAAATGGCTCGCACACTTAGCCTCCGATCGTTTTTCCGGCTGAGGGACCATCACTTTGCGTTGGCCCAAATCACAACGGCGAGTGCAGTAGCACGCTCGATTTGCGCCAGTCTCGCAGCGGCTCCGTGTCGTGCCGCAGACGGTCGGAGGATTTTTCGTTATCCAACAACCGTGTTGGGCATTTGCTCCAACACGGTTGTTTTCGTTTACCCATTTCCCGAGGGGCATACGATCACTTTCATCGCCCCTTTCTCACCCGCGTAGAGTCGATCGAACCATTCGACCGCTTCATCGAGCGTTGCCCTCGCTGTGATCAGCGGATCGACTCGGATAACGCCGGATGCAAGCAATTCAATGCACTGCGGAATCTCGCCGTTGGACGCGCACGAACCGTACACCGAGAGCTCGCGGGTTACTACCGTCTGAAGCGGAAGCTCGACCTTGGGTGTCAGATTACCCACGAGCGTTACCGAACCCCCTCGACGCACCGAGTCGAAGCAGGTTTGTACGGGTTTGTTAGCACCCACCACTTCCATAGCGGCGTCGGCGCCTCGACCCGAGGTCCATTGAAGGATCTGCTCCACGGGCTCGACATGCCGAGCGTTGATCGTATGGGTCGCTCCCAACTGACGAGCCAGGGCGAGTTTCTCATCTTCCAAGTCCACCGCGATGATTTTCGCGAAGCCCGCCAGCCTGAGGGTTTGTATGCATAACAATCCAATCATGCCCGAGCCGACCACCACCACTGAACCACCCAGCGATCGAGGAGTCCGGTTCGTCGCATGCACAGCGATGGAAACCGCCTCGATCATCGCTGCATGCTCAAACGAAAGGGAATCAGGAATCGGGTACGCGATGTTCTGAGGAACGGCGACCAGTTCGGCGAAGGCGCCTTGACGTCGAAACTCTTGGCAGGAAACTCCGAGCACTTGCCGGTTTTCGCAAAGGTTGATCGATCCGGACCGGCAGGATGGGCATTCGCCGCAGGAGACGGTCGAATCGAACGTCACTCGGTCTCCGGCGCGGAAGCGGGTGACTTGGTCCCCCACTGCCGCGACGATTCCGGCGGCTTCGTGCCCCATCACCAACGGGGGGATTCTGCGACCGGAGCTGCCGTCGAACCCGTGGATATCGCTACCGCAGATACCGCAGGCTCGCACCGAGACGAGCAAGTCCTTGGGGCCGATGGTCGGTTGTGGCAGATCGGCAACCTCCAGCTTTTTTGGCTGGGTCAACAAGAGAGCTTTCAAGGCGAGGGTCCTCGTAGGCGAATTCGAGATGGTTGGAGGGAAGTTCCGGCGGCTGTTTTCTTCGAAATGGGCTACAATCGAGGAACGGGCTCCGTTAGTCTGCTCCTATTCCATTTCGGATACCACCAAATCGCATTGTAACCGATTTGCATCGGCATCCAGCATCAGCGCCAGGCAACTGACGCCGTCGAGGATTGAAAAGCTCTATGAAATCTATTCTTTTGTGCCGTTGGCTGGCGTGTGCCATCCTGGTCGCGACAGGTACTTGTGCGTTCGGACAACAACCGCCGCAGCTGAAACCTCAACTTCCAGAAGTACCAGGTATCAAAGATCCGATTAGCTACGCACTCGGTTTGAATGTCGGATCCAGTTTACGGAACGCATCGTTCCAACCCTCCGACTTCGACATTGAGCAGTTCGCCAACGGCTTCTCCGACGGCTTGGCCAAAAGTGAAAAACTCACCCCCGAGCAAATCGAAGCATGCCTCATGTTGCTCGACGAAAAAGTCCGGAAAAAAATGACGGATATCGCTCGGAACAACCTCGAGAAGGCGAATGAATTCCTGAAAGCAAATAAAGAGAAGGAAGGTGTTCAAACTACCAAGTCGGGACTGCAATACTTGGTGATTAAGGCGGGAACGGGCAAGACGCCGACGGTAACCAGTAGAGTGACGGTCCACTATGAAGGGAAACTTCTCGACGGAACTATTTTCGATAGCTCCATCAAGGCGGGGGAGCCTGCCGAGTTTCGAGTCAATGAAGTTATTCCTGGTTGGACCGAAGCGCTCCAGCGCATGAAGGTGGGAGATAAATGGCGTTTGTTTATTCCACCCGGCTTGGCTTACGGTGAACGAGGGCAGCGCCCACAAATCGGGCAGAATGAACTCCTCACTTTCGAAGTCGAGCTTCTCGACGTCAAGTAATGCGGATGACTGGTAGACCGATGGAGGGGGAAACTTCGTTGGAAACCCTGCGAGCCCGTTGTATTCCGGCAGGCCAGGAGCATCTCTTGGCTCATTGGGATCGGCTTAGCGGACCGCAGCGTGAGCAACTCGCTTCCCAAATTCTGTCCGTCGATTTCGAATTGCTTGAGAAGCTGCGAAGGGGGGGCGATGGGGCGGAGGACCTCAGCACGGAGGACCTCAGCACAATCGCTCAACGCGCTGAACCTCCGAACGCGGTTCTGATCGGGCAAGACTACCATGGTTTGTCCGCCGAAGATGCGAAGCAGGAAGGAAATCGTGCGATCGCGGCCGGCAAGGTCGCGATGATCTTGGTCGCAGGAGGCCAAGGGACACGTTTGGGGTTCGACCAACCCAAGGGGATGTTCCCGATCGGCCCGGTTTCCGGGCGCACGCTTCTCGAAATGCACGTCGATTCCTTGCTCGGTGCCATGAAGCGTTTCGGGGCTTCGATCCCGATGCTCCTCATGGTCAGCCCAGCGACGGAGACTGCCACCCGAATCTACCTTGAGGAAAACGAGCGGTTCGGGCTGGGCGCAACAGAGCTTTATCCGTTTTTGCAGGGGAGCATGCCAGCGATCGATACCCGATCTGGGCGGATTTTGATGGAATCTCCCCACGAATTGGCCCTCAGCCCGGATGGCCATGGTGGATTGGTCGCGGCGCTTGCCAACAGCGGTCTGCTAGCAGAGATGCGAGGCCGCGGGATCGAACAATTCTATTACGCCCAAGTCGACAATCCGCTCGTCCGTGCCTGCGACCCCGAGCTCCTCGGATACCATCGACTCACCGGATCGCAAATGACGACCCAGGTAGTCCGAAAACGATTCGCCAAGGAGCGAGTGGGAAATGTAGTGCAAGTCGACGGACGAACGCGAATCATCGAGTACAGCGACTTACCCGATGCGATCGCCGAGCAAACACTTCCCGATGGCTCCCTGAAACTGTGGGCTGGCAATATCGCTGTTCACGTTTTCGACCTTGCATTCCTCAACCAAGTCGCGGGGCTGTCGGATTCGCTACCCTTCCATCAAGCCTCCAAGGCCGTCAATTACGTCGATTCTGATGGAGTCAAACACAAGCCGACGACTCCAAACGCCACAAAGTACGAGCGGTTTATCTTCGACTTGTTGCCCGCAGCCGATCGGACCCTAGTGGTCGAAGGCGATCCCGCCGAAGTGTTCGCTCCCGTAAAGAACGCCGATGGTGCTGCCGTCGACACCCCAGAGAGCTCTCGCCGAGCCATTTCCCGGTTGCATGCTTCCTGGCTTCAACAGGCGGGAGTCACGGTCCAGGAGGGGGTTCTCGTTGAGATCCACCCTTTGTGGGCGTGGGATGCCGACGAAGTACGAGACAAGATTCAAACCCCATGCACCCTATCAGCCGATACCTACTTTGCCTGATTGAGACAGAGCTCGCCCCATCGGTCTCCAGGCGTACGATTACCAATTACCAGCCTCAGGAGTCGA
This sequence comes from Planctomycetota bacterium, assembly GCA_046306195.1. GTDB lineage: Bacteria > Planctomycetota > Planctomycetia > Pirellulales > Pirellulaceae > JBKCUI01. The sequence continues at coordinate 38,382 of JBKDXO010000067.1, read as the reverse complement.
TCCAACGATGTTGCATGCTGTGATTATGGCGGGGGGATCCGGAACTCGATTCTGGCCCGCGAGCCGACAGCTGAAGCCCAAGCAGTTGCTGAAGATGGGAAGCCCCCGATCGATGCTGCAGACGACTTTCGATCGTCTGTCGGGACTGGTCTCGAGCGAGCAAGTCCTGGTCGCAACCAACGAACAGCTTGCCGACGCGGTCGTGTCCCAGCTGCCGCAATTGCCGATCGAGCATATCATCGGCGAACCTTTCAAACGCGACACAGCCCCATGCATCGGGGTCGCAGCGTCCCTGGTGCGGGCCGCCGATGCCGGGGGGATCATGATTGTGATGCCCTCCGACCACGTGATCGAACCCAAAGCCGAATTCCATCGTGCGGTCCGGGCTGGCGTTCAATTGATTCAGGAGGACCCTGACAAAATTGTTACGTTTGGGATCCGCCCGAGCTATCCCGCCGAATCCTTCGGCTACATCCAACGCGGCAAGGCGATTTCCTCCGCACCTGGGATTTCTGCTTTCGAAGTGGAGCGTTTTCGGGAGAAACCGGACCGAGCAACCGCCGAATCCTACCTGCAGGCAGGCTCGTTCTACTGGAACAGTGGTATCTTCCTGTGGCGTGCCCAAACCATCCTCGATGCGCTCGCGAAGTTCGAACCCGAAATCTATGGGGCAATCGAACGGATCGCCGCATCGATCGGTACTCCCCACTTCCAACGGACGTTTATAGAGCATTTCGAGCCTATTAAGGGCAAGTCGATCGACTTTGCCGTCATGGAACGGTACCCGAACGTGGCGGTGATGGAGGCCCCTTTCGGCTGGGACGACGTCGGAAGCTGGCAAGCGATGGCGAGGTTGATCCAGCCTGATGAGCGGGGCAATGCAGTCGAAGGACCTTACTTGGGAATCGAGTCCAACGACATGATCGTACGCACCGAATCCGATCATCTGATCGTAACGATCGGGGTAACTAGCATGATCGTAGTGCATACTCCTGACGCGACGTTGGTAGCACCCAAGTCCGAGGAGGAACGCGTTCGCGAGGTCGTCAAGCAGTTGACGGAGCTAGGATACCAGCAGTATCTGTAGCTCAGGCAAATCGCCGCAGCCGGGAAGTTTTTCTGAAACGTTCACTTCGGAAGATCGATTCGGTCTGTTGAATCACCGACCTTGTCACCTATATTTAAAAGACGAGACAGGAATGTGACCGCGCGGCGAGAGACCGCGCGAACCAGGGGAGGATTAGGTGTGGCTAAGATCAGTGTTGCAGGCATCGCAGCCGACGAAGTAATCAACTCCTTGCCGGAGGGAGTTGCGGTGCTTAGTGCCGACATGTCGATCCTCTGGTCCAACCAGTGCTTTCGTGATTGGTTTGGCGGGGTCGATCGAACCGGAGAGCAATTTTACTCCGTGCTCGGCCACCCTGAGATTCAAGGAGCCGCCAAATGCCCCTTGGACTCTTGTTCGACTACCGGCCGCAAATTTAGCGCACGGGTCAAGCGGGAAAACACTTCCGGTTCACCCACCTACTATCACTTGCACGCGGTTTGCTTGCGGAAGGACGAGTCGGGCCGTTCCGGGGTCGACATAGAAAGCGCGACGACCTCGAAGGACAAGAGTCGCATCGCGGTCACCCTGAGCGATATCACGGAGGAGGTCCTGCAAGAACAGAAACTCGCCGCGATCCACCATGCCGGTGCGAAGTTAACCGACCTGAAACCGGACGAGATTTTCGCCATGGATGTCGATCAACGTATCGACTTGCTCAAGGACAACATTCGCCACTACACACAGGATTTGCTCAACGTCAACGTAATCGAGATTCGATTGTTGGAGCAATCGACCGGAAACCTGATTCCCTTGTTGTCGGTCGGGATCGACCAGGTGGCTGCCGACCGGAGATTGATGGCTAGTCCAAAAGGGCATGGAGTCACTGGCTACGTAGCAGCCCATGGAGTTAGCTACTTGTGTCGAGACACCACCGTCGACCCCATGTATCTCGAAGCGTTCAAAGGAGCTCGAAGCTCGCTCACCGTCCCGATCATTTTGCATGATGAAGTCATCGGGACCATCAACGTGGAGAGCCCGAAACTGGATGCGTTCAGCGAAAGCGATCAGCAGTTCTTAGAAATCTTCGCTCGCGATGTTGCCGTCGCTCTCAATACGCTCGAACTCCTGGTGGCTCAACGCACCAACGCTGCCCAGCAAAGCTGCGAAGCGATTCACGCAGCCGTCGCTCTCCCTTTGGACGATCTTCTCCTCGACGCGGTCTACCTGATGGAGAAATACATTGGGCACGACACGGAAACCGTCGCCCGATTGCGAGATGTGTTGAGCAAAGCGAGAAGTATCAAGAAATCGATCCAGCAGATCGGCCAGACGTTAGCACCAACGGACGTGAGCCCGGCTGGGATTGGAGCTGAATCCCATCCCAAGCTGATCGGGAGACGTATCTTGGTGGTTGACCCGGACGAAAACGTCAGGAACGATGCCCATAGTTTGCTCGAACGATACGGTTGCATCGTGGAAACCGCCCTCGATGGCGATCAGGCGGTTTCTATGGTCCGAAACTCCGGCGACGAAAACTACGATGTCATCATTTCGGACATCAAACTGCCGGATTATTCGGGCTACCAGTTGATGATCCGCTTGCAAAAGCTGATGGAACATGTCCCTATCGCCTTGATGACCGGTTTCGGTTACGATCCCGGGCATTCGATTGTCAAGGCACGGCAAGCCGGCTTGCATCGCAAAGCGATTCTTTACAAACCATTCCGTCTCGATCAATTGCTCGGCGTTACCGAAACCCTCATCGATTATCGACCAGGTCAAGCGTCGGAGACAGATTGAGCTTCGCAAGGAACCATGCGTTGTGAGCTCCGTTGCATGGATGAGACTGTTATTGATTCTGGCCATCGTGATCGGTCACGTCGGTTTTTGGATTTGGCTCTACAATCGGGTCAACGCCCTCGGATTGCAGCGTTCGACCCTCAAACGACTTGAGAAGTTGGTGGTCGCGGTCTGTCTGGTACTCCCCTGCCTGCTGTTCATGCTCGAGCGGCGGTATGGCAACTGGGGGAATGGTTGGGCGGAATTCTGGTTGCAGCTTCAAGAGCCGCAGTTCTTTTTGCGTGCCTCATTCGTTACGGTCGCCTATTTGGGGGCCATTCTGGTGTTTCTAGCCTGGCACGGACCGCGATGGATGATTCAACGCCCATTCTTCGCGATCGCCTGGAACCGATTCCAGACCCTGCATCAACGGTTCGACCCTCATCTGCACCGAAAGAATCCGGAGTGGGTGATTGGTCCGATGACCCGCTACGCACTGGCGATTCCGGGGAATCAGATTCTGAGCCTGGAGTTGAATGTCAAACGCCTGTTTCTTGACGGTATCGATCCATCATTCTCAGGAATGAAGATCGGGCATCTGTCGGACATCCATCTTATGGGCCAAATTTCCCCGGACTTTACACGTCACTGCGCCGATTGGCTTGTCCAGCAAGGAGCCGAGTTGCTCGTCGTGTCGGGAGATTTGGTCGATCATGCTTCTTCCGTTCCGCACTTAGAAAGAGCATTGGGTGGCGTGCCATCGGAAATCCCGAGGCTATTCGTCTTGGGGAATCATGATCGAGCCCATGGTTTGGCGGATGCAGCGCGAAATACCATGGTGGGACTCGGCTGGCTGGACGCCGGGGAGCGGGATTGGTTTCTCAACACCGAAAGGGGGGCCATGCACGTGATCGGAAATGAGTTGCCCTGGCTGGACCGGCACATCGAGTCGGCTGCTCCGAATTCAAGGCAGGGATTGATTCTCGGGATCTCCCATTCACCGGATCAATTTCTATGGGCTAGAAACAAAGGTTGCCATCTCTTGCTATGCGGGCATACGCATGGCGGGCAAGTACGTGTGCCAGGAATCGGCCCGATTGTCGCCCCGAGTTTTCATGGTAGCCGCTACGCATCGGGAGTGTTTTTCCAATCACCCACCGTGATGCATGTCACCCGCGGCATCGCAGGAACACATCCGCTTCGCTGGTGGTGTGCTCCCGAAGCCAGTCTGTTGGAGATTGCTTAGGTGTTTCTGAGAGTCGACCCAGTAATTCCTCTCCGTGCCACAAGCGAAGACGATCTCTGCTAGAGTAATGAAATCGCGGAGTGACATACTCGCGAAAGAAATACAACTGGTTGCACATCCGAGAATCCAAGCATTGCGAGGTTTTATACTCGCCGCCTCGCATGGCGATCCGGTGCGTTTTTCGCTCCATGAAGTGACATCTACGAACGTCAGGATGGTGAGGTTTTTTTATGGACTCAAACCGCTCCTTCGATATTGATACGACACGGCCCAAAGTCGGTACGGTCCTCGACTTTGATCTGACGGACAGCAGCGGACGCGTCATCCTCAAGGCTGGCCGACCATTCGATGAGTCCATTCGCCAACGACTGCTCAGTTCCGGTATCCAAAAGCTGACGATTCGCGTGGAAACCCAAGCGGTATCGGCAAATCAGATTCTCCTGGACAGTTACCCCCCCGAATCGGTCGCACGACTCCAGGAAATGCTCTCTGCAACTGAGCAATCCTTCGATGCCTTCGTCAAGGAATTGATGCAGGACCGGCAAGCCAGTTGCCTTGATCTTCTCAATCAAGTGGATCGGCTAATTGCCGAGGCGACCAAGGAGGTCTCGACGCTTCTCGCGGTCTTGGCCGCCCGCGTCGACGACGGTTTGCAGCAGGAGTCTAATCGCGTACAAACCCGCTCGACTCGACTGTCGTGTTTGTCAATCATCGCGGGAACTGAATTGGGACTGAATTCCGAGGACATCAAGTCCATCGGCTTGGCAGCCCTGATTCACGACATCGCGTTACTCCTCCATCCCGAGTGGCGGGATCCCGAGTATCGCTCCAGCAGAAAGGAGGAGTTCGTAGAAGCATTTCGAACTCACCCGATCGAGAGCACCAGGTATCTGCGCTTTGTCACCAAGCTCAGTCAGCATGCCATCATGCTGATCTCGCAAATTCACGAGCAACTCGATGGCTCTGGGTTTCCTTACGGTTTGCGGGGCCTTCAGATTCACCCCGCAGCCAGGATCATGAATGTCGTCGACGCCTACATGGAGATTGCCAATCCGACGTTCCGGGAAATCGGTTTGGTTGCCCCGGATGCGTTGGCTCACCTCTGCTTTCATGCCGCCGAAGGCGTGTTCGACCGCGACGCAACTCGAAGTTTGATCGATGCCATCTCCATCTACCCGATCGGGACCGAGGTGGAAATGAGCGATTCGAGGCGAGCGATCGTGATTCGAACCAATCCAGGGAGGCCATTGGAGCCCGTGGTCCGGTTCCTGGATGGCCCCCACGACATCGCAGACCTCGTAAAAATGGACCTGCAAATCCTCGCTCCTGCGACGGCAGGAAAAGGGCTCAAACGGCTGGACCCTAAGAAGGAAATGCTCCTTCCTCTGTGGATCGCAACCACCAACCTGGACTTCTTCGAATAATTGAATGTCTGCATACTAGCCGCGGAGCGCGAAACTTGCGATAAAAACAAGCAAATGAACGGTCTTTTTCCCAGCCGACCTGCACCGCGATGAAAAATTCGGAACCATCGAAGGACCCTTCATCGTTGGAAGATAAAGTAGAACGATGCCAGCAGTTGATCGGCTATCGTTTCCAGGACCCGACCTACGTGGCGTCCGCGTTGACCCATGCCAGCGTGGCTGCTAGTCGAAAGCACTCCAACGAGAGGATGGAATTCCTCGGAGATGCCATCCTCGGAATGGTTGTATGCGAAAAGATCTTCCAAACCTATCCGGAATACCTCGAGGGAGAACTCACAAAAATCAAGTCGGTAGTCGTGTCGCGGCGGGTTTGCGCAAAGATCTCGAAGAAACTGGGAATCGAAAGCTGCCTGCATGTTGGCAAAGGGATGATGCGACACGGGATGCCCCGCTCGCTGTTGAGCGACGTATTCGAAGCCCTGATCGCCGCCGTTTATCTCGATGGAGGGATAGAAGCCGCTCGCGAATTCATCCTCAAATACATGGAGCCCGAGATTCGCATGGCGGCTGAAGGACAGAGCAGCGGAAATTTCAAGTCGTTGCTGCAACAGATGGCCCAGGGAGAAATGAAAGGGACGCCGGTCTATCGACTGGTCGGGGAAAGCGGGCCGGACCATAGCAAGTACTTCGAGATTGCGGCCGAGATCGCCGGTCGAAGGTTCACATCAGCCTGGGGCCGCAACAAAAAAGAGGCTGAACAACGTGCCGCGGGGAATGCCATCTCAGAATTGCGAGACGAAGAGCCTCCCTTTGTTTCCAACCGATTCGTTGGGCAGCCCAAGGAATCGCATGACAACGATTAGCCGCGGCGGGCGTCGGCTACTTGGCCGTTCCAATGCGCTGTCGCGCGGTCCGCTCTGCTTGAAAGAACTCCGTATCGGAGACCGATTTCAATGTCTGAATCAGAACATCCCAATCCTTGGCCCGCTCTCGATCCTGGTTCGTCAAAGCGTTTTGAACCAAGATGCGCGCAGTGATGCAATCGTTCGATTTGGAGCGAAGATCGTTCAACTGAATTTCCACTGGCAGTAGCGATTTTTGCGCAAGGAACTCGTTCACTTGCAGACGCAACAGCGGGGGCTTGTACGGTGGATAGATCGCGCTGACCAGGACCGACAGATTCGCGAACTCAGCGTAGGCGGATGCCGCTTCAGGAGCGAATGGCTTTGCCGTCGTGAACCGGTACCGCAGGTTGCCGCTTTCGAGCAGAAAGCTCCCGTTGTCCTCGAGCGGTTCCTTGGCCGCGGTCCAGGCTTGTTGCTGCTCGAGGGTGAGTTGCGATTTCAGTTCCCCGAGTCGCGAAAACAGATCTCCGATGTCGATACGGCAGCGACGTTGGCCCGCAAAGTCCGCCAAATCGATCTGTTGGGTACGCAAATCAATGCGCATCAGACGTCGTCGTCCGTCATCCCAGTCCATGACATAGTCGTTAAAAAATAGCGTCTGCGTCGATGCGACTGGGGGACGAGACGTGTCGATGTACACATCGGTATTGATACGAAATTCAACGCCCGACGGGGGAGAGGTTTGGGCAGCCGTATCCGATACGGCCATCCCTAGAGAAACGATCGCCACGATCCAAACCCATACCAGTTGAAAGGAATAGGACTTCATCTTTAAGTTTCAAGCGCTAGAGGGAGTGGAAAGCGGCATCGATCGCAACGTCGGCGCCACGCTCGTGAGGATGAAAATTCATCGCGATAAATTTGGCCAGCAATCCAAGGTAAACACCCTGAAACTTGGCTTCATCCATCGCGGATTTCGGGATCCCACTCTCAGGCGCCTTGAAATTCGAATGGTCTTTCACGAAAACTGGGGTCGCTCCTTCTTGGACTTTGTACACCGAGACGGAGCATTTGCAGCGTCCTTGGTATAAGGTTGGACCATCGTGAAGCTGCAGATCCGACAACTGCACACCAACGACGTAGTCGGCATCCAAACGCTGCCCGAGCTTGACCATGTCGATGGAACCGCTCGGGAAATCCCTTGCAACTTGTTCCACTTCCTGGGTTTCGACCATCGAGATTTTCTTGACGTTGGCTGCCAAAAGAGCATTGAGTTGCCGCGATAAAATTGCGCCGGAGGCATCGTTCTGAATTCCATTCGGAGTCACCACCGCGACCGCAACCCGCTTGCCCTGTAGATCCTTGAAATCGGCTGGCAATTCGGTTCCGTAGACCAAGAGCGCTCCCAGGGTCATCAACCGCGTACAACCGGCCGTGGTGAATGCCAGGACGATGAGCAACCAAACCAGATGTCGACCAGCGATCGATGTAGCGATGGATCTATTTGTTTGAATTGGCATGGGGAATCCTTTCGCACTAGCCACGGGAACCAAATCGGTTTTAGCAATCTCAACCGTTGGCCGCTAGACGAATCACCCATTCGATCATCGCGATCCCCATCACGGCACAGAAACATGCTGTCGACGCGATCGAAAACCAACCGCCGCGGGACGGACGCCCCACGAGCCCCATACCGATCATGATCGGCGCGCAACACAAGCTCAACCCGCACAACATCGTCCCCGCGACATTCGCATTCAGAGCGCTCTCGAACTCCCCTCGCATGCAAAACGCCCACGATGTGGTCATGCCACAGCCAGGGCATTTGATGCCGAACAGAGCCACCATCGAGCAACTCGGAAACCCAAGTTGCCGATGCGTCCCAAATCCCTGAGGCGACGGGGTCAAGAAACAAGCGATGGCCAGAAGCATAGACAGCACGCTGCCGCCAAGTACGAGCCCGATACGCTCAGCCCGAATAAGACGACGCGATGAGGAAAGCTGGGAAGGCGGGAGAAGGTAGGCAGGGCCGGAATCAGGAATTATCGGATTGATGTTTCGTCGCACGGCAGCAATCGCTATGGTTCAACGGTAGCGCAGGGGGCGATGGATCGCAAACGGAATAGATCATGCCATACGGAATGTACTTGTCGGCTGCCGGCGCCCACGTTCAAAGCCATCGGCTGGAAGTTCTCAGCCACAATCTGGCGAACGTGAATACACCTGCCTTCAAACCCAGTCTAGCAATCCTGCAGGCCAGGCACAATAAAGCGATCGACGATGGCGACGCCTCGCCTGGACAGGGAAGCCTTGCAGATATCGGCGGCGGAGTACGCATCCAGCCAAGCGAGACGCAGTTTGGCGTCGGGCCCGTCGAGGCCACCGGCGGCAAAACCGATTTCGCGATTAATGATCCCCGTGCCTTTTTTGTCGTCCGACGCGGAGATGAGCAATTCCTCACGCGGGCGGGAGGTTTCCAGTTCGATGCGACCGGGAGATTGATCACCCCATCGGGTGATCCGGTGCTCGGTTCCGACAACAACCCCATCCAAATCGATCCATCGCTCCCCTACCAAGTTAACTACGACGGGACCATCCAACAGGAGGGATCTCGCCTCCAGTTGATGCTGGCCCGCCCAAATGATCTAGCAGATCTCACTCGCGAAGGCGCAAATCTTTTTCGAAACCAAGGCGAACTCGAAAATGTTCCGGTGAACGAACGCAAAGTCGTGGCGGGCCACCTCGAGAAATCCGCGGTCAACCCCACCGCCGCCATGATGGAATTGATCGAAGCGTCGCGAGCTTACGAATCGAACTTGCGGTTGATTCAACATCAAGACCAAGCCTACGGAAATCTCATCGGACGCGTGCTACGTGAATAGTCGTTCCGATCGTTTCCGCATCGACTCCATCGAAACAACCATTCCTATTTTTTATGAGGCCGAAACCAAATGAGTGTGCAATCGCTTTACACCGCGGCATCCGGCATGGAAGCCATGCAGACGAAACTGGATGTAATCGCCAACAATCTCGCCAACATCAACACAACTGCATTCAAACGAGATCGAGCGAATTTCGAAGACCTCTTCTATCGACAGAAAACTTTCCCAGGCGTTCTCGATGCACAGCAAACCCCAACCCCGGTCGGAACGCAGGTCGGATTCGGAACCCGAGTGCAGAGTACGCAAAAGGATCTTCGCCAAGGAGCGATGGAACAAACTGGCCGAGACTTGGATATCGCGATCGAAGGGAACGGATTCCTGCAAGTCATCGATCCGGTCACCCAAAACATCCTCTACACGCGGAGCGGCAACCTTGATGTCAACGCGAACGGCCAGTTGGTGATCGGCTCAGCCCAAACAGGACGATTGATTGAGCCCGCAGTCACGATTCCCCAGGATGCCACCAAAGTCGTCTTCAACCCGAATGGTCAGGTACTTGTACAACAGGTCGGACAACAGCAACTCGTTCCGTTGGCGGACTTGCAACTGGTGAACTTCATCAATCCTGACGGGTTGCTCAAACTCGGCGAGAACCTGTACCAGATGACCGATGCCAGTGGGCAACCTCTTCAGGGACAACCAGGTCGCGATGGACTCGGCGTGATTCGCCAAGGCTCCTTGGAAAAATCGAATGTCGAACCGGTCAAGGAGTTGATCAGCTTGATCACGACTCAGCGGGGCTTTGAACTCAACTCCCAGGCGATCCAAGCAGGGGACCAGATTCTTCAGCAAATCGTCAATCTGCGACGATTCTAACCATGAAATCTCAAGCTTCCCTGCATTGTGTCGCCCGGTCCGTTCTATTTCGCCTCGCGGCGCTTCCGCTCGTGGTTTGGTGCGTTGGGCTCAGCATCGTTGCCGGCAATGCGCTAGGCGAGGATCGAGACGAGGAAGTTGCCCTGATGCTTCGCGATGAGGTCGCCGTCGCATCCAACGTGCTGCGTCTGCGCGATGTGTGCGATATGAGTCAATCCAACGATGTTGCCAAGGCGCTGCAGGACGTTCCCATCGCTCCGACACCCCGTAGCGGAATTCGGCAAGCCTGGGCACGAGACGACATCGCAAAGGTACTCGCGCTGCGAGGGTTGAATCCAGGATCCATCCGTTGGTCGGGTCCCGCGGTCGTGCATGTTTCTCGAGGCGAATCGAACGCCGTTCAAGCTGCGTCCGCAGTTGAATCCTCGCGGCCGGAGACGGCACAGCCCGCCGCTCCTCGCGATTTCGCTCCGGCGTTTACGACTCCTGTCTCCATTTCCCAGGCGGAACGCGTGGTCGCCTCGGCGATCGAAGCCTATCTGCAACTCAAAACAGGCACCCACGGAAAATGGCGGATCAAGCCAAACATACCACCCCAATATGCCAACGCATTGCTGCAACGCCGTCAAATCGTCAGCATCGCGGGTGGCCAGGAACCATGGGAAGGGAACCAGAAATTCGCTCTGCTCCTTCGCACGTCGGACGGGGAAACGGTTGTTGATATCGACACCGAGGTTCGTTTGCCCATGATGGTCGTCGCCGCCAAAGGCCCCATTGCTCGAGGGCGCGTCCTGCAGGAATCGGATCTGGTGTGGTTGGCCCTTCCTCCAGCATCAAAAATCTCGCCCGAAGACTGCTTTTCCGATTTCGAAAGCTTGGTCGGTAAACAACTTCGTAAAGCGGTCAGCACGCAGCAACCAATTCGCAATCAAGACGTCGGCGACCCGTTCGCGGTCCAAGCCGGTGAGTCGGTAACCATCGCTGTCCTGGCTGGCTCGGTCCGCGTGGAAGCGTACGGACGCGCTCTGGAATCCGGCGCGGTCGATGAAATGATCCAGGTCGAAGTTTTGCCGCAGAAGAAGCGAGTTGCAGTCCGCGTTGCCGCCGAACGGCGCGTCGAAGTGATCGCTGGAAGCGGAACTCCTCTCAATCCCTAAAACATGCTTTTTCTCTTCGCAGAAAATAGCCCCACGAGACTCAAGATGAACAAACCAAAACGGTGGCAAATCCGGTGGCGAATCGCATTCCTCACTGGGATCGCGATTGCACTCTCCATCCTTCCGGGAACCAGTCCGAGCCTCGCCCAGACGGGAAGCCTATTTCAAGATGGACCTCAGGCAACGCTTGCTCCACCTGGTATGCAACCTGGTATGCCCCCTGGCATGCCCCCTGGGCTTCAAAACGGTGGTCCTGCCGAGGGCTACGGAAATGCCCCACCCTATGCCGGCCTCCCGTTTGGGGGTGGACCGGCATACTTCATGGGGCCTGGCGGTATGGCTGGAGGGAATTACTTCCTCCCGCCGTCTCTGCAATCCTCGTTCACCTACCAACCTCCTGTCCCGGCGCGCATCTTGCGAGTCAACGACATTGTTTCCATCCGCGTCGAAGAGATTGCCCAAATGATCGCACAGGGGAACACGACATCTCGGAAGACGATCAACTTCGATGCGGTGCTTCAGGATTGGATCCGAATGGTCGGAGTGGATACTATCAAACCCGCTCCTCAATCCGACGGCGATCCGAGAGTCCGTTTCAATGAAAACGAAGTCTACCGCGGTGACTCGACCATGCGGCTTGCAGAGCAGTTGACTTTCAACATCGCGGCCCGAGTCGCCGATATCCAGCCCAATGGAAACGTCGTTCTCGAAGCGAGGAAAACGATTGAACAGAGCGACAATCGCTTCGAAGCGTCATTAAGCGGTATTTGCCGCGCGGAAGACATCGGGCCGAACAACGTGGTCTTGAGTCGGCATATATATGATCTCAAGATCAACCGCCAGGACAGCGGGCATGTTCGCGACGGTTATTCACGCGGTTGGCTGAGCAAATGGTACGCGCGAATCAAGCCGTTTTGAAATAATTCGCCCCTCACTAGCGGTTATCCCGGTACTGGCGATGGCACTGCGAACAGTTGTTGGACAGCAACTTCATGATGCTGTCCAGATGAGCCGATCCATCAGGTGAAAATGGAACGCGATCGTGCGAGAGTTTGGCCTCGAGATGTTCGGATAACATGCGACCTTGTTCCAGCAACTCGAGAAATCCAGGATCTTGCTTCTTTTCGGATTCACTTCGGTGCAACTCCATGTAATGCTCTTTGAGCATCAAAACATCGGCGGCGGTTTCTGCAAGCGAGCCGGGCCATTCTCGCTTCTGGTGCTCCTTCAATCGATCGAAGATCGAGTCCATCTCCACCATCGCGTCTACGATCGGAGGAACTTCCGAAACAGCGACCCAATCGATCTGCAATTCATCCAGACGCGTCGAAGGAACCAACGAGGCTCGCTCGACTGTTTGAACAAGCCCGCGGAACCCGGGATTGGTTCCGGCGACCCGCAAGGTTTCTAGCCCCAACGATCGATCGATGCGTCCCAGCGAGATGCAGACGGCGGCAGCGGCGGCCGGGCTTCGATGTCTGCCATGATGGCAATGGATGTACGCTGGACCCGGCAAATCGCGCACCGCCTTGGCTATCTGGAGCAGCCGATTCTCCGAGATGCCATCGTAGCCGTGCGGAAGATGGACGTAACGCAGCCCGACAGCCTCGGCGTTCTGCACATCCGGCTTGATACCATCGACACTGATCACCGTCTTGATCCCAAGTTGAACCAATTCCTCGAAAGCTGGTTTTCCCGCCGGCAGCCCCCCCGACATCACCGACGGATGAACCCAAATGGCATTCGGAAGCAGCTTGGAGTCCCAACGACGCAACGCTCCCACGGAGGCTTCCTGTGCCGAGAGAATCCCGGCGTACATCCCAACGAGGATTGATGCCCACGCCACCCAACTCGCCAATCCTCGACTCGCTCCGCTCATGTGTATCGAACACCGCGAAATTGAGGTTCAAAAAAGGCGGGGAGCAAACCATCGGCTCGCAGCAAGCCGTCCATGGTCAGCTCGATCCGCTCCACGTTCCCCTGGCTATTGGTTCGCAAGGTTACGTAGCCTTCCTGCGCATACTCCTGCCAGACATCTCGCCACTGCGAAACGATATCCGACCCAAATTTGGCTTGGAAGTACGCAGGGTCCAGGTAGCCTCGCTTCAACTGCAAGATCATCTCCCGGATCAATAATTGCAACGGCGTTGGACTATAGGCTCGCCCCAACGGGAGCCGCCCCTCGTCCAAAACAATTCCCAAGTAACGCTCCCACTCCGGGACGTTCTGGTAATGAACTCCCGATGCGTGACCGAAACTGGCGATTCCCGTAGCCAGCAGATCCGCCCCTCCCCACAAGTTGTCTCGATACGAGAAATTCACCTTGCTTGGATCCTTGATCAGCGTGTAGGCGCTGCTGATCGAGTAACCATGCTCCTGCAGGGATTCGAATGCATGGCGGACCCAATCTCGCTTGGTAGGCCAGTCCGCTACCGGCGACTCTTGATGCGCCTCCAAGATCCCCTTCGAATACACCGTGTTGAACGGAAGCTCCATCTGGTAAATGGTCACGCTGTTTGGGGAAAGCTCAATCGTCTTCCGAATGTTCTCCTTCCAGTTCTCCCACGTCTCGCCGACCATGCCCGAGATCAAGTCGATATTCACATTAGGGAATCCCGCCGCCGCGATCCATTCCCACGCTCGGTAAACCTCCTTGGAGAGGTGCGCCCGGCCATTCTCTTCCAAAATCGCGTCAGAAAAATTTTCGACCCCGAGGCTCAATCGCGTTACCCCGAGCTCTCGAAGTGTCTGCACTTTGGCTTCGCTCAAAGTCCCCGGCTCGCACTCGAAAGTTACCTCCTCAGCTCCGTTCCAGGTCACATGCTCGTGCAGTCGATCCATCAGCGATCGAAGTTGCTTGACCGATAGAAAGCTCGGTGTCCCTCCGCCAAAGTAGACGAAGCGAAACTGGCGACCGCTCATGATCCCCTGCTCGGCGACCAAGGAGATCTCTCGGCTCAACGCCGACACGTAGCGCTCGATCTGATCGGCGTTGACGTTCGTAAACACCTTGAAGTAACAGAACTTGCAGCGTTTCCGGCAGAACGGAATATGAAGGTAGAGGCCCATCGGAGCCGCAACTCCCCCTCGATCAACGGGGGAATCGGCCAGCGCTTTCTCAATCTCGGGAATCGCGTCCGCCGTCCACTGGGAATACGGTGGGTAGTTGGAGATGAAGTAGCTGCCTACTTCCGTTTTCGAGCTCTGCGTTGACATAAATTAGCCAGCATTGTGTAGCCGCTTGGCGTTAGCCGCGGTTTTTTCGGTTTTCGGATCGGCTCTTAATGTACCTGGAGAACCGCGAGGATGCACGTGCTGGCAATCGACCTTGGATTTTCTCGCGGTTTTTGCTAAAGCCCATGTTGGAGAATCGCGTTTGGGCGATCCCCGAATCCGAACAGGAGCCGACCATGATCACTTCTCTCGATATCAGCACCAGCGCACTGGTGGCCCAGCGAGCCCGATTGGACACCATTTCGGGCAATATCGCCAACATGTCAACGATCAAGAATGAGGATGGGGAGAACCAACCCTATCAGCCTCGCTTTGTGGTGTTTCAGACCGACGACGAAAAGGCTCGCAACGGAGCGGCCGGAGTGAAAGTTTCGAAAGTGGAAACTGAGGATGTTGAACCTTTGTACCGGTATCAACCGGACCACCCGCTGGCGATCGCCGAAGGCAAGTGGAAAGGCTATGTTGCGTATCCCAATATCGATATGAACGAACAGTTTGTGGATGCTCTGGAGGCGTCGCGCGCCTACGAAGCGAATGTCGGGATCATCGAAGTCACCAAAGGGATGTCTCGCCAAACCTTGAGCATCTTGGCTTGATCCTCGCACCTGCATAGATCATCGGCATGGACGTACGCAATTCCACCTTGTTCCAACAGCATTCGGATCACATCTCGGATCTGATGCGGCGTATTGCCGATCACCGGCAAGCGGCCTCGGGCGAAGCGGTGTCGAACCAGAATCCGTTTGCCTCGATCCTGATGCAGGGGATTTCGAATGTCAACGATAGTCAATTGGACTCGCAAGAAAAAATGGAGCAGTTGCTCTCCGGAGGGGATATCAACCAGGCCGAGGTCTTCACCAGCATTCAAAAGGCCGACATGTCGTTTCGACTCTTGGTCCAGATTCGAAACAAGCTGCTTCAAGCATTCGAGGAACTCAATGCGATTCGAGTCTAGTTCATGAATCAACTCACTCAACTTTTGCGTCAGATCCAAGCCCTTGTTGCCGGGATGAATCCGCAGTCCCGCGTAATGTCGATCTTGATGCTCGTCGCGATCTTGATCGGGGCGGGATTCCTGATTCAGGGCTACTCTTCTGCTAAGATCGCCACAGAATACGCGTTCGCTGGCCAGAGCTTCAGCACCGAAGAACTCGATCAAATGGAAATGGCTCTCAGTTCCGCTGGACTGCGCGATTACGAGCGCATCGGCAACCGTCTTCGTGTCCCGAGTGCGACCAAGGATTCGTATCTTAAAGCTCTATTGGATGCCAAGGCGATGCCGGAACGCCTCGGAAGCGCCATGGACAGGGCTCTCAGCAGCGGCAACATTCTCGAATCGATGTCGGTCACCCAGGCGCGTCACCGCAACGCAAAAATCAAAGACATGCAAACAGCCCTTCGCAAGTTTCCCTTCATCGAAGAAGCCCTCATCACTTACGACGAACGGACCGAAGGGTTTTCTTCGTCCAAGAAAAAGTCCGCCAGTGTCGCCATCATGCCACGTGGAAGCGCGGAACTGAGCGCGTCCCAGAAACGCAGCATCATCACGTACATCCAGAAATCTTTCCCGGATCTTCCCAGTTCCAACATCGCCGTGATCGACACACGTACCGGGGAAATCGAGGTCGGAAACGACGATCCGGAATCGATGGCGCATGACCATTATCTGAAAACCAAGGCGTTCCATGAACAGCAACTGAAACGCAAAGCGACGGAATTGCTGACTGCTTACGGCGATGTGCATATTGCCGTAAACGTCGAACTCGACAACACGCTGGCCGAGGAAACCGAGGAACTCAAGTACAACGACAAACCGACGACGGTTCAGTCGTCGACAACCAAGAAAGACACGGAATCCCAGCGAGTCAATCCCGGAGGTCGCCCCGGTACGGAACCCAACGCCCTCGCCAATCGAGGTGCCACGTTGGCCGCCGCAGATCAATCGAGCAAGACCAAGGAACAAACCGAATCGGAGCGTCGAATCACAGGGAACACGCTCGTCAGCAGCAAACGGGTCGGACTGAAAGTCACCAATGCCATGATGTCGGTTTCGATTCCGTCTTCCTATTACCAAAAGGCCTACTTGCACAACTGGCAGGTGCGCAATCCAGACCAGAAAACGGCCGATGCGCCCCCTCCAAAAGACTCGGACTTGACCCAGATCAAGACCGAGACGGAAAACAATGTGAAGCTGAAGCTCAACGCGATTCTCGACAAACTGGCCACTGGCCAGGAAACAGTCCCGCGAGTCACGGTTACGGAGCATTTGGATCTCGAACCTGCGCTTCCGCCGGAACCGACATGGTCCGAAACCGCGCTCGATTGGCTTGCTCAGTCATGGCAAACGCTCGCCCTGCTGGGACTGGCCGGAGCAGCTTTGATTTCGCTCCGCTCGTTCGCCAGAAGCACACCTTCAGGTTCCGACGCTTCCTTTGAACGCGGGTTCGATATCCCACTCGATGATGAGATCGATCTAAAAATCACCAGCTTGACCGAAGACGAACCGACTGCGGGGTTGGAAGAAGCGGAGAGAGATGCCACGCTCCAGTTCCGCACGACGGGCGCCGAACTCAAACAGGATTTGACGTCCCTGGTTCGGACCAATCCCGACGCCGCGGCAACTCTCTTGCGGAACTGGATCAGCCAAAGCTGATCAGCTTGGATGGATTCCCAAGTCATGGGTCATATCGACTTCGCCCGGCTCGAGCGTCGTCAGTGAATCGTACCCCGCTTCGTTCGCATCGGAATCGCGCGCGTCATCCGAACCGACATTCGGCTTGGTCGGAACAAAACCGACAGGAAGTGTCGTGACATCAAACCGGAGGAAGTACACGCCGGGCTCCAAGAATCCAAAGAAGTAGTAACCCATCCCATCGGTTACCCGTTCCGCAATCCGTAGGTCATCTCCACCTCCGATTTGCCCATCCGATCCCGGCGAATAAAGCCATATGCGTACACCACCTATGCCTGCCTCTCCCGGGTCCTGAACCCCGCTCCGATCCATGTCATGCCAGACCAGATCCCCCAGGCCAGAACGACTTCCATCCCCCAATTCAATGGGTTCATCGGAATCGTTGTTGGGATCATCACCCTCATCGCTACCGTCTCCTTCGTCGTCGCTTCCCTCATCTTGGAGTGGATGACTGGGATCATGCATCGTGGGATTCTTTGTCGGTGGTACAGGCTGTGTCGGATCGTTACCGGGCGCGGGTAGATTGCGAGGCGCGATCTTCGCGAAACCTACCGCCTTTACTGCTGCCTTGGGATTATCGGTTTTCCGAGCGTAGTCGACCTGCACGGCTGTCTCCCAATCCTCGGCGGATGCAACCCCGGCGATCAATGCTAATTGCTCGGCCACTCCCACATAGATGGCGATGTCCGCAGCAATCACCAGATGCGGACCCGTGGCTGTCGACTCGACCAGGAATTCAAACTCGTCTCGATTGGGCAGATTGGGGATCGCTGGCAGATCCGCCCTCTCGCTGCTGAAGCTCGGCGCATAAGCGCCTGGTCCCTTCAATTCAAACTTCGTCTCTCCTTTGCTATTGAGCTCGACGCTGTCTTCAAATTGTCCCCAGGACTTCGGGCCCACTTCTCCCTTGAGCTTCACAGAGAACCCATCGGTGCCAGCGCTCGCCGAAACCGGTCCTAAGCCTCCGGTTGCATTGGCTTTTAACCCGTCAGAGCCAACGGTGCCGCCGAGCTTCAACTTGCCATTCGTTCCAGGTACCGGAGCACTGTATTTGAGTTTCGTCTCAGGATCCGTTGCTCCCGAGATGCCGCAGGCACCCTGTTTGCATCCGATACGAAATGTAAATGGCTCATCGCTGCCATACGTCAAGGCAAAGTCTGCATAGTAACTGACAAAGGCCATCAATCCCCCACCCTCAGACATCGCTTGCAGCCCCATCGGGTCGGTGCTGTTCACCGGATCGTTGCCTGCATAGCGGCGCAGATTCGCGTCTCCACCCCAAAACGCGAGTGGATCTTCGCTCACAAATCGCCCGGCCTTGGGATCGTAGTAGCGAGCGCGGTTGTAGTAGAGCCCTGTCGCTTCATCCCATTCGCGTCCGGCGAACTTGAAACGATCTCCTCGAGCTGGGTTTGTTTCGCTGAGTATATTTCCATAGCTGTCGTAGCTTACCTGGCTGAGGATCGTTCCCGTGTTGTCAGCGATGTGGGTCATGCTGCCGAGGCGATCCACGAGATACCAGGACACTCCTTCGCTAGGACGATAGCGAGACAATAACTCGTCGATTTGGCTACCTGGCATGTACCGGGCGACCAGGTTTCCCGCTCCATCGAAGTCGGCCCACGGGGATTGCCCGACATAAACCGTCGACAACGTGGCTCCATCCTTTTCAAAAGAAATGCGACGGTTCAAAGGGTCGTATCCGTACTGGATGACTTGGAGTGTCGCACCCGCAGCGCTTCGCGACTCCGCACGCGTCATCCGATTGCGATGGTCGTAGGAATACAGCCACTTTTCATTGCTGCTCAAACGCAGTTTCTCGACCAGGTTCCCCTCGTTGTCATAGGCATAGCGGAAGGTTCCATCTTCCAGCAGCCGGTTTCCCGGTCCCAGTACCACGCCCGCCCCGACTCGATTGCCGTTCGCATCGTACTGGTAGGTTTCAACCCGAGCGCCTTCCTTGTCGACCGATTGGAGCTGGCCTGCTTGATCGTATCGGTATTGCTTGTTGCCCGACGACCCCGATTCGTCGGTGAGTTGAAACATCGCATCGTATGCATAGTCGAAGTCCACGAGAATTGCATCGAGCGCATTGAAGTGAGTTAGGTCGGTCAGCTGGCCTTGAGCGTTGTAAAGCCAACGCGTCGACCCCACCTTTTGGTTCCCCGCAAGATCTGCAAATCGGACCTCGGACGTCTTTTGACCCCGCGGGCTGTAGGTGAAATCGACTCGCATGGGATCCGTCCCGCCCCCGTGCATCCGGATGGAGCCAACTTGGTCCCGAGAGTCCAAGGCTCGGGAAAACACGGTTCCGAAGCTGTCGGTCACTTGCTCTGCATTCCCCATCGAATCCAACGTCGCGGTCCATTGCAACCGAGGGATCCCCAACGTACCGGCATTGTCCTGGGACACCCTGCGATTCAACGTATCGTACGTGAATTGCAGCGAGCTTCGATGATCCGTTGCCGTGAGCAGATTCCCCATGGCATCAAACGTAGCGACCAATTGGTTGAGCGTAGCTGCTCCGGAAAGCCATATCTCGGAGGTCAATCGTCGAGTCGCATCATACGCGTAACGCGTTTCTCGTCCGTTTCGGTCGATACGGGAAACCAGATTGCCAACCCCGTCGTAGCCGAACGCGATGGTATGCGACAGGGGATCGATACGCCGGAGCAAACGATTCAGCCCGTCGTATTCCATCCGAGTCGTGTTGCCGGCGGGATCCGTGAATGCGACCTCATTCCCAACGGCATCGTAGGCCTTGCGAATGATGCGCCCTTCGGTTGTCGAGATCGATTTGACGCGATTCAAAGCATCCAGTTCAAAGTTGCTCGTCTGACCGAGCTCATTCCGAAACCGAACCGTATTGCCGAATGCATCGAGCACGCGATGGGTCGTGTTTCCCTTGGAGTCGCGGGTGCTGATTCCCCGATTCGCAGCATCGTAAAACAGCTCGGTTGTGTCCCCTAACTCATCGGTAACACGGACCCGATTCCCGACGTCGTCAAAGACTTGGCGACGAACGAAACCTGCAGGATCGGTCGCCTTGACCAAGCGATCGCGGTCGTCGTATTCGAACGATGAGACCCGTCCCTTGGGATCCGTCACGGCAACCACATTGCCCTCGGCGTCGTAGGCGATGCCCGAGGTGTTCCCCTGCGCATCGACCACATTGACCAAACGATTCAATCCATCGTAATAAAATTGAGTGGTGTTTCCGTTGGCGTCGGTCGCGTGGGTGTTGTTGCCAACGGAATCGTAGGTGTAGGTGGTTGTTCCGCCCAGCGGATCGGAATAGCTGAGCAGTCGACCCAGCGCATCGTATCGATAGATCCAGCGATGTTGAAGCGCGTCAATTACGGCCGTTCGAAATCCAACCGCGTTGTATTCGTATCGCGTCGTATTGCCTAACGCATCGGTCTCGGATTCCAAGCGTCCCGCCCCGTTATGGACGTAGCGGATCGTTCGCCCCAGCGGGTCGGTCGATGCGATTACTTGATTCCTGGCGTTGTACTCGGTGCTGGAAATTCCACCTGCCGGATCGATTTCGCGAATCCGCCTGCCGAGATTGTCGTATTCGTACTTCGTCGATCGACCCAAGGGATCGACGACTTCGACCAAGCGATCCCCTTGGTACTGGTATCGATACCTCCCTCCCATCGCATCGGTCGTGGCGACAGGGCGACCGATCGCGTCGTATTCGTACGTCGTGGCATTCCCATTTTCATCGACGGCGCGAATGACCTGTCCGAGATGGTTGTATTCGAATCGTTGAGCCGGCGGCCCGTTGGCTGGTGGCGCGTTGGCTGGTGCCGCGCCCGCGGTCATCGTCACCGGAGGTTCGAAGACCACTCGCTCCGCTTTCAAACCGAGCCCATAGGTCATCCGCAGTGTTGCACCCTTGGCATCGACGGACTGGACGACGCGTCCTTGACGATCGTAGGATGCACTGGTGACGATCCCGAGGGCATTGACGACCTTGATCAAGTTCCCGGCGGAGTCGTAGACCATCTCGATACTCCGCCCCATCGGATCCCTGGCCGAAGTGACTTGACCCGATGCGTTGAACTGATTGGTGTAGGTCCCCCCGAGCGGATTGGTCATCGCAACCAAATTGCCTCGTTGGTCGAACGTTTGCGTGACAACGTTTCCGGATTCATCCGTCGTCTTGATCAAATTGTCCTGGGAATCGTATTCCATCGATACGACACCACTCGGCCGTTCCACTCGCCGAATGTTGCCGCGGTCATCAAAGAAGACGGTCGATTGGTTTCCTAACGGATCGGTCGTTACCTCTTTTTGTTCCGAGACAAAGAACTGGTTTTGAATCGATGCGCCGCCCGCATTCGTGGAGGACGTCAATCGCCCTTGGCTATCGAATTGCGCATTGAACACCGATTCTCCATTGGGATCGACGATGGTTCGCAGATAGTGGGCCGGGGTCGTAAAGTAGCTGTATCGCCTCGACAGACCCATCGGATCGATGGTTTCCACCAGATCGTTGGACGCGTTGTAAATGTAGCGGTAGACATTCCCAACGGGGTCGATGATTTGGGAGATGCGTCCTTGCGGGTCCCGCAGGAATCGAATCGAAGGGCCGCTGGAACTGAATACTCCATCGGGTCGGAACTCAAGTCGATTTCCATTGCGGTCGTACGCATTGGCGAGACCTCCGAATTGCCCGTACTCATAGACGGTTCCATCCTTGGTGGTCAGGCGATAGGAAGACGGATTGAACGGATCCCCAAAGAGACTGCTATAAAACGCACCGCCGATGCGACGAAGAGGTACCGAACCGACGTCGAGTTGATCCTGGACTCCTGGATCCGAAACGAAGCGCGGCAACCAGGAACCGCCCCCGAAGAGACTGACTTGAGGAGTCGGTCGGAACGTAAACCCAACGCGCTTGCCATCCGGTTTGGTCATATAGACGCGCGTTCCGTCACGAAACGGAGTGGCCGCGTACGTGAACCCTTGATCCTCCAAGGCATTCACCGGAATCGACTCCCGAATTTGTGCGTCTTGCACCGAGAGCGTCCAACCAAACCCAAAGTCCCCCGATTCAGCCGCGTCCTGGGTGTTGTACGTGCGTCGAATCGAAATCGGAATCCCGCTCAGGGGAATGGTCAAGTCCATGAACTCGAAGTTGTAAGAACCCAGCTTCAGCTGTCCATCCAGGCTCACCGGGATCACCTTGGTCGATACATTGCCGCTGAGATCCTGCGCCAAGATTCGGATCACGTAGTCGTCGTTGGACAGCACGGTGGGATCGAAAGTCGCCAACACGCGATCCACCGCTTGGCTGGTGCCGAGCGCGAGCAATCGATAATCGGGATCGTCCAACTCCGGCTGGTTGATATCGACCAAATCGGCTCGTCCGTATTCGATGCGGTAGAACTGCAGTTGATCGTCGAGAATCGACCCCTTGATATCGGACAGCTTGGTCACGGTCGCATTCGGCACAGGCGCAGTGATCTGAATCGTCGGCCCTTGCGTGTCGGTAGGGTCGAAGATTCGCAAGGTCGCTTCGTCCGTTCCTTCGTTGCCCGAAGTATCGACGGCGATCGCCCGCAGTGTTCTCAAGCCGGTCGCGTCGCCTCGGATCGTTGCCGACCGATTCGCATCCAAGCCCAACGGCTGGCCGTTCATCGTCAACTTCACATCCGCGATCCCCACGTCGTCGCTCGCCTGGATCGCGATGACCGAGTACTCTCCCAATACCAATGGGTTCGCGCTCAGCCTCAATTTGATTTTCGGAGCGATCGTGTCGGGCGCGACGGTCAACACAAAGTTCTGGATTGCCGTAGCACCGAAGGCATCGGTAACTCGCAACGAAACAGAATGCGACGCAGCGACCCCCGGCGCGGTCTGCCATTGAATTCGGCCCAAGGAATCGATAGCCATCCCAACCGGATGAGTAACCAACGCGTAGGACAACGTATCCCCTTCGGGATCGGTAACCTGAACATCGTATTGGTACAAACCTCCTACCGAAACCTGCGTGATCGGCAGCGATAGGATCTCAGGGGCTTGATTGGCTCGTACCAGGATCGCGAAGCGCTGCAGGCTGCGACCTCCTTCGGCATCTTGCACTGCAACCTGGACCAGATGGCTGCCAGCTTGGGCGAGCGCAGGTGTCCAAGTGACCAAACCGGTGGTCGCATCGATCTGCATACCCGAAGGAGAGGAAATCAAGGAGTAGGTGAGGGACCGGCCCTCGGGATCCACCGCCTGAACGTCGTATTGATACATCGCATCGACGCGAGCCCGGAAATTGGCGCGCGACGTGATGATGGGGTCAAGATTCCGGATCGTTTCGGTGACTCGTAGCGAAAAGGTCTGAGTCGATCGGTTCCCTCGTCCGTCATCGACTTCGATGGTGACGCTAGCCGTTCCAAGTTGACTGACCGCAGGAGTCCAACGGACGATGCCTCGGACCGAATCGATCGTCATGCCCGCAGGCCCCTGAACCAATCCGAAGGTGAGAGGATTATTTTCTGGATCGACAGCTCGAATGCCATAGACGAATCGCTCATCCACCACGGCTTCCGTGGGTGCTCGCGACAGAATCAGAGGTGCAAGGTTAACCCCGGAAACAATCAAGGAAAAACTTTGCTTCGCCTCCCAGCCCAGCGGATCCTTGGCCGAGACCACAAACCGCTGCAGACCGAGTTGCTCGAGAGTAGGCGTCCATCGCAATGTTCCGTATCGCCGATCGATCGATGCGCCGTGAGGTGCTTCCTCGAGGCGCCATTCCACGGGGTCGCCGTCTTCGTCGGCAGCTCTCAAGTCATACCGAAACGGTTCCCCCACTGTTGCCCGAGAGGCGGATGGAGGGGAAACAATTTCAGGAGCGGCGTGAATGGAGTTTGCCAAAACTTGCACCGAGAAACTATGCTCCGTGACTCCGCCGCGACCATCCGCAATCCGTATCGCAACAGGATGCGATCCGACCTGTGCGCTGGTCGGTGTCCACAGCAAGGTACGCGTACCCGAATCCAAGCTCATTCCGGGAGGGGCTGTCAACATCGTGATGGTGATCGGGTCCCCGTTGGGATCCTCGGCGGCGACAACGTAGGCCCAGGGTTGACCGGCGGGAATACTCGAACGAGCGATCGAACGCACGATCGGAGGCAGGTTGATCGCGCTGCCCGCCACCTGGATCGAAAAACGCTGCTCGGTGCGACCGCCTCGAGGATCCCGCGCTGCGATAACGACCTCTGTTGGTCCCGGAATCGATGGCGCCCAACTGACGACGGCATCCGCATCCGAATCGCTCAGCGGCTCGATGGTCATGCCAGCAGGGGCGCGGACCAATTCCCACGCCAATGGATCGGCGTCCGCATCCTGCGCATGGATTCGATATTCCCACGCGTTTCCGACCGACGCACCACTCGGCGGCTGCGATGAGATCACGGGCGGGGTATTCATGGTATCGACTTCGATGCGAAACGCTTGCAACGCGATTCCACCGCGACTATCCGAGACACGAATCACGACTTGCTGCGCGCCCGCTTGATCAGCGCGCGGAATCCAACCAAGCTGACCTGTCAGGGTGTCGATCACCATTCCCTCCGGTCCCAGCGGCAGATCGAATCGGAGCGGAGCACCATCGGGGTCGCGGGCTCGAGCAGCGTAGCGGTACTTGATACCAACAGATGCCACAGGAGACGGTTGGCTCACGAACACGGGGTCGTTAGGCACTGCGAGGCTTTTCCCACCGGAGACGAGAATCGCGAACGACTGTCTGGCAATCCCACCCCGGCCATCGGACACCTCCACCGTGACCGGCTCCGTTTCAAATGCTCCCGTCGTGACCGGCCACCGGATAAGACCCGTCGACGGGTCGATCGTCATACCGATCGGCGATTCACGCAAGGAAAAGGTCAGCGTATCTCCAATCGCGTCGGTTGCCGTGACTTGATAAACATAGTTTGTGTTGACGGCCGCTTGGACAACGGCTGAACTGGTGATGATCGGGTCATCGTTATCGAAGATGGTAAGCGAAACATTTTGCTCGTCGCGCCCGCCTCGTGCATCCAGAACCTCGATCGCGAAATGAAACATGCCCGATTGATCTGGGGTCGGTGTCCAACGGATCGATCCGCTCGACGAGATCGTCATTCCTGAAGGTTCCTGCAGCAATCGATACGTGACTGGCTCGTTGTTCGGATCGATCGCGATCACTTGATGCGTGATCCCACTTCGGTTCATCGCGGAGGGTGGATCGCTCACGATCACCGGGGCACGGTTGCCGGCGGGTGAGACCACGAGCACGGAAAATCCTTGCTGGGCTGAGCCACCGAGAGGATCGGAGACCTCGATGACGACGCGTTGGGTTCCCAGTTGCTCGACCGAGGGTTGCCAGCCCAACGCGCCGTTCGATTCAATCGTCATCCCGAGGGGTGCGGCGAGCAAACGAAACGTCAGCGTGTCGTTATCCGCATCGACTGCCTTGGGCACGTACGGATAGGATGTCCCTACCTCAGCCAAGGCGATGGGCAGCGATGTGAAGAGAGGAGCACGATTCGCGGGTTTGGGTTGGGCCGAAAGGGAGAAGCGTTGGGAAGCGGTCCCCATGCGCGAGTCGACAACCCGCACTTCAATGGAATGAACTCCCTGGTCTGCGGTGGTCGGCTGCCAGCGTATGTGTCCGCTAAGCTCGCCGATGGTCATGCCCGCAGGTGCTTCCACCAGCTCAAAGCGGATCGGATCCCCATTAGGATCGCTTGCGAGTACGTCGTAGGCGTACGGTGATCCCACCTCCACCTCGACGATCGGAACGCTCCGAATCTCTGGCGGGGCGTTGAGCTTGCCGTAGAACACCAAATCATAAGTAAACGGTACAAGATTTGGGTTGAAGAACTTGGTCGAGAGAAAGCCAGTCGAACCGCTCGGGTTCAACGATCCCCCTGTGACCATGCCGGTGAAATCGTAATAGGGTATCCCATCCGGGGTCACTCCATCCGCATCGCGAACAAGGATCATGGGATCGCTGATGTTGGTGATGCCGACCAAGAGCGGCACATCGGTCGGAAACTGCCCGACATTTTTGATCGCGGTTTCAGCGACCAGAAGCTGCTTCCCTTGGTGGAGCGAAGATCTTGCATATTCTTCGCGAAAGCTACCGGTCACGTTGGCGAACTGAGAGAAATCGAATTGAGCGGGATCGCGCTGCGTGCCCCGGACGGTGATGACCTGGGAAGCTGCTTGGCCGCTGGAATCGATGGCGGTGAATTCGAATTCATTGTCACCAGGCCCCACAAACAAGGTGACGAAGAAGTTGCCGGCTGCATCGACATCGGTGATCGGCGTGCCGTTGACGGTGATGAGGTCGATGGTTGCCAAAGGAAAATCAGCGATGGCTAGTCCCGCGGCGACGAGCGTCGTTCCTGCATTCACCGAACTGTTGTTGCGAGGGCTGGTAACGAAAATCTGTGGTACATCGGCACCAGGCATCCAATCCACGATCGAGTCATCGAGGATTTCGCCAACCGATGCGGTGACAATATCCCGCCCATCGCGGAGCCCCGTATAACGGAACACCACCAAGCCGTTTTCATCGGAGAAACCAAAGCTTTTTTGCGCATTGGCACCCGCAACATCAAAGTCGACTCGAATCCCTGACAAGGGTGATCCCGTCGCATCCGCAACGCGAGCGGTCAATGTGATCGCTTCGTTGACGGACGCTTCCAGAACAGCGGGTGTCAAGTCGACCGAGTTGACTTTGGCAACCGGCGCTAGCGATTGCCCTCCGACATAGCCATAAGAATCGAACGCACCAAAACCGTAGACGAAGACGCCAAAGGGCAACGGCCCTGCCACTTCATAAACCCCTAGCGCGATGGGAACTTGAGCGCCCGAGAACCCCGTCGATCCGATGGCGACAAACCGGTTGGTTTCCACCGCAACACCATTGAGTTCGATTCGGCCCACGGCTTCGGAGGGCACGACGAGGTTGATGTAGTTGCGATCGAATCGCTGGGCGTTGAGGATCGCACTTTGCACGGGCGTCGAAACCGTATAGCTCGAGAGGAACTGTTCGAAGGGTGGCACAATCATCATCAGCGGATCGCCGACAAAGCTTGGATTGCCGCCAGGATCCGAGCGATAGTAATTCTGCGAATGGGCGTACTGTGCGACCAGGATCGGTTGGTTGGCAACGACATGTCCTGGGCCCGTGATGACTTGCTCGTGATACTCGCCGCGACGGAGGGTGGCTACGACCGTTCCGTTCACCGTCACTTGGGTTCCGTCGGCTTGAGCGAGAAATCGGAATCGGTCGCCGCGTTGCGAATTTGTCGCTAACGGCATCGTGACAAACTCGCGTCCCCAAGTGTTCGTCGGGGGCAGTTGTTCCACCAAATGATCGGCAGCAAAGAACTGACTCGGAACGAACGAAGCTCGATTCCCCCCAAAGACCGCGATCGGTTTGGTGCTGGTGATGATCGAACCCGTGAGATCCGAGGCTCGACCGGAAACACCACCTGCTAGATCGCGCATCAAATAGGTCTCGCCCCGATCGAGGGTGACGGTATGCGTCGGAATCCTGAACTCGGACTTCAGCACGTTCAGGTAAACGAGTCTTCCTGTCGGCGCATCGAAGGAATACGTCTTGGTCTCGTTGATACCAAGATCGAGTTGCACTTGTTGATTGAATCCTATCAGCGGCACGACGGGGCCCGCCGTTCGAGTCGCGCGGAATCGAAACGTGAGCGAACTGCTGTTGAGTCGTCCGCTCAACGCCAGATAGTGCGTACCTGTGCTCAGGATCTTGGCGGTGAATCCGAGACCGTCATTGCTGCCACCGCGCAACTGGGAAACCGGCCCCCGGATGTCCCAATCCAGGGGCGTTGACGTCGTTTCTAAGGAATCGATCCTAAGGGTATCCCCAGCCGACGCGTCGAACCGATAGACCTGGGCAGCGTGACCTGGGCTGAGCGTGATTTCTAAATCGGTGTTGAAGGGCAATGTAGGTGAGACTGCGAGGTTGTCGATCCGGAAGCGGAATCCGGAGTCGATTGCGCGCCGACTTTGAATCGATACGACGTACTCGCCGGACTCGGGCACCACGATCATTCCTGGTCCGGGAGGTCCTGAATCGACCGCTTGGAAACCCGAATCAAAAAGAACTCTGCCACCGGTGCTGGCAATTCGATAGTTGACATCGCTGCTGAACGGGAGCAAATTGTCGAATCGAATACGAGCCCCGGCTTGGAGGCCGATACGGTACAGGAATTGTCCGTTGGATGGGACGGTTCCTGCGGCTTCCTCACCGAACCCGAGACTCGGAGCGCTTGCGAGTTTATTGATGACGAAACCGAACTCTTGGGGAACCGATGCGTCGCCTTGGAACAGAAGGTAGTGTCGTCCCGATCGCATGACACGGCCTAGACCATCTGCGTCGTCAACGCCGGTTGCTCCAAAGATTCCCTTGGATAGGATCGGGTTCAACCCTTCGTCGTAGATCCCATAAATGAAGGATCCCGAACGACCATCGAAGAGCAATTGGTCGCCAGTCGCTGCGTCGAAGGTGTACAGCACCGCCTCTCGCTGCGTCGGGAAATTCCCGTTGACCAGCGTGCCGAACGAAATCGGCGTGCCAAAGGTATCCAAGTCGAGAACACGGAAACGGTAGCTGCCAAAGTCGGTCGATGCATTACCCCGAACGGTTAGACGGTAGGTGCCCGACTGGGGCAAGAAGGCAGGCCCCAATCGGGGAATGTCTTGGGTGTCGTTCGCAAACCCAAATCCGGTGAATAAACGAGTCCCATCGGGCCCTTTCAATTCCACGTTGAGATTGGAGGATTGGGTATTCAAGGCATCGACCAGGATTCGCGTTCCCGCAGGGGCATCGAATGTGTAGGTCGCTTCCCCGCCAGCCGAGATGGTCAGCGTTTGCTCGGCGTTTATACCACTCTTGGTTACTGAAGGATCGGAAACGAGCCTTGGCGCGATCGTGACATCTCCCCCTTCGGCCGTGGTCAATGCACCAACCAACAGGAAGTACTCGCCGTCGAACAGCAATCGCCCAGAAAACCGATTTCCCATTTGCTCGAGCGGAACCGCACGGCCAGCTGAGTCAACCACTTGATAGGTTGTTCGAAACGGTGGGGAGATATTTTGGATTTCCATTTCGAATGTTTGAGCCGCTGATCCATTGAATCGAACTGCCGTTTGTCTTCCCGATGCGACGTTGATTTCGGTTGAAACGCCAAACGCAAGCGATGGGGACGATCTCAAATCGAGCATCCGAAATTCGAATGAGGAGGGTCTAAAGACCGAACCGTCTAAAACGACGTAATAGGTACCCGTCTCAGGCGCGACGAAGATTTGTTCGTCGGGTGCCGAAGTCACCAAGATCTGTTGCCCTCCAGGCCCATACACCGTGCAGAGGACATTCCGATCCTGGCTGAGCGCATCATAGTAAATGACCTGACCCGCGATGGTGCTGAAGCGATAGACTTCGGCCATCCCTCCTGGATTGGATTCGCCGCTAACATTCGAGCCGAAAGCAATCGTCGGTGCCGCTTGCATGTCCATCAGTCGGAACCCGAAATCAAACGCGGTTGTGTGCTCTCCGATCATGAGCACATAGTACTTGCCTGTTTCCCGAATCTGCCAAGCACCAAACCGATTGGCAAACGAATCACTGTCGCTCTGCGCATCGAGGATCGCACGCTCGCCGCTGGGTGACAGCAACTGCACACTGACCGAGGGCGCAGGAAATCCCGGAAAGATCGCGTCGTAATAGAGGTGTTGGCCTGCAACAACATCGAAGGCATAGACCTTGGCTTCCCGACCGGTTGGAAAGGATACCGTCACCTTTTCATTGAGATTCGCATGGATCGCTGCGGACGCGATATCGATGAGCTCAAAGTCATACTCGCCTGCATATCCCTCGAATGGCGGAGTCACGACGAGGGAACCCGTTCCTTCGGGGTCGGTACCGAACGGGCCGATGTCTTGGCCGTCGCTATTCCCCAGGCTGAATTCGGATGTGCCGTTGGGCCGAAAGACGCGTGCTTGATTGGCTCGCGTAGCACCCGAATACGGTCCAGTCGCCATGGTGACTTGCGTATTGTCCTGGGTCGCTACCACTAGGTATTGCGTTCCTTCGACCGATGTGATCGACGCGAAGGTGTTTTCGTATCCGAGGTTGATGTACTCCGTCCCGAGAGATGGGACCGGCAGAGCCAGGAACGCATCCGATGTGCTGACCGCAAAATTGAGGCCGTAAACGGTGATCGGTTCATTCGCCACCACGTGAATCCCACGCCGTCCAATGCGCGCGATCCGTTCGGCTTCCACGTCGTAGTCGCTGTCGTCGTCGTTCGTGCCGTCGCCGATGTCCTGGCTCGGCAACTCGACGACCGTCACAACGCCTGGATTGACCACAAATGCGCGGCGAAAGGGTTGCGTCGTCGATGGATCGATCAATCCAGGAATCCTGACCTCGCCCGTAGTGGCGATTTCGCCGGACAGATAGAGGACCTTTTGAGGTTGATTGTTGCCTTCGAAAAGATTGTCCGGAAAACCGACCCAGAATTCCTTGCCTCGCGAATCGATGATCGGTGACGACGGCGGTGCCAACTGTGGGCCCATGCTCGACATGCCTCCTCCCTCCGAGTTCAAAACGCCTGCGTTGGATGAATTGCGAATGGAGACCGGTCTTCCCGGAACCGATCCAACCGGGGGCTGAATGAAGGGGTCGTTCGATGAATTACTCCGAAGATTCGCGTTGCTGCCTTGTTCCGACTGTGGCGCTGTGACCCACATGCTGCCGAGGGCGAGAAGGGGACCAGGGAGAGGCGGAATCGATTCGAAGCGTACCGATTGGATGGTGACAGCCGACGCGGAGTCACCATCGTTGTTGACCAACCGCAGAACGAGCTTCGCCTTGGTACCGGGCAAGACGTCGACCAGAGACAGCGAGACTTTGCTGCTCGTCGCGAGAACATCCGCCGTGTTCGACGCGTCGAGCCCCTCGGTGACATTGAAGAAGGAATCGCGGTCCGTCGCGAGGGTCCGAACCAATGGACGGTCTCGTTCATCGAGCAAGGCTGCCTCGAACGCATCGCGCATGCGACCGTTGCTCGATGTGTCGAACTGCAGCGATTGGTATTCGAACGTTAAGGTGTTCATGCCGGTCGGAATGACCAGTTCGGAGGTGAGCGTTGTCGAAAGCGAGTTTCCTTCGACGAGCCTTGGCAAACAACCATCCGAGCGATACGCTCCAGTGCCGCTCCCGGAACCGCCGCGTTGATCGAATTTCCAACTCGGTCCCACGCGATTGCCATTAATCGCATTGATGACCGCCAAGACATCGAGGGGAGTCACCTGATTGTCGCAATCGACATCGACATAGGGTGGGGGTGAGACGCCATTCGATCCTGCGGGTGGGAGTTGGCTGCTGCTGTTGTTCGGCCGAATTTTCGGACCGTTGATTTCGTTGATAATCGAAAGGACGTCGAGCGGGTCCACCGATTGAATCTCGTCGCCTGTCGTATTGAAAGGTTGTAGGACGTTGTGCCAATCGGAAACGAGCAGACGGCGATCTTCGAGTTGCTCCCACCGCAGGCTGCGTCTCCTGGCTGACCTTTGCGGACCGCGCTGAAGTGATCGACGCAACAGACGCAGCAAACGGTTCCGACGTTGGTGACTGGACATGCACTCCATCCTCAAAAAAAGTTGGGGGCGCCAACGGAATCGGGGGCGTCTCCGGAACTGGCAAAAGAACAAGTGCCCCTGGCAGCCAATCCTTTCAGCGAAAAGCCTCTTTTCCGCGAAAACGATGGCGGAAACTCAAGCAATTTGTCAACGCGCGAGCTGTTGCAGAAGCAAATCGAATCGCGGATCCGACCGGAGACTTGCCAAGTCGGCGTCCACCGTCAACTGATTGCGATGAACGTCTTGTTTCAGGAACTCCAGGGTTGCCGGACGATTCAACGATTCCAAGGCGGAATTGCGGAATCGCAGCGACTCCGTTTCGTTTCCCGCTTGATCGGCGAGAAGGTTGAAGAGACACGCCAGGTCATAAAGGGACGGACCGTCGAGCCCGTTTAAATCCGCAGTCTGTTGAGCGATCTCCACTGCGGGTTGCGCCGCTCCGCTTCGAAGGGATGCGAACGCGAGACGCAACTTCAGCCAGGGGACATCCTCCTTGGGAGCCAGTTCGATCGCTTTCCGCCACATATCGGCGGCTTCGCTGTGGCGAGCGAGTGCTTCGAAACTCTGCGCATGCGCGCCGCAGGCGTTGTAGGCATACGACTGATAGTCTGACCTGGATGGATTTCTCCGATACGCGTCCGTTAGTAAGGTAACGGCTCGATCGCTATAGCGAGTGGCGTTTTCAGGCGATGCCGATCGCAACACATTGCTGTAGTTCATACTGGCTACACCGTTTTGGATGCGATAGTCGATCTCATCCGGGAATTGAGCTATCAGTTCGTCGAAGGTCTTGCATGCTTGCTCGAAGCTTTTGGCTGCGCCATCCGCTTGACCGTTGGCCAGCAGCGTGGATCCCATGAGGGACTGCCCCGCCGCCACAAGATATTCATGTTGTTTTCTCGGATACTCCGCCTGCAACCGCTCCGCCGTCTCGAGTCCTCGTCGAGCCATCTCGAGCGCGTCGGCATTTTTCTGCATCGAGGTCAAGCTCGCCGCATGCGTCTGGTAGGAGCGCGCGAGCGATTCTCGATGCTCGAGCACCGCAGGATAACGAGCGACCAACAGTTCCCGGATGGCATAGCACTCGTTCATGTGTTGTGATCCGCCAGCGGAATCACCTCGCAGATATTCAAGATTCGCGATCGCTGCCAAGCATTCGGCCAGCGAAGCTTGATACTCGTAAACCCCATCGTGATCCGCGACCAGTGCGCGAAACGCACTCAGCGCTTCAGCCATGCTCTCCTCCGCTTTCTCGATGCGGTGGGTATGCATGTACAACAAACCTAGGTTATGCACGACTTGTCCGAGCGTCAGTCGCAACGAAGGATCCTCGGGTGAATCCGACAAAGCCGATTTCGTCAACTCGCGAACCTCTTGAAGCATAGTTTCCCGCTCGTCTTCCTTTTGAAACAACGACAATTGGTTGATCGCTTGCACGAGACTCTGTCGACAGGCTGGATAGGTATCTCGAATCGGCCGAAGCAAATCCGCGGCCGACTGAAAACACTGCGGATCCTTGGTCAGTCGACCTAAATTCACCTGCGAAATGGCCAAGCCATGGATCAATCCAGGCTGACCGGGAACGTCGCGGACCAAACGACGCTGGATATCGATAGCCCGCAAAAGATTTTCGCGAGCGAGGTCGGTTTGGCCAAGCAGCGTGCGGATTCGACCCAGTTTGGATAACGCGTCTGCCTGCTGCTCGAGAGCCGCGAGATTTGGATTGCCGGTCGAGGGCGAGTCGGTTTGAGGTTGATACTCCGCTAACTTCTCGTAGAGCCGGACCGCGTCGGCGAGCATGTCCGCGCGGACCCGTTCCATGCCGGGTTGATTCGCCAATTGATCGAAACCGACACGCTCCAGCGTCTTGTCGACCGCTTCGAGAGCCGTCTGGTAATTCTTCTCTGCGAGTTGGCTCGCGGACCGCTGCTCCCGGAGCGCTCGACTCATTCGCTGATTGAACACCAGGCTGCTTGCGAGTAAGCATGCGAGGGCCAGCAATGCGCATAATGCGAGGCTTGATTGAATCGGAAAACGCCTTGCCAGTTTCCAGAGACGGATCAGGTAAGGGGTGGGCTTGGCCAGAATCGCGAAGCCGTTTTGAAAGCGTCGCAAATCCTCCAGGAGATCCGCCGCGGACGCATAACGATCGGCTGGGTTCTTTTCGACGCACTTCACACAGATCGTCTCTAAATCGCGCGGGATCGAAGGTCGTAGGGCGCGGGGACGCACAGGGTCCGAGTTGCGAACTTGGTCCAGAACCTCTAGGGCTGTCGAGCCTTCGAACGGTGAGCGACCGACCAAGGCTTCGTAGAGGACCACCCCCAAGGAGTAAATGTCGGTCGTTTCGGTGATGGTTTTGTTTGCCCCGGACGCTTGCTCTGGCGACATGTACTTGGGAGTCCCCATCAGGTGACCGGTCACGGTCTCTCCGTCCATCGCCGTGGTTTGCTTCGCCAATCCAAAGTCGACGATCTTGGGGTGGATCGACTGCGATGGTTCGCCGAGTGCTGCAGTCGAGGCGGACGGTACCGCCTCGAGGAGAATGTTCGAGGGCTTCAGATCCCGGTGGATGATGCCGCGGGCATGGGCGTGGCCGACCGCATCGGCCAGTTGAATTAGCAATCGCGCTGCATTCTGAGGATCCATGGGGCCATCCACGAGAAGCTCGGCCAGCGTGGGACCGTGCACGACTTCCATCGCGATGTAGGGAGTCCCATCCTGTTCGCCTACGTCGAAGACCTGAGCGATGTTGGGGTGGCGAAGGGTCGCGATGACCTGGGCCTCTCGGCGAAATCGCGACAGTTCCTCGGGATGCGCGTCAGGGCCTCGATGGATCATCTTGAGAGCGACATCCCTACCCAAAGCGGTTTGTCGCGCTAGGTAGACGACTCCCATTCCCCCACGAGCCAATTCGCGGACGATATCGTAACCTGCGACCAATCGAAGCGAGGGGCGTGTGGACTCCGGTACCGACCGGAGCAGTTGGACCAACGTGTCTTCCGGCAGCGTCTCCATCCATGTGGTGCATGGATCGCAATGCGCCAGGTGTTCAGCTATTTGGTTGAGTGCCTCATCCGACAGGTTTCCGGCGGAGAATGCTCGTATCTGATCTTGCGTGGGGTGTTTTTGCCCAGGCTCGGCAGGCTCAGTGATTTCCGTTCGAGTTTCCATCCATACGCTCCGACGAATGCGTGACGTGTTGGCCCTACTCGGTAGAGCGTATGGACTCCATTCCTTTCATTCCCGGGAAAAAATTATTCCAATTCGATCATTCCACGCGCCTCGTCCCGGAGCGCCTTGAGGACTCGGGATTTTGCGATCAGTGCCGCATTCACCGTGATGCCAAGCATGGAAGCGGTTTCGCTGGCGCGACATCCCTGGAGGACTTGCAAACGAAAAGCTTCCCAGCTCGTCCCGGTGAATCGATGCTCGACCAGTTCCAGCAATCGCTTGGCAACGTGGACATCATGCTCCAACTCCCACATCACGTTGGGATCGCTGTTGGGATCCTCCATCGACGCCAATAACGCGTCCGTGTTAAGAGAGGCATGCGTGCGACGCGATCGCCAAAACCATTTCAATCGATTCACGATCATGATGCGAAGCCAGCGGCGAAACGCCCCCGTATGTCCGTTGTGGCGAAACTGGGGAATCTCGCGGAAAACCGTGTGGAAAATGTCTTGCGTTAAATCGTCCTGGTCACTGCCGCTGACTCCGTAACGTGCCAGCCACCGCTGCAGCAATGGCGCGTAGATTGCGTGCAACCGCTCCCAGTCCGCTTCGCTGGACCGGTCGCTCAGTCTTTCCAATAGGCTCAATGATGTGTTGACGCTCATCATCGATCCCTAGGGGCGAACCCTAGGTAAGGATCGGATATCAAACGCGATTGATCTCGTATCCTTTGCGAGGAGTACGTGAAAAGAACGAGGCAGCTTCTTGATCGCCTACGATCTTCTCGGATTTCGGATCCCATTTGATGACTCGGTTCAATCGAGCTGCTATCGCCGACAGATGGCATGTCGCCATGGCTTGCACGTGGGAGTAAACGTCGCTCACGGGCTGGCCACCTTCGCGGATGCAACGGAAGAAGTTGTTCTTGTGCCCCTCGTGCGGCTTGCCTTTGTACAGCCGCTGAACATCTTCGTCGGTGTAGGCGTCCTTGTCCCAGTTCTCTTCGATCGGTTTTCCAGCAATTTTGCCACGGCTGACGAAGATCCGACCCTTGTCACCTTCGAAGAGGATGCCGTTCCCCACCGAGCGAGGCGAATCGGCGTCTGCTTCCTTATTGCCGCCGCTGGTGACATTCAACACGACGCCGCTCGCGTACTTGCACTTCACGACGTAGTCATGCGCCGTGTTGTAGCGAACGTCGACGGTTGGATACCCATGCGCATAGGG
The DNA here is from genome assembly GCA_046306195.1 of Planctomycetota bacterium. Classification (GTDB taxonomy): domain Bacteria; phylum Planctomycetota; class Planctomycetia; order Pirellulales; family Pirellulaceae; genus JBKCUI01. The sequence goes on along the minus strand of JBKDXO010000067.1, from coordinate 2,128 downwards.
AACCGGATGCTTGGCATCGGTACCATCGATTTCGATCGGGCCGCTTCCTTCTTTGTCTTCGCCCAGCGCCCAGGTTGCGATGTCGATATGATGCGCGCCCCAGTCGGTGAACTTGCCGCCGCTGTACTCATACCACCATCGGAACTGGTAGTGGCATCGCTCCTTGATGTAGTCGACCATGGGAGCTTGGCCCAGCCACATATCCCAATTGAGATTGTCTGGAGCCGACGTCTTGACGAAATCCTGGTTCGCCACGTCGCCGCCCCCGATGCTGCAGGTGACGGTATGAATCTTGCCCAGCAATCCTTTCTGGACCATGTTCACGGCTCGCAGGAACAATTGTCGAGCGTCCCGTTGTTGCGTTCCGACCGTAAAGATGAGATTGGGATACTTCTTGCACGCGTTGCGGATGAGTTGGTTTTCTTCCAACGTCAGGGTCAATGGCTTCTGACAGAAAACATGCTTGCCAGCTTGAAGTGCTTCCACGGCAATCTTCACGTGCCAGTGATCGGTGGTCACGATGCTGACGACATCGATGTCCTTGCGATCGAGAATCTTGCGATAGTCTTCATAGGCATCCGCTGTCCCCTTGCCAATCTTCGGATCATTGCGAGCTTTGTCCAGATGTACCTTGTCGACGTCGCAGACGGCAAGGATATCGCCGTAATTCGCATGACCATGGGCATCTCCCGTTCCCATACTCCCGACTCCGATGCAGCCGATGTTCGGTCGATCGTTCTTCGATTGATTCGCGAAGGCCTTTTCGCTCCATGAGAAATAAGGAACCGCAGCTCCGACAGCGGTTGCGGCGGTGGTGGACTTCAAGAAACTGCGTCGCGAAGATTGACGGCTCGACATCGTGGGCTCCTTGGGTAGGTGAGAGCAGAGAGGTGGGAAACCAGAACCCTTTATCATAACTTAAAGGACGATGGCCAGCCACTACCGAACGGATCTCGAGCGAATCATCCAGGCGGATGCTCCGTGGCGACAGGAATCGTGCGCGACGAAGTCGATTTTTATCTCGAAATGTCTCGATCCAGCGTGCGAAAATTGATCGCTTCTTCAATAGGGTGGGATTCGATGTCGGCAGATTGCTCGAGATCATGGTCGATTTGACCTCATGTCACCACTAGGCTAACCCAAAAGGCTTGTACCAAAGTCGATCGCGGTTGTGGTACGATTTCGTGCCGTTAATCCACGCAGCGAGGTGCGATCTACGTCGTGGAGATGCAATTGTCGGCTCACTCCGGACTGGTCAAGCGGATCGTTTTCTATGGGTGTGAAGTCTATGCAGACCAACTCAAGGCCGGGGATGATTACTCCGCGCTGAAGCCTGTGTATTCAATCTGTTTGCTGCAACGCCAACTTTGGGACGACTCCCCCAAAGTGCATCATGCCTTCCGGCTGGTGGACCGGGATTCCGGGCGATTGCTGCAGAAAACTCTGGAAATTCACACCCTCGAGCTTGGGTGGTATAATCTGAAGGAAAGCGATCTTGAGACCGCGAGCCTGCTGGACCGATGGTTGTATTGGTTGCTGCACGCGCACCAGTACGATGCACAGACGCTTGCGAGGTTGTTCCCCCAACCGGAGTTCCAGAAGGCGACCGACTCGATTGACCGGATTGCGAAGAAGACAGAGGACAAAACCATGTACGACACACGCGAAAAAGCCATCCGCGACCAGCAATGGATCTTGAACGCCGCTCGCCGCGAAGGACGCGAGGAGGGGTGCGAGGAGGGTGAGATCAAGGGTGAGATCAAGTTGATTCAGACGTTGCAGGCGATCCTCGGTGTTCCGGTGAGTGATGTGACGGCTTTTCACGGTCAATCGCTCGAAGGACTGCGTACGATAGCTGAAGATCTTCGCAACAAGATTCAACGGCGTTCCTGAGCATGATAGCCATCGGGGCCGATGTCCAATCGCAAAGGGCTGTTTCCTCAAGTCTCCAGCCTCCAGCCTCTAGCCTGTCCCTGACCGAAGGCTCGGTGGTCTTTGTGCAGATGGACCAGCAGACGATCGCGGACTACCCAGTCGGCGGCGCTGCGACGACTCAAACGTTCCGATACGTCTACGCCAGCTACATCGACGAACCGGTCGTCCGCAAAGGACCGACCAGCACCAGCAC
>JBKDXO010000066.1:0-20275 GCA_046306195.1 Planctomycetota bacterium | reverse complement strand
CTCCTCTGATCCTCCGGGGACGCGGTGACCAAGACACGATTGGCAGCCACCACGACGGCGGCGTTGGGCGCGATACCGAGCATCTGCTTTCGGAAGTCGTCCGGAATGGTTTTGCTCGATTGGTACGCGACGGTTTCGTTGCCAGGAAGATTGGTCGCACTCGCGATCATTTGCTCGATAGCGTTCTTGATCGCTGTGTGTTGGTCCGGGATCACGTAGGCGCTCAGGATGCCGGTCCTCGGATCGACCGTGATGCGATCGCTGGGGATCAGGGTTTGGACCGTTTTTAAAACGCGGTCGGCATCCAATGACCCTAGCGGATACGACGTGAATATTGGCTGCGGTGGTGGGGTCGGTTCCGGTTTTTGGACAGCTTTGGGGACGGGCACCGATGCGATCAATTCGTTGATGGTCCGCATCTTGCCTGCGGTTTCGACCACCAGTACTTGGGTTCCTTGAGCGAGCGGAACCGCGCGACCATAAGTGCTGAGATACGACTTGACTTCATTGAGTACTGCTTCGATCGGCCGGCCACCTAGCGGAAAGATCACCGACACGAGTTCAAAGCGTCCACGTTTGACGAGTTCTTCCTGCGTGACGCGAGGGATCAATTCCAGCGGAATCGAGTCGGTCAACTCCATCACGACAAGCATTTTTTCGCGGCGCACCAAGGTAAAGTTGCGAGTCATCAGGACGCTGTTGAGCAGATCGATCCCTTCGGCGGGCGAGTACGTTCGCGTGTCGCTGTAGGTGAATACGCCGGGCGGGGTACGATCCATGACCAGCGTCAAGTCTTGCTGTTCTGCGAACCACTGGAGGACATCGTCCCACTTCATTTCGCGGAACTGAAAGGTCAGTTTTTGGCTTGGGGCTAGGGACGCAAAGAGCGCTTTCTGCTCATCGTTGAGGATTGCCAGTATCTTTTCATCGAAGGTCCGGCGGGCGGTTTCTTTGTCGGACGCATCCTTGGCGGTCGCGATCGCTTCGGCACGCGCCTGAAGCAGTTGCTGAACTTCGATTCGCTGCGGGTCAGTCAAACTGATTCGGTCCGCCACCTCCGGATGAACGAGCTTTGCAGTATCCGCGACTTGGGCGAACCCCGGCAAAGCCAATATCCAGAGCGATGCGATAAGACCCAGGAAATGATTTCGCGCGATGTGGGACGCAAGAGCAGTCATATGGCACAGCAACGTGTGAGGATCAATCATGGCGGCGGGAGGGGGGAGTTCCGCCAAGGTGGGGCAGGCGTGATCTCCACTATAATCCAAAACGCGGACGAAGGGATACTGTTTGAAGTCGCGTTTTTCGGAAGGAATCCAACCCGAAGCGTAAGCCAGGGATGGAGTTACGTCGCGTTGGGTGTCCTCGTTACAGCGAGATCGATTGGCCCAGCGCGCTGTCGGTGTTGAGATTGTCATCCAAGAGACGAACGTCGAACGGACTGCGCAGTTCATAAGTCACCCCGCGCCATTGAACACGGCGGGCCGTTTTTGCCGAAAACGTCGCGCATGCGTAGACGATTTGGGTCAATGGGATCGCAAGGAGGAGTTGCAACCAACCTAACCGACGATAGGAATCCACTTCGTCGCCACGACGATGCACCACGGTCATGACCGCGCGATCGATCCGATTCAAGAGAAGAATCATGGCCCCAAGATAGAAAAGGCAACCACCGAGAACCCAGCCCGCCGCTATCCATTCGCGCGTGACCAGCGACCAGAAAAATGTAGCCAAGGCTACAATCGCTAGAACCGCTGTCACCAAGGCATGGAGCAGGACCGGTCCGAAATTCGGATGGTACAGTCGAGTCCACAGCATTTGTCGCTTCAGGAACTGCAAACAAAATCCCAGATCGCATGCCTCCCCAATTGGCATCATCAACGAAGGAACAAACCGGAGGGACAGCCCCTTGGCTCGCAGGAAGGCCATGACCGGCGCATCGTGGACCATCGCGCGCTTCCATTGGTTCAGCAACCCGGACTCCACAAGGCACTCCTTTTTGATCGCGAAGGTGCCACCCCAGGGGATACCGAACACCCACATCGGAACGATGGCAGCCGCGTTCCAAAGGTAACGGACGATTGATCCCCACTCCGCGTTCTGGGGCGTAAACCAACGGCCGCCGAAAGAGGCTCCCACGGACGACTCGCGAAGCGGAGCGACCAATTCGCGCAGCCAGCTTGGATGAGCCACCACGTCGCCGTCGATCGTCGCGACATCCACCACCGTCTCCTCGAGTTGTTCAGCGGCTTCGGCCAAAGCGGAGCATTGCAAGCCGCAGGTTGTGCGGCGCTGTTGGATCGTCGCGATGCGAAGCCGATGCCCCATCGGTTCGCGGGCGACCCGCTGCGCGACATCAAACGCCGGATCCGAAGGATTGTCGACGATGACGCGAACCGAAAAATTGGGATGATCCTGGTGAATCAATCGGCGCAGTGTATCCTCCAAACGCGCATCCGCTCCCCGCAGCGGAAGCAGGATCGCTGCCTCAGGGCACGCCTCGCGTGCCAACGCCGCGACAGGCGTATACAGCAGATGCCTGGTGAATGCGCGTGCAAACAGTCCTTGGACGATCGCCGCTACGAACCCCAGTATCGCAAACGAGATAGCTACCCATTCCAGCATGAGCGTGCTCCGGCGGTGCTTGTGAATCGGTGGTGGGAGGCGAGCATTACAGAGAATCCTGTTTTTTGGCAGGGACCGAGCCGACTGATTCCGAGTACGGCTGGTACCTTTCCATCGTAATTCGCCATGGACCGGCCACACGGTAGATAATGCCTCTCCAATTCGTCGATTGGCTCAGAAGGCAGCGAACAAGCGCCCAGGAGTAAACCCCTTGCGTGATCGTGACGACCCATATCCAGCGAATAAACCCTGGGCGATCCCATGCCTCGGTTCTTCCTGCTCCGGCGAGCGCCGACTCGACGGCGCGACCGATCCACAACACCAGCAGCAGCAAAGTCAACTGAAAAGCGGTCATGACCACCGCGACCGATGCGGCATGCCATGCCTGTCCCATGCCTGTCAGGACAAACGCCCAACACCAACCGGCGATCAAAATCGCCGCGGAGGCGATCCCATGAACAACGACCAAGGGCCAAGCCCGATGGTACAGTCGAGCGGTGAGCAATTGACGGGTGACCCAGGGAAGAAACGATCGCACCGTGCAATCTTCGCGATTGGCCATGATTAAATTTGGGGCGAACTCGACCCGCTTACCGATCTTGGCCAACTGCGAGGAGAGCATGGTGTCTTCGCACAATGCCTGGGCCCACCGTTCGTCCAACTTCGCGGCTCGTATGGCCGATGTTTTGATGGCCAACGTACCACCCCAAGCGATGCGATACCAAGCCATTTGCACGATGGCGGCAGCGTTCCACACGTGACGGACCAACGCACCGCGCGTGGGGTTATCCGGCGCGTACCAACGGTTGCCCGTGACCGCTCCGATATCTTCGTCTACCAATCCGGTCGCCAACTCTCTTAGCCACGAAGGGTGAGGAATGGTGTCGGCATCGAGTTGGGCGAGAAACACCGTCTCGGGATTAAGGGAGCGATAGGCCTGAACGAGGCTCGAACATTTCAAGGAGCAGGTGCCCAGCGGGTTCGACAGAAACTGGACCTCATAGTTCGAATGCGTAGATCGCGCCAATGCGGAATGGAGGATCTCCGATGCCGGATCTTGCTCATGATCAACGATGAAATGGATTCGGTATCGAGGATAATCCTGGGCGAGGAGCGCATCGACGCAACGATGCAAAAAAGGATCGCCGCCACGAAGGCAGAGGACGACCGCAGCCTCCGGACACTGGGGATCCAGCAGCAGCGGTCTTTTGGACGCTCTCATCCAGCGCGTGAAACCGTACACCAAAAAAGTCTGGATCGCGAGCGAAACGCCGATGGAGACGATCAGTATCGCGGTAACACTTCCCATGCCTCTAGACCTCGGTCGAATCCGCCGGCGATTCGATCCATCGGTTCGATCCCTCGACGACCAATTCGAGTAAATCCAATGCATCCTCGGATGGGAGAGTCCGCTTGTCATAGCGCAGCGCGAGGATCAATTCGCCGGCGTATTCGCTGATCGTAAACGCGGCGGACAAGAGAGGAGTTACGGGGGCTAACATGATGATGTCGTCGAGGACGAGATTTCCGGTTTGCAGGTATCCGTCCTGAGACCGCAGCGGGGACTTGGAAAACACTCTTCCCACATTAGTCACCACCACGGTGGTTTCACAGCGTCTGGGGATGGACTTTGTCGCGGAGGGGGCAGGCAAGTGTTTCTTCACCCAAATAGAAGCGATGAATATCAAACTCAAGCGATTTCGCTTGATCAGTTCCATCTCCTCGTGGATGCCAGCCAACAGGCCCGGACGGTCTTCGATGTGCGTGGGAGTTCGGTCTAGGAACACCGAACTGACGATGTTGCATGCCGTCTGCCGAGCGTCTTCCTCAGTCGTCCGCATGTTGACAGGAATCATCATGCGGATCCATTCGTCGCGGGTCTGATGCCCTCGCCGGTGGCGAAATGATGCGATGGCTTCGAAGACCGCGCTAGCCAGCATCTCATTCAGCGTTACTTGGTGTTTCGCAGCAGCCAGTCGAAGTTTGGGCACCGTCGCTGCATTGAATCGCACCACATGGCAACTAGCTGGAAGCGGCAAAGGATCCGTGTTGGAAATCGGATCGTGCGGCAGGACCGGCACCGGCTCGCGCATCAGGTACTGACGGACGCCGAGCAATCCCACCGCCTGCTTCGGAATCGCCGCAATAGCCTTCCACACCGTCATGCCGAAACGATTTCTCGCAGGAAGCAGCGACGGGTCGTACTCTGGAAGCTGCCATTGAGCGCCTCGAACCCGCGAATCGTAGAGTAGCCAAAGATCGTGTAGTGCTGCTTGGAACCCCACCCCATCGACGCATGCGTGATGGCCTTGAAACACCAAGGTGCACGTGTCGGGCAATTCGTGCACAAACACTTTCATGCCGACCTCTCGATACAGATCGAGTCGACTGTCGGAAACCCAGTCCTCGGAGAGAGGTTGGGATTCCCAAACCACGGGCACGCGATCGCTCGTCTCGTGGATCCAGCGAATGCCGCTGGAGAATCGTTGCACGCGGGAACGAAGAAGAGGGTGGCGGTCGAGCATCTCCGCAAGCGAGCGTGTAAACGCCTCGCGATCGATTCTTCCGCGAAACTGCATCTTGCAATAGACCACGCACGGGTACGCGGGGCTATCCTGAGCGACCATCAGGTGCTCAAACGCAGAGAGTGGCAGCGTTGGCGAACTCATCGATACGCTCCGCTGGCTACCTCCACTGCCTCCCGCATCGGAGTTGGAACTGCGGAGCGTTGACGGGTAAAGACCCGATGAAACGGCGACAGCAGGATCGCAGGGGTCAAGATAAGGTCGCTAACCAAGCCCACCATCAGCAGCGCGAAGGTAAGCCAACCGAAACGCGAGATCGGAGTGAATGGACTCAACGCGAACACCAGCATCCCAAGCCCGCAGACCAATGCGGTTTGCGTCATGGCCCCCCCGCAATTGGAGAGCGCGTCTTCGACGGCGGCCGCCGGATCGAGCCCTTTCTCGCGTTGCATGCGATAGTGAGTGATCAAATGCAACGTGTCATCGACGCAAACGCCCATGATGACACTGGCGGTCAGCACCGTCCCCAACTCCACGTCGATCCCAAGCCATCCCATGGCGCCGAATACAACGGCGGCTGGCGTCACGTTCGGCAGCATACACAGCAACCCCGCTGACAGGCTCCGGAAAACGATCGCCATCGTGATTGCGATCATGGCAAACGCGCTAGTGAAGCTGTTCAGTAGATCGACGAGCAGTTGATTTTGCACGCGATAAAAGAATGGGACCCCTCCACTGACATCGACGCGGACTCCGCTGTGAGGGTTGGCGTCCATGAATCGGCCCACGGCTTGGTTGACCTTCTCGATCAGCGCTTCGTAGTCGGTCTTCCCCAGGCCGGGAACGCGGCCGCTGATGCGCCACACTTCTTCCTGGTCCGACTTATACAACAGCCCCATCTCGATCAATTGAGCCTCGGAATCTCTTACCGATTTTTCCACAAACGAACGGCGGACCGTATCTTTCGTGCGTGCGGAGACCGGGATCGGCGGCAAGATGTTCATTACAGACCAAGTCGCTTGAATCTCGGGAATCTTCAGCACCTCGCGTCGCAACGTGTCGAGAATCTGGGCTCGCTCCACGAACGACCTGGCGTGGTTGGCTGGGAAAACGAGAGCAAGTTCAATCGGCACCAACGGCCCGATGCGATCCTCAATCCAAGCGTAATCGCGAATCAGTTGGTTGCTGGACGGAAGCAATTGATGCGTTCCGACGCTCGTCCTCAATTTCGTTACGCCCCATCCGCAAGCAACGGCGACCAGCGTCCACACCGTGATCAGCCATAGCGGACGATGACGCAGGGCATTGACCAAGGGACGCGATGCCGTCCAATGCATCGAGCGTTCCTCGGTCCTCTCAATCCGCCGGAAACGCCAATCGCGGCGCGATGTCCAAGGTGCATGGATTGCCAGGCCCAGGATAATGATCGCGGAGTTGATCGGTACCACAATCGCAGCGAAGAGACCGAACATCCGGATCGGCACAATCTCGCTCGTGCAGAGGGAAATAAACCCGATCGCGGTTGTCACAGCCGCCAACAGGGACGGTTTCCACGCGTCGCGCAGTGCTGCGATGGATCTCGACGGAGTACCCGCCCGTGTCGCTTCCTGAAAGTATCCGAGGTAATGCAGCCCCGCTGAAAGTGTCAAAACGAATGACAGGTTGGCGACCAGCAAAAGGACCGCGTCGATACGTCCATGCGAGTAGTACATGATCGCGAGGGCCAACTGAAGATTGACCACAGCGCCCAGAAACAAGATAGCAACCATCCATAGGTTGCGAATCGAGAGATAGAGGATGGAGAAACAAACGACCATGGACAGGAAGTTCAACTCTGCGAGATATCGCGAGCTGGCTTCATCGACGGCCACGGAATCGACCATGGAACCAGCGATGTGAATCTCGGATTCGGGCATCGACGTGGCTTGAACCGCGGCGTCGCGGGCCCACGCCACTGCCCCTTTCCGGTTCGCCAATCCGGCAGCGGACGCGCTGGCGACGACGCATGTTTGCTCGCCGTCCTGGCCCAGGAATAATCCTTCGATGCGAGGTTTCAGCGATTCCTTGCTTTTCTTCGGCTGGCCCTGCTGGATCGCCGAGAGAAGATCGTCTCCGGTCACAGCACGCTGGAAGTAAGTCGATTCCGAACCCGGAGGCGCGGAGGTCAACAGTTCCGCGAGCCTCTTGCACCGAGGATCGCTCAGGGTACAGCCATCCCAACTGACAATGAGAAATTCATCGCTGCCAAAGCGTTCGAAAAACTGCTGCAGCGATCGGGTCTCGGGAAAATTGCGAGGCAACCAGTCCTCGACACGATTTTGGTTTCGCAACCATGCGCCACGGGCCCCCATGGCGATGACGGGATAGCATGCGAGGACGAACAAGATGGCGAATACTGCAACCCACCGCGGTGGCCATTCCCTCGTCGGAGGTGATTGGGGCAATCCTCGGTCGGAATCACTCGCTTCCACGTATCATTCATCCTTGAATCGGGAGAATCGAGCCTCGAGAAACCCGAGTCCCGATTTCGTGTTGACCGCACAGGGCATGGATCCACTTTGCAAACAAAGATTCCAAGTCACCATCCAGCCTGTGCTGCAAGATCGCACTTTTGAAATCCTTTACGCTCATTTGGGCATTCAGCATCGCCGAGCCGTCCAATCCGGGCACCGAGAAAATATTTCCCTGCGGCCCGATGCCAACCGTCCACTGACTTCCACCGGGTCCGACAAGATCCAAGCTCACTCGCGGACGCTTGGACCGGTCGCCGGAATCAATCGCGGAGTCACAGGATTGTAGCATGTCGAGCACGGAGGAATCAAACTCAGGTTTTCTCGAACGGCGTTTGCCCCAGCGATCTTCTTCTCCGAATCGCAAAAATCGATGCAGCATTGCTTCGTCGATCGCCGGGCAAGGGATATGTCCTGCAAATCGCTTGAGATTCGAACAGTCGAACAACGGGTCGGTAGCCTCATAGTCGTTGTACATGGTGACGCCGGGAAGAAACTCCCGTTCAAAATCGTTGTAGGTCTCGGGATCCAGTTTCTGGTATCCGACATACTCGACACCCGACGAATGAAAATACCGATACGCAGCCTCGATGATCTCGCGCGGGGTGATGCAATGATCGGGCGCGAGATGAAACGTATGCTCATAGGAGTTGGGCGACAGCAGCAAATGGGTCATCGCACGTGAGGTCCAATCGACCGGAATCACGTTTCGCCGCTCCTCTCCGGTCATCGGCAACCGAAGGCGAGTCATCCGCTTGCCATCCGGTCCGACCGGTTGGCGCGGAACCACGAGCGCCATCAATCGCAGATACAAATAGATGCCATGGTAGGTGTTGGTGTAGCCCGTTTGGGAATCCCCCGCAATCACCGCGGGTCGGTAGACGGTCAATTGATCGATCCCCTCAGCGTTACGGACCAAACGCTCTGCCCGAAATTTGCTCTCTTCGTAAACATTGCGGAAATCCTGGCCGCAATCCAAATCGGTTTCGTAGATCGTCCCTTCCCGCAAACCGCAAACATACGCGGTTGAGACATAATGCAATCGCCGTATCTTCGTCGCACGACACAATTCGAGCATATGACGGGTACCGTCGTAATTCGTCCGCCACGGCTCTCCTTCACCGTCAGCATGGAACGCGAGCGATGCAGCGCTGTGAATCATCTGATCGCAATGCCGAGCTACCCACTGCTTGGAATCGCGAGTCAGCCCCAGCTCCGGTTCCCGAAGGTCCCCCTCGATCATGACCGGGCGAGGGAGAGTGTGCCCCAGTTCCTGCTCCCAATGCTGGAGAATCCCCTCCAATCGTTCCTGGGCAGATTCCCGCTTGGTACCCCGCACGAGCAATGCCAAGCGAGCGCCCCTCAACAGCAGGTCGCGAATCAAAAAACGGCCGAGCAAGCCGGTGCCGCCCGTGAGAAAAAAATATCCGCTATGCATGGATGATTGCGTACCTGGGAACTCAATGGTGAGTGAATCAATGATGGATCGTGACCAACGGCAGTGTCACTGAAGCACGAAGAGGGTTGCTTCCAGTGCAAGGGCTGAAATGCCGGGCGTTTGCAACAGTACTAAAAGGTTTTGGAGGCGGGTTTGTGCGAGACGCCCTCCAGGACGCCCGATGCCCCTTTTCCTTTGCGAAAATGTGACAGGAACGTGAAGTATTAAGGATTCTTTTGCTGCGGTACCAAGGAAGCATCCTGCCACGGGCCCATGGGGGCTTGCTCGTGCAAAACACAAAGCATTATTGTGTTAGCCGACCAGAAGCGAATGATCAAGGGGCGATGATCCGGACGGCATTGTTTTTCTTGAAAACGACAGGCCGTTGCCCCGATCCGAACTCGAGATGACAGTCGAGGAAACTGCCCAGATCGGCATCGTCTGGGATCTGAACTTGTACGGAAATCGTATTCCCATCGCGTTCGATCTTGGTCGCTTCGTAGGGTCCGAACTGAACCCAACTTGGCACGCCCTCGGGAATGGGTCGCCGCGACGCGGAGACATTCAATTCGAGTTGAATGGAATGCGTGCGACCTGGCTGCAAACGGTCGGGGCGAATCGAGGGAAGAAATTCCCCGAAACGATCCCCGGGCTGGGTGGTGTCTTCGATCACTCCCGAGGAGGGACGCCGCAGTTGCCGATTGTTGCTCGCTTCGATTACCCCTGCGTACCCACCGAGAATGTACGGAAAGCGGTTGGGGGTCACATGATAGTGGTATCCTCGCACCGGATCGTCGTGTCCATTGCACGCATCCAGGGCTCTTTCCCCAGTGAGTTCCATCGCGCGTTGTCCGTCCGATTCGAATGGACCGTAAACGGGAAAACCATCGAATGCGAAACCGATGATGGGCGAGTGCCCCTTTCCGGAATCGACGAATGGAGATTTCACGCACGTCGGGTACTTGTGGTAGTGATACACACCGGTTTGTTGAGGGTGGCCGCAGCAGGAATCCAGCCAGACTTCGTCATACCCTTCGACCGCATTTTGACCCGCCATCTCGAACGGGTTAAAAAAGACGACTCCGTTGAGGGTCATGCCTATCGGCCCCATCGGCAATCGCGTGACTGCCTCGGCCTTGCGAGGGACCAAAGGGAATCGGAAAGTGAAGTCTTGGACACGGATCGAATTCGGGTTTCCGCTGTTGGGGAATACGGCGGTGGGATGATTCGGATACCCTTGGCTTTGGACGATCAGATGGTTTTCGTCGTGAGACAGACGAAGATTGGGGATCCCGTCTTTGTTGGAATCGAGCGTGTGGTAGGAGAAAAGATCGACCCAGCGCTCTGCATCGCGATAGTAATACGTCGTCGGCTCCTTTTTGGATACGTACCAATGCCCAGCCAAGTGCTGAAGATCCGCTTCTGTGACGGCTGTCGTTTGCGACGCGGCAGAAATCTCCTGTGCCACGAGCGGCCCGGCTCCGGCAATAGCGGGCAAGGCGGCGACAAGAAACAGAACACATCGTCCAAACCGCTCGACCCGATCGGGTCGAAAAACATTCTGCGATCTCATCATCGAACTCCATTCAGGACACTTCGGCGCATCTATTTGTTATGAAAACAAGCCGGCATGGCTCGGTTTCGCGAAGTATCGTAACCGATCAACCTTAAGGCCCCGTGAAGCGGCACGTGAAAATTCCGAAACAATCGCGATCGGTTCGGCCCAGGGATTAAAACGCTTCTTTGGAGCCTGGAAAAGCACCGTCGCGAACTTGCTGGCGATACGCGGTGACGGCATCGGTGGCGAGGCTCTTTAGATCCGCAAATTGCCGAACGAATTTGGGGATGTAACCGCTGTTCCAGCCCAGCATGTCGTTCGTGACGAGAACTTGGCCGTCGCAACCAGGGCCAGCCCCGATCCCGATCGTGGGAACGCTCAATTTTTCGGTCACGACCTTGGCCAATTCGGCAGGAACGCATTCGATGAGGACGGCGAAAGCTCCGGCTCCTTGGGCTGCAAGGGCGTCGCGCATCAAGAGGTCGCCATCTTTTTGAACGCGGTACCCTCCCAACGCATGGACACTTTGCGGTCGTAGACCAATGTGGGCAATGGTTGGGATTCCGGCATCGACCAGCGCGCGGATCGCGTCGGACTGCTGATGCCCTCCCTCCATTTTTACCGCTTGGCACTGGGTCTCCTTCATGATTCGGGCCGAGCATTCGAGCGTGTGCGGAATGCTGACTTGGCCGACCGGGAATGGCAGATCGACGACCACCATCGCGCGTTGGGCGGCTCGGGCGACCATTTCGCCGTGGTAAATGATCTGGTCGAGTGTGACCGGGACCGTGGTCTTGTGCCCCTGCACAACCATCCCCAACGAGTCACCGACCAGCAAGCAGTCGATCCCCGCTCGATCGAGCAGTTGGGCCGTTGGGTAATCGTACGCCGTTAACATCGTGATGCGTTCGCCCCGCTTCTTCATCGCGGCGAGGGTCCGCACGGTCACAGGTCCATCGGTATCAGGCATTCTTTGCGTTATCCGTGGCTACTTCGTTGCGCGAGCCGGCTTGGATGCCGTCTCGGTGTTACTTCCTGACTGTCTCGCCTTGGCAAGCTCACGTAGAACGGCTTCGCGACGAGCGGGTCCAAGGTTCTTCCAGGCGTTCTTGTAGTACAATTCCACCGCGGACCATGTTCCGCGATTCCTGGCGCGTTCGGCCATGCCTAAGTAATACTTTACCGCGTCGGGATCCCCCCGCTCAACAACGGCGCCATCGCGGCTCAAGGCGAGCAAGTAATCATAGTCCGGAGAATCGAGTCGTCCGCGCGGGGCTGCCCGTTTCCGACCGATATCACGAGGGTCGCGTGGCAGCAAATTGGGCTCCGTAGAAATCTTTCCAGATTGTGAGCGGATCATTGAATCGAGTTCGGCCAAATCGATCACGGTGGCATGAACGGATGCACCGCTAGAGCCTAAAGTCGAGCCTCCCGACGAACTCAGGCCCATCGGACCCAACTGGGTATTCCCCGTCCGCCCCATCGCCATCGACCCCAGCGACGCAGATCCAGAATCGGGAACGGACAACGAGGTCGACAATTGGAACGACCCAGCCGTAGGCAACTGCACGACTTGCCCCATCGCCAATTGCGCGGGCGATATCAGGAGAAAAACCAAATGAAAAAAACGAAATCTCTTCATGGGGACCACTATGCTCTACCATGTCCGAATAGCAACCGAAACTCCAGTTTACTCGCTCCGTGACTCGTTCGCTGGTCCGGAATCGAAGGGCAAGCGATAATTTTCTGGCGTGGTAGAATCTAGGTTTGGTGTTCGGGCCCGCAAGAAATGGGAAGTTTCCGCAGAACCCGCAACGGGTAGGTGAAACCATGAGAAAACGACGCAGCCGCTCGCGGCTCCCCTCCAGGCGACACTTTCTGGCACACGTTGGCTCCGCGATCATCATGAGTCGTGCGGACATTTCGTCCATCGCCCATGGTGGCGGGGCAACCGGTCAGGATCTGGCATGGTCAACCGATTCCTGGGACGGTTGGATGACTGTCGATGGAGATGTCGTCCCTGAGGCGTGGGAACGGAACGATGGAATCATCCATCTGCGGAAAACTCCGGAACGGACCGGGCACATTGTGACTCGTCGCGAGTACGGGGATTTCACGCTGCGTTTCGAGTGGAAGATCGCCCCCGGCGGAAACAACGGCATCAAATATCGAGTGCGTCGCTATGGCGACCGGATGCTCGGTTGCGAGTATCAGATCTACGACGCAGGCATCCATAGCGTTGCCCCCAAAAACCAAACCGGCTCCATCTACGATCTTTACGAACCAGACCAAGACATCGTCGCGAGACCTGCGGGAGAGTGGAATTCCAGCCTGATCCGCGTGCAAGACAATCGCATCGAGCATTGGTTGCACAACTACCGGATTGTCAGCGCGACCATCGGAGACACCGAATGGGAACGGCGAATCTCCGAGAGCAAGTTCAACGAATACCCGGACTTTGCCAAGAACCAGCGCGGTCGCATCATGCTGACCGATCACGGAAGCGAAGTGTGGTACCGCAATTTTGAGTTCACGGAGCTATAAAAGGGACAAAGAGATAAGGGACATAAGGGACATAAGGGACATCAGGGACGAAAGGGACATCAGGGACGAAGAGGACGAGAACGACAGTATTTTCCCTGATGCGTATGCCCTGTTCGGTAGAGGCCACGTTTCTGTTCGCATCAATCGCGTGCGTTGTCTTTTTGCTGACGCGCTCGTGCTGTCAATCGCGCCTGAGTCATCCGCTCTCGCAGTCCTCCCTCTTTCAAGAAGTCTTGCTCTAAGCGTCGAATCTGCTGATCCAGCAGATAATTGGTTACCTTAATCAGGCCGATGATCACGTTCGCTGCGATTGAAGGGTCAGGATGCTCGATCCCTTTCCTGAAGGTGTCGTAGTTCGCGTTCGGTTCTCGATTGAGTTCGCGAAGCCGCGCGGCGTACGGATGTTCTTTCGTCCATTCCTCCAGATCGCGCACCCGCAAGTAGTCCCGATAGTCCTCGAGCAATTCCTCGAGGCTTGCGCGAGCGACTTTGGTGAGTTTGATTTCGGTTTCCTTCGAAGTGCCGCTCGCTTGGCTCCCTTCGACAATGTTTTGCTTGCCGGAGCGAGCCGCTTGGACCATCTGATCATGCGTGCGAGATCGCTTATCGATCCAGCGATCGCAAAAGTGGACGGCGCCATCCTTTGCTGTCATTCCCTGCCTTTGGATTTCGAATCGCGAATTGCGCGATGCGAATGAAGAAATTCGATCAATTCCTTGGGATGGTCGGTTTGGATGCCATCCGCCCCTGCTTCGAGAAGCGGCACCCAACTGGTTGGATCCTTTTCGTCCACAATCACCATGGCGTCATGCTCGTGACAGAGGGCTGCGAAGGACGCGGAAAAATACTTGGCCGTGGATGCTACGATGCGGGGGCGACGGTTTGTCAGCAACTCCGAGAGAAAAGTTTCTGGCCCTGGATCGGGCATCGGCCACGCCAAATCGGTCAGCTTTCGAAGCTCTTCGACTTTCCCGCTTGGGATATACCAAAGCGTATCTTGTTCCATCTGGAACTCGTGGACCACTTCCAGCAACTGCTCGATCGATGCGGATTTGACATCGAGATAAATGCCGATCCGTCCACGACACAATCGCAAGATGTCCCGCGCGGTGGGAACTCGCTCCTGGGCCCACTTGGGATCGACGCGGCTCCCTATGTCGATCGCTTGCAGTTCCGCGAGGGTCATTTCGGACACCTTCCCTTTCTCACCTCGGATCGAGTACCGATCGATGGTGGAATCGTGGATGGAAACCAAGTGCCCATCCTTAGTGGTCCGGACATCGATCTCCACGAAATCGCACTCGAGGTCGATGGCGCGCTGGTAAGCCGCCAACGTATTTTCCGGAATTGAATCGTGGACTCCCCGGTGTGCCACCACGTAAATTCCATGGTGCTTGGGAGGCCGAAGCCCCGCGATGACGTGGCGACCGTCTTGTCCATGCAACGGACCGACGCCCAATCCAAGAAACACCACGGCAACCAAGAGCGAGATTCGGCTACGGAACAACATCGCGATGCTCACACTTTCCCTGGAACAGTCTCGAACAGGACCCTTTGCACCGCTCCGCGAGAGTTCTTCCGTATAAAAAGAGACAACGGAGTTGCTCGTCAAGAATCGACGGCAGCAGGGTGAAGCGTCGGAGCAAGAAAAAGACCGGAAAAAAGAGAGGGTGATAGAGGGGATTTGAACCCCCGACCTTCGGAGCCACAATGTGCTTTTTTCCTGGTCTTCAATAGCTGAAAAACACTGCAAATACTGTGAATTTCATGGTAGCAACTCATTACACTTGGTGCAATGGTTTCACTCAAAATGGGTAGTTACTAGGTATAAATGGGTACGGTGTTTTTCGAGCACTAAACACCCATCCCCGCAAACCCGATTTTCCTCCCCAACCACGTACGCCGGATACGCAGATCGCCATCGGGAGGATTGCATCTTGGTGATGCCAAGAGAGTCGAGTTTAACCGGCGGTAACATCTTGTTACCACCGACATTCTTGCTCCCTGGATTCTTCTCCATCGCTGCCAACATCTCCCCCGCTCGTCGCTCGGCACGAAGACGGATTTCGGCAGCTTGTCCAGCATTTGAAACGCGACGTTGCATGCGTGGTTGGGGCGACCTTCGGGATGTCCTTCATCGAATGTTTGCCAACCAAGAAACTTGGCGAGCGTTACTGTCGAATACGGACGCTTACAAATCGATTTGTCAGCGTACCGAATGTGCCCTTTGTTTGTGTCCTTTGGCACCTCCGGCAACTCAATCTCCCCCGCCCCATACGCCCGAATCGTGCTCTCGACGGTCTGGGCTTCAATGGTCGAAAACACCCTCACCAACGGCCTTGGCTTCGCCTGGATCGCATCGGCGGGAGCAGTGAGGGAGAGCGGCCGCAATGGGATCGGGTGCGGACTGGTCGCAAACGTGGGGTGCTCGCAACACTGGGGGCCCCAATTGGAGATCCCAGATTGGTGCGCCCTGGTCGCAAACGTGGGGTGTCTGCAACGCGGTATGCTAACAAATCCACTTGTGAGCATGTGCGGACTGGTCGCAAACGCCGGTCGTCCTCAACTGCGGACCAGCGGTCTGGTCTGCATCCATAGGTGCGGACTGGTCGCAAACGCCGGTCGTCCTCAACGGTTCTGGAACTTTTTCCATAACCGATCGAGGTGCGGACTGGTCGCAAACGCGGTGTGTCTGCAACCGTTCCTCAATGTACTGGCGGGAATTGCCCGGCTTGGGTGCTTTCTCGCAATTCATTCCGTTGGAATCGTTAGCTACTTGCGAGTGTTGATTACTGCCGTTCTCCGCCCCGCTTCCGCTGCGGACGGGAGTCCTTGAGTGCAACGGCTCATTGACTTATCAAACGAAAAAAGCCTCTCGGAGCAATCGCAACTCCAAGAGGCTCTTGCGATACGGTCAACGCCGCTTTTACGTCAACCGATAGCACAATGGCGGAGATTCACACCCCGCCGATTGTTTCACTAGCCGAAAACCATCTGCACAAGACCACCCGATGCCGATGCCGTTCCGCGATCATGGATCACGATGTCGTATCGCTGGGTCGCTCGAAGCGCGAGCATGTCCATCTCGAAGTAGCGGGACGAGTCCAACGCTAGTTGGAGGCCGCGACGAGTGCCGATGTAAGCACCTGCCGACAAGTCGCCAAAATAGCAAGCCACGCCACCACTGGTTCCGCTGGTTCGCGATTCGAGTACTTGCGAGATCTCAACCGGATAACCCAAAAACGACGGCTGCCTAACGCCGTTGGCTAGCTCGCTCATCGTCACCCCGCCGACCGCATCCATGAGTCGCTGCATGGAAGCGTAATAGCCGACGTTGCTGATGTACCACTTGCGATTCGGGCCGAAGACCTTGGCTTGGCCTGCGACGCTCTCGAAGTCGCCGATGTTCAGCGCACCGAAGGTTGCTCGGCTCGTCGCAGTGTATCGGCTTCCCGCCTGGATCGCTCCCGCGAGTCCGACGATACCACCATAGGTACTCGTGCCGTCACCGAGAAAACCAGCTTGGTCTTCCGCGAGTGCGAACGAGTACGCAATGCTACGACTGAGCAGCTCGGCAATCGAGACAACTGAATCTTCGGATATCTCGCTGCTCATCGTGGTAAGCGTCGCCAGCTTTTTCGCCTCGAGCTTGATCTGGTTCAAGACCGGATCGCTCGGTGTGATCGTGCTGGACTCGCCAATGTAGTACGCTTGAACTTCATCATTGACGCGGGGCACGTTCATAACGCCGTCACCCATCGTCACGGCTTGAGCATTGCGACGGAATGCGCCGTAAAGCTCTCGAAGTTCGATCACCGTGTTCTCCAGTGGCTCAGGAACCAGGAAACCGCCAGCGGGATTAACTCCCGTGCTCATCGCATTGGAAATCAAGCCATGACGCAAGCAGTAGCGTTGTGCATCGGCGCTACCACCGAATTGAGCACGCAACCACTGTCCAGAGTTGTAGGCATCTCGCACGTTCGAGAACAACGTACTGGATGCCGTCCGCACCTTGGCGGGGACTTGGTCGATGTCGAGACCTTCGCGACGCTGCACCATCGCAGTCATTTTCGCTTGGTCGGCATCGGCTTGGTCGATTGCCTTCTGGTCGCCCGTGAATGCGGCTTTGATACGAATCTCGTCAAAGTGGTTCATGTACTTCCGTTGTGCAACGGCCTTATCGTAAAAGGCCGCCACTCGGTCGGCACTGACTGCACCATCGGCGGGGAGATTTTCCTTGGTCATGTTTTTCTATTCCTTGAAAGGGTGGTTGTTAACAATCAATTCCATCTGCCACCACGCCGCTAATCAGTTGCGGGCTCGATGTGTTCTCACTTAAGTCGCTCAATCGCTGCGATGATGTCGCATCGACGCCATCGGTAAACTCGGGGACTGAGTTTGTACGGTTTCGGTAAGATGCCTTTTCTTGCCAGTCGAAGCGTATCGGATCGCTCCACGCCAAGTAGCCTCGCGGCCTCTTGGGGACAAAGCAGTTCAAGCTCGCTTGCGTGCGATGCCGTTCGGATGTGGATTGCGTCGATAATCTTTCGATGAAGGTTGACGACGAACGAGCGTTGCGCCTGGCTGAGAGTGCTAAACTCTCGCAGGAAATCCACCCGCAAACATGCGTCGTAAAGTTCTTCGTTGCTGTAGGCATCGTCTTGGAACGAAACGTAGCCGCGTTCCATCTGGCCTTGGGACTCGCGGATTCTTAGCTCGGTCTCGATGGCATCGAGAAACCAGGAAGCTAATCGGCTCGCATCTTCGGGATTGGCGAGAATGCGGCTTAGTTGTGCCAAGTGGCAAAGTTCAGACTTGTCCAGTAGCTCAATTCCTGCAATGTGCTGCAAGGCTCGACGCTCGGCCAGCAAGTCGTTCAAGAGTTCTTGTTCGGTGTTCATGCGTGGATTGTTTCCTAGGTTGCGAGTGACGTACAGAAGCTTTTCAATTGAGTCTCAAAGATGGAACAAACTGGAACAGTTTGAAACAAGGTTGTTTGATCGAACTTGCTTGGCACGAGCAACCGAAGCGCGGCCGACGTTCAGCATGTCGGCGGCTTGCTCAATGGACGGTGTCTCAATTGATACACCGTCAATTTCACGTTGCGAATTAACATCGCCCACCTTCAGCTTTGCCAGCTTGCCAGCAATGATTGAGCGTTGCGATTCGGTCAGATGGCTCATCTCTGCTCCATCAACCACTGCTCAACCTCGCTCCTGTCCCATCGCTTCGCACCGCCAACGACAAACGGCCTGGGGAAGTCGGGGCGCTTCTCCAGTCGATGTAGCGTCGTGCGACTCACCGATAGCCACTTCCGCAACGAGCAAGGCGTGACAAGTTCGCGACGAGGTGTCAACTCGATGGGAATCCTGGCCTGCATGGTCAATCCACCCCCGGAATCGTATTTACCGTCCCCACTTGTGCGCGAGATAACGCAGATCGTTTAGCCGTCCTGCCCAACTTTTCACCCGCCCCCGGGTCGCCAACGCCCCTAGCATCGCCTGTAACGCGTTCCGCTGCGTCCTGACTCGATTGTTCGCTCGTCGGCTCATCGCTCGCTAGCGGCTCGTCCTGTGGCCTTACTGGGTCGATGCCTGCATCTCTCAGGATCTCGTCAACGGTGATCGGGTCAACGCTCACGCGCAATCGCTCGCGATACAGTCGCTGCTCGAGCGCGTGCTCGGCATCGCAGATGAGACAATGCTTGGTCGATACGCTACCATGCTCGGGACAACGGTATCGCTCCTGCCAGCGATGGAGGGAGTCTGGCTTACTTGGCATCGGTCATCCTTGAGTGGGTGGGTTCTCGTTTTCAGGCATGCCGGGAAACGCATCGGCAAACCAGTTTTTCATTGACTGTAGCTCCGCTGCATCCTCGCGTTCCTTGCCAAGTTCAGCATTGAACAAATCCAGGTCGATAGTGTTCTCGATGGACTGGGTTAGAGACTCAACCATCATTCCTGGCGGGATGGCTTCTAGTTCCCATACTTGATCGCTTTTGTAACGATCAAAAAACTTGGCGTAATTCTTTGAAGTCTGTTTGGCCTCAAGTTGATTTTCAGGCAAGCTCCACTTATCCACTTGGTCGCGCCTCAGCATCGCCTTGACTGGCACAACATCACTGACGCCAAAATCATCACGGATACTCCTGGCAAATGACTCGGCTATCTCGTCTCCATCGGGATCGAAGTCGGAGCAGATAACCAATTTCAGCCTGTCCTTGCCGCTCCTCTTGAATCGTTGAACGATTTCGTATCTCGGCTCAATCGAACAATACCCGCGCCCGATTGTCATGGGCAAGCAATACTTGTCCGCAACCGGCTCAACTATTGTTTGTGCGGTCATTTTCTCAACGATCAATTCAACGTGATCGGGTTGAGATTGCAGAAGGTCGCGCCTGTAACCTCGCAAGAAATTATAAGACTCTCGGTCAACAAACTGGGCAACATCACGATCAAATCGCGTTCCCATCGTTGGCCGTGTTTCATCTGTGATCGCTTCCCAGGGAACGTAACCAAATAGCCTTGCACGCACCAACAGATCAGTCAGTTTATCATAGGAATCTTTATTGTTTTCGTAACGCCTTCGCTGCACACCCTTTGACGTGTTTATCATCGGCGGATCGTTCAAAAGTCGATAGTGAATCCACCGAACCGTCACCGGCCAATACTGTTTTAACTCGATAACCGCACGAACCGAAGCGTGCAAAAACTCCTGCAATCGGTTGCTGAATTGACTGCGTGTTTTTGTGCCAGTAATTTGCATTACGGGATCGGCACGCATGTCGCGTTTCTTCCGTTCCTCAATTAGCTGCTTGTGTGCTAGTTCGGGATCGATGTCCAGCAATGCTTCCTTGACTCGCATGGACGACGACTTCACCCGCTGATGGTTGTGTGCTCGCAGCAGTTTTAACCATCCGGTTTCGTCGTAATGTGTCCTTCGCTCGTCAACAAATCGAACCGGTATCGACCGCAACCAAACTAGCTCGCATGCCGCATATCTTCGGTGTCCGCTTACAATGAAACGATCGTGATAAATGAGAATCGGCTCACGCAATCCATTGTATCGTATCTCG
>JBKDXO010000065.1:0-21940 GCA_046306195.1 Planctomycetota bacterium | reverse complement strand
GTCGGTGGCTGGTGGCAGGGTGGTGATCGTGACGGCCGTGAAGGTATTGGCGGGCGAGTCGAGCGGGTCGGTGAACCCAAAGTCAGCCTCTGCGAATGTGTAAGCGGTGTCTTCGTTGATGGTTCGGGTGGCATCTGTTCCAGCTGGTGGAGAACTCAAGGAGAATAGTTGGACATAGCTCGAATTATCATTCCCAGACTGGTTGTCGTTGTTGACCAATCGCAAAATGATGTTGCCATGCACGCCGGCTGGAAATTCACTCAGGTCCAACGTCACAGTTCCTGTCGTTACGTTTCCGACGGTACTGCTCGTGTGGATGGTTGTGCTACCTGTCTTTGCTTGCTGGCCTTCGGTGGCGTTGAAAAAGCTGTCTCGCGATCCGGCAATGGTAGGAACCAAGGACTCTCCTCGGGAGTCGACAAACGCTGCTTCGAAAGCATCGTTGACGAACTGAGCATCGCGATCGAAAGATAGTTCGTACTGAAAGCGAATGCCGCTGGCCGTTGGGGGGATTGTCCAAGCGTAAGCGATCTGCGATTGAAACGAATTGCCCTCGGTCAATCGCTTGACGTTGTTGAATGTCGCACTTCCTGGGTTCTGACCTCCCGTTTCCGAGAAACTCCAGGTTGTCACGGGAATCGAACCCAAATTCAGCGGCGATGTCCCTGGTCCGCCTGGGTCAACGATGCTTCCATTGGCGATACCATCGGCGTCACCGCGACCTCCGTCCTGCAGAAATAGACGCACCCGATTCTCAAAAAAAACAGCTCCGGTCGTGCCGTCGAAGTCAAAGGCTACAAGATTGCCTGTTGTTGCATCTCGCTTCCAATACGTGTCCCCTTGGAATCCGTCCGGAAAAAACATATCGACCACGGTGATGGATCCAACGGGCAGGTCGGAAACGGTGAATCCGAAGCTACCGGCAGAAAGCAGGAGCCTTTCCTCCGCGGTTTCCGGTGCCACAACACGGACATTTTCGAAGACTCCCAGGCTGGACGACAACGTGAATAGGTTCCCGTAGCGCGCGTCGGGAATGGAGAACACATTGGGCTGCAAGGAATCCGCAACCCCATCCCGATTCCCG
This sequence comes from Planctomycetota bacterium, assembly GCA_046306195.1. Taxonomy (GTDB): domain Bacteria; phylum Planctomycetota; class Planctomycetia; order Pirellulales; family Pirellulaceae; genus JBKCUI01. Next base: position 20,856 of record JBKDXO010000065.1, on the reverse strand, counting down.
TCCTGATTGGCAGCCATCGATTCGAGGGACGCAGGAACCCCATCCCGATCCAAATCCTCTTGGCCGGCGGTGTTTGCATCAATGCGGAATCGCGACGAGACCGCATCAAACGAGTTGGTGGATGCAAGCTTGGCGTAAAGTTCGGTACCAGGCGCGAGCAGTCCCTTGACAACACCACGAAACTCGCCGGCGGGAGTATTCTTCGATGAGAGAGAGCCCAGCGAAACTGCGTTGTCCCCGTGCTTGGCGAAAACTTCTACGGCTTGGTCCAGGGGAACGCCACTTGGCAAACTTCCGGAAACGAAAATCAGACCCTCTCCCCGGCTCGACAGCTGACTCGCAACCTGGATCGCGGGAGCTTTCGTACCGCCCGTGGCAGTCACTCCCAGCTTGGCCAAGTCGAAACCCTGGCGATTGAGGTCCGCCGATGAGAGCGAATTCCGCGACGCGTCCATATTCGAAGGGGGCAATCCGTTTGTGTTCGAGGTTGAGGGCCCTGGCTGCCCTGATACGGCGCTCGGGTTTCGTATTTGAGCGATGTTTTGATTGAATGGCGAACTGCTCACCTCGTTATCGCCACCGGCACCTCCAACGCCACCTCCACCTCCGCCCGATCCTCCGCTCGCGTCCGGCTTCCCGGACGAATCGCGGGGGGATGTATCATCGCGCGACACCGGCTCGTTACTCCCAAACGACGCGCCGCCACCGCCACCACCTCCGCCACCACCTCCGCCACCACCGGAATCCGATGCCGCGTTGGAGCCTGCAACGACTCCACCACCAGACCCCGGATCTTCATCGTTTCGGGACCCGAATTCGTTCCCCAAGGGATTGCCCAGCGACGGGCCTGCCAACGGAGTACCGAATGGCTCCGAAGCATTATGACTCGGCCTGGACATGATCCGCTGAGATTCATTGAGTTGGTTGATGAACCGCGCATACTCGAGAGCGCTTTGGCTTGAGAGACTTCGTTCGAAGAGACTGTTTTGGAGGGGCGCACGCAATCCGAGCGTGAAAGGATCTCTTCCATCCGCGAACGACGATTTACGCCGCGCTCTGTCACCGCTTTCTGTTGAAGATCCCCGCAACTCTCGCATGCGAGTTGCAACCCCCTCGGCTGTTTGCGGAAGATCAGGCTTGATGTTGATCGCTTCGGCCAACAAAGAAAGAGGGAGGGGGAGTGCAGCACCAGCGGTCTGCCTATCCTCGAGTTTCTCAAGAAACGAAAAACGTGCTGTTCGAAGTCGCGAACGTCGGCGACGAAGTCGAAATTGCTTAGTACGACGAAGAGTGATAAGCCATCGACAAGAACTCAGCAAACGCAGATACATGATATTTAACAAACGATGAAAAGAACTGTGCGGGTCATCCAAAGCAAACGTGACGCGGGATCGCGAACTTCGATATCTCCTGCGGCGAACCTAGTCATTTCAGATTGCGAGCTCGACGAGAAGGGTCGTATGTATTCATGCAAGCACCGAAGCATTTGGAGCGCATCCGGAAAGCAAAAACCGATTAGGCGTTGGCCGAGGCTTCATCGGTTCTTGGTTAGGAACTTACTGTCGAGCTTTGCAAATGCACCACTGCATTCCTACAAAGGATCATCTCTCGATGCCGGAACGGATATTAACTCTCCGGAAATCACGATGCAATAAGCTCCACACCAAAAAAATTTCCATCGGGCGAACCACGATGGGATGACGAGTGCGCAAAACATGGACAACGAATCGTGTCGCGATGTTGCAATCGACATCCCCGTTCGCTATTCTAAACCGAGTTCACGAATCTTATCTTGCCCGATGGGGAGCGTGCCCGCCCACACCCATTTTCGTATCTCGATAATCACCATTCGATATTTCGGGTCATGCAATCAAAGAAGGATGCGACATCAAGAGAGTCGCATGCCTGCCTAGTTGCGTTGCAATGCATTGAAATTTATCGCCGCAGTCGAATCGCGCATGATCTTGCGTTTCTCGCAAGGAATTGCTGTGTGGGATGGAGTATTGTCTAGAGTTGAAGGTTTTCTCCCATCGAATTCACCGATCGCGTGCATGAGCCCGGAGCAGTGATTGCCATGACTAGTAATGTCGGCGTGAACAACGGCCCGGTAGTGACTGGCACGTTGAGCCTATCCGAAAATCTCGAAAACCTCGAAAACCGCGGCTTGCGCGTAGGCAGCTTATCGTTTTCGGATCGTCTCTTTGCGAAGCGGCGGGTCGCTCCATGCACTGCCTCGCAGGTAGGCTACAATGAGGCGACGACGGGTGAACTGTCGTGATGGACAGTTTCCTCGATCATTGCAAACCTTTCCTTGAGGAGGAGCTCCGTGAGCAGGCTCTCATTGATGCTGTTTTGTTCCGCTGTGTTCAGTTTGCTGCAGGGCTCATTCCTGCAGGGGGAGAGTTCAACGTTGCAGCCGAATATCATCATCCTCTTCATCGATGATCTCGGCTATGCAGACATTCAACCGTTCGGCGCACGCGCTTATGAAACGCCTGCGCTCGAACGGATGGCACGACAAGGTCGCCGTTTCACCGACTTCGTGGTCGCCTCCGCCGTTTGTTCCGCTTCCCGCGCGGCGCTCCTGACCGGTTGCATTCATGAACGCGTCGGCTTTCGAGGCGCCCTCGGCCCCGACGCGAAAGTCGGTATCGACGCGCGGGAGACGACGATCGCGGAACTCTGCAAGTCGAAAGGCTATGCCACTGCCTGCTTCGGCAAATGGCACTTGGGCCACCATCCGAAATTCCTTCCCCAAGCCCATGGTTTCGATCGGTATTACGGACTCCCCTATTCCAACGATATGTGGCCCTTCCACCCGGCCGCCTTGGAGGCACAGAAAAAGGATCCGAATCGGAAACCCCTCTTTCCCCCCCTCCCTATGGTCGAAGGTTCCGCAGTTTGCGATCCGGAAGTCACCGCCGAGGATCAGCAGCAAATGACGGCCCAATATACCCGTCGGGCTGTCGAGTTCATCCGCGAGAATCGCGACAAACCCTTCTTCTTGTACCTGCCCCACTCCATGGTCCATGTTCCCCTGTTCAGCAGCCCCGACTTCGCTGGCAAACATCCCAGCGGACCGTTCGCCGATGCGGTCCGCGAAATCGATTGGTCGGTCGGCCAAATCCTCGATGCGGTCGATGAACTGAACCTCACGCAGAAAACCTTGATCGTCTTCACCTCCGACAATGGACCTTGGCTCAGCTACGGGACCCACGGCGGTTCCGCATTTCCGCTTCGCGAAGGGAAAGGCACAGCATGGGAAGGAGGCGTCCGCGTCCCCACGATCATGCAATACCAAGGTGTCATCCCTGCAGGATCGACCTGCGACCAACTCGCATCGACCATCGATCTGCTACCGACCATCGCAAAACTGATCGAGGCGGAGCTGCCAGAGCGGACATTCGATGGTCACGACATCTCTCCGTTGCTGGTCGACGACCAAGCTCGTTCGCCGCACGCGTCGTTCCCCTACTACTATGGCAACGGCCAACTGCTTGCGATCCGAAACGATCGATGGAAACTGGTCTTTCCCCATGAGTACCGAACCATCAGCGGTCAGCAAGGACGAAGTGATGGTATGCCGGTCAATTATCGCCAACAACAAATCACAACTCGCGAACTGTACGATCTCGATTCGGATGTCGGAGAAACAACCAACGTTGCGGATCAATATCCTCAGCTCGTTGCCCAGTTCTCCGAAGAGGCGGACCGGTGGCGAAAAGAACTTGGAGACTCGCTTACGGGAGTCCAAGGAAACGCGATCCGCCCGCTCGGCAAGATCCAAGCGGGGGATCGATTGCTGGTCGACGAGTAACCGGCATCGCAAGACGCAAAGACGCGGAGAAAAGAAGAGGCTCGCTCCCTAGTAGCCGTCCGATTGGGACTTTGCTCCGACTCTGCTGATTCGGTTCTTGCACATGCTAGCCGATATGCGCACGCATCCGGGTTGAACCGCACTGAACATGGAATAGTTTGCCGCAGTTCAACCCGGCAGCTCGCGCCGCTCGGCTATTATTTCACCCGCTACGCCTGGGCATGAGACGTGAAATGGTACCTGACACCTTTGTTTCAACCGGGAAAAACCCGGATTAAGGACGACTCTTACTGTTTTCCCGACGTTCCTCGTCCGATTTCCGATCTTCTTCTTGAGGATCGCCTGATCGGCCAGGTGGGGTGGTTGAGACGACTTCGATTCCTCGGAGGCCCAGTTTGGATACTCCGAATCCCCGGCTGTACTTCGGATCAATGATCTCGTTAGGGATTTTCACAACGCGAAAGAAATCCAACTGCGGGACCTCGGACTTGGCAACTTCGGCTTGAATGTTCTGCCCTGCGACAATCGGCGGCGGGCCGGTCGTCGTTCCTGTCTGCCAAACGATGGTGTCTCCTTGCTTGATGACGATGTTTGCGAAGTGAGGGGTGAAAGTGACCGATGTGGTTTTGTTGCCGAGTCCCATTTCGCGATAGGTTTCTGTTTGCGATTGACCAACCCCCATTTCCGCGTGCATTCGAATCGAGGCATTGGGATCAAGAACCCATCCGTTGGCCTGGATCTTTTCAGAGAGCCACTGCTGCACGCTTCCCGGGTCGCTTACTTTGTCGAGCTTCAATCCGATGCGTACACCAGGCTTCATGAGCATCAAGCTCGGTCGGTTGATATTCGATGTCACTTCGTCGACTTGAGGACCAGGGAGTTGTACCGCCCCTACCGCGATGGATCCTCTCATGGAATCGGGCTCGGCGACGTAAAAGAATAATCCATTCAGAACCTGATTCGTTAACGGGTCCCGGTTCAGCCATGATTGAGCACCTTCCATGCGGTAGCTCCAGACGGGAAGTTGCAACGATAGCCTGTATAGAACCCGCTCCATGGCGCTCTCGGCCAGCAGGAGATCATCGCTGACCCATTCAATCCGCGAAGCAAACGGTGAACCGATCAAGGGGGCATCGAATACCTGTGGGTCGGTGCTTCCGGATTCCAGATCCCAAACATAGACATTCCGCTCGGTCAACGCGGCAAGTTTGGTTCCTGACGCATTGACATTCGCTCCGGACACGTGACGGTCTTGCACGGGCAAGCTGAAACGCAAATCGCCACTCAATGCGTCAATGACCGAAACCTTCCCATCCTCCGGCACAATGATCGATTTTCGATCGGCGGTCAGCACGATCGGTGCGTCGAAAAAGCTGGCTGATTTGAACGTATACGCAATGCTCTTGGAGGCTGTATCCCAAGCAACGTAGGTGTGACGTGCGGCTTTCGTCAGAACCAAATCCGCCGTAATCAGCTTGGCGAAATGAGAACGATCAAAGACGTCGACCTCGATGCCCCACCGCATCAAGGGGTCAGCCTGAGTCTCAGCTGGTTTTAAGCTCCAAAGGGTAATTGTGCCTTGGTCCCCTTTTCCGCGCATCTCGTCTGAGTGAATGGAAAGGAGTCGTTTGGTTCGCGGGTCGTAATCGACAATGAAATCCTCCGGTGTCAACGCGACCGATCCGATCATCTTCTTTTGTTTCAACGATACCCAGTACGCTTGACTTTGGAACTCGACCCCACGATTGTGAAAATTGTTTTCTCTCGCGGTCATCAAGATCAACTGTTCCGGACCACCAACTGGAATGGCAGCCACGATTTCTTGCCTGTCTCTCGCAAAATAAAAGCCGGTACCGGATTGTTCAAATGACGTATAAAAACTGGGAATGCTTCCTAGTGCCGAAGGTAAACCCTTCCCGATCATCGACCCGATGTCCCCTAATGCAAAGGAACCAAAGTCCTCGACGGGAGGAAGCTTAGGTACAGCGGCGGGGACCACTCCCTTCTTGGTAGCCTCGTCAAACTGCTTCTTGAACTTCTTGAGGTACAACTGGTCCTTCTCGCTAAGGCTGGTTATCGGTACCTCGATCTCATTTCCGTCGGTCTTGGCGAGAAGAATCTTCTCTCCGACAAACGACTTCAGCGCGGCGTCGATTTTGAACTTCCCGTTGCTGCTTTCCCAAGCTCGAGCAAGATCGAGCGCATCGATTTCGCATTCTTTGCGAATGGCGGATCGTTCGAACATCTCTCGCTTCATGCTCCCAGCGAATTCGAACTCCACCCCGTAGCGGTTCTTGTCCCTCCCCAGAACGGTGCCGTCGAACCAACCGTTCAGAAACATCACCTTGACCGATTCCCCTTCCTCGAGGCGGGTTTGTGCGACAGCGGTATTCAAGGTCAAGGCACAAGCTACGATAAGGACAGTCAGTGGGAGGCAGCGCCATCCTGCAGAGCGATAAAGATTTACCATTCGATGCTTCCTCGAATTCATCAAACAATCGAGAGATCCGACACAATCGAGCGTCGTAAGCTCCAGATTGTAATCAATCAGCACTGGGATTTCGACCGTTCCACGAGCATGATCGAAAAGGAGAGAAAACATCTCTGTGCCCCAGCCGACGAGCAACAGCCGTAGCAGCCAAGGCTCTCGCGGAGACGCAATGACGCGGAGAAAAGAGCAAACTCTCGCCCAACCAGCGGGTTGAGCATAACAGGATAATGCAATCGCTCCATCGATCGAGCACGAGCGCCGCTTCACTATGCAGGAGCACGAGCACGACAGGCAGCCAGAACAAACCGATGCACCGAAGTGGCACAGCGACGTGGCTGTTGGTCCGCCACGGGCGGATCTTCGACGCATCTCGGCTAGTAAAGCCCGGATATGGGCTCTCAGATGTGCATTTCGAAGGAGGTCCATTCGCGATACGGCGAGGGACCACCATCTGGCGATGGTAGATTTGGAGAGCGAAGGATTTCAGGTGGTTGGCACGCAAATGGTCACTAGGCTTGCGGCTCGGTCATGCTGAACGGATCGAGGGCCTTGTTGAGTTCGTCGGCTGGCAGCACGTTTTGCTCGAGGCACAATTCCCGAATCGTCTTGCCTGATGCAAACGCCTCCTTCGTTAGCTTGGCCGCTTTCTCGTACCCTATGTACGGGTTCAAGCTGGTGACCATCGACAGGCTCTGTTCCACGCTCGCTTCGCACGCTGCCTCGTTCGCTTCGAGTCCTTGCATGCAGAATTCGATGAAGGCACTGACCCCGTTGGCGAGCAGCATGATGCTTTCGAGGATCGCGTGCCCCATGACAGGCATCATGATATTGAGCTGGAAATTCCCCCCCGCGGCCCCGGACAAGGTCATGGTGGCATCGTTGCCGATCACCCGCGCGGTCAACTGCATCATGCTTTCGCACATCACTGGGTTGACTTTCCCCGGCATGATGGAGGACCCGGGTTGGCGATCGGGCAGGATGACTTCGAAGAATCCACAGCGGGGCCCGGAACCAAGCCATCGGATGTTGTTGGCGATATTGAACAGGGTCATCGCGATTGTTTTGATCTGGCCGTGGGACTCTACCAAGCCGTCGCGCTGCGCGTTCCCTTCGAAATGATTCACCGCTTCGACAAACGGAATCCCCGTTTGCTTTGCGAGGTGGTCGCTGACCCGTTTGCCGAACTCCGGGTGCGTGTTGATGCCGCTCCCGACCGCTGTTCCGCCTACAGGCAACTCGTACACGGCTCGCTCAGCGACCTTGGCTCGCTCGATCGACAAGGCGACTTGTCGAGCGAACCCGCCGAACTCTTGCCCTAACCGGAGCGGCGTAGCGTCCATCAAATGCGTGCGTCCGATCTTGATGACCTTGTCCCATTGCGCGGCTTTGTCGCTGAGAATCTGGTGAAATCGCTCCAGTTGCGGGATCAACTGCTGGCGGATCTCGCAGGCGGCGGCGACATGAATCGCGGTGGGGAACGTGTCGTTGGTGCTCTGGCCCATGTTGACATGGTCGTTGGGATGGATCGGCTTGTTCTTCGAGAAACGATCGCCCCCGAGGATTTCAATCGCTCGGTTCGAGATGACCTCGTTCATATTCATGTTGCTCGACGTTCCCGAGCCGGTTTGGAACACATCGACCGGAAACTCCGAGTCCATCTTGCCCGCGATCACTTCTTCGCAAGCCTGGAACATGGCTCGCACTTGCTTGTCGTCGAGTGGGTTTTTCCCGGTGCCGGTCAGTTTCCCAAGATCGTGGTTCGCAGCCGCACAGGCCCATTTGACCCGGCCCATCGCGCGGACCAAAGGAGTAGGAAGCGTCCAACCGGAGATTGGAAAATTTTCAACAGCTCGTTGCGTCTGGGCGCTGTAGTAAGCCCGTGCAGGTACCTGGACTTCGCCCATCGAGTCCACTTCGGTACGAAAATCCGACATCGCGATTCATCTCCATCGAGAGAGCCATGAGAATGCAGTGTTTGGCCAGCCCAGGCGGACGCGCCTGCGCTCGTGAGGGAATTGTTATACCAAGGAACTCGATTCTGACCATTCGAGCTGAAATTGGAGACTTTACCCCTTATCTTGTTGGGGGGTTGTGGCTAGGATCGAGTTTTCTGCGATGAAAAACGCTTGGAAAGAAGTGTTCTTAACGCTCAGCGGGGACCGGTGGTCCCACCCGAGGCTGAGTCGAACCGACCTTTTCGCGTGTTTCTGCCGTTGAATATGCGGCAGCCAACGAAAAGTTGGGTCGTTTCGACTGACAATCACTAATACCGGGTATGCCATGAGCACCATTGAACTGGCCGACGGCCAGGTCTGTTTCCATGATTTGAACTTGCCGGCCGAGTTGTGCCGGGCACTGGAGCAATCGGGGTACGAGCACCCGACGGAGATCCAGGCCAAAACGATACCGCCGCTCTTAGCCGGGCGCGATGTGCTGGGCCAGGCGCAAACCGGGACTGGGAAGACGGCTGCCTTTGCGCTTCCTCTGCTGAGCCGCATCGACGTCGCGCTGCCGGAAACGCAGGTTTTGGTTCTGACTCCTACGCGGGAGTTAGCGATTCAAGTCTCCGAGTCTTTTCTGAAATACGGCCAGCATCTGCGCGGGCTCCGGGTCGCGCCGATCTACGGGGGCAGCTCGTACGCCACCCAAATCCATGCCTTGAAACGCGGCGCCCACGTGGTCGTCGGAACTCCCGGCCGCATCATGGACCACATGCGAGAATCGCGGCTACGCGTCGACATGCTGCAGTGCCTGGTGCTCGACGAAGCGGTCGAAATGCGCCGCATGGGTTTCGTCGAAGACGTCGAGTGGATCCTCCAGCAAACGCCAGCGAACCGACAAATCGCCCTTTTCTCGGCCACGATGCCCGACCCGATTCGACGGATCGCGAACCAGCATCTCAAGGACCCGACCAACGTCACCGTCGCTTCCAAACAGCGGACCGCCGACACGATCCAGCAACGGTTTTTGATCGTCGACCCAAAACACAAACTCGAAGCCTTGCAACGGATCCTGGAGGCGGAAGCGACCGACGGCGTGATCGTCTTCGTGAAGACCAAAATCGCGACCGTCGAGGTTGCGGACCAGCTGAAAACGCTGGGCTATGCAGCCGTCGCTCTCAATGGCGATATCGCCCAGGCGCAACGCGAGCGAACCATTGAACAACTCAAGGAGGGAACGATCAATCTGCTCGTTGCGACCGATGTCGCCGCGCGGGGGCTCGATGTGCAACGCATCAGCCATGTCATCAATTATGACCTCCCTGCGGATGCCGAGGCGTACGTACACCGCGTCGGACGCACGGGACGCGCTGGGAGAACCGGTCAAGCGATCCTGTTCTTGTCTCCCAAACAGCGCGGCGCCCTGCGCGAACTCGACAAAGCGGCCGGGCAAGGCATCGAGCCCATGACGATCCCGACTTCCAAGGAAATCAACGCCCTTCGGGAGACCCGTTTCAAAGAGCGAATCGCGGTGGCGTGTGCGGATGCGAAGAAGGAATCCTTTCGAGGCGAACAGTTTCGGCATTTCGAAAAACTAGTTGCCCAATGCGCGGAAGAGCATGAACTGAGCGCTTTGCAAGTCGCTGCCGGACTCGCCATGCTCGCGCAAGGGGACCGCCCTTTCTTCGTCAGCGAGGCTGCCGATCGTCCGGCGACATTGCACCGCGACGAACGAACCTCCAAGCGGGAACGAAAGCGCGGCGCGCGCGAAGGGATCCTCGATCCGGCGCAGGATCTGGGGGGCGACATGGAATCGTTTCGCGTGGAAGTCGGACGCGTCCATGGGGTCAAGCCTGGGAATCTCGTCGGAGCGGTCGCCAATGAAATTGGGCTCGACTCGCGATTGATTGGCCCGATCCGCATTCACCACGATTTCAGCACCATCGATCTCCCGTCAGGAATGCCGCGCGAAGCGTTTCAAGTGCTCGGCAGAGCCTGGGTCGTCGGACGCCAACTGCGGATCTCGAAGGCTTCCGACCAACCGCGACGCATGCACATCGCGAGGAATGCCAAGGGGGGCAAGAAACGGAAGGGATGATGCCCAGCACGCGCACGACCAAGCGATATCGTGTCGAAGACCTGGAGGAGGCCGCGCAGAGGTTGCGGGACGGTGCGGCCATCGCGTTCCCCACCGAAACCGTCTACGGCCTCGGAGCCAACGCACTCGACCCGACAGCCATCGCTCGGGTGTTCGAATCCAAGGGACGGCCCCAGGACAACCCGCTCATTGTCCATGTCTCCGATCCAACGATGCTGCAGCGCGTCGCGGCGAACGTGCCGGAAATCGCACGTTCGTTGATCGCTGCGTATTGGCCCGGTCCACTCACGCTGCTGCTTCCCAAATCGAACTCGCTACCTCCGTCCGTGACGGCAGGCTTGTCCACCGTCGCGGTGCGGATGCCCAGCGATCCGATCGCCCTGGAGTTGATTCGCCGCGCGGATGTGCCGATCGTTGCCCCCAGCGCGAATCTGTCCGGGCGTCCAAGCGCGACTACTTGGCAAGCGGTTGTGGAGGATCTCGATGGACGAATCGATGGCGTGGTCTGCGGACCTGCAACGCGGATCGGAGTGGAGAGCACGGTCCTCGACGTGCTGCACGAACCGCCGCGCCTCCTGCGGCATGGTGCGATCAGCTTGCAGACACTGCAACCAATCCTGCCCGAAATCATCGATGCCAGCCATGGAAGCGAGGCGGGGCACGGGGCGACGCCCCCTTCGCCGGGTATGAAGCATCGACACTATCAACCCAAGGCGCGAGTCGAGATCTGGGATGGGGCTGATCGAGAAGGTGCGGCCAACCATGACAAGGGTTCTCGACGCGGATGGATCGGGGTCGAAGCACCTCCTGCGAGCGTCGGGTATGCTAAGGTGGTGGTGTGTGCAAATGCCGATGACTACGCGGCTCAATTGTATGAAACGTTTCGCAGGATGGACCTGGCGGAAATCGACGTCATCGATTGCCAGGCGGTTCCGCGACACGGAATCGGGGCCGCGATCATGGACCGTTTGGAAAGGGCGTCCTCAAGAGCATGAAACCGACGTTAATGGCGCGGTCGCGAGCCTTCCGTTGGCTCGTCGTAATCGCCGGCTGGTGGATGGTCCCGGTCGCAGACCGCGTCTCCGCCCAAGAGGCTGGGGATCTTAAACAAATCGATGCACCGAAGCGCAATAGCGCGCTGGTGCGAATGAAGGAGTCGGATCGCTTGGAAGAATTGGTTTTGGTCGAACCGGGTTCGTTGCCGGTCTTGATTTCGGCACCGCACGGCGGAACCCTTAAAATCAAAGGGGTGGAAGCCCGCCAGGGAGAAGGAATGACGAAAGGAGCCTCCGGGTTTTTCGTCGGAAGGGATGGCGGGACCGAGGAACTCGCCAAGGAGGTCGCCGTCGCTCTCGAGCGTAAGACGGGGAAGCGACCGTATTCGGTCATCAGCGCGACGCACCGCAAATTCCTCGACCCCAATCGACCGGCTGCGATTGCGTATGAGGATGAGGATGCCAAACCCGTTTACGATCGGTATCACCATACGTGCAAACGGTTCTGTCGCGAAATTCTCGAGTTGCATCGCACGGGCCTGCTCCTGGATTTGCATGGCCAGGGTTCGAGTGCCGAGACCGTCTATCGCGGGACCGGTCATGGCAAGACCGTGACGCGACTTCGCGAACGCTTTGGAGAACTGGCCCATACGGGCGAGGAAAGTTTGTTCGGATTGCTCAAGCAGCGTGGCTGGAAAGTTTATCCCGATCCATTTGATGGGCGGGAGCAGTCGGGATTCACGGGAGGCTACATCGTGCAGTCGCACGGCAGCCATCATCCGGAAGGGCTGGATGCGGTCCAATTGGAGTTCGGAGCCGATTATCGAAAATCTACCACTCGGGATCGGATTGCCGATGAGTTAGCGACAGCGATCGTCGCCTACTTGCAGTTGTACGTACCCGACTGGGACTCGCCACGGCATTTGAACCCAGACGGTTCCATCAAGTAGCCAAGGGGTGATTGTTTCCGGAATTGGCGGGGAGCATATTCGGGATTTGCAACCCGAGAGCGCGCGAGATGATACGTCGCTCGAGCGCTTCGTGATCGAGGATGGCATCGTACATGGCCCGCATTTGCCGCCAGATCTTGGTGGACTCCGTCCGCAGACGGCCAGCATATTCCAGGTCATCGCATTGTTCGCTCAGGGCGACACAATGCAGCACGATCCGCAGATGCTGGTCGATCGCTTTTTCGATGTCCGGGTCGGTCGCACCCACGGGGCCGTCCACGTAGCCGAAGGTTTCCTCGAGACGGAATTGGGAGCCGAGTCCCTCGCGCAAACGTCTCAGCAGGGTGCCACCGTTCTCCTCGAGCCAATCCGCGCAGAAGGGTTCCTGCACGTACGAACCGAGCACGTTCACATCTTCCCACAGGTTGGAGTGCGACTCCTTGAGTTCCTGGAGAAACGCCAGATTGAGGACCTTGCTCGCCTTCATCGTTATCCTCCGTCGTCAAAACCTGCCAGGCAATGCTGTATAAGCAAACTCTGATCGCAACAGTGCTATAATCAGCGTCGCTGATGGTAGTCTACCATAGTTGGCGACGAGAAACCACCTGGCTCTTTTTGCAAAAATGTTGGTCTGGAGTTTGCGGGACGCTATTCAGTGGCGCGTTCTCGCCTTGGATCTGCGCAGACGACACGTCTTATTTGACGTACGACAAAATGATTGAGTATGCTACAACCGCGAGTGTTCCTGGGATGCTTGGACCCCGCGGACAAGACTTGGTCATAAACAAACGTGATTCCACGTTTGCCCGACAAACATATTGATGCCCCAGTAGCTCAGTTGGATAGAGCGCGGCTTTCCTAAAGCTGAGGTCGCAGGTTCGAATCTTGCCTGGGGTATTTGAAGGCCCACGAGAGATGGGCATTTGCACGGATGTGTGGGTCGAATCCCAATCAGTGAGTGAGGGGGATTTGCACGGTGCAGCGCGTTCCTCCGTCGGGTCTCCGTTGGAAGCGGAGGTCTCCGCCCAGGCCGTGGATGACGTTGCGGGTCAAAAAGACTCCGAGTCCCATTCCTTCGCCAACTTCCTTGGTGGTGAAGAACGGTTCGCCGATGCGGCGCAGGACATCGTCCGACATCCCGGATCCTTGGTCATCGATTTCAAGCAACCAGGTCCGTTGTTCTTCGCCTTGCATTACGATTGTCGAGAGCACTTTTACTGAATGGTTGTCTGGGGAAGCATCGAGGCCGTTTTGGATGAGGTTCCTAAGTGCTTGCGAGAGGGCTTGCTTGGGAAGTAATGCTTGAAAGTCCCCGACGGCCCGTTCCATCTGGACGATTACTCGTTGTGGTTCTCGCATGGCGGAGGTTGTCTCGTCGATAATCACGCGAAGCGTGACGGGATGCAAGTGTTCCGCGGCGGCCTCTCCGGCCCCGCTTTTCATCCGATGCAAAATATCCTTGCATCGGTTGAGTTCTTCGCGAATCAGTCCAAAGTCGCGCCGCACTTTGTCGGGCACCTCTTGCTTGTCGAGGGACCGCGACATTTCACCTGCGATCACGGCGATGGTTGACAGGGGGGATGCGAGTTCATGTCCTGCGCCGGCGGCAAGGGTCGCCAAGGCTTCAAGGCGTTGGGCGCGTTCGCGATCTTTCTCCGCGATTGCGAGTTTCCGATCCCGTTGCCGAACTTCAAGTGCGAGCATGGAGACGAAGTAGGCGAGAACGCCGCAACTGGTTGCATAGGCGATGAGAAAAGCGAGTTTGGTTACTCCCCAAGGTGCTTGGTAATCCAGGGGCGAGTTTTTGAAGACGGCAAGGGAGGTAGCGTTATGAAGCAACCATGCTCCGCATGCGACGGAGGCGATCGTGATGACCACCATCCAAAAACGCGAAAGAATGATCCCAGCAACCGCGATGTTCGCAAAGTAAAAAAAGATGAATGGGTTGGCCGCTCCTCCGGAAAAATAAAGCAGCCCGGTCAGGGTCGCTACATCGGCCAGCAGCAATAATCCGAGCCCTTGGCTACCGATCGATTCGTACGATGCACTGACAACCCCCGATTTGTCGGAGTGTTTGCGCACCGCGCGAAGAGCCCACGCCATGAGTGTGATATTGCTGATGACAGTTGCCGAAACGAGTGCGAGAAGTGGGGCGAGCGGGAGGTCAATTTTCAGGACAGCCCAGACAAACCCAATTACCAATAACTGGCCAGCGACAGCAATCCACCGCAACTGGCTTAACCAGATCGCGGTCGAAGTGTTGGGCTCTGAGAAGGAGTGGTTCCTCGGATCCAAGACCGTCTTCTTCCTGTGCAGTTCGGTTGTATTTTCGATTTTGTTACGCTCGCGAGACCAAAGCTTCTACCGGCCAATGACTGGTCGCGTGCTCTGTGTCGAAGTGCGGTTGCCGCCTGGGTGATTAGGGACTTTCTCGGCGGAGATCGATGTAGCGTTGGTGGCGTGCCGCCAGTTTCGGCTGGTTCGAACGGTTGTAATAGACAACGAGATCCTCGTGGGCTGGCAGATAGGTCGCATCGATGGCCAGAGCGGATCTCAGCCAATACATACCCTCTTCGCGGGATTGCTTGTGCAGGAGGATATGGCCTAACTCGTACTGTTTTTCGGGGGTAGCATCGACACCATTGAGAATTCTCGAGATGCGTTCATCGACTGATTCCAGATCGGAAAGGTTCTCGTGGGCAATTTTCGCGTAACGCACTGCTTCCTGTTCGTTCCCGAGCGCCTGGTGAGCTTCGCTCAGGAGATTCGCGACTCGAGAGTCTTCGGGCCAGAGCTCAGCCACCGAACTCAACGTCTCGACAACCTTCGAAGATTCTTCGCGAGAAGCATAGATGCGGGAGAGAATCATTTTCATCTCGATCGTCGCAGTCCTGGCTTCCATGTATGGCTTGAGGAGTGCAATCACTTCATCTTCCCGATCCAGATCTGACAGTGTGGTAGCCAGGACCGAGGCAGCCGCCAGATCGCTCGGAACACTCTGCAAATACCGTCTTAGATGCTTGATCCCCTTTTGTTTGTCTCCGATTCGAACGTATGCCGTTCCCAGGGGCCCGTAGACGGGAACAAATTTCGGGTTGGCGGAGGCGCATTTCTCGAAGGACTCGATCGCCGCTTGGTAATCGCGTCCGGCCATGCGAGTCATTCCGCGAAAAAAGGTAATCCATGGGGAGGCGGGATCCTCTTTCCCCCAGAAATCTAAAAACTGGGCGATCCCGGCGAAGTCGAGATTGCTCAGGTAACCATAAACAACTGCTGGTCCGAGTTCCTCAAGCTCTGCGTAGGGGGAGTTGACAACGCTTGCCATCGCTTGCCGTATATCGTCAACATTTCCGAGTTGCAAGTCTCGCAGCAAATGTTCGTTCCTGATTTTTTCTTCGGCATACCCAAGCTCCAGCGCCTGGTCCGAGAACTGATTGAACGCGGAGTCGTCACCCAGGTGTCGATACGCACGACTCCGGAGAAATGCTATTTCAGCACTTGGTCCGAAACGTTCCTCCAAGAGACGGATCTCCCGAAGCGCCGTTTTATCATCTCTGGCCTCTAAGGCATTTTGAATCCGAAGCTTTCTCGTCGTTTGTCGATTATGGAGAAAACCAAACAGGGCCAGAGGTAGCAAGATGCTCAACAGGATCAGCAATCGAATGCGAGCCCACGTTGGCTTCGTCGCCGTTTTGTGCCGAGCGGTGTTGTGCGGATCGTAATCGTCCAAAGTAACGGATTGCACACCGGGCTCGAGAGCAACGGTCGGAGTTATCGCGTCGGAATTCAACTTGGAATAGACCATCATGTGCAGTGATGAGAAGTCCAGTCGAAGTGTAGCGTGGGTGTTCGACCGTGGACCTATTGTAGCCGCACGTGATGGCTTGGCAGCGCTGTGGAGCAGGAATACAGCCCCTTCTTCAGCGACTTGTGTTCGAGACTTCGTCCCGCGAATGGGACCTCAAACGGCGACCAGAGGGGCGAGGAGAGGAACTGCTGCCGGCTTCTCGGGCTCTGGGATGAGCTTTGTCATAGGCCGCCTTGAGCGAAGCGGTGCTTACGTGAGTATAGATTTGCGTGGTCACCAAACTCTTGTGGCCGAGCAGCTCCTGGACGCTTCGAATGTCAGCGCCTCGATCCAGCAAGTGGGTCGCGAAGCTGTGTCTCAGGGTGTGCGGAGTGACGCGTGTATCCAGATGGCACTGAAGGATGTATTTTTCCAGCATTCTGGCGACGCTCCGGGTGGTCAACCTCCCCCCGAATTTGTTGCGAAAGGTCGGCGTTTCTTTGCAACCGGGCGGCATGGGGCGGCGTTCTCGGAAATAGGCCTGCAACGCATCCATCGCATACTGTCCCAGGGCCCCCAGCCGCTCCTTGCGTCCCTTGCCGCGAACCCGAACGATTCCTTCTTCAAAGTCGATGTCCGGGTCGTTCATCCCCACCAGTTCGCTGACTCGCAGCCCGGCGCTGTAGGCAACCTCCAGGATGGCCGCGTCGCGCAGTCCTAGCTCCGACGTTTTGTCCGGAGCGGCCAGAAGCTCGCCGATCTCTTGGGCGGTGAGGAAATGAGGGAGTTTTCGATTGCCTCGGGGATTTCGAAGCGGTTTGGCGGGATTGGATTCGACCATCCCTTGCCGTTGGGCAAACCGAAAAAAACTCCGCAACGAGGCCAGTTTTCGAGCAATGCTCGACTTTGCGTAACCGGCATCGTGGAGTGCGGTCACATACTTTCGCAACTCGTTGGGGCTGACGTCGCTGGGCTTGATTCGCCGCGTGGAGCCGTTGGTTAGTAGGTCAGCCATGTCGATCAGGTCCTCCCGATAGGACTTGATCGTCAAATCCGACGCGTTCTTTTCCACGTCCAGATAACGAAGAAACTGGGCGATTTCTTGATGCATGTCGTTTCCTTCGTGTCTGGCGTGGTTGCGATCCCGCACCGCGCAATCGTCGGAGGAAGTCTACACCATCTTTGAGCGCAGAGCAGCAAATCGGTCCGAGTAATCGAAGGACTAGGCAAAGGCGGGTGCCAGGCGGTACATCGATTCCAATTTCTCAGCTACCACCGAAGGCGCACAGATCGTTCGCACGCGGTCCCTGCCAGACAGGCCAAGCCGGTTCCGTAGGTCGCATTCCTGGTAGAGTCGCCGCAGCGCGGCATGGAGTGATTCCACGTCCTCCACCGGGAATACAAGCCCGTCGTGCTCATGTCGGACCAACTCCTTCATCCCGCCTGCTGAACTCACAACGGGGCATATGCCGAGCGACATCGCCTCGATCAGCGACCGGCACAGCCCTTCGCTTCGCGAAGGCATGGCAAAAACGTCAAAGGCCGTCATCGCGGCAGGAGCCTGCTTGATATAGCCTGGGAGCACGATCCGCCCCTTCAATTCAGGCTGTTTCGATAATCGGACCACTTCTTCATCGTAGATGTTTCCAAGGATGACGATTCGCCACTTAGGCAGGTCGATCATCCGCATCGCAGCACGAAGCAAGAGGTCGACTCCCTTCACGGGTCGGACGTTAGCGACGACCCCGATCACCCACGCATCCTGCTCGATGCCCCACTCTGAACGCCATGCTTCCGCCGGCTTCATCAGTGTGAAGTTCGGGTGGACATTGTAGACTACGCGACATTTATCCCTTTGGATGCCACTGTCGAGCATTGCATTCATGACCGCATGGGATTCGCATGCATGCATCGCGATTCGGGGCGAAAGATAAGTGATCCATTCCGAAGGATCGAATCGGCGGAGCCGCCGGGTGATTCCGCGAAAGGAAAACACGACAGGTGCGTTTCGCAGGCCTGCGGTACCGAGAATCCCCCAGGCCAACGACGCAGGAGAGAACGCATGGAGCACATCGGGTCGAAACTGTCGAACCTGATCCGCTACGCCGCGTATCGAAGCAAGGCTGATTTTCCGTCGACCTCCGATGCTTTGATAATTCATCTCAGGCTGCCCGTCCACAACCCTGGACGACTTGCTCCTCGAGCGTTGTCCCGTATCGCAGGCCAGGACATCGTGACCGCGCCGATTCAGCTCTCGCACAAGCGGATCTGGAGCATGGAGCAACATGATCCTCATGGAATTGCCTCTAGCCGTCGAGGCTCCTGGCGTACGGGCTCTAGCGGTGCCGTACGAGGCAACTTGATTGATAGACAAGAACAGCATCTCAGGCAGCAACTCCGTGCTCTTTCGGGGAGAGAACGGGTCTTTGTTGTTGGTCCGTGCGCCAGTGATCTCGACGGCTTAAACCATACAAACTCGGCTTGGCGAAGGCGTAGCGAAACCGAAAGTATTTGCCATTCTCGAGATCGATGAGCCGATGAGGTACGCTGGAGTCGGCCGAAAGACATTGCTGAATTGCTTGAGTGTATGGAGTGGGACCGGTCATCTGGTGGACATTGAACGGGAACCGGTTCTCGCGCAGATTGTCGAGAATGATCTCCATGGTCCTTTGAAGGAACGGATGGCCGGGCGCGGAAACCATCACCCATTGTGTGTAGCAAATACCGTTGCCTTCCCACCCGATCAACGCCTCGTCCTCGGGGAGGATGAAGTCGTCGAGTTTCTTGATCATGCAACTGTCGATGTCGAGGTACACGCCCCCGTGTTTGAGCAAGAATGCGTATCGAAAGAAATCCCCTTTTGCAGCGCCGATATTGATGCGGCGGTAAAGGCGGTAGGTCTCTGCATCAAACGATTGACGGATGAAGGCATCGACCGCCGCATCGTCAAAGTATAGGTGCTTGTAGTCCGGATTTCGGCGTTTGGCGCGAGCGATCTGCCAGCGGGTCAGAAAAGGAAGCTTCTGTGTCTTGAACGTCTGTACAATGACCTTGGGAATCGCCATTCTCGCCTCCGTGCTCAGGAAATCTTGACGCTCAGTGATACCACATTTCGAGCGATGAAATCAAGCTGGATGCATGGGGTTTGAAGCTTTTGTGGCGGGACTGCCCGGACCATGCTGGGGGCGTTCTTGGCCGATTGTGAGAATACCCGATTTTGGTACAATTTCGCTCACGATTTTACCCGTGAAACGGGCTGCAATTTTCCCTCTCACCCACATTGAGTGCACGTGTCCAACGAGCCACCCAACGACGACATTGATCCGAACGATCCTGCGAGCGTCCCCCCAGCGGATGACGAGGGAGGGCAAGGGGAGCGGATGATTCAGGAGCCGATCGAAGATGAGCTTCGAGACAGCTACCTGACCTACGCCATGAGCGTCATCGTCAGCCGCGCTCTCCCCGATGTCCGAGACGGTTTGAAGCCCAGCCAAAGGCGGATCTTGGTGGCGATGAACGATCTGAATCTGACCCCGGGGGCCGCCCGAGTCAAGTGCGCGAAAATCGCCGGGGACACCTCTGGAAATTATCACCCGCACGGCGAAGCAATCATCTACCCCACCTTGGTCCGGATGGCCCAAGAATGGAACATGCGGCACGTGCTGATCGACAAGCAAGGCAACTTTGGCTCCATCGCTGGACTACCCGCTGCTGCGATGCGGTACACCGAAGCCCGGCTTGCCCCGCCTGCCGCGATGATGCTCGAGGACCTCAAGCTCGACACGGTGGATTACATACCCACCTACGACGAACGTCGGACCGAACCGGTCGTTCTCCCGTCCAAGTTCCCCAACCTGCTGGTCAACGGAGCCCAAGGGATCGCGGTCGGCATGGCCACGAGTATCCCCCCGCACAACCTCCGCGAGGTCTGCAACGCGATCATCAGAGTGATCGATGATCCTGAGGTCTCCATTCCGGAGCTCTGCGAAATCATCCCGGGTCCCGATTTCCCAACCGGCGGGATGATCTGTGGCCGATACGGAATTCGTCAAGCCTATGCGACTGGACGCTCTACGATTGTCCTGCGCGCCCATGTCGACGTGGAAGAGGAAGGGCGAAAGACGCGGCTCGTCGTCCGGGACATTCCATTCCAGCAAGCGCGCGATCGAGTCGTCGAAAAAATCGCCGATCTGGTTCGTGGCGACAGAATCAAAGGGATCTCAGGGATCCGCGACGAAAGCGACCTCAAGGAACCAGTCCGCCTGGTCATCGAGATCAAGCAGAATTCCGACCCGCACGTCGTCCTCAATCAACTGTATCAGTTTTCGCCGCTCCAAGAGTCGTTCTCACTGATCCTGCTGGCGCTCGTCGATGGCAAGCCGCGGGAACTAAACATCAAGGAACTGCTCCAAGAGTTCATCCGCCATCGCGTGACCGTTATCCGCCGCCGAACCCAACACTTGCTCGGGGCCGCAAGGCGGCGCAAGCATGTCATCGAAGGGCTGTTGCTCGCCTTGGCAGACATCGATCGCATCATCGCGATTATCCGCTCGAGCCGCACGCAAGCCGAAGCCAAAGAGCGGCTCATGGGGGTCGAATGCCCCGCTTCGATGATGCAGCGCGCCCTCGGTGAAACCGGATACGCCGATTTTCAGCTCGAGCGGGGTATCGCTGACGTCTACCGACTAACCAGCGTGCAGACCGACGCGATCCTGAAGATGACACTCGGACAATTGGCGGGGCTCGAACAAGAGAAACTCGCCAACGAACATGCCGAG
>JBKDXO010000064.1:0-2688 GCA_046306195.1 Planctomycetota bacterium | reverse complement strand
GGGAGTGACTTCAAAGTGGACACAGCCGACAAAAGTGAGCCTGAGGCGCTAGCCGAGTTCGATCGACGTACAAAATTGAGCCGGAGGCGCTAGCCGAGTTCGATCGACGTGCAAAAAATCGGCTAGCGCCTCAGGCTCATGGAAACGAAAAAGCGACTTTTGTCGGCTGTGTAAAAGTGACGTAACTTCATCCCTCGCTTACGCTTCGGGTTGCGATTGCTGCGAAAACCGCAACTGCAAAACGCGGCAGCGAGGGATCGCATCGCGGCGGCAGAACGGGCCTATCGCGGGTGAAACGTCAGGAAACACCGTGTTTTGCCCCCGTTTTCTTGACTTTGCCGGTGCTCCCCGTACCATAAGAGTTAGGCCGCGACGGGAGCGGGAGCGGCCGCGACGTCGATTTCTGCCTTGGCATGCATCACACACCCTTGCTGGCGAAACGGGCCGTGTAGCTTGCTCGCGTTTCTGCAATCGCATGCAATCATGTTACTCTTCCTCTATCGGAGAATGAAAATGAAATTCCATCGACGGACAGTTCGAGGATTCACCCTCGTGGAACTCCTCGTGGTCATCGCCATCATCGGTGTGTTGGTAGGCCTCCTGTTGCCCGCCGTCCAAGCAGCCCGCGAAGCTGCCCGACGCATGAGCTGCGGCAACAACATCCGTCAAATCGCCATGGGAGCGATCAACTACGAAGGCGCGTTCCGGTCGCTTCCGATCAACTATTCGACGATTGATCCGACTGTAGCGGGAGCTGGCCAGAATCAAGCCTCCTGGATGACGATGATCCTGCCGAACATCGAACAGAATGCTATCTACCAAGGACTTAATTTTTCTGCGCCCCCGTTCTCCGCGATTAATCTCCCGGCCGCTAGCCAGACCATCAACCTTTATCGTTGCCCGAGCGATGTGACTCCTCGGGACAGTGTTGGTAACCGTACGGGTTCGCGGACCTTGAATCCTGAGTCCTTTTACTTTGTGGATGCAGCAACTACTAGCTATGTGGGATGCGCGGGGTCGAACTGGGCGTGGGGAACTCCACCAACACCTCCGTCAACCCTCATCTACAACACGGCTACCGATCCGGAATTTCGCGTGGACCCTTTCCTCATTAAAAATGGCAATGCCTATGGAAATGGGAACGGTATCTTTTTTCCAGGCTACCGTGGAGTCAAGGGCCTGCCTTCGGAGCCTAACGGGCGAGCTTGCCAAACGCTGATGGCAGCCATCAAGGATGGTACAAGCAATACCATCATGGTTGGCGAGTCCGTAGGTAGTTTCTCCCGATTCAACTGGTGGTACTCTGCGGAAGGTTCAAGCGCAACATGTGCAATCAACCCCAACGCAAGTCCACGATGCTCTTTAGCCACTACAGGCAGAAAGCGACTTGACTTGATCGCATGCGATGCCGACTGGCAAAACAATTACGGCTTCATGAGCGAACATTCGGGCGGATGCCAGTTTGCTCTCGCCGATGGAAGCGTCAGATTCATCCCGGACACCATTGACACGGTAGCTTATCGCCGACTCGGATCCATGATGGATGGCGGTGTCGTTACTATTCCTGACTAGGCCATACGCTTAGAAGTCTTAAAATCCCTCAACCGGAGTTCTTCGCGGACTCCGGTTTTTTCGTGGACTGTTTCGGAGCCGCGCTGTCGCCGAAGACGCGTGTGCGGTAGATGCGCAAACCCGCGAGCCCGTGATACAGGCCGCCGCACTCGAGCTCCTCGTCCTTGGCTGCCTCGAGCATGTCGCACAATCGGCGAACGCTCTTCTCGATCCAAGGCTGCCGCAGTTCGTCCCGTTCCAACGCGTAGGCCAGTACCTCGAGCGTGTGACCGGTCGTGCCGATGCGCGAACTGAGGTCAGCGCTGGTGCCGGGACGGCTGGTGTAGTTGGTGGAGAACGTTCCGTCGGAGTTTTGGTAACGACGGATGGTCTCGACCGTCTCCTTGAGTTTGTTCTGAGCTTCCAACCAACCACCCGTGAAACTCAAGTTGCGGCGCTTCCAGTATTGGACGGCGTGGGCCAAGCCCATCGCGCGATGCATTCCTCCGCATGGGCTGGTGGTCAAATCCTGCCTGGCTTCGAATTCGACCAACGGCTCGAGGGTCCACGTTTTGCCGTCCGCCGCTTTCCATTCGAAGTCGTCCGGAAACAGATTCGTCAATGCGATGAGGGTCCAGCTGTATTCGCGATACGGATTGTTGGGGATCTCCCACTGCGCGGTTCGCCCCCAATCCTCCAACGTCGCCTCGCCGCCATCGAGCAAGATCGGCAAATCCAGAGGGGGATTGGTCTGCGACAAGTATCCGAGGAACTGGTCCACGTGCCCTTGGCCTTCGTAGCTGCCGGCCTGCACGGTGGCGTTGACCATCGGTCGCTTTGTTTCCGGGTGCGTACCGGCCAAGGCCAGATCCCAACCTCGCATCGCCCCTCCTCCGAACAAGTGCTCGAAGGCCAGGACACGCTTTGACCCGACCTGCAACGGCAGATCCAATCCGTAGGCGACCGATCCGTGCGCGACCTGCCAGGCCGCATTCCGATCGGTCGACAGGATCCGTCGGTCGCGGTTGTAAGCCAGCGTCTGGTCGATCCGTTGTTGGAGCGCGTCGGTCGACGGGCTCGCCGATCCCAGGTCGCTTCCTTCCTCGGTGGTCGCCACCAACTTGACCGGTAGGCAGC
>JBKDXO010000063.1:0-122116 GCA_046306195.1 Planctomycetota bacterium | reverse complement strand
CCTCCGCCTCCTCCCATGCCTCCTCCTATGCCTCCTCCCATGCCTCCTCCCATGCCTCCTCCCATTCCTCCTCCCATGCCTCCTCCCATGCCGCCCATGCCTCCTCCCATGCCGCCCATGCCTCCTCCCATGCCGCCCATGCCTCCGATCCCGATCCCGTTCGGCTGGATGGGATTGTCGACGATCGCGTTTGCGATCCGACGCCGGACTCCCGCCGTGAGCATGGGGGGTGCAGCCGAAAATGGGGCGGGGATCGACATGGAATTGCGCCCCCAGTCGGCGATTCGGCTCAGCGGTGCGTGAAAGCCCAGCAATTGGTCGACGACGAGGACGACCTCGACCTCATTCCAATCCAAGCTGCTCGTGTTATCGATAATTGCCGAGGCTTGCAGATCGTTCAGGTTTTCGCTGGAGACCAGTCGATACGCGCACTTCCACGGTGCTGTTTCGATTGCAAATGCGAATTTCCCTTGTTTGGAATCGTTCCTCTTGATGGATAGCGTTACAGGAAGGCGATCCAACGTTTTGCCTTGTTTACGTGCGAGGATGCGATCCAGTCGCGACTGCAGTTCGGGAGAGGTAAGAGATACTACTGATTGTGAATCGAGGGGTACTCGAATTAGTCCATGGGGGGTATTCAGACACACCAGCTCGATCGGCAGCGTCTGTTGGCCGACGGTTTGCATGCTCGACTCAACACCGATGAGTGTGCCTTGCCACGTTTCACCAAGAGTACGTAGAGAGATCGATTGGCCTCGCAATCCCTGAAGAAATTCCGCGAGAGTGGTGGAGGGATCCTGAACGAGTTGCTGAAAGGCAGGGATATCTCGCGATACCTCGGTCGGAAACTCCACGCGGATGGTTTCGAGTTGGCTACTGACGAGTGTTTTCAAAAGATCATCGCGTTCGAATTCCGTAAGCCACAATTGGAGTTTTTGCTCGCCATCGAGTGGTACGTTGAATTCAAAAACACCTTGTCCAGCCGGGAACAATTGGACTCGTACCAATTCGATCGCCTTTCTGTCATCATCTCTACGGTCACCATCGTATGCGTTTGAGATCGCGATGATACCGCTGAGCTCGAGAACGCATGCAAACCCTATGGACGAAGCGAATTTGAACATCATAGCGACTCCTGTGCAGTGAATTGATACATCGTCGTGCCGCGGACTAACGTGGATATCACGCGAGATTTGCTCGATAAGCGGCGGTCCGTATCGCTGGAAATGCAAATCCGATACCGTCTTTTTTGTTTCGGCTCGATCTTTGCACTACAGCTTGTTGGAGCAGTGGAAATCCCATTTCATCGTTAGGGCCATCGATCGAGGAGTCCTTCATGCCATCTCAGTGGTCATCCGCTCGTATTCAGCGATCCGCATTTCGCATAATTGCGGGTACTGTGTTTGTGTTCAACATTGTTTGCCTAGCTATCGCGCAGGTTCCGCAGGCTTGGTCCTGGTCAGCGGATCATCCAGAGCAATCGTTTCAGACCAGGACTTCTTCGACGGACCGAATATTCCAGGCGCTGAAGAAATACGATTCCTACGACATGAAGCAAATGAAGCTCAACGCAGTGATGCAGCACTTGTCCGATCAGTTTGAGATTCCGATTCTGATCGATGAGAGGGGACTGGAAGAGGAAACACTAACGGTTGATGAACCGATCAGCATCTCGCTAACCAATATGCCGCTTGGTAATGCATTGCATTGGTTACTTTCTCCGCTGAATTTGACCTATTCGATTGAGTCGGAGGTTCTCCTCATCACATCCTCACGCGGTGCGTCTGGTTGTTTGGTGGTTTATGACGTGACGCGCATCACGACGGATCAGGAGGACTTCCCATCGCGAGGGAATTTTCTCAGTCCGAGAACAATGATTCACTTGATCGAAACAAGCATCGTGCCATCCGATTGGCTGAATCAAGGGGGGCTATCGACGATCGAGTGGTTTCGCGATAAAGCTGGGAAACGTCATTTGCTGGTTAGTGCACCCTTCGAGACCCATCAGAGGATCGAGGCGTTTCTCTCGGTCCTTTGTCAAGGCAGTATCCCCGCGAGGTTGCTCAGAGAGTCGTACCGGTCAAGCAGGGAGTTACGGATACTGGATACATCCGGCGTGCGTCCATCGAATCTGCGCCGCGCGGTGCCGTAGGAGGTTTTCATCGCGTTGAAGCGAGCGGTACAAATTTGGCGTGGACATGGGTTGCATGGCAATCGTCGCACACCTTGGGGCGATTCTGTTTCCGTTGTTGCTGCCAGCGCTGTGCGAGGGATTCGATGGTGGCGGGACTGGTCAGGGTATCGATCGATACTCCGAGGGAATCCGAGGTGAAACTGCAGGGGCTGGCGCGTCCGAACTCGTCGACGAAAAGGAATCGCGTGGCTGGCTGGCAATCGTCGATCGCGATCGTTTGATTGCGTGCTGTGCACGCAATGCGATGCAGATACCCTTCGGAACCGCACAATTCGAGACCTCGCTGCTGGAGGTCCGACTGCCAGCGAGGGAGGTCTTCGCGGAATCGTTTCACTTGACCTTCGAGGAGTCGGTTTTCGGGGTAGAAGCTTGGTCGGTCGTTTCCGCCGAGTTGATTGAAGGTGAGTTGATCCACACCCCAGTCGGCCATCAGGTGCGCGAACGCTTCGAAGTTGACGATGTTCGTCCGGGTGAGGACGGAGTTGACTCTCAGGAGGGGTTGGCGATCGATGCGGCGAGCGGCGATGGATCGAACGATCCGCTCCAGGCGATCGAACAACCCCGGCATCGATCGCAAGGTGTCATGATGATCGCGTTCACCGTCGATGCTGATGGTGATTTCCTGCATCAGACGGATCGCGCGTTCCGCGATGCGAGGGTCTTCCAGCGCAAGACCGTTGGTGGTCGCGCTCACGCGCAGGCCGAGATTTCCCAGGCGTTCCGATACCGGTTCCCATGCGGACCATTGGAACGGTTCTCCCCCCAGGAGCGAAACCAGGACCGTGCGGCCGGAACGCTGTCGTAATTCGCTCAGGGCTTCTGCAAAGCGATGGAGGGAAGCAACGTCGATCGATGGGCGGGCACGGTGCACCTCCCGACTGAAACCGCAATACCGGCAACCCAGGGCGCACTGGGTGTTGACTCGAACCACAACCACGAAGGAAGCTTCGTGGTCCGGCGAACTACTTACCAACGGTAGCGTCCGGCCATCTTGCGAACCGTCCCGAGGATAAATCCTGGGTTTTGCAGGATTGCCATTTGTGCAGCCTCATCCGAGTTGCGGGCGGTCACCACGACGGAGATTGGATAAGCCATCACGCCTGGCGGGGGATAGAGATAGACCTCCCACATGCTGGTGACGCCAGCGGCGATCGCGTTCATCTGCAACTGCAATCGCGACAGCTCCAGCATTTGTTGTTGGTACTGCTGGGTGGCATTGGCGTCGGATTGCATGTAGAGCGAATGCTGGCGCATTTCCTCGGCAGCTTTTTCTTTGTCCTTGGCTCGCTCGGATTCTACCCATTGGTTCCAGTAGGGTTCGAGATCCTTTAATTCCTCGGGCTTGAAGAAAAAGAAGGGGATTCCGTACTCTTCGCCATTGGGGAATTCAAACAACACACCTTCGCAAGTGAACGTACGGGCTTGGGCACCTTGAGCGAGGACCCATACCTGGAACTGGCCTTCGTTGTCGATGGGGCGTTTCTCGAATTGGGCGACGATCTTGGGGATCATCTTGCGATAGATCTCCGGCAGAGACTCGAAGGGGCGATCGTTGACGTAAAGTTTTCCGCGGCGGCGTTGTAGGGTGACGTCACGGCGGGCAAAATCGACCACTCGGCCAAAGATTTCCATGCCATTTCGGAGTTTCCACGATTCCTTTTCGTTCGCGTTCGACAACTCCCGTTGACGTTCCTCGGAAGCAACCCACTTTTGATCTTCTTCGGAAAGGTCCTCGATCTTGATCGCCAGCAGTTCGCGTCCCTTGATCGCCCCGTCCAGTTTCAGGACGATTTCCTTGGCATCGACTGCGATGAGGGTTCCTTCGAATTTCAGCTGGCCCGTTTTGTCGGTGAATTCGCGTCCTTTCGCGGTCAACCCACTAACACAAAGGACTGCGGCCAGGGCCATGGGAACGATCGAGCGAATATTCATTTGCAATACCCTTATGGTAGAGACGTCAAATCCACACTAAAGGATGCTCGTGGACGGGCGAGTTTGTCAAGTGATTTTCGGGATTCCTCGGTTAAGATAGAGGCCGGTTCTGTTGGCGGTTGCTGGTCTCGATGGATTTCCCTTGAATGATCGACGAAAAGAACGCATCTCAGGCGACCCTCCGAAGAATTCGGATGGGCCTCGTAGCCACCGGATTTGCACTCGCGTTGCTGGGGGTGACCTGCGTCGCGGTCCCCGTTTGGTTCCGAACCCCCGTGGAATGGCTGGTGGGGGGAACCATGTTGATGACCGGCTTGACCGGCGCGGGACATTTGGTGATCGGCTTCTTGGCTTCCTTGGGGATTTGGCACCGGAAGCGGTTGGTTGAAGTTCCGGAGGCCAACGGAAGTTTGTCGCAATCGTCGGCGAGCGTTGCCGAGCGGGGTCCGGTTTGGACGCTGGTCCTGGCGCAGATCGCGTTGGGCTGTGCGATGCTCGGTTGGCCCGATCAGATGAGTCCGTTTCTGTTTCTCATCCTTTTGTCCGCTGTGGCTGCCGAGGGTGGCATCATCCTTTGGGCCAGTTTCCATTTCGAATCGAAAGTTACCAAGTTCTGGATGTGGCTCACCGGTGGATTATCGATCGCTGTTGCTGTCGTCACACTGGTTTACTGGCGAAGTCCCGAATGGGATCATCTGATCGGTTTGCTGATCGGTGCCAAGCTGCTGTTGATCGGCATGATCTTCGCCAGGATTGGCTGGGGAGCCAGCGAAACCGATTTGAGGACCGCTTATGTAGGATTGGCGAGTTTTCAAGACGAGCCCACGGTCGGGTCGATCTATGCGGTTTACTATGGCCCCGCGTTTCATTGCGGCATCAGCGTGGGCGATCGACAAATCGTCGATTACCTCACGGATGGCATCGTACGCTTGATATCGTGGGAGGAGTTTCTGCTGGGGAGACGGGCCATGGAATGGAATTACCCCGACGTGTCAGCAGGCGAGCCCAGCGATATCTGTGCCTTTGCCCGATCTCTTGTCGGCAAACACAATCCTTACGATGCGCTCCGATTCAATTGTGAAAACTTGGCGATCTACTGCCGCAGCGTGGGAGCGACCACCCACTCCGGGTTTTCCCAAGCGTCGGTGGGTGTGGAGTTCGTCAAGCAGAAGCCGCTTCTCGGATCGATGGTGCAGCTGCTCAATCGGGCCGCTTCCTGGTTCCTGTATGGAGCAGGAGGTCCGTTTGGCAAGAAGATCGGATTCACCATGATCCGGATGGCGCGTGCCCTGGGTGATTGGGTGGTTGCCCGACCGCTCCGCAACTCGACGATGCCAACAACCCCCGAAGATGTCTACATGCCCTGTTTCCAAGAGCGAGGAAAGACGCCTTGAGTACTACTCAGACGCGACGCGCGATTCAGCTTCATCCAGGTTTCCGAAAGAAGCGTTTAGGACGCCATCCGTGGATTCTCGCCACGTCGATCGTCGAGCCTTCGGATCCTCCTGCGTTAGGCGAACTGGTCGACCTCACGCACAGCGATGGGCGTTGGATCGGACGCGGGCTTTACAATCCGCACAGCCGCATTCGGATTCGGATGCTGTCGTGGGATCCCAGAGCGACGATCGACAACGCGTGGTTCGATGCGCGATTGGATCAGGCTTTGGAATTGCGTGCTGCGATGCCTGGCGCTACGAACCTGGATGCGATGCGTCTGGTTTTCAGCGAAGCGGACTTTCTCAGCGGCGTGATCGTCGATCGGTTCCAATCCCATGTGGTCATTCAAATCACCGCCGCTGCCATGGTGCCGTGGCTGGATCGCATCGCGGATCGGTTGCAAGACCGCTACTCGCCCGAGAGCATTTCGGTCCAAATCGACCAGCACACGGCGAGGAGCGAAGGGATCGAGCCTCGTTCGGAAATTCTCCGCGGCGTTCTTCCCGAGGCCCCGATCGAAATCCGCGAGAATGACCTCCTCTGGCAGATCGACCTTCGACATGGGCAAAAAACGGGATACTATCTCGATCAGCGCGAGAACCGATTGGCGGCTGCCAAGTGGACGCCACCCGGTGCGCGCGTACTCGACGTATGCACCTACGCTGGCGGCTTCGCCTTGACCATCGCTCGCCATGCCGAGCCGTCGCAAGTGATCGCGGTCGACAGCAGTGCCCGCGCCTTGGAGTGGGCGCAACGGAATGCGGAGCGAAACGAGCTGGAGGAGAAAGTCTCCTGGGAGCAAACCGATTTTTACGAGGCCCTCTCCCGCCGCTTGGAGCAGCAGGACAAGTTCGACATGATCGTTTTGGATCCTCCTCGACTCGCCGGATCCCGCGACCAGGTTGCCCGCGCCTTGGCGGCCTATCACCGCCTCAATTACTTGGCCTTGCGAATACTTCGCCCCGGCGGCATCCTCGTCACCTGCAGTTGTTCGGGTCGGGTTTCCCGGTCCGACTTCGTGGAAATGCTCTACGGAGTCGCCACACGCGTGGGACGCGACCTGCAGATCCTGGAGAATCGCGGTGCTTCCCCGGACCACCCCGTCTCGATCCATTGTCCGGAAACCGATTACTTGAAATGCCTGATCGCCAGGGTTCTTTGACGCTTGATGGGGCAAGCTCGGGGACTTGGGGACGCCATGAGACGAGAACCTGCCCGGTTTTTCGGGGAATTCGCCTGCGATGGACTTGCTGGCGCTTGGGGGTGCCCGGTAAGATTCTAACCCTCATTTTTATTCGCAGATGGCGTCGAAATGAAGCCAAAGTGGCGGAATGGCAGACGCGCTGGACTCAAAATCCAGTGTCCGCAAGGACGTGTGGGTTCGACTCCCACCTTTGGTATTTCCACTCCTTACGAAAGTTTTTCATCGCAAAAGTATGCCAACCATCAATCAACTGGTCCGACGCAACCGCGTCGTGCAACGCAAAAGCACCAAGAGTCCCGTTCTCGAACGCTGCCCCCAGAAGCAAGGGGTCTGCTTGATCGTTCGAACGATGACCCCCAAGAAACCCAACTCGGCTCTGCGGAAAATCACCCGCGTGCGATTGAGCAACAGCAAGGAAGTCACCGTCTACATTCCTGGCGAAGGTCACAACCTCCAAGAACACTCGATCGTCCTCATCCGCGGCGGTCGTGTTCGCGATCTCCCTGGAGTTCGTTATCAGGTCGTCCGTGGATGCCGCGACACCCTCGGCGTCAATGGCCGCAAACAGTCGCGCAGCCGATACGGGGCGAAGAAAGCCTAGCCCAGTTCCCCATCCCCATTTCATTTCCTCCGCATTCATCGCTGACAGCAATCAATTCCTATGGGCAAGATCACCGCTTCACGAACGACCCTCCGTCCTGACCCTCGCCACAACTCGTTGCTGGTCTCGAAGTTTGTCAACTGCCTCATGCACGATGGCAAGAAGACTGTCGCCTACAATGTCTTCTATGACGCACTCGATGAAATCGCAGAGAAGATCAAGGATCGGCCTGCGGTCGAAGTCTTTGAGCAAGCGGTCGAAAACGTGAAGCCCTACATCGAAGTCCGCTCCAAGCGAGTTGGTGGTGCTTCGTACCAGGTCCCGATGCAAGTCAACAAGAATCGTCAACAGTCGTTGGCATTCCGCTGGATCCTCACCGCCGTTCGCGAGAAGAAGGGGCGATCCACCGCCGTCAAATTGGCCGACGAACTGATGGCCGCATATCGCAAGGAAGGTGCCGCAATCACCAAACGCGAAAACACCCACCGAATGGCCGATGCGAACAAGGCCTTCGCTCACTTCGCCTGGTAGGTTCTGCTGCCAAGACGCTAGGCCGATTCATCCTCGACGTTCTCGCGAAAGACTTCATCGCGGGAATGGAGCTGGAAGAACAAGGCTCGCTTCTGCTCAGGAAGCGAGTAATCGAATCCGAGTTTGCGCAGGAACGCATCCGAAGCACTGATCGCCATCACTTCGAGGATCCCCTTGTCCTTGGCGCGATCCAAGCATGCCCGGACCAAGTCGCTACCGATCCCGCGCCCTTGGTACCCCTCCGCGACCGCCAGACACTGGATCTCGCCCAGCTTTCGCGAGTAGATCTCCACAGCGGCGAACCCAACGATGTGCTGCTTGCCTGCCGCATCGGTTACCTCCGCAACATAGCCGTTAGCCATCAGCAGAATCAACTCGGCTCGCATCCGCCGGAGCAGTTTCCGCTGGTCGACAAAGGGTTGCAAGAGAGACTGAATCGCCTCCAAGTCGTCGAAATGGGCACGGCGAACGATGTGCTGCGAGGGAACAACGGCTTCAGTGGATTCCGTCACGGCGACTGTCCTTGGGTTGAAGTTGGCGATCGAGTCAGACTTTAAGGACACTGCCGACAAAAGTCGATTTTTGTTTCCATGAGCCTGAGGCGCTAGCCGATCTTTGCCCGTCAAACAAACTCGGCTAGCGCCTCGGGCTCATTTTTGTCGGCTGTGTCTGTAAGGCGCAGGGTACGATCTGGTCGCAGTCATGGCAAGCGAGGGTTGAGCTAGCGTTTCGAAGCCGAGTCCCGCAGGTCGCCGCGCGAGTCGCCGGATTCGTCTTGCCTTGCTTTCCCATTTTCGCATATACCATTTGCATGGGAATGCGACTTTTCTTCTCTGCAGGTGATCCAAGCGGCGATTTGCACGCATCGAATTTGATTCGATGCTTGAAGGGGGTTGCACCGCACTGCGAGGTGCGAGGATTCGGGGGCCCCCGCATGCTCGAGGCGGGATTGGATCAGGACTTCGATTTGACCCTCCTGGCGGTCATGGGAATCACCGAGGTTCTCCCCAAATTGCGAGATTTCTTTCGTTTGGCGGACCAAGCCGAGGAGTGTTTCAAGCGAGGCGAGGTGGATGCGGTCGTCCTGGTCGATTTCCCTGGATTCAATTGGCACATCGCCAAGCGGGCCAAGAAGTATGGATTGCCGGTCTACTACTACCTGCCCCCACAGATCTGGGCGTGGGGGAGTTGGCGTGTGGAAAAGATGAAACGCTGGGTGGATCATGTGCTGTGCAACCTCCCTTTCGAGGAGCAATGGTTTGCGGAGCACGGCGTCCCCGCAACCTTTGTGGGGCATCCCTTTTTTGACGTCGTGGCCGACACTCCCTTGGACGAGCGATTTTTAAACCGATGGCGGACCGACGAGCGGCTTCAAGTGGCTGTCCTTCCGGGATCGCGCAACCACGAAGTGCACCGAATGTGGCCGCTGCAACTGCAGATCGTCCGGCAACTTGCCGCTCGATTCCCGGATGTCGAGTTCCTGGTCGCTGCGTTGAAGGATTCGCACGCTCAGTGGTGTCGAGACCAGCTTGCCCCGGACGATCGACGATTGCCGATCCATATTTTTTCCGGCAAGACGAGCGAGGTCATTGAGTTGGCTGACTGCGCGCTGATGAAAAGCGGATCGGTATCGCTTGAGATCATGGCGCGCAATACACCCGCCGTGGTGATGTATCACGTGAACAACGTAACATACCTTCTGGCGAAGATGCTGGTGCGATGCAAGAGCGCATCGTTACCGAACCTGATCGCTGACGAAACGATCATGCCCGAGTTCCTTTCGCACGGTTCGTTGCGGTCCAAGTCGGCGCGAAGAAGTGTTCAACAAGCGACCGAGGAGATGTCGCGTTTGCTCGCTGACCCAAACTATCGGCAGCAGTACGAAATGCGCTTGCAGTGGTTGGCCAGCGAGGTCGCCAAGCCTGGGGCCAGCCGACGAGCCGCCCAGTGGATCGCTTCTCAGTTCGCTCTTCCGGCGCGGCAACAGGCAGCCTAAAACCGAATTGCCGGAATATCTCTAGAGCGATGGGATTTCGTACAGGTCGGGATCGATGTCGGGGGCTTCGAACATCCGACGCAAACGATGGAGTGGTTTGTCGCTGGATTTCACGAAAGGATCCCCCTCGGCGTCGAGTACCTCTCCCATCTCTTCATCGATTTGGTCTGGATCTTCGCCCGCTTCCATGCGCCGCATCGCTTCCATCATCGCTGCGTTCGGCTCAGCGCCGCTCATCTCGAACATTTTTTTCATCAAGCGGGCCATCTGCCTCGGATCCTCGGAACCGTTGTCCTCCAGATGCGGAGCCATTTCCTCCATCAATCTCTCCATCTTCGACTCATCGATATTCGCGAACGGATCCGCGGATTCTCCGCCTGGGTCAGCCAATCCCTTGGAAATTGCAAACCGTGAAATTTTCTTTTCCAGTTTGCTCCGTCCACACTTCGGGCACGCCGGGGACGCGGGGATCTGCATGCTTCGGGCGAGAAAGCTGAAAACGGTATGGCACGGGGGACAGTAGTACTCATAGATTGGCATCGCAACATCTCTATGGATCGAGGTCTCTCGGAATCACGGATTATTGACCCATCCGGATGCGGGGCTATCATTTCACCATGTTTTTCGTGATTTTCCAGGCATGCATCGAGTCGGCGCGGGGCTTTCCATGAACACCGACTCTTCCTCGCATGGACCGACACCCTCGCCCGATGCGGAGTTGATTGGATCGCAAGCCGCGGATCCACCCCTTTTGCCGACACCGGAATTCCTGGAAGAATTGGCCTCGATCAGCGAGCGATTGGAATCCGCCGAACCGGAATCGATTTTGGAATGGGCATGGTCGACCTTTGGCGAAGGCTTTACCATGGCTACGGCGTTTGGACCCGAAGGCATGGTCATCCTGGAAATGCTTTCCCGCGTAGCACCCAAGACCCCTGTTTTCAATCTCGATACCGGATATCAGTTCCCGGAAACCCTTGCCCTGCGGGATCAGGTCGCTGCCAAATACGGGATGGTCGTCGAGCTGATGCGACCCGAATTGACGGTCCTGCAATACGAAACGCTGCATGGAGGCCCGTTGTACAAAACCGATCCCAATCGATGTTGCGGCGACCGAAAACTGGCGGTGCTCAGGCGGGCCGCACGCGGCAAATACGCGTGGGCCAGCGCCATTCGCCGCGACCAAAGCCCGGATCGCGCCGTGGCACCCATCGTTGGGTGGGATCGCAAGTTCCATCTCGTCAAAGTCAGCCCCCTCGCCAACTGGACCAAAAAACTGGTTTGGGATCGCATCGTCAAGAAAAATATCCCCTACAACCCACTGCATGACCAAGGCTACACCAGCATCGGATGCTGGCCTTGCACGCGCGCCGTCCTGGTTGGAGAGGATGAACGGGCGGGACGTTGGAGCGGTACCGGAAAAACCGAATGCGGTCTGCATACCCAAGATTGATCCGACCGATCAGACCGGAATGCTTTTTTTGCTCGACAACTTCGGCGCATCGATTTGTTCAAGGTTTTCGGGTCGGATCGGCGATGGTGAATTCGAGATCGAGCTTGCCGGATGCGGTCAGGAGATCGGACAGTTCCGCTACGGTTGTCCATCCGCGAATGGTCCGCTCGGTGTCTCGCTGCTGAGCACGGAGCCAACGGCTGTAGGAACCTGCATCTGGCATGCCCGGCATGCGCCGGGGCGGTGCTCCAGCCTGCAGGGCGTCGAGCGATTCACCCAGCCATCGCGAATGCGTTCGAAGCCGATCGAGAATCGCCGTTGGCTCTCCCGGAGCGATCCCTACCGGCTCGAGGGTCGAGTTGATTCGGGCTCCGATCTGCACCATCCAAAGCCATCGCGAAGCAGGCTTGCTGAATACCCGAACGACCAACTCGGCATCCTCATCCTCCACTGCAATTCGCCATTCGCACATCCCCTGGCCTGAAATGGTTTGGGGTTCGGCAGGTTGAATCACATACTTTTTCGGGGCTTCCGGTTCCAGCTTCAGTTCGACCGAGCACAATCCGTTCTTGGCACTTACGCCGCGACCGAAGCGAACTTCGCGTCGGGTCCCCCACGCGTCCAACGAAACGTGCTCTTCAACGAGGCGAACCGGAGTCTCGCCCCCTTCTTCTGGAGATCCTGCAGGTTCCATCTCCTCCCCACCGTCGACTCCCTCGCCGGTTCCCTCCGGCAACTCGACCTGCAAGGTGGGCGCGTCCATGGGTTTGATCGCCGCCAACGCGTCTGCCAACGAGTGGCCGTCGATCGCATCCAACGTCGGCAATGCCAATTCGGTTGCGTCCTCCATCGCGATCTCGCTCGCTTCCAACGGCACGAGATCCGAGGAATCCGCGGGATCGATCGGATCTGCCAGATCTGCCAGATCCGTCCGATCTGTCCACTCTGTGCGATCTGTGCGATCTGTGCGATCCGTTCGATCCGTCCGATCGATGGTTCCGTAAGCTGCGATGCCGACGATGGAGGCCGCGATCCCGACGCCGATCCAAGTGCGCATGCGACTCCACGTGCGCATGCGACGCGGCTTGCGCACGGGTGGCCGTTTGGCGGGTTTGATCGGTACGGTCAATACCGATGACAACGGAACGCTCTCCGAATGATCCTGGCGCGCGGCCCGCACCTCTCCTTGCGATGGCCAAACCACGGTAGCGGTTGGAAAGCTCCGGTTCGCTAGCCATTTTTCGATCTCTGCCCAGCAGGTGATCCCCTGGCTCGCTCGCAGGGACGCAATGATCTCGATCAAATCCACGACCCAACCCGAGGGGGATACCATCGTATAAGCGGTTCGATCGGGTTTCCCTCGATTTTGGTATTCCCAATCGCGAACGATCTCGATGGGAGGCTGACCATACTCATGAACCAGTTGGCCTACCCATCGAAAGGGCCCCGTTGGAACCAGCCACCAGACCCAACCATCCAGCATTGCGATACGGCTTGTCGCGAGCAGCTCTCCGAATTGGTTGATTTCTTGATGAATTCTCGCGGCGTCCTGAGTTCGCTCAGGCAATGCACGCCAAGCCTCCGCTCCCTTTGCCAGCAGGCCGGGTGCGGGGGCTTCGGGGACGGATGGGGGCTGCTGGCCGCAGAGCCCTAGCGGGATTGCTAGCCATGCGTCTGAGGAACCAACTTCCGAAAAATAGACGGAGAAAACGCCATCGTCGTCGTGGGTGGGGCTGAGAAATAACCCTTGCATCTTCCACGACGGGGCAGAAGCGTCCGGCGTCTCACCGGCTAGGCAACGCAACATCTGCGAAGGCCAGGGACTGCGAGCAGGCGTGATGGTGTTCAAGGCAACCCTCCTATCGACGGGGTATCCACCGAACGATCCAATTGACGGTCCAACGGGGCGCACGTAAACTTTGCCCGGTTTTCACAGTGATTTTTGCACAACTTCGGGAGCTTTGCATTCAGCTATGGCAAATAAATTGGTCTATTTCTTCGGCAAATCCAAGACCGATGGCAGCGGAGACATGAAGGCGCTACTGGGTGGCAAGGGTGCCAACCTCGCGCAGATGACTCGGATCGGGCTGCCCGTCCCGCCAGGTTTCACCATCACCACCGAAGTGTGCGTGAACTACTACAAGAACGGCCGCAAGTACCCAGCGGAATTGGCAAGCGATTTGGAAAAAGCGGTTAAGTGGCTCGAAAAGGAAACCGGCAAGAAGTTTGGCGACATCAAGAATCCGCTCTTGGTCTCGGTCCGCTCGGGGGCTCGCGATTCGATGCCCGGCATGATGGATACGATTCTGAATCTCGGTCTCAACGATGCGACCTGCGAAGGATTGGCGGCAGCCACACACAACGAACGCTTTGCCTGGGACTCCTACCGACGTTTCATCCAGATGTATGGAGACGTGGTGATGGGTGTTCAAAAGCGGAGCGAGAACGAGCATGAACCGTTCGATGACGTGATGGACGGACTCAAGAAAGAGGTCGGCGTCAAGGAAGACACGGATCTGACAGCCCAGCAACTGCAGGAGTTGGTCAAGCGATTTAAGAAGTTGATCAAGGATCGGACTGGGAAGGCGTTTCCGAATGAGCCGATGAAGCAGCTCGAAGGAGCCGTGCAGGCAGTCTTCGGATCGTGGATGAACGAGCGAGCGATTCTTTATCGCCAGAAGTACCGCATCCCGGACGAGTGGGGTACGGCGGTCAACGTTCAGAGCATGGTCTTCGGAAACATGGGTGATGACTGCGCGACCGGTGTAGCCTTCACCCGCGATCCAGCCAACGGTGAAAACGTGTTCTACGGCGAGTACCTGGTCAATGCCCAGGGCGAGGACGTGGTGGCTGGTGTTCGCACACCGTTAAAAATCTCCGACATGGCCAAGGACAAGATCCTCGGTCCAGCCTACAAGGAACTGGTCGAAGTGCGCAAAATTCTCGAACGCAATTTCGGGGATGTGCAGGACTTCGAGTTCACGGTCGAGAACAAGAAGCTCTACATGCTCCAGACCCGGAATGGAAAGCGAACTGCTCTAGCCTACGTGAAGATCGCGCACGACATGGTCAAAGAAAAACTGATGACCCCCGAGCATGCGATCAAGTCCGGGGATCCCGAAGCCCTCAATCAGCTCCTGCAACCGATCTTCGATACCAAGGCCTACGACAAGGCCAAGAAGGAGGGACGCGTTTTGGCTGTTGGTTTGCCTGCGGGTCCCGGTGCCGCATCGGGTGCGGTGGTCTTCACGGCGGGCAAGGCCGAAGAATTGGCCGCCAAGGGACAGCACGTGGTCCTGACTCGAATTGAAACCAGCCCCGAAGACCTGCGCGGAATGATCGCTGCCGACGGGATCCTCACCGCCCGCGGCGGGGTGTCCAGTCACGCAGCTCTCGTTGCCCGGCAGAGGGGCAAGGTCTGCGTCGCCGGTGCGGGCGATATCGAAATCGATTACCACAAGAACCTCCTCAAGTGCAAAGGAGTCACCATCAAGGAAGGCGAATCGATCAGCATCAACGGCACGACTGGGGAAGTGTTCCAGGGCAAGATCGATACCGCCGATAGCGAACTCAAGCAAGTCTTGGCTGCGGGGACCCTCAAGCCCAAGGACAGCAAGGTCTTCCAGTACTACGACTTCATCATGAAGCTCGCCGACAAGTACCGTACCCTCGGCCTTCGCACCAACGCCGACCAACCCGATCAAGTTCGAAACGCGATCGCGTTTGGGGCCGAAGGGATCGGGTTGTGCCGCACCGAGCACATGTTCTTCGAAGGGGATCGCATCATCGCTGTTCGGCAGATGATCCTCGCCAAGACGGAACAAGCCCGCAAAGCGGCCCTCGACAAGTTGCTTCCTTACCAGCAGAAGGACTTCGAAGGGATCTTCCGAGCCCTCGATGGTCTACCGGCATGCGTCCGGTTGCTCGATCCCCCGTTGCACGAATTCCTTCCTCAATCGGACAACAAGAAGGGGCAAGACGAAGTGGCCAAACAACTCGGCACCACGGCAGCCGAAGTCGCCAAGATGGTGCACGAGCTGCATGAGTTCAATCCGATGCTCGGATTCCGCGGTTGCCGTCTGGGAATCATTCGGCCCGAGATCACCGAAATGCAGGCCCGCGCGATCTTCCAGGCCGCCGCGACCGTGCTCAAGGAAGGAATCAAGGTCAAGCCAGAGGTCATGGTGCCGCTGGTCGGCTTCAAGCGAGAACTCGACCTGCAAGTCGCGATCGTGCATCGCGTCGCTGCCGAAGTCATGAAGGCGACCGGCAAGAAGTTCCCGTACCACGTCGGCACGATGATCGAAGTCCCTCGCGGTGCGATCACTGCCGACGAAATCGCCGAATCGGCTGAGTTCTTCTCGTTCGGAACCAACGACTTGACCCAAACCTGTTTGGGAATGAGCCGCGACGACTCGGGATCTTTCCTTCCCGCTTATGCCGGGCTGGAAATCATCAAGACCAACCCCTTCGCCTCGATCGATCGTTCCGGCGTTGGGCAGTTGATGAAAATCGGGGTCGAGAAGGGGCGATCGACACGGAACGATTTGAAGATCGGCATCTGCGGCGAACACGGCGGGGATCCCTCCTCGGTGGAGTTCTGCCACATGATCGGACTCAACTACGTCAGCTGCAGTCCGTTCCGGGTTCCGATCGCTCGCCTGGCCGCTGCCCAAGCTGCATTGCGGCATCCGGCAACTGCCCCGACCAGCAAGCCTGCGAAGGAAGCCAAGCCCGCCGCCAAGGGTTCGGTCACCCGCAGTCGAAGCCTGGCCCGAACGTAGGCTATCCATCGAAGATCCCTAGACCTTCTCACGATTCCTGATTCAAAAAAAAATGGCGAAGAAGTCTCACCGCGAGACAACTTCGCCACCGGGGGGAAGGAATCATGAGAATGGAATGCCAAGGAGTTGGCATCTCACGTTCAAAGGAATCCTAGATCAGCCACGTTCGGGAAACCGCAATCCTGCAACGCTTTTGCTCGGGGAATGGTTTTCTCCTGGGACATCAAAGGGACCATGACGATTGTGCGGCTTTTGACGAGGGACTCGTCGGCGGAGTCGGTCTAACCGGGCTGGTAATAATCCCGGTACCACGCGACGAACCGTGCAATGCCCTCCTCAATGCTCGTAGCGGGAGCGAAACCGATTTCCTGTTGCAGCGAGGAAACGTCGGCAAAGGTTTCCAGTACATCTCCTGGTTGCATCGGCATCTCCTTGCGGATCGCCGGCTTGCCGATCTCTCTTTCGAGAACGTCGATGAAATGCGACAATTCGGTCGGGCGATGATTGCCGATATTGTGCAGTCGGTAGGGAGCTGAACTGATGGAAGGATCCGGTTGATCGGGGTTCCATGCGGGATCGGGTTCAGGGATGCGGTCCAGCAGCCGTACCATAGCCGATACGATATCATCCACATACGTGAAGTCCCGTTTCATGCGCCCCCCGTTGTATACCTCCAAGGGCTCGCCCGCGAAGATGGCTTTGGTGAACAAGAACAAAGCCATGTCCGGTCGCCCCCACGGACCGTACACCGTAAAGAATCGCAAACCGGTGGTCGGCAAGCGATAGAGGTGGGAATAGCAGTGGGCCATCATCTCGCACGCCTTCTTGGTCGCGGCATAGAGACTGACCGGGTGATCCGCAGGACTGGATGCTCGGAACGGTTGCTGCGCGTTGAGCCCGTATACGCTCGAACTGCTCGCATAAATCAAGTGAGGAACACGCTGCGCACGACAACCTTCGAGGATGGTTAACGTCCCCTCGACATTCGACTGCGAGTACGCGAACGGGTTGGTCAACGAATAACGGACGCCCGCCTGGGCCGCGAGGTGGACCACGCGTTCGAACTGGTGGTCTTTGAAAATCTTTGCCATCGCATCGCGATCCTCGAGCGACTCGCGTCGAAACTCAAAATCTTCCCACTCGTGAAGTAGCCGCAAGCGATCTTCCTTGATCGCGGGGTCGTAGTAAGAATTGACGTTATCGATGCCGACGACCCGAAAGCCTGACTCGAGACACCGACGAGCCATGTGAAACCCGATAAATCCTGCTGTTCCGGTAATCAAGATGGTTCGCATGATGGGATCGCTCTAGGCCGAGGGAAGTTTCAAATCGCGAAGGAAAGGATGGGGAGGTTTGGGAATCCAAGCTGCTTCGCGCACAGCGACTTGGATCCAGGATTGCAGGGATAGCAGATCGACGATCGCTCCGTGCGCTAAACACGCCGATGCCCATGCATGATCGCCCAGGTTCCCTTCCAAGCCGCTCCACAATAGACGCAAGCAATGCGCACCGGTTGATCCGGACCCGGTTGGGTCGAACGGGAGCGTTTCCTGAAACTCCTGAAGAATATCAGCCACTTGATCGGTTGCGGCGATGAGCACTTCAACATTCTCCGGCCTCAACCAACCCTTGCAATCATGAAACGAAGGGGATGTCGACCAACCGATCGATAGCTCCCGGTTCGATTCCTGGCAACGCACAACGCACGCCTCAATCGCCAAACGTCGGATCAAGGCATCGTGCATCGGCTCCAGGCCGACTAGGCACCAGCGCTGCAGCAGACCGCCTCGCATCCTACCGTCCCCTTTCGCAGTCGCGGGCAGGAGGAGTTGCGACCAATGCGACCGCGCCAGGATCCAAATGCAATACCGCATCGATGCATGCGGAAGGGACAAGCATCGATTCGCCTCGTTGGAGGTCAAATCGATCTCGCGAGGTTTGGATACTCCCCGTTCCAAATGGCAGTGTAGCAATCGAAAACGTAGCTTCAGGCAACGGAAATTTGCCCGGCCCAACACATTCGAACAACTGGAAACGATCGCAATCAACCAGGACCGATTGGCCAGCAACATGGGTCGCAATCCGCGTCGCATGGGCAACGGGCCCTCGCTCGAAATCGATCACCTCAAGGGCTTGCTCGATGT
Organism: Planctomycetota bacterium; assembly: GCA_046306195.1. Classification (GTDB taxonomy): domain Bacteria; phylum Planctomycetota; class Planctomycetia; order Pirellulales; family Pirellulaceae; genus JBKCUI01. Next base: position 103,840 of record JBKDXO010000063.1, on the reverse strand, counting down.
GCAAGGGCCGCGGATTGCCGCTGGCATCGACTCGATTCCAGTCGTACAGACGAAACGTGCAATCGCTCGCTTGCTGGATCTCGGCAACGATCAGCCCAGCTCCGAGCGCGTGGATGGTCCCCGCCGGGATGAAAATACAATCCCCAGATTTTGGATGGAACGCATGGAGGCAGGACTCGGTGGTTCCCTGTTGGATTGCCGAGTGCAGATCGCGTCGGGTCACTCCCGGCTTGAGCCCCGCGTAGACCACCGCACCGGGAACCGCTTCGACAACATACCACGCCTCGGTCTTCCCGCGGTCCGGGATGGGCATCCGAGCTCCGTACGCGTCGTCGGGGTGCACTTGGACGCTGAGAACTCGCTGGCAATCCAAATACTTCAGCAGCAATGGAAAACGGGTCAGGCCGCCCTCGGCCGCCGCGTCGGGGCCCAGCATGGCCTGGGGATGCTGTTGGATCAATTCCCGCAGGGTACGGCCGGCGAACGCTCCTTCGCCAACGACCGACTCTCCTTCCCGATGGTCGACGATTTCCCAACTTTCAGCCCAAATTCCGTCATCAGGAAGCTTTTTCCCGAGCTGTGCCGCTAGGCGTTGGCCACCCCACAAGTAGGATCGATAGAGAGGCTCAAAACGAAGGGGATGGTCCGGAATAAACATGGATTGCCAAAACGGCTCCGACAAACAAAGCTGGAAGGAATCAAATTCGGTCTACCCCTATTGTAGCGAGAGGATCCGCACCCGATGAAAGGTGACGACCTATTCGAGAAAAGCTCGATGACCTTCGGAGAGCATCTGGAGGAGCTGAGGCGAGCTCTGGCCAAGGCGTCGATCTGGCTCGGGGCCGGATTTATCGTCGGGCTCCTTCTCGCGTCGTCGGTCATCAAATACATGCAGGGGCCGCTCGAAGATTCCCTGGAAAAGTTCTATCGGAAGCGATCGGAGACCGAGATCGCCAAGGCGCTCGACGTCAAGGATGCATCCAAGGATCTGGCCGATCTCTCCACATGGATGCGAGAAAACAAAGTTGCTAGCCAGTTGATGTGGGTCGATCCAAGGCGGTTGCAGCGCGGCGCATCCGAAGACATCGGGATCCTGGGCAACCCTGACTCCGAAGGTCTGCCCGATCCGAGGAACATGATGCAACTGAGAGCGTTCGTTCCCATCCAAGCCAGCACCGAAGCTCTTGGTTTGCAGGAACCGTTCATGATTTGGATCAAGGCGGCCTTTGTCGTCGCCTTCGTGGTCGCGAGTCCGGGGATCTTCTACCATCTCTGGCAGTTCATCGCGGCCGGCCTCTATCCCCATGAGCGTCGATACGTATACTTTTTCTTGCCGGTCAGCCTGCTGCTGTTCTGGTCCGGAGCGTTCCTTGCCTTCTTCGTGATCTTTCGCTTGGTCATCGATTTTCTTCTGGACTTCAATGCCAGCATGGGTATCGGGGCTTCACCCCGTTTGACCGATTACATGTCCTTTGCATTGTTTCTGCCGTTGGGGTTTGGCATATCGTTTCAACTCCCGTTGGTGATGTTGATCCTGGAACGGCTCGGGATCGTCAGTGTCACAACCTATGTTTCGCAGTGGCGGGTTGCGATTTTGGTGATTGCGTTTATCTCGATGGTTTTGACACCTGCCGAAGTGTCGAGCATGATCGGAATGGCTGTTCCTCTGATCGGCTTGTACTTTTTGGGGATCGCCATGTGCAAGTACCTGCCGCGAAGCTCGATGCAGCAATCGTTCCCCAGTTCCCCGCGATCCGCTTGAGATGCCCGCACCTGAACCCGCATCCAGCAATGCAAAAAAGTTTGGGGAGTTTCCGCTGTCCATTCGAATCGCCCAGCGGAGCATCGTCCTCGCGATCCTTATCCCGATCGTGTTGATTCGATTGCGGAGGATCCCCTGGATGAAAACCGCCATCCTCGCTGCTTCGTGCGCATGCGGAGCCGTGGGTATCCTGGCGACCTATTACGCCGTGATTCGGTATCCCTACATGGGATTGGTGGATGCCGCCGACGGGGATCTGTTTTGGAAGTATTTTGAATCCAAGAGCAAACTGGTGCGGGTCGCGGCAGTGATTGTTTGTTTGCTGATCGCTACGGCGTTGATTGTTTATCCGATGGTGGATGGCCAAATAACCAATATTGATTTGCTGGTGTCGCTCTACGCCATCGCGGTTTTCTGTTTTGTTGTCTTTTTGATGTTCTTTTACGAGCGAACCGATTACCCGACGGTGACGACGTTCCTGCGCTGCAGCATGGGACTCGGCATCTTTCTTGTCCCTCTCTTTATTCCAGCGCTCGTGATAGGTTCGATTCGCGCCAATACGCTTTTGGACGAAGCAATCCTGAAAATCGAGGCGGAGAAAAAGCGATCTGGTCTGCCCTCGTAGCCCGTGACCCGAAACGCAGCAGGAAAACCGTTGATCAAACGTTCGGAGAGAATCGAATTCACCGTCTTGCTGTTTCTGCATGGCATGGCGCTCGCGTCCTGGTTTGTGCCGATGGGGATGGTGTTGGAGTCGGCAAACCTTCGGTGGCTGATCCCGTTCGCATTCTCCGCATCCGCCATCGCCGCGCTTCTGTCACCTTTGTTCTTCGGAGCCATGGCCGACCGCTCGGTTCCGCCGGTGCGCGTTCTGCGATGGCTCAGTTTCGGCTCGGCATGCTTCGCGTTCGCGGTCGGCTGGGGGATACTGAACGGGTATCCTGGCTGGCTGATTTGGATCGGCATCCAACTGCAATCGCTGCTCAGTGTCCCGACCGCGAGCTTGACCGGTTCCATTGTGTTGTCTCGGCTATCCCACTCCCACAGCCAGTTTGGCTCGATTCGTGCCTGGGGAACCATCGGCTGGATGGTCGGTTGTTGGTTGGTCAGCTTTCTCCATGTCGATAAGCAACCGATCGTATTCGTTTGGAGTGCCGGATTGTGGATCGCACTCGGAGCCTTCACGCTACTCCTGCCGATGGGGGAGACGCTCGCTGCGCACCCAAAGCCTCTGACCCTTCGGGAGCGATTTGGTCTCGATGCTCTCGCTTTGCTGATCAACCCCAACCATCGCATCATTTTCATCACCGCAGCATTGGTCGCGGTGCCGTTCGCTGCGTTCTACCCGTACACCCCGGCCCATTTGTCCGATCTTGGCCTGGAGCGCACCAGCGCATGGATGAGCCTAGGTCAATTGATGGAAGTGGGGGTCCTGTTCGCCATCGGAGCGATCTTGACACGGTGGGGATTCAAGCGGGTGATCGCCATGGGGCTTTTCTGCGGCATCCTGCGCTACCTGCTGTATGCATTCGATACGCCATGGGCGGTGCTGGCCGGTGTTCTGCTGCATGGCTTTGCGTATGCGTTCATTTACATCAGCACACAGCTCTACCTCGCCGAGCGGATCAAGGTTCAATGGCGAACGCGAGCCCAGGCGCTGCTGAGCATGATGACCGGCGGGATCGGTAACTTGGTCGGCTATTTGCTTACCGGCGGATGGCTAGTCGCCTGTGAAACCGATGGGGTCACCGCTTGGACGATCTACTGGCTGGGGCTCTGCAGCCTAGTCGTGCTGGTGATGGTCTATTTCGTCCGCAGCGATCCCTGACCGTGTGGCGAGCAAGAAAATGCTTTCTATTCCTGCTGGAGGTTCGTTCGTTGTTTCTTTGACTGTCGGCGGTGGAGATGATTGCGCAAGAGTGTTATTGTGCCAGCTATTCGGGCCTTAGGCCCGAAGGGGCCGACAGTAGGAATGCCGGGGCGACGCAGTCCCCCGGTCCCTGTGTACCCCCCGGTCCCTGTGTACCCACGACACGTTCATCAAGCCCCAAGGGCTGACTCAAGAATAAGCACCTAGCAACTGCCAAGCACCGAATGAAGTGGCGACATCCACCATTCGGCAACCTCCCCAAGCCAAAGAGTTCTCAAAGATGATTGCTGCCCCAGCAGACTCAATTGGCCAATGTCGCATCCGAGGCAGTGGAAATGATTTCGCATCCGATCGTTCGCCTTAACGACCTGAGCTACAATGGAGGCTTCCCCGGCATGGCAGGCCGCTTGCCCCCACCCCTTTTTGGAGCGTCGAATGTGAACCAACCTGCGAAATCGCTGCGCATGTGCACGTTGATGATCGCTTGGCTACTGTCGGCGGTGGCTCCTGCATCTGCCCAGGACCTCCTCACCTATGAAATGCATGTCCGCCCCATCTTGACCCAGCACTGCCTGGGCTGCCATGGACCCGCCAAGCAGATGAGCAGCTTTCGACTGGACCGCAAGAGTTCGGCGATGATCGGAGGGGATTTTGGCGAGTCGGCGATTGTTCCCGGCAATTCAAACGACAGCCCGCTCGTTCAATACATCAGCGATCCCAAACACAGCAACGCGATGCCACCCCCTGGGGAGGGACGCCGAAGCCTGACGACAGAGGAAATTGAAAAGATCCGCCAATGGATCGATCAAGGGGCTGTCTGGGACGAAACGAATTCCTCAAGCGAAGAGGGAATGAACCATTGGAGCTACCAACCGCTTCGTCGTCAGTGGGAGCACTCGAGCATCGATGGGTTCCTGGACGGCAAACGCCGCGAACTCGGCTGCGACACCGCCCCCCCTGCTTCTCCTCACGCCATCGCGAGGCGGCTTTCGTTCGCCTTGATCGGCCTCCCTCCGGACCCTTCTCAGGTGCAACGCTTTGTTCAAGACTTTGCTGAAGACGAGGATCTGGCCGTCGAACAGTGGGTGGATGGGTTGCTGGCCTCTCCGCACTATGGCGAACGCTGGGCACGACATTGGCTTGATGTCGTCCGCTTCGCCGAGAGCGATGGCTTTGAGATGAATCATCCGCGGCTCAACGCATGGCCCTATCGCGACTATGTCATCGATGCGTTCAATCGCGACCTGCCCTACGATGTTTTCATTCGGGAGCAGTTGGCGGGAGATCGCTCGGGAGTCGAGGCGGCAACGGGATTCCTCGTCGGCGGCCCGTGGGATCGGGTGAAGTCCCCCGATCCTGTTCTTACCGCGAATCAGCGAGCCGACGAACTTCACGACATGGTCAGCACGACGAGCTCGACATTCCTAGGGCTGACCGTGGGCTGTGCGCGATGCCATGCGCACAAATTCGACCCTATCTCCCAGCAGGATTATTACCGCATCAAAGCCTGTCTGTCGGGTGTCCAGCATGGCGAGCGACCTCTGACCGTGCCCGATGCCGAAACTTGGCAATCGGAGATCGATGCGTGCATCGCAAAGTCCAAAGTGATTCGCCAGCAGTTGCGGCAACTCGAACCTTGCGCGACACCCGGAGCCAACGACGCCCGACGCCCGCCGGTCTCGCATCGAGAAAACATTGAAAACTTCGCTGCCGTCCCAGCCCGGTGGGTTCGTTTCGAAATCTACGCGACGACCGATTCCGAACCATGCATCGATGAATTCGAGATCTTCACCGAGGATGGAACCAACGTCGCGCGTGCGGCGTCGGTGAAGTCGTCGGGCGACTACCCCAACAATTCGTTTCACAAGCTTTCGCATGTGCACGATGGCCGTTTTGGGAACCAGTTTTCCTGGATCTCCAATTCCCCTGGAACCGGATGGTTGGTTTTCGATTTAGGAAAGGTCTTTTCCCTACAAAGTGTTCTTTGGAGTCGGGACCGATCACCCGAGCCGCGCTACTCCGACCGCGTAGCGACCGAATACGCCCTGTCGGTATCTACCGATGGAACAACTTGGACCGTCGTCGCCGATGCTTCCGACCGTCGAGATCGCCGTGCAGCGCCTGCGACCGAGGAACCGGGCGAGTCCCTTCGAGAGGATCTCAAGGAACTTGAACGGACGATGAAGGCTTTTCGCGAGGCCCCTATGGTCTACGCGGGAAAAATGGTCACTCCCGAGCCGGTAAGTCGATTTCACCGGGGTGATCCCATGGCGCCCAAGGAAGCGATCGCGCCGGGCGGTCTCGCTTCGTTCGCAAGTTTTGAGTTGCCGCTTGAGAGCAGCAGCGTCGACCGTCGTGCGGCATTGGCCGATTGGATCGCGTCGCCGGACAATCCGCTTACGGCACGCGTGATGGTCAATCGTTTGTGGCACTACCATTTCGGAACAGGGATCGTCGATACGCCGAGCGATTTCGGCAAAGGGGGAGGCTCCCCATCGCACCCCGAACTCCTCGACTGGCTTGCCGTACAGTTCCTCGAACAGGGGTGGAGCATCAAAAAACTGCAGCGCATGATCTGCACGTCGCGAGCGTATCGACTCGGCTCGATGCCGACCCAGGAATCGAAGCGTCGAGACGCCAGCAACCGTGCACTCTCTTTTTTTCCTCCCAGGCGATTGGAAGCCGAACCGCTTCGCGACACCATCCTGAGCGTTTGCGACGAACTCGATCGGAAGATGGGGGGACCCGGCTTCGATCTCTTCGAGCCGAACGAAAACTACGTGCGGGTCTACGAAACGAAGACAGCGTATGGACCGGCAGAGTTCCGTCGCATGGTTTACCAGCGCAAACCGCGCGCGGAATTGGATCTGATCTTCGGCACCTTTGATTGTCCAGACGCTGGCCAGATTCAACCCAAGCGGAACATGTCGACCACTCCGCTGCAGGCGCTCAACCTGCTCAATAGCCGGTTCATGCTCGATCGCAGTCGAACGCTCGCCGGTAGGCTCGAACGGGAGGCGGGGACGGCGGTCGAGGAGCGAATCGATCGGGCTTACTGGCTGCTCCTGTCGCGAGCTCCCTCGCGGCAGGAAACCGAACTGTGCCGTGAGTTCATCGGCCAGCAAGGTTTGGAAGCATTTTGTAGGGGATTGTTCAACGCCAACGAATTCATCATGGTGTACTGACGATGGATCGCCGATTGTTTTTGGGAAACAGCGCTCGCGGGTTGAGCTCGATCGCTCTGCTCGCGATGCTCTCCAAGGATTCCGCTCGGGGAGGTGAGGGTCCCATTCGCCCCGCGATCGATCCGTCGCAACCTTACGCGCCGCGTCCGCCCCATTTTGCTCCCCGAGCCAAACGCATCCTCGTCATTTTCGCTTCCGGTGCGATTTCGCATATCGATACGTTCGATTACAAGCCTGAGTTGATCGCGAGGCATGATACGCCGATGCCCGACAGTTCCGGATTGATCACTTTTCAAGGAGAACAGGGAAACCTCATCCAACCGAGGTGGACGTTTCGTCCGCGCGGCGAGTCGGGCAAAATGACTAGCGACTTGCTTCCTCAATTGGGACTACTCGTCGACGATCTGTGCTTTATCCATTCGATGACGGCGAAATCCAATACGCACGGACCGGGCGAAAGCCAGATGATCACTGGCTATACCCTCGATGGGTTTCCGAGCATGGGTGCGTGGATCAGCTATGCCTTGGGATCGGTCTGCGAGGATTTGCCTGCGTTCGTTGCGATTCCCGATCCTCGCGGGGTACCACAAATCGGGCCGCGACAATGGTCGAGCGGTTTCCTCCCAGCGGCTTTTCAAGGAACGCCGTTCAACTCCGATCGCCCGATTCCGCATCTCAGTCGTCCGGAATCGATTCCGCCCCAGACCGACGCCGCAACACGCCGCTTCGTGCAACAACTCAACGGTTTGCAGCAGCAATCCAGGCCGGATGATGAGTATCTCTCAGCCCGCATTGCGAGCTACGAGTTGGCGGCGCGCATGCAGTTGGCAGCCGCCAAGCTCAGCGACCTCGATCACGAATCCGCCGAGACACTCGCTCTCTACGGCGCCGACGATACGACCAACACCAACAAAGCCCGCTTTGCCAAAAACTGTATCCTCGCCCGACGGCTTCTCGAGCAGGATGTTCGGTTTGTGCAGTTGTTCAATGGCTCGTATGCCATGGGCGAAGGGGTTGGAAACTGGGACGGGCACAAAGTCATCGAGCAACAGTACAGCGTTCATGGACCCATCCTCGATCAACCAGTCGCAGGGTTGATCACCGATCTCAAACGGCGAGGACTGTTGGAGGATACGCTCGTCGCGTTCGTCACCGAGTTCGGCCGAATGCCCACCTTTCAAAAAGGGGCCAGCGGCCGGGATCATAACCCGTCGGGGTTCACCGTCTGGCTGACGGGGGCCGGGGTTCGGCGCGGCATGAGCTACGGCGCGACCGACGAGTTTGGCTACAAAGCGGTCGAGAATATCGCGACCATCTATGACTTGCACGCCACGATGCTGCATCTGCTCGGCTTGGATCACGAGCGATTGAGTTTCTATCACAACGGCATCGAGCGGCGACTGACCGATGTCCACGGTCGCGTCCTGCGAGATATTCTATCGTAATGCCCTGCGGCTAACGAGCGAACCTGATGCCTAGAGGCTTGGATCGGCAGGCTTGCAGGGCCCCACCGACGGTTGCACTCGGATGGAAGAACTAGGATTTGACGACGTGTAAAACACAACACGATCCCTGCCGCTTTGTTTTGCCTCAAGAAGAGCAGTGTCCGCTCGCTTGTACCATGTCTCCGTGCTGTCGCTGGACAGCAATTGGGAGCCACCGACACTCGCATTGATCTGGATCCGTCGATTGCCGACAGGGATTTGCAAGTCGCTGATGGCGGCGCGTACCCGCTCGGCAGCGGTGGCGGCGTTCTTGCCATCGGTTTCCGGTAAAAGAGCAGCGAATTCCTCACCGCCGACTCGGAATAGCATATCGATGTCCCGCAAGGTTGCCGTGATGACACGTACCAAGGCAACCAAAACTTGGTCCCCCACGTCGTGTCCCCAAGTATCGTTGATGTTTTTGAAATGGTCCACGTCGATGACCAGCAGCGAACACGGTGTGCGATACCGACGAAATTGCGTGACGCGACGCCCCATCTCCTGATCAAACCACCGTCGGTTACCTGTTCCCGTCAAAGCGTCCGTCGTCGCAACCTCATGCAATCTTTGTATCTCTTGTTCGTCACTGCGTCGACGAATCTCAGAAAGTCCGAGGCAGGAAATCAAACCGACTCCTCCACTGTTGAGGACGAGAAGCGATTGCCAGCCATTACCCAAGCCGAATTGCCCTAAGCAGATCAAGCCCGCGCTCACGCAGACAGCAAGCCAAATTATCCCTTCGTTCTGCTTGAGTGTCTCTGCAGAACTCTTTGAAATCATCATTTGCTGTGTCTCTTTTGGATTTGGGCATGGGCCTCGGTTCGACGATCTCTCAACACAATCGTCCTGAAGGTAGATAGGTTTTTTCCGGGGCGGAACGTACCCTTGCGCAATGATTGCCACCAAACGGCTTCATTTTCACAAGCTACCTCTACCGGTTGTGCGGATCGCAACGGTTGTTCCTCGGCAAGCCCCGCAAAGCACGCCTTTCGTAGGATGCGAAGGGATGGAATGAATATCCGCCCGCCTTGAAACCCTCGTAATTCGATTCGATCCGTTACGGCGAGGTTGGGGCAGATGCACCACCCGAAATGACTCGCGACCAATCCACACGTTCGCCCGCGCCCCAACGGGCGTCCGCGCGATGCTCAACCTCGGCCTGCAGGTCCCCGGCGCGATACCAGTGGACGTATCCCTCACCGATCACTTCCAGCACTCCCTGACGAAAAAGCATCCCTGTCCGCTCGTCGATCCCCAAACCAGCAAGTTCAGGATGCTGAAGCGTTGCCCGGGACAATCGCTCCTCCCGATTCTTAGCCAAAAAATGCTGATCGATGATGACGTCATTCAAGATGGAGAACCCGGTGCCGATCACCGGTTCCCGTTTCCCATCCCGGATCATGACCTTCGAGCAAATGGCCGCGCCGGCGCTGGTCCCTCCCAAGACTCCCCCTCGATCAAGAAACGCCTTCAATTCCCGCTCGAATCGCGTACCTGCCATCCGTTCGCTCAGTCGGCTCTGGTCCCCCCCCGCGAGCCATACCGCGGTCGCCGATCGCAACAAATCGATCTCCCTCGAGTACTCCGCGTCCTCCCGATCCCGCAAGTGGACGGTGTGAAGTTCCCGCCATGGATACGCCTGCCACCGAGGTAGCCACGGCGTGTAATCGCCTTGATCCGACCGGGGAGATGCCGTCGGAATCAGGACCAGGCACCCCTTCTCTCCGCCTGCCAAGGAATGAAACGTTTGCATCAACTCTGAAGGAAGCGTGCCCCCGCCGCATAAGAGAAGCGTCCCTCCCTCCTCCCCTTGGGAAAGGCGACCCATCAGGGCGACCAGAGCCAAAAAACAAATTCCTGCACGCATATCCGACCAGCATATCTCTCGGGGAAATCGGCGAAAAGCCTGTTTTCGCAATAAAGCTTGTCAAAATTGGCCGATCCCCTATACTCCGATAGCGTTCGGGGAGGCGGCGTTCGCCCCCGGGATCGTTCATCCATCCACGCGAGGCATCGGAACCATGGACTTGGCGAACACTTCGAGCCATTCACCCATCCGACCTGTCGATCAACTAGTCCTCGACCTACTTCGCCGGGAGGAGGGGCTAACCGTCACGGAATTGACGGAGAAACTTGAAGTCACGGCGACTGCGGTGCGGCAGCGACTCGATCGACTCGAGAGCGCCGGGTACCTCGAGCGTCGGAAACATTCCCATGGGAGAGGTCGCCCCACGTTCGCCTACTTCCTCACGGACTTGGGATGGCGACAAGTCGGGGTCACGTACACCGATTTGGCAATCTCACTGTGGAGCGAAGTCCTGGCGATTCCCGACTCGCAGCTGCGGTCGGAATTGATCGAGCGGGTCAGCCAGCGAATGGGGAGAGCGTTTCACGCGATGCTCCCTGAGGGAACCCTCGACGACCGCATGCGATCGCTCGCCAACGTCATGCTCGCCCGCCGCATTCCGGCCTCCTTCGAACGCGATGGAAATATCCCGGTCTTGGCGGTGCATGCTTGCCCCTATCCCGACTTGGTCCAGCGCGACCAAGACCGGAGCCTGTGCCGGCTCGAGCAGCAAGTGCTCAGCCAAGCCATCGGCCAACAAATGGAGTTGTCGCAATGCAAACTCGACGGTCATGGATGTTGTCAGTTCAAGCCCGCGGAGAAGCTGGTTTCAGCCCAGTAACACGTTTATTACCTAACACGTTTGTTCACTCAAAACATCCCCAAGAAAAACGAAGCCAACATGACTCACGTTTTGCATATTGAAAACTTGCACGTCTCGGTAAACGACAAGCCGATCCTTCGCGGTGTCAACCTGGAGATCAAGTTCGGAGAGACCCACGCTCTGATGGGCCCGAACGGGTCTGGCAAGAGCACCCTTGGACTAGCGATCGCCGGTCATCCGAACTACGAGATCACCCAAGGATCGATCTACCTCGACGGTGCGGATTTGACCGAGATGGAAGCAGACGCGCGGGCGAGGGCTGGGATCTTCATGGCCTTCCAGCGCCCGGTCGCGATCCCCGGGGTCAAGATGGCGGACTTCCTGCGTCACGCCGTCACCAACGTTCGCCGGCCTGATCGCAAGGAAGGGGAGGAGCTGATCGCCATGCGCGATTTCCGCAAGGAGCTCAAGTCAAAGATGGAACTCCTCAAAATGGATCCCGAGTTCGCTCGGCGCTATGTCAACGACGGATTCTCCGGCGGCGACCTGAAGCGAGCGGAGATTCTGACGATGGCCATGCTCTCGCCCAAGTTCGCGATCCTCGACGAAACCGATAGCGGACTGGATGCCGATGCCGTCCGATTGGCCAGCGCATCGATCGCCGAGATCGGTCGCGACAAGATGGGGCTATTGATCATCACCCACCACGACAAACTGCTCGAACATAATCCTCCCCAGTTCACGCACGTGATGCTGGGTGGACGTATCGTGGAAACCGGAGGCCCCGAGTTGGCTCGCGAACTGCACGATCTCGGTTACGACCGGATCCGAAAAGCCTACCCGGAAGCCGACGCTGCAAACCAAGAAATGATCGCCAAGGAAGAAGCCGCTTTGGCTTAGCCATCGATCGATTCCAACCTTTGAATCCAACCACTCGAACCGAGAAACCATCACTACTATGTCGACCGAGACAGCACCAGACGACGCGATCGGCGAAATCAACAAGTACGATTTCCGCACCGAGAGCAAAGCCGTCTTCAAGGCCCGCAAAGGGCTCGATCGCGATATCGTCAACCAGATTTCCGAAATGAAGGGAGAGCCGGAGTGGATGCGCGACTTCCGGCTCAAGTCGCTGGAGACGTTTTACTCCAAGCCGATGCCCACTTGGGGCGGCTCTATCGACGTTGATTTCCAGGATATCTACTACTACCTCAAGCCGACCAACAAACAGGGCCGGACCTGGGATGAAGTCCCTCAGGAAATCAAAGACACGTTCGACAAACTCGGAATTCCCGAGGCCGAACGCAAGTTCTTGGCGGGGGTCAAAGCCCAGTTCGAAAGCGAAGTCGTGTACGGCTCGCTCAAGGAAGACCTGGTCAACCAAGGTGTGATCTTCACCGATACCGATACCGCGGTGAAGGAATACCCCGATTTGGTTCGCGAGTACTTCGGGACCATCATCCCGCCGACAGACAACAAGTTCGCGGCCCTCAACTCGGCTGTCTGGTCCGGTGGTTCGTTCATCTACGTCCCCAAGGGAGTCAAGATCGAGTTTCCCCTTCAGGCTTACTTCCGCATCAACGAGGAGAACATGGGTCAATTCGAACGAACGCTCATCATCGTCGACGAGGGCGCCAGCGTTCACTACGTCGAGGGTTGCACCGCTCCGATGTACTCCTCCGAATCCCTACACTCGGCGGTCGTCGAAATCATCTGCAAACGGGGCAGCCGCTGCCGATACACGACGATCCAAAATTGGGCGAACAACATCTACAACCTGGTCACCAAACGAGCCGTAGCCTACGCCGATGCCACGATGGAATGGGTCGACGGCAACTTGGGGAGCAAGCTCACGATGAAGTACCCCGCGGTCTACATGCTGGAGCCGGGCGCTCGCGGCGAGATTCTCTCGATCGCCTTCGCCTCGGCAGGCCAGCATCAGGATGCGGGTGGCAAACTGGTCCACGCGGCACCACACACCACCGGCCAGATCATCAGCAAGTCGATCTCCAAGAACGGCGGCCGCAGCAGCTACCGAGGCTTGGTACGCGTTGAAAAAGACGCCGCCAAATCAAAGTGCAATGTCGTCTGCGATGCCTTGATCCTCGACCCCAAGAGTCAGAGCGACACCTTTCCCTACATCGAAGTCATGGACCAGGATGTCAGCATCGGACACGAAGCGAGCGTTTCGCGCATCGGCGAAGAACAACTCTTCTACCTGATGAGCCGGGGACTGTCCGAAGCCGAAGCCAGCACCATGATCGTCAACGGATTCATCGAGCCGAACGTCAAGGAACTTCCGATGGAATATGCGGTCGAAATGAACCGCTTGATCCAACTGCAGATGGAAGGATCGGTGGGTTGATCATGACCGCAACGACAACATCCGATACGACCTACAACTTCAACGATGCTGCATTCCAGCGTTTGATCGAAAAACGAATCGATCCGTCGTGGCTCACTGCCGCCCGCAGGTCGGCTTGGGATGGATTCCAACAACAGGAATGGCCCAGCCCGCGGCAAGAGAATTGGATGCGATCCGATCTCCGCAGCTTCCGTTTGAGCAAATACTCCCCGAACGTCGATGAACAAACCGAGATCGCTCAGGGGGTGCCCGTGCGATTGCTCGAAGGAGTCGACGTGGCCGGAACGCTCCGGTCGGTCGATGGAATCGTAACGCACGAGAACCTGCTTGGTCCCTACGCGAGCCGAGGGGTCGTGGCATCGTCTCTCTCGAAGGCCGCGCGGGAGCATCCGGAGCTTGTTCGCAAGCATTTGCACTCGCTGGTCGCGCCGACCACCGATCGCTTTGCCGCCTTGCAAGCCGCGATGTGGAGCGACGGTTACTTCGTCTACGTCCCTCGCAATACGGTGGTCGATCGCCCGATCCATATCCACGCATCGATCTCGGAGGGCGGTGTGGATCTGTCCCACACCCTGATCGTTCTCGAGGATGGGGCTGAGGCAACCGTCCTGTACGAGTCGGCCAGCCCCGACGGCAACGGCGCCGGTTTCCACTGCGGAGCCGTGGAAATTGTGCAGCGAGGCAACTCCCACCTCCGCTATGTCAATCTTCAGGACTGGGGACAGAACGTTTGGCACTTTGCTCATCAGCGGGCGAGCGTCGGACGGGACGCCTCCATCCAATGGACGGTGGCCGCCATGGGATCCCGTTTTTCGCAGGTTGATCAGCGCGTCGCGCTGGTCGAACCGGGGGCACGAAGCCAAGTCAACGGTGTTCTGTTCACTCGCGACAAACAGCATTTGGTCTACAACACCCTGCAGCACCATGTGGCCCCGCATTGCACCAGCGACTTCCTCTACAAGTCGGTTCTGCAGGATCGATCGAGGACGGTATGGCGCGGGATGATCAAGGTCGATGCGGGCGCCCAGAAAACCGATGGCTACCAGCGCAACGACAACCTGATGTTGAGCGACAAAGCTCGAGCCGACTCGATCCCCGGCCTCGAGATCCAAGCCGATGATGTCCGATGTACCCACGGCAGCACCAGTGGCCGCATCGACGAGGAATTGATTTTCTACGCCCAGTCGCGGGGATTCACTCGCGGCGAAGCCATGCGGATGATCGTCACCGGATTCTTCCAACAGATCTTCGATCGAATCACCATCGAATCGGTTCGGGAAGCCCTCGGCGCCTCGATCGCTCGCCAGGTTCGGCAATACGAATAACGCGCGACCCGAAAGGCTCCGATCATCAGCGACAATGACTTTCATTACGTATGCAAGCTCGATGAGCTGCACTCCGCGAAACCCAAATCGGTCGAGGTCCTCGACCGATTTGTGGTACTCGTGCGATACGATTCCCAGGTCTATTGCATCGAAGACTTGTGCACCCATGACGGCGGGACCCTCGGCGACGGCGAACTGGACGGTTTCTGCTTGGTATGCCCTCGGCACGGTGCAAAATTCGATGTCCGCAATGGCCACGTCGTATGCATGCCAGCAACCGAAGATACACCGAGCCACGAGGTCCGCATCGATGGCGACCGAGTCTTGGTTCGCCTGCGCAACTGAAGCCGTTTTCACCAATTGAAGGCACGCAGCAATCATGAGCATTACCGAAGACAAAGTTCGCGAGGAATTGAAACGGGTCATCGATCCCGAACTGTTCGTCAACATCGTCGATCTGGGGTTGATCTACGTGGTCGATATCCAGCCGCGCGAAGACGGCAAACAGAACGTCAACGTCGAGATGACCCTGACCAGCCCGATGTGCCCGGCCGGCCCGCAATTGGTTGCCAACAGCCGCCAAGTGATCGAAGAACTCGAAGGAGTCGGCGATATCGACATCAAGGTCGTGATGGATCCCCCGTGGGGCCCCGACAAGATGACCGAGGACGCGCGCGACCAGCTAGGGATATTCTGATGACCTCTTCCCTTCCGCAAGTCTCCCTCGAAGAGATTCGCGAAGAAGTCGCCGATCTCGAGACCCCTGAGGAACGGATCGGCTACCTGATCGAACTCGGACAAACCCTGCCCGATTTGCCGGCGGAGTACCAGACCGAAGAGCATCGCGTCCTGGGTTGCCAGAGCATGGTTTGGGTTGTCCCCGAACTCCACGATGAAATCCTCACCTTTCGCGGAACCAGCGACGCGCCGATGGTCCGCGGCTTGGTCGCCATTCTGATCAGCGTCTACTCCGGGCGCTCCCCCCGCGAGATCCTCGAATTTCCGATCGAAGCATTGTTTGAGGAATTGCGATTGAAATCGTTCCTCACACCGATGCGCAGCAACGGCCTGTACTCGATGGTCCAACGCATCCAAGCGATCGCCCGGGCGGCCGTCACGGCATCGGGAGAGACGATTCCCCAACCCAAACCATCCGAGCCGTCTGCGAGATCCACTCCACCGACGATCTCTATCGAGGGTTGCCGAGAGGATTTCCCGATCCTTTCGCAACACATCGGCGATGATCGACCGCTGATCTATCTCGACAACGCCGCATCCTCGCAGCGACCCACAAGCGTGATCGATTGCCTGGCGGCAGTCTTTCAAACGCATTACGCCAACGTCCATCGCTCGGGACATGACCTCGCCGTGGCGACCACGGTCGCCATGGAGGCCGCTCGCGAGTCGCTGCGCGGGTTTGTCGGTGCCCAGAGCGCCGACGAAATCATTTTCACTTCAGGTACCACTGCTTCGATCAATCTGGTAGCCCGCGCGTGGGGAGATGCGAATCTCAAGCCAGGGGACGAAATCCTGCTTACGGAGATGGAGCATCACTCGAACATCGTCCCGTGGCAGCAATTGGCTGCGCGAACTGGGGCCATCGTTCGCTGGCTCCCCGTCCGAGACGATTTCCTGCTCGACCTCGATGCCCTCGGGAAACTGCTCAGCCCACGCACACGACTGGTTTCCATCACCGCGGTCTCGAATGTCCTGGGAACCATCAATCCCGTACGGCAGATCGTCGATGCAGGACATCGCGTCGGCGCTAGTGTACTGGTCGATGCCGCGCAAGCGGTCCCGCACGGCAGTATCCATGCCGCTGAGTGGGATGCGGATTGGATCGTTTTCAGCGGCCACAAAATGCTCGGGCCAACGGGGATCGGGGCCCTCTACGGCAAACGGGATGTTCTCGAAGCCATGCCTCCATTTTTAGGAGGTGGGAACATGATCCGATCGGTGAGCAAAGCAGGATTTTCCCCGGCTGATCTTCCGCATCGATTCGAAGCGGGCACGGCGCCGATCGCCGAAGCGATCGCCATGAAGCCAGCCGTCGAGTATCTCCAACGGGTCGGTTCCCGTTTCATTCTTGAGCACGAACGGAAACTCGCCGACCGAGCTATGAAAGGCTTGCGCGGAATTCGTGGTTTGAAAATTCTCGGCCCCGACATCGAGGCCAAGACAGGCATCGTCTCCTTCGTGGTCGATCGGATTCATCCGGACCAGATCGGCCAGTACCTCAACGCGATGGGGATCGCGATTCGCATCGGCCATCATTGCGCCATGCCGTTGCACGAGCGATTCGGCCTGTCCGCGAGTGCACGAGCGTCGTTCTATCTCTACAACACCGTCGCCGAAGTCGATACCTTCGTCGATGCGGTCGCTCGAGCCGTCGCGGTGGGAAAGTAGCAAATCAATTCCCGGTCGGCCTCGAACCCCCTTGGTTTTCGAACACGTAGCGCACCAATTCCTCTACGGTCTCGATGTCGAGAATGTCGTCGGTGACTTTGAACGAAAATTGCTTTTCGAAGTCGAATGTCAATTCCGCCATGGCGACCGAATCAATGCCGATCAGGCCGAGCGAATCCGACATTTGCGGCATGCTGCCGCAAACCTTTTCGAGATAGCTTAAGATCTGCGATTGTGTTGATTCGAAGGTGTGCATTTGCCCATTACCAGATTCCATCAAGATACCGATCCTCTAAGTCGAAAGCTTAACGAATCCCGGTGGAATTCTGAGGGCCTTGCAACATCGTAAAGGGGTTTTTTTCTGCTGACTGGCTTGGACCGGCTTGTTCCAAGGCCTTGATTACATCGGACTCCGCCAAAACATCCTGGAGAATGATCGGTTGCTTGGGTTGGCCAGGTGGATAAATCGCCAATACCGGGATCGAAATACTGTTAAGTTCTTTCAGCTTAACCAATAATTCCGGAGGATATCGGGTCAGGTCGGCGATCAGCGGGACAACTTGGTTCTTGTTGACCAACTCACGTACACGGGACGTATGGATTGCAACGGCCAGATTCAATTTGCAATTTTGGCACCATTCCGCCGTGAAATCGACCATGACGGTTTTGCCTTCGCCGACCAGTTGCTGCAATCGCTGTTCGCTGAAAGGCTCCCATTCCAACTCATAGGGAGAGGGCCCCAGGTAGTGGAATGCGCCGAGCGTTCCCGCCACCGTGGCGATGCCTCCGAAAACCCACGCCCGGACTTTTTGCGATGGAGAAGCCCACGCGGGCACGCGCCCGACGAGCCAACAAGCAAACCATGTAAAGATCAACGAAGTGAACATCGCCGTCCGTTCGTCGCGAGGGAATCCGCTCACAAACGCGACGACACTTAGCAACATGGGAAAGGCGAGCACTTCCTTAAAGGTTTCCATCCACGGGCCCGGTTTCGGAATCCATTTCAATGCCGCCGGGTAAGAGGCGATCACCAAGTACGGGCTTGCCATGCCGAGCCCCACTCCCAAGAAGATCAACAGCACCACCCAGGCAGGTTGCGACAGGGACACGGCCAAGGCGCTGCCCAGGAAAGGACCGCTGCACGGAGTCGCCAGGAGCGTGGTGATAATCCCTTTGGCGAACGCCCCGATCATGCCATGACGGCTAGACAACTCGGTACTTTTGGCTCCCGTCGCAAAACCTGGAATCGGGAATTCCCACACACCGAGGAAACTCAACGCGAGCGCGAACATGAACGAAGTGACCACGATCTGAAACGTCGTGTTGCCAAACTGCGAACCCCAGCCCAACGTCTGATCGGTAAGGCTTCGAACCAGGATGCTGGCAATACCGAACGCGACGACAAAGCTAATCATGCCTACCGCATACACCAGTGTCAAAATCGATGCACGACGTTGGTCGCCGTGCGATTCGTTCACGAAACCGAGAATCTTCAGACCGATCACGGGCAGAACACAAGGCATAAAGTTCAGAATGAACCCTGCGAGCAACGCCAGGCCCAACTTGGTCAGAAGTTCTCGAAACGACAAGGTCAACGCGTACTTGGGAGCTTCCGCCCAGGAACGAAGCTGCGGGCTTTCCGCAACGCGATTGAAGTCCAACGCAGAGATAGTTGCGTTCAGCGGCGTTTTCGTTTCGGAGGAAGCGTTTTTCACAACCCGGTACGCCAACGCAAATTCCAACCCTCGAGGACGATCGCAAGAACCCATCGTACACGCTTGGTAGCCGAGGAGTCCCTCCAGCGGCGTCTCCCCTTCGATCGCCGTTTCCGGGATTTGAATGGGAATGCGCCAAGTGACTGGCCCCTCGTAGAAGTGGGTCACGATACCGACGCCCAGATCCTTGCTGACTGAGACCTTGTCCGACACGGGGCGACCCAGCTTGGCTCCTGCCTTTTGAGTGATCGACAACAACGTTCGGAATTTCGTTTCCGGATCGTCGAGATCCAATCGATAGACATGAAACTCAGGATCCGGGACAGCTTCCAAGATCAACTCCATGTTTCCGCCAGGAGCGACCGTCGAACGGTCGAGACGGATTCGCCACTCGACGGCGCTATCCTTCTCTCGAAAGGAGGATGAGGTCTGGACCATCGGAGGCGGCGCGAGAAAACCAGCGAAAGATGCCTCGACCTTCTCCCCTCGAACCGGAATGCAGCTTTCCGCACAGACTTGCCCGTCGATTTGAATTTCCAGAGGCGATGGCGGATCCGGAACCGGGGTTGGGACCAGAATCGGCGCGGTCCAGGTCACTTCCAATGAATGCTGTTCAATCGAAATGTTCGAAAAGATCGGGGAGTTCAATTCAATGTCGGGCGGGGTATCAGGAACGAAAGGCCCCGTGACTTGAACACCTGAGGTGAGGATTTTGAGGACGGTAGGACTTGGACCGCCGGGAGGTTGGGTCGTCGAGAAAATGTGGTACCCGTCGCTGAGCGTGGCGGTCACCCGCACTTTTCCCTTGCCCGTTTCCCGATTCAACTCAAAGGAAGCCGCAAACTCGTAGGGAACGTCAAAGCCTCCCAACCCCCCTAGGTTGAGCCCTTTTCCTCCGGCGCTCTGCGGTTTTGATCCCTTTTGGGCCCACACTATCGGCCCCGAACAAAATGCTAGCCATGCCGCGAGCAACCACAGCAGCCACCGCGCCGGGACACGTTTGGATGATTCGATCATTCTTTCTCCTGAGGCAAAACATATGCATTTTAGGGATCTTGGAACCCCCGGGTCAACGTATCCCGCCCCTCCGGTCCACCGCAAGAGCCGTGCGGAAGGTTAAAACGTACGCATTCTGACGTTTCTACGCAGGCCGAACGGAAATTTCTCGTTGACAAAGCCATTTTCATAAAGATCTTTCTTTGGAGCGAAGGGGCCCTCGGATACAGTGAGAGGGAATTCCAGTTCCTCTCCTCTTGACCCGGTTTTCCTTGCGATGTCCCAGGTTCCCAGCCCAATCGCCGACGAAGTCGAATTGCTGATTCGCAACGCCCAACTCCGAGATGAGTTGGAACCGTATTTGGATGAATCGGTCGATTTCGTAACCATACGAAAGATGTCGCTGGTCGAGGAGAATGAGTTTCTCGAATCGATCTTGGAATGGGAGCGTGCCCCATCGATTCCGATCTCTCAATGGTTCGAGCCGGAGTTGGTACTGCCCCGACCGGAGTTCCTCGGCGACGAAGAAGTGCATGCGATTTTGTGGCGAACGATCCACCAGCTCTACAGCCAAAAGATCGCCTTGGACTTCACCGATCACCTGAGCGATCGCCAACTTTACTGCGTTTTGATGCGGGACATTCTCCCGGTTTATCAGAAAAAGATCTCGGATCCGCGTCACTTCCTCCATTGGCATTGCCTCGATGAGAACGACATCGAAGATTGGTTGCGTTACTACGCGACCGATGAGGAGCGCGTGCAATGGAGCGAGGAAACCGATCAAGTGGCTCCCGCGAAAAAGCCTCTCCCGTTCCCTCGCCAGATGCCTCGTCGGCCTAGCCACATGAACTAGCTAGTCATGGTCCATGCAGCCGGCTATCGCTGCAGAGCATCATTGACACGCAGCACGATCTGTTCTGCGGTTATCTTAAAGTGCTTGTAGAGCTGATCGGCCGGCGCCGACGCACCGAACGTCGACATGCCGATGAAGATGCCTTCCAATCCGATGTACGGATCCCATCCTTGTCGCACGCCGGCTTCGCATCCCACACGGACACGGACATCGGGCGGCAATACCGACTCGCGATATTCCTTGGACTGTTCGTCGAAGAGTTCGAAGCACGGCATGCTGACGACCCTGGCGCGAATGCCGTCTGCAGCCAATGCCTCCTGAGCTTTGAGGCATAGTGCGACCTCGGTTCCGGTCCCGATCAAGATCACATCGGGGTGTCCCTTGCTGTCGCTCAGCACATAGCCTCCGCGAAGCGTCCCATCGGTGTTTGCGACCTTGAGAGGATCGAAGGTAGACGTGTTTTGACGCGACAGAACCATCGCGACCGGATGTTTCTGCATCTGCATCGCCGCTCGATAGGAATGAAGAACCTCGTTTGCATCTGCGGGTCGAAACACATACAAGCCGGGAATCGCTCGGCAAGCGGCTAGGTGCTCGACGGGTTGATGGGTTGGGCCGTCTTCGCCTAGGCCGATCGAATCATGGGTCAGGATGTACAGGACCGGTTGATGCATGATGCTGCTCAATCGCATCGCGGGCCGCATGTAATCGGTGAAGACAAAAAATGTCGCTCCGTACGGCCGGAGTCCGCACAAGCTCATTCCGTTGAGGACCGAACCCATGCCATGCTCTCGAATGCCGAAGTGCATATTGCGACCTTCGTAATGCTGATGGGAAAAGTCGGCTTGGCCATCGAGCAGCGTCATGGTCGAGGGTGCCAGGTCTGCAGATCCACCGATCAACTGTGGGATGTGCGGCGCGAGCATGTTGAGCACCTTGCCGCTGCTGACGCGAGTCGCCATTCCCTTGGCATCGGCAGGGAAGGGTTTGAGCCCGGCGTCCCAACCCGCAGGCAACTTGCGATCGAAGATCGATTGCAATTCGCCGGCTTCGCTGGGATATTCCTTGGCATAGGCAGCAAAGCGATCGCGCCACGCCTTGCTCGCCGCGTGGCCACGAGCTCCGAGCGTGTTGGCGAAGTGCTCGCGAACACCCGGAGGAACAAGAAACTTTTCTCCTTCAGGCCACTCGTAGTTTTTCTTGGTCAGTTTGATTTCATCCTCCCCCAACGGAGCGCCGTGCGCGCCATGCGTGTTGGCTTTGTTGGGAGATCCGTAACCGATCACCGAGTTGACGATGATGAGAGTCGGCTTGTCGCTCGTAGCGCGGAATTCGTCGAAGGCGCTCTGGAGAGTCGCGAGGTCGTTGGCGTCGGTGACATGGATGGTGTGCCAACCCAAGCCGCGGAACCGCTGCGCTACCCCCTCGCTGAACGCCAGGTCGGTGTGCCCTTCGATGGTGATGCCGTTGTCGTCGTAAATCCAGCACAGATTCGACAGCTTCAAGTGTCCAGCGATCGAGGCGGCTTCCGCAGCCACCCCTTCCATCAAATCGCCATCGCTGCACAGAGCAAAGACTTCGTAACCGAACAACTCAAAACCTGGTCGGTTGTACTTGGCAGCCATGTGCTTGGAAGCGATCGCCATCCCGACCGAGTTTCCGGCTCCTTGTCCCAACGGACCCGTGGTGGTCTCGATACCGGTGGCATAACCGTACTCCGGGTGGCCGGCGCAGGGGCTGTGCAATTGACGGAATTTTTTCAAGTCATCGAGAGTCAAGGATTCCTGCGCCGTGACCTTGCCGTGAGCGTCGACCGCACGAATACCCGCCAAATGGATCATCGAGTAGAGCAACATCGAGGCATGGCCGCACGAGAGAACGAACCGGTCCCGATTCGGCCAGTGCGGATCAGCAGGATCGTAGCGCAGCATCTCGGTCCACAACTGAAATGTCACCGGTGCGAGGGCCATCGGAGTCCCGGGGTGCCCGCTGTTGGCGGCCTGCACCCCGTCCATGCTGAGGGTGCGGATAGTATTGATAGCCAGTTGACGGATGGATGCGGCGGGAACGCTCATAGAGAACCCTTGCAAAAGAAGTTGGGTTAATACGGAAGTATTTTGAATCGTCTAATCTCCCGCAGAATACCCCTTTCGGAGTCGTGTCGCAATCCGGGAAGCACGTCCAGATCGGCTAGTAGGGTACGGGCACAACGCTGCCAGCTGTGGTCAAGGCGTGTGGCTTGAAAGGATGCGGCCGGGGAGGTGGGAGTCTGGAAACCAACACAGCACATACGTGTTGCGGCCGTCGTCGACATGCACGTCGATCGCGCGTGGTGAACCATGAAAATAGTTCCCCAGCATCGGGGCCAATTGCAGTCGCCGATCGCCAGCGGGGACCTCCACGCGAAGCACTTGAATATCTCGCGGCAACAGCCCCCAACACCGCGTATCGGCAGCTTCCGTCGCCTCCCACGCTACTCCTGCGACATCCATCCCGAACCCCACCATGTCGTTGGCACCGATCGAATTCTTGGCGGTGACGACCGTCGCTTTCTTGATCACTCGGCGAGCGACCGCGCGGGCGACAATCTGATCGCGCTGCGATCGATAGGTGGTCTCTGCAAGCCACTCGATATCGGCCAGCGATACCGTCGGGCCAATGCCCCGGCCCTCCACCGAAACATGCACCGAGTCGATATCTCTCGTAGGAACAGCAATATCCGGGACCTTGATCGGCGCGATGGTCGGCGGTAGATGATGGGGACCTACGGCTGAGACGATCCGATCGGCGATGAGCAGAGCATCACTGGTGGGTTGTTCGCAAACCTCGACTTTGTAGGGGCCTCGGCCGACCATCGCGAATACATACACCACCCCACAACCAGGTTGCGAGTGCACTCCTTGTTGCACTCGGGCGACATCCCATTGCAGGGGAACGCAATCGGGGATGAGCGCAGACGCTTGGGAATAAGCTCGGAGCGCATCATCGTAGTTCTGGTGCGTCTGCTCGCGCAGCAAACCTCGCAGATAGAATCCGATAGGCAACCCGAATCCAGGCTGGCCTTCCGTCGGCGTCCTCTCCGACGCATTGCTTGTCGACGCATTGCTTGTCGACGGACTGCCTGCCGATGGATTGGTTTCTTTCTCTCCGAGGCGGCCGCGGATTGCGTCGTGTTTGTCCTGGATCTGGAGGGTGTAGCTCTCGGCGTCGGTTCCATCCTGCATCAGGCTGGTCAAGGCCAGAAAAACGCGAATCAAAATCTTTTCGTAATCCTCGCCCGCGTACGCGCGAGCGGAATCATCGGTCCACATCGATATGGTCTTCTCCGCCAGCGATGTTTGCTCCAAATGGTCGAATCGATCGCGGACTTCCTTCAAGCGGCGCTCGGCCTGTCTGCAATCGCCGTCCAGCAACTCGACCATCGCCAGATCCAGATTGGCGACATCCCGATCCTGATGATGATTCTTCGCAATCTTCTCGAGCTGTTCGCGACAGGCCGTGAACTGGCCGTCATAGAAGTTATTGCGAGGCAGCGCGATTCGTTTAGCATGGGTCGAACAAGCCGGCAGACTGGCGACGTAGACAATCGCCACGGCGGACCAAACCCACCACGCATTCCATGCTTCCCGGCGGCCGATCATCGCGTGAAGGGATTGTAGTTCCAGTATTGTCCTATCGCCGTCTTGTGGTATCCCTTGCGGATCTCCGACGACTGTTTGTCATAGCTGCCGTTGTGGACGTTGACCATCTCCAGCGTGAGCAAGTAATCGCGCTGGGTCGAGGAATTGCGCTTGGTCGTCCCGCTGGTGAGCGTGGCGTAAAGCAAATAATCGACAGGAGCTCCATCGCGATTCAGCACGGCAGTGAACATACGCATGTTGTCAGGGACCATGAGCGAGTCCGGAC
This sequence comes from Planctomycetota bacterium, assembly GCA_046306195.1. Lineage (GTDB taxonomy): Bacteria > Planctomycetota > Planctomycetia > Pirellulales > Pirellulaceae > JBKCUI01. Next base: position 79,304 of record JBKDXO010000063.1, on the reverse strand, counting down.
GAAGCCGCGTCTCATGCAGGGCGGCATCGACCATGCGGCGGCTGATCGGCTGGAACGCATTCGACTCCAGGATGCGACTGTCGATCTGTTGGTAGAGTTGGTCCTTGAAGTCGCCGATGTCTTCGGCCATCTTGTTTTCGACGCACACAAAACAGATCGACTTCTTCATCGGAATGCCGTCTGGACCGACCTGACATTCCGGCCACGCTTGCTCCTGGCGGACCAGCAGTTTGGCGATCACTTCATCGACCAGCGGGTCAAAGACTTCGGCTCCCGCTTCGTGGCTACCCACGATGTTCTTGTCCTTGGAACTCAATACATGGCCGTACTGGTAACCGCGGCAACCCAACGCCAAAACAAGCGAACTGCCTGCCAAACCAAAAATCCATTCACGACGTCGCATGGGCATCCCTTCCCCGCTTGGTATCAGATCCCGACCATGGATCCGTGCATCCCTCTTCCCCGATAACGATACGAATTATCGGTCGGTGACCCTAGATCAGTTTTTTCAAGATGCCAACTTCGCGAAAATCTCGCCCTGAGGCGCAAGCGGACTCAGCCGCCAAAGTCCATTTTCTTTTCCAATAGCCAGAGGCGCTAGCCGAAATCGTTCGACGCGCAAAAAATCGGCTAACGCCTCAGGCTCACTTTTGTCGGCGGTGTCACGCGAGGGATGAATGCCCGGCGACATGATGAACGCTAGCAATTCGATGAATTCAGAGGGCTCGTTGGATACGACGCTAGCCGAGTTCGTTTGACGTGCAAAAAATCGGATAGCACCTCAGGCTCATGGAAACGAAAATCGACTTTTGTTGGCTGCGTCACCTAATCGCTGGACTTGGTCCGGATGCGAGCGGATTCCTTTTCCGACTCGGGCGCTGCTTCAGGCTTGGCGCTTTCGATCTTGGATTCGTTGCTCGGTGGTGCCGCTTCCGAAGGATTGAGGGTGGGTTTCTTCGCGGCTTCGGCATCGCCATCCGGAGAGCCGATTTTTAACTCGGCGGAGCTTTGGTTGCTGGGTTGCTCCGCGGCGCTCTTGGATTGCGGAGCAGGGAGTTCTCCCGACTCGGTGGCCGGTTTCTTCGAGGAACGAGCAGCATCGGACGGAGAAGACGCTGGCTCCGAGGGCGCTAGCACACTGGTGGACGGTTTGGATTCGAACACGGGTGCAGCGGATTCGGTGATAACATTCCCGTACATGTCGATCGGGATGCGACGTGTAACGATCCTTGGCACCAATTGCATTTCCGTGGTTTGCACGGTTCTCGCAACCCGCTGAGGGACTTGAATCTTCTGGACGACCCGTTCGGTGCGTGTGGTCTGGACCGGGACATCCTCGGTAACGGTTTCCATCTTGTACGTTTCACGCTGTACGGTCACCGGTCGAACGATGGTCTCGGGTTCGTACTCGATCCGTTCTTTGGCGACTCGTCGCGTTACCGGTTTCTGGACGGTTTGGGGGACGACCACTTTTTCTTGGACCGGGATGGTCTTTTGGACCTGGATCGGAACCTGCTGGGCAACGACTTGGCTTTCCATGCGCGTGGTGGTTATGGGAGTCTGTTGTTGAACCACTTCGTTTTGCATCCGAGTCGTGGTGACGGGAACTTGCTGCTGCACAACCTCGGTTTGCATGCGCTGTACTTGGACCGGGACCTGCATGGTATTGGTTTGCGGCATGTAGCTGGTCTGAGGCACCGCCACTTGCTGGTAATTCGGCTGATACTGCATTTGGGTGAATGTCTGACCGGGGGCAGAGTATGGAACCCATCCGAGACCGCCGCGTTGGTAGACCGGTTGACCGGTCATAGGATTGACGCCGGCGTTGGGTTGTTGCCAGCGCAAGTGATAGCGCACGTCACCGGGTTGAACGAATTGCTGAGCAACGTATCCTCCTGCATCGACCGTGGCTGGTTGGTAGGTGGTAACGGGCATGAGCGACGTGTAGGACTGTTGCTGCATCACCGTTTCGACCACCGGCTTTTGGACGGTATACTGCTGCGTCTGATAAGTCGTCTCCGTGACCGGTTTTTGGACGATGAAGTTCTGAACTTGCATCTGTGTTTCAGTCACCGGCTTTTGTACGGTCATGTACTGGGTTTGATATTGCGTCTCGGTAACGGTCTTGTAGCTCGTGACGGTTTGCTCGACTTGCGACGTCTCGGTCACCATGGTGGTCTCATCGACATAGTCGACTTTGGTCACCGGCTTGAGGACGGTGTAGGTCTGATTGACGGTGGAGGTTTCGATGACTGGCTTGCGCACGGAGTATTGTCGCTTCTCGAGCCGCGTTTCCGTCACGGGTCGGTAGGTGACAACTTCCTTCTCGACCATCACATCCTCATATTCAATGCGATTGCGGGTCACCGGAACTTGTTCGTAGACGGTTTCGCTCTGCAATCGATAAGAGACCGCCGGTGGGCAATCCTGGGCATGCGCAAGGGCGAGCGGAACCCCGACAGTCGCGATCAACGAACTTGTTGCACGGAGGGCGGCGAGAAATAGACGGCGTTGGAGAGCGCGTTGATTCATGGTTGATCACCGAAACGCTTTGGCAAGAACTTTAGAAAATCCGGATGCAATTCAATCTATTTTTGTCGATAGCTCGCTCCGTATCAAATCAGAATCAAGGATGGGACGGGAAAAACCGCTTGCAAGTCGTTGACTGTCCGATCTTTAGGAAAAGCCGACATTTTCTGAAGCAATCCTGCAATCATCGACAGTTCCATCTTGCCCAATCGGAACTTTCCTCATAATCATCCCACAAGGCGTCGCCCATCCTCCCCAGCCCATCCAGACCCCCTAGTCTCTCGGTAGCTTTTGCGACTGAGGACAAAACTTCATAACCAGGAACTGCACCGAAGCCATGCTCGACTCCAACACTGCGATTCTCGTTGTCGGCCACGGAACGCGAAAGCCAGCGGGGGCAGACCAATTGCGACAGTTGGTGGAAACGATGCGACAACTGGAGCCTGACGTGCCCCTTTTCGAATCTTTCCTGGAGTTGGCGGAACCGACAATCGATGACGCGCTCGAGCGGATCAAAGCCGGCGGCTTGGAACGTGTCAAGGTCGTGCCGATCTTGCTGTTCGAGGCTGGGCATGCCAAGTCAGACATTCCGGATGCAGTGGCCGCGGCTGCGTCGCGATTGGGAATCGAAGTCGTTGGCCAGAGTCCACCGTTGGGAACCAAGCCGTGCGTCCTCGAGCTGTCGGAGCGACGCTACGAGGAGATCGGCCTCCGCGGATTCTCCGCCGGTTGTCCCAAGGGCCACTGCGCGCGGGTTGGCGCGTGTTCAGGTGCTTGCGAGATCGAAGTCACTTACTTGGGTACCATCGGACTAGCGATGGTGGGTCGCGGTGCGAGCGATCCCGGGGCGCTCGAGCAGATGCGGACGTTGACCGTCAAGGCTTGCGAGCGTCGTCACCATGTGGTGTGGTATGAAACCGGTTTCTTTACGGGAGGATCGCCCAACGTGGACGAACTTTTCGAACTGGCTGCCAACTCGAACTGTGACACGATCATCGTCCAACCCCATTTGCTTTTCGAAGGAGAGTTGATGGACCAGCTCCGCGTTAAGTTTCGCGAACGGATGGAGCGCCATACAGACCAGCGATGGCTATTGACGCGGGCGCTGGGATCAGATGAAGGGCTGGCGAAAGTCTTTCTGGAACTCGCTGCAGCGATTTGATCTCGGTCAGCAAGACCTACTTCCAACGCAACTCTTCGTGCAAGCGATTGATATTCTCGCAGCCGTCCGCGCGTACCACGACCACGTCTTCCACACGAACACCTCCCCAAGCCTTGCAGTACAAACCTGGCTCCACGGTGACCACGTCTCCAACGAGCAAGGTGGGGCCACCCACGGCCAGCAACGGTGGCTCGTGGACTTCCAATCCGAGTCCATGTCCAGTGCCATGCGGCATGCTGCAGAACGCATCAGGAGCGTCCGCAGGGGGCAATCCCATCTGATAGCCGGCGTTCTCGATGGCGGCGATGGTTGCCTGGTGGACCTGGTCTCCCGTCACGCCTGCTCGCACCGCGCTGGTCGCGGCTCGCTTTGCAGCGACCACCGCTGCGTGCATGCGTGCAACCTCGTCAGGGATATCACCATGAACAACCGTCCGGGTGCAGTCGCCGTTGTAGAGGCTGTTTTTGCAGCGGGGGAAAATATCGACTATGACAGGCTCGCCTGTCCTCAAGGGACCGCATCCGTGGTGGTGGCAATCCGCACCGACCGGACCTCCCGCCACGATCGCGCCCGGGTTGGTGCAATTTCGCTCGAGCAGCCAGATATCGATCATGGTACGAAGGCGTTCGCTGCTCAGCGTCTCGCCGTCATGCTGGAGCACACCGTTGGCATCAGCCCGTGCGTTCGCAATCGTCGAACACGCCAACTCGATAACTTGCTCGGTAATCGATTGAACGGCCCTTAGAAATTCGATTTCCTGTTCATCCTTCCTGCGGCGTTCGACGACTCCCCATTCGAGATCGCAAACCGCATCAACTCCGGCACGGCGCAGCATCTCGCAGTAGATCATGGGCAAGGAGCGGTCGACGGTGACGCGTCGAATGCCGCGACGGATGAGGAACTCGGCGGCAGCTTGCGCGGTAGCGGTTTCGCGATCTCCGGAGAGCCCCGCGGCGGGAGCGAAGTCGGCGGGGCAAGCGATGTGATCGGCGCGGGCATGCTGTCGGGCGCGATCCATCTCGATGTCGCGAAGGATGAGGGTCGAAGATGGTTGGGAATTCCCGCCGGCCAATTCGATGTACACGGCCGGATCGCCGACGAGGAATCGGATGGTGCGATACAAACCCGCGTTGAGTGTCGGGATGCCGGCCATCATTTTCGCTTCGGTCATTGCTGGAGCCTCTTGGTTTCGTTGCCAGGTTCAATGGAGTTGAATTCGTCGTCAGCGATCGGTTCCGCCGTTCAATCGGTCCCGATCGCAAATGCAGTCGCGTACGCGCGGCAGTGAGAGATCGAGATCTGGATCTGGTGAATCCCTCGTTCCGACGCGATCTCTACCGCTCGGTTGTCGAGCCGGATCGCGGGAGCGCCGGAAACTTCGTTGACCACTTCGATATCGGTCCACAGGATGCCGCGGGCCCAACCGGTCCCGAGTACTTTGAGGACCGCTTCCTTCGCAGCCCAGCGACCTGCGTAATGCTGGTTTGCGGCGCGACGCGTCGAGCAATACTGGATCTCGCGGGCGGTAAAGACCCGATTCAGGAATATTTCACCATGTTTCTCAATCATCTGAGCGATACGGACGCATTCGATAATATCGGTGCCGATCCCAATGACTTTCCCGCCGGGAATTTCATCCATCATGTATCTCCTCGAGCGATCGCCAATCCGGATGGGATCATAGCGAGCAGTTGGCGTTGGGTCAGGAGCCGAATTGGCTGACCGTCCCGTTGACGCTCGATGATCTCGCTGGGAATCATGGAATCGATCGGCAGGGAAGGCGAGGACGGTTCCCGCGAGGTTTCGGTCCCGAGAATCACGTAATCGGTTTGCAAATTGACCCCCCGTTGGACCACCGCCCCGAGTTGCTCGAGAAATCCGATCGCATCATCTCGCTCCATCCCCAGCAGGCTGTGAACCAGCATCACATGTTTCCCTTCCAAAGGGCGCGACCCTTGCATGCAAGCGAGAATCTCGTCGGCGCATCGCAGCGACTGACGCAATCGAGACGACTCCGTGGGAGCGCCATCGGACCGAAATCGCTTGGGCTCGTAGCGCCCTTCGGGTTCGGCGACGCGATCGAGACGGTTGCGGCGAATGGATCGAGGCAATCGAACGCGATCGGACCAGACGCGGCCTCGGGTCACACCCAGAATATCCTCAAGAGAATCGAGGTCACCTGCACCGGCGAGATGGGCCGCTTGGATCAGAACGGTCGCAGCCGCACGGGCATCTTCCAATGCATCGTGATGACGAAACGCGATCTGCAACGTTTCCGCCAAATTGGCCAAGGCGTGCGATCGGAGATTGGGCCATGATTTTTTGGCGATCAAACGAGTGCACTGCAAATCCAGATTCGAGATTGCGATGTCATAGAGCTGACAGGTCGAACTGAGAACTCTCGCATCGAATCCTGCGTTGTGGGCGATAATTACCGAACCGTCCAGGATCGGCTGGATCTCCCCCCAGATTTGGTCCCACGTCGGGCAATCCATAACATCCCGCGGTGTGATTCCATGCACTTCGATACATCGCGGAGAGAAGTACAATCGCTGGGGGCGAATCAGCCATTGATGTTCCGATACGATTCGCCAAGGTTCGACGACGACGATACCCAATTGGCAAGCCGATCCGGGCTGATGATTGGCTGTTTCGAAATCGAGGATCGCCAGCTGCTGCATGATCGCTTGCCCGTGCTTCAAGAACGCTTTCGATTTGGGAACAGCCGGACCAACGAGTCGCCGGACGCTTTTCCAGCGTACTCGGAAATTTCAAAGGCCTCGATCAGCAGCGGGTTTCCACCCCATTCCGATTTCCAAAATCGCTCGATCCGTGGACTCGTTCGCTGCAAATACCAGGTTCTCAGCCACTCCCGAAGCGCGGACTTCTTTTCCTCCGGGCTGAGTTCATCGACACGTGGAAGGGTGTGGTCTACACGTTCGATCCACGGCATCCATTCGAGGAATTGGGATTCATGGCATTCCAAAAGATCGATTACCCGTTCCAAGTATGGGCTGACGTCCATCACCGCATCGGGGCGCAATGGGCAGGGCCGAGTGAAGAGATCCACCATGTAAGCCACCATCGGCTCCCGTTCCGGCGGAGGAGACCCCGGGGCTACTTTGGGAACCATCATCATGTACGAGGCATCTTGAACCGCCTGGCCGACCGCACGGTGATCGGGATGATAATCGAAGGGGCGATGGGTGAGGATCAATGTTGGTTGAAACGCGCGGATAGCTCGAATGATCGCTTCGCGAAGCTCCAGGGTTGGCTGCAGATAGCCGTCTGGAAAATCCCAAGTCACGTAGGTTGCATGGAGCAGCGCCCCGGACGCAGCCGCTTCGCGTCGACGCCGCTGGACCAGTTGGTCGGATGGCATGGTGTGATGCCCCGATTGGCCGTTGGTCACGCTGATGATCGAGATCTTCGAGCCAGCATCGGAGTGAGCTGCGAGAAAGCCTCCTGCAAAGAATTCGGCGTCATCGGGATGAGCGCCGAGAACGAGAATACGTTCCATCGTGGGGTCCATGGGTATCAGTGGATCAAAATCAACGTCCGTTTTCGCGGATCGGAAGATTCACACGATACCAAAATGGATGCTGCCTGTCCCCCCGTCCCCGGACATCTTCGAGCATGACTTGTGCGCTTCCCGCTACATCCATTCGGTGGCTGGCACCTTTGGTTTCCACCGTGACTCTCCGAGTGAAATCCACCATGTCGGGAGAAAGCCATACGGTGTACCGATCAGCGGGTACCTTTCCCATGCGCACTGAATTGTTTTCCCGATTCAACGTGCCTTCGATCTCGTATTCCTTCCAAGCCCCAGGCTCGATCAACGGATGAACGAGGACGTCCTTGTACAGTTCGCCGGTTTCAAACCACCAAAAGAATCGATCGCCCGCCCGACTGCTGACGACCTTGAATTTGTCCAACACGAACGTTCGTCGGTGCGTCGGTACCTGCATCCAATCGATGATGCGCGGGATCTCCTCCTGGAAATGATCATGGCCGCGTCCTTGGTAAAGGGTGACCATGGTGTCGATGCCCCGTTCGCCCAGCATGTTGTCCCACGTTTGCCCATTGAGCAGCATCGGATTGGACCCATCGAGTTCGCCGTTGACGAAGTAGGTAGGGACGTAGCGGGAATTGGGCCAGTATTGGATGATGAACTTTTGGGCGATGCCGCCGATGATAACGGCGCCTGCCCACAAGTCCGGATGGGCCAACGCCAAGTCCCAGGCGGCATCGGCTCCCATGAAATGCCCCGAGACAAAGACGCGATCGGTATCGATGCTGAACCGCTTCATGGCATCCCGCAACGGCGCCAAGATCAACGCTTGCTCGTTTTCGGTGTAGTTGTAGGTGGGTTGCTTGGGCAAATTCCATTCCGGGGAAACCACGATGAATCCGTGCCGGGGGGCTTCGCCGTAGCATGGCAAGTCGACTTGCGAGCGATCCAAACCTACCCACCACTCGAGTTGGCTTTGGAAGGAAAGTTCTTCGCTGGCGAGGGCCAGGATGCATGGATAACGCCGATAGGGGTTGTATTCGGGGGGCAATTGAACCAAGTAGCGGGCGGTCTGTCCCCGCATCGCACCCCCGAGCGGCACTTCGATCAAATAGCGGCCGGGAATCGGTTTTTCGATTCTCTCTTTTCCGTCGGCCGAGAGGAGCACTTCTGCGGTGGCCTGCAGATCCGGGTCGGTCTTTTTTGGGGGAGCCATATTGGCAAGAATTCGTGCGACAAAGCGAGGCGTCCCCGATTCGAGCTTGGACAGTTCGTTGATCAGTTGATCGTTTCTGCGGGCCGAGGAAAGGTATTCGTCGATAATCCTTCGCGCGATAAATCCGGAGCGAACCACCGACAAATTCGGTTGTTGATCCGAGAAACCTGCGCCGTACAGCCACCCCCCCAGGCCAAGGGCGGCTCGTTGATCAGCGGACAATGCCGGATCACGGCGCAAACGGACGTAATCCGCGAACCGCTCCCGAGTGTCTGCGTTCAAATAGCGCGCGAGTTCCTCCACTTCCTTCAACAGCTCATTCTGCAAGCCAGGGTCGTTCACCTGACCCAAATCCTCCCGCAACCAACCCAGGATCTGGTCGCATTCCTTCGCGTTGGCAGCGACGGTTTCCAAGCGGCGATCGATCTTCAGGCGAGTCTCGAGCGAAACGGTATTCGCATCAAACGAACGCAGCATTCGCTCGGCGATATTGTGTTGCCCTGCATTTTGGGCCAGGAGCACGGCGTCAAACATTTGCTCGGCGAGACTTTGATCGATTTGCTTGAGCAACCCGCGACTTTTCTCCAGTTCGGGGAATCGGTTGATAGCTCGCACGAGCATGTCGCGAGCTTCGACGAAACGTTTGGCTGCGATGTACAGCGAGACGATATCCAACCAATCCTGAGCGCGGTTGGGATCTGCGTTGCGCATCAGAATATCGCGCAGCTGCAAAGGTGGAACGGCGGACAACGCCACGCGCATGTCCCAGGTCATCGCTGTCTGGCTCGTGTTCCCTTCCAATGCTTGGATGCGCACATACTGGGGACTGATTTCGGTAATGCCCTGCACGATTTGCTTGCTAGGGCTTTGGAACGAGTAAACGCGACGGCCAAACAAGTCGAACGGGGTCGCGGAATAGGCGTTGCCGAGTCCACCCTTGATGACAAGGCCATTGCGACAGACTTCGGATGGATTGATGCGATGGCGAATCCGAAGCGGATCGGGGGTTTCCTGGGGCTGGCGGTCCGCCCGCTTGGTGCTGACGTGCGTCCATCGAAGCCCATCGTCGATGACAGCGACTTTGGGCGCCTGTCCGAATTCAGCGCTTTCCGCTGAACCGCGCGTATTCAAGCCGGGTTTGACGGAGAGTGTACCAGGACCGACTGCGAATCCGTTGTCGAGAATGAGTGTTTGCTGCTGGGCGTCCGCCCGCGGCGCAACAAACAGTAACATGATCCAGAGTGTGAACAGCGCCAAGCGGTGAGACGTGCCCCCGAAGCGTTGTGTCGCGTCGTGGAGGTGCATGGCAGGGTTACCCCGAGGTGTTATCGGCCGCCGAAATATTTCTTCAATGTTTCTGCAGCAGCGTCTTTGGTGTTTTTGGTGGTGGGACCGGTATTGCTCTTCGGAAGCTTCATCGGGCCTTTCTTGACCGGCTTGTTCGATTTCTCACCTTCCGCTTTGGCCTCTTCGGTACCCTCTTCGCTCTTGTTCGCGTCCGGGGGTGGCTCCTGCTCAAAACTGGAAACTTCCAAGAATGTGGTGTCGTCCGCCCGGAATTGCCGTGTCTCCGGACTCGCTGTTGACGGACGATCAATTTGGTCGGCTTCCAAAAGCCAGGAACTGATATCGGCGGCTTCGCGCGAGTCGAGCATCGATTTCTGCTCCGAAAGTCGATCGGCAGCTTCTTTCACGGAGCTGACTTCCGGTTTCTTTGCGGCAGCCAACCCTACTTCGATCGAGATTTCAAACTCGAGCTGGCCAATCTTCAGCCGATCGCCAGACTTCAGAACCTTGGCCTTGTCCGGCAGCAATTGCTTGTCGTTGACGAAAGTGCCATTGCGGCTCTTCAAATCGAGCAGCAGGACGCGACCCTCTTTCTGAACGATCGCACAATGGCGTCGCGAGATCGAATCGCTTTTCGGACGGAGCTGGCACGAATCGCTACGACCGATGAAGAATTTCTCATCCTTTACAGGAATCAACTTGCCTTCGTGGTTTCCGGAAAGAACCTTTAAGGACACTTGCATGGCAAACCCTGAGGTTGTTTGTCACCTAACGATCCGACGTTTGTGGACCGACGGCCTATATTCGAATCACCGAAGTTAGGCGGAAAATAGAAAAATGACTTCTCACGCAATTTCGGGGTGATTTAGGCAAGGCGATGCGTCTTCTTCCTATGCCCATATTCTACTCGGTTGGGAATATCTTTCAACCGCGAAACCTAACCATCGACCCCGAGTGCGATCCGCAAACCGTTGCGAATTCGGTCTTCGAGCCACGCGGGCCAATCGACTGGGGTTTCGCTCGGGGGCCCGAGTTCCTCGAGTCCCGGTAATTCCGGAAGCAACGAGGAACTATGGAGCAATACGCTCCCATGTTGCAACAAACCGGTCCGGGCCCGGCGTTGGGCACTCCCGACCAACTTATTCTCGCCGATCACAATATCGACGGGGGAACGCCGCTGAAAGCACAGGAACGGTTCGTTTTCCTTGCGATCCCTGGGAGAGCATGTGCACGTTTCCGCCAAACTCGCCCCCCAACCCAAAGCGATCAGGCTATCGCGAATCGATTCATGCACGGCGCGGTACAGGCTCTCGCTATGTCCTTTGGTGGCCTCCTCCGCCTCAGCCGGGATAACGATGCTGTAGGTCCACTCCTGATCATGGAGGATCGCCCCCCCTCCCGTTTTGCGTCGCACCCACGGAATTTCCTTGAGCCTCGATTTCTCGCGAACTCGGGGATCCGACTGAAACTGGTCCAGGGTTTGAAAATGCCCCAGCGACAGTGTTGGCTCTCTCCACCGATACAACCGGATGGTGATCGGGCTCTCCAGGGTGGCATCCGCCAACAGAGATTCGTCGATTGCCATATTCGTCGGACCGTCCAGCGGTGGATCTCGACGAACGACTACGGGTCGGGATAGCTTACGAGTCATCGAAGACCTGGGTTATCCGTGCTCGGCGCACATTTTCTGGTACGCGTCGTAATTCATCAATCGATCGAACTCGCTCGGATCGGAGATTTTCACTTTGATGATCCATCCTTGTTCGTAGGGGTCGACGTTCAATCGATCGAGATGATCGACCAGGTCGGAGTGGACTTCGATCACTTCACCGCTGACAGGACTGTACATCGGCGATACCGCCTTGACGCTCTCGACCTCGCCAAACTCTTGGCCAGCGTTCAAATGAGTCCCTACTGCCGGCAGAGCCATGAAAACGATGTCGTTGAGCTGGGCCACAGCAAAGGCAGAGATGCCGATGGTGGCGATTCCCGTGGCACTGTCCGGGGAAGACACCCATTCGTGGGATTCGCAGTATTTCAAGTGGTCGGGTTGGATCGGCATGAGTTACCTCGGATTCTGAAAATGGAATAGTTTCGAGTTGCGGTTGTATCACTGGGGCCGACGATAGAACGGCAATTCCACCACGGAGGCGGTAGCGCGGGTTCCGCGAATATCGACGTCGATTGTTTGCCCGACCTGGGCCACTTCGGAACTCAGGTAGGCCATCGCGATCGGGCGTTGCAATGTTGGGGAGAAGGTTCCGCTGGTGACGGTACCTACTGGGCGATTGTCTGCGTCGAAGCACGGTGAATTCTCGCGGGCGGGACGTCGACCTTCCAACGTCAGTCCAACCCGACGGGCTGGCAAGGTCATGCTGGCTCGCTGTTGCAGTGTTTCGTAACCGATGAAATTGCGATCCTTGAGGTTGCATGCAAACGCGAGCCCAGCGGTGTAGGGATCGATATGCTCGGTCAACTCGTGACCGTAAAGAGGCATCCCTGCTTCGAGGCGCAGCGTATCCCGCGCCCCGAGCCCGACCGCTGCGGCGCCATGCTCCCGCCCCGCCAACAGGATATTCTCCCATACCCGCTCGGCATCTTCGGCCCGCACAATCAATTCGAATCCATCTTCGCCCGTGTAGCCGGTTCGAGAGACGACGCAAGGCTTGGACATTTGCTCGGTGACCTTCGCGCGATAGTATCCCAGTTTCAAGGCCGAGGCTGGGAGCAAGCGACCGCATACCTCGATCGCTTTCGGCCCCTGCACGGCGATCATCGCCGTCGCATCGGTCACGTCGTGAAACTCGACATCGGGAAAATCAGCCAGATGCGGCTGCAACCAACGGATGATTTTGTCCCGGTTGCTCGCGTTGACGACGAGCAAAAAGTAGATCTTGCTGCTAGGGCTCTCGAGGCAACTGATTAGGACATCGTCGAGGATCCCTCCGTCTTCGTTGCAAACCAGGGAGTATCGGACCATTCCCGGCTGCATGTCGATCACGCGGCGAGTCAACAGATGATCGAGCAGTTGGTCGGCGCGCGGGCCATCGAATCGGAGTCGCCCCATGTGGGAAATATCGAAAACGCCGAGGCAGGTGCGTGTTGCGGTGTGCTCGGCAACGATCCCCTGGTACTGGATCGGCATTTCATAACCTGCGAACGGGGCCATGCGGGCGCCATGCGAGATGTGCCATGCATGCAGCGGAGTCTTGCGGTCGATGGCTGTCATCGTTTGGGATCAACTGGGGATGGTGTTTCAGGGAACGGCAGTTCGCAGGCGAAGGGAATAGCCTACTCGCGACCGATAAGGCTCTCAACCCAGGATTGCGGGTGAAGAAGGGCTACTTGCGACGGGGTATTTTACCGCGAGAGGAAGTGCCCGATCGTTTGCGCTGCTTGGCCCCCACGACCCGGTCTCCTCCATCCGCCTCGGATTCCGCAGGTTCCCCTAACCGCTCCCGCGATCGAAGAATCTTGTCTCGCAAGGCAGCAGCCCGCTCGAATTCCAGGTTTTCGGCGGCGGCGAGCATTTCCTCCTCGAGACTCTTCAAATAGGCTTCCGTGATGATCTCCGCTGCAGGGTCCCGTCGCACGATATCGCGGGCCCGTTTGCGGGCTTCCGCAGCCTCGTGGATGCTGGCCATGATTTCCTTCTTGACCGTTTCCGGCGTGATGCCATGCTCGGCGTTGTACTCTTCCTGGCGCTTGCGGCGGCGGCGGGTCTCTTCGATCGCCATCTGCATCGACTGCGTGATGGTGTCCGCGTACAGGATGACTTTCGAGTTGGCATTGCGCGCGGCGCGTCCGATGGTTTGAATGAGCGACGTCTCGCTCCGAAGAAAGCCTTCCTTGTCAGCGTCGAGAATCGCGACCAAGGAAACCTCAGGGAGATCGAGCCCTTCTCGCAACAAGTTGACGCCGACCAAGACATCGCAGCGACCGTCCCGCAATTCTCGTAGCAACTCAACTCGCTCGAAGGCGTCGAGTTCGCTGTGGAGCCAGCGGCACTTGACGTCGTGGTCGGTAAAAAAATTGGCCAGGTCTTCTGCCAAACGCTTGGTCAAGGCGGTGACCAAGGTTCGGTCCCCCATCTTGACGCGTTGGCGGATCTGCTCGAGCAGATGCATGACTTGGCCTTGGGCCGGAACCACCTCGACAATCGGGTCCAGGAGCCCTGTGGGCCGAATGACTTGCTCGACCACCTCGCCTCCGGTTTTCTCCAGTTCGTAATCCGCGGGTGTCGCGGAAACGAAAATGACCTGGTTGATCTTCCCCTCCCATTCCTCGAATCGGAGCGGGCGGTTGTCCAGTGCACAGGGCAATCGAAAACCGTGCTCGACCAGTGTGGTTTTGCGGCTTCGATCCCCCGCATACATGGCCCGCACCTGGGGAATCGTGACATGGGACTCGTCGATGAACAGCAGGAAATCCTTCGGAAAGAAATCGTAAAGCGTATCGGGGGTCGCGCCGGGGGGCTTCCCCGACAACGGTCGCGAGTAGTTTTCAATCCCGGGACAATATCCGACTTGCTGCAACATCTCGAGATCGAAACGAGTCCGTGCGTTGAGCCGTTGGGCTTCGAGAATCTTTCCCTCCGATTTGAATTTCTCGAGCTGCTCTTCCAACTCTTTGCGGATGATCTGCACGGCCTTGGTGATTCGATCCTCGCTCGTCACAAAATGCTTCGCGGGATAGATGTAAACCTCGGGCAACCTCGAGACGGTCTCGCCGCTGATCGGATTGATGATCGAGATCTGCTCGACTTCCTCGCCCCACATTTCGATCCGATAGGCGAACTCTTCGTAGGACGGCCATAACTCCATGGTATCGCCGCGGATCCGAAATCGGCTTCGCTCAAAGGCGGTGTCGTTGCGCTCGTACTGGATATCGATCAATCGAAGGATCAGATCCTCTCGAGGGATCGATTCCCCAACCCGAATCGGAACGACCATCTTGCGGTAATCCTCGGGAGATCCCAAGCCGTAGATGCACGAGACGCTCGCGACGATGATGCAGTCGCGGCGGCTGACCAACGCGCTGGTCGCAGCCAGGCGAAGACGGTCGATTTCCTCATTGATCGACGCATCCTTCTCGATGTAGATGTCGCGCTGCGGAATGTACGCCTCGGGCTGGTAGTAATCGTAGTAACTGACGAAGTAATGGACGGCGTTCCGAGGAAAAAACTCCTTGAACTCGGAATAGAGCTGCGCCGCCAGAGTCTTGTTATGGCTCAAGACGAGCGTGGGTCGCCGCATGGTCGCGATGACATTCGCCATCGTGAACGTCTTTCCGGATCCCGTCACGCCCATCAAGACCTGCTGGCGAGCCCCGGCGCGCAATCCCCGCACCAGCGCTTCGATCGCCTCGGGTTGATCCCCCGACGGCTGGAAGCGGCTGTCCAGGTCAAACTCCATCGCATTGTCATCGCTTGGCATGTCGAGGATCCACCGTAACGTAAGGGCGCAGGGTCCGCAATTTCCCCTCCTTGATCCCAGGTATCCTGGTCAATTCCTCGACGCGCGTAAAGCCTCCGTTGGCATGGCGATACGCGAGGATGGCGTCGGCGGACTTGGGACCAATACCAGGAATCAAGTTCAACTCGGCCGCCGACGCTCGATTGAGTTCGACCACGAAATCGGCAGGCAACGGGTCTCGATCAACAGGTCGCCAGGAGTCGTAAACCACCCAGCCCAGGGCGGAAGACAAGGAAACGATCGCCAGTATTCTCCAGGCTCGATTGCGATGCGTGAGCGCGAGAATCGCCCTCGATCGCCAAACGTCTTGTTCATCCGCACTGTTTGCAGGGTTGTCCGGGATCCGCATCCGTTCCCCCCCGGGAAACTACTTGCTTCGAAGCTGCGCAAGAACTTCCGAAACAATGCGATCGATGACGTCATCGCTCGCGTCGGGCGCCACCGACTTGGGTGCCAAGGTCTTGGATTGGAGAAATTCGAACTGGGCGAGCATCTCTTGGATCTTGCGCTGGGCAATATCGGCGGCCGTGGTCTGCTGTGGAGTCAACGGCTGGCGAGATTGGCCAAGGTCCCACCCCCGGATCTTCGCGCCCCGTCGGAAGCCTTCGGGAAACTCGACGGTGCTGAGCATCGCATCAAAGAGAGGCAAGAGACGGTATTGCAACTGCATGGCCCGATCCCATTGGAGAGCTTTGCACGCTTCGTAAATTGCACGCGTCAGTTCCGGGACCACGCCGCTGGTTGCATTGGTTCCACCGTCGGCTCCGATCAAAAGCATCGGGACCAAGACGGCATCCCAACCGGTCAGGAACGAGAAGTCGGGGCGAAGCGGACGGACCTCAGCGATCATCCGCATCATGTGCGGAATGTCGCCGGAGCTGTCCTTGATGCCGACGATGCGAGGGCATTCCTGCGCTAATCGCTTGACCGTCGGTACATCGATTGGCGATGCAAATAGCGGGATGTTGTAGAGGGTGACATCAACCGACACGCGGTCCGCAATTTCCTTGAAGTAAGCGAACACGCCATCCGGAGCCAACCGGTAATAGAACGGTGCGACGATGGCTACCGCACGGCATCCCAAGGCGCCGTAGGTATCGCAGGCGCGAATTGTCTCCGAGACATTCGCTTCCGCAGCACCCGCCAAAATCGGAACGCGGTCTCGGGTCTGGTCGACGACCACCTCGATCACGCGCCGACGTTCCTCCGGCGTGAAGCGAACAAATTCGCCCGTGCTGCCGTTGGGATACAGACCGTGCACGCCATGCTCGATCAACCAATCGACATACGCGCGCAACTGGTCTTCATCGAGTCGCCCTCGGGGATCCAAGGGGGTGATGTTGGGGGTAAAGATTCCGGCAAGTGGTTGTTTCATGGAGCTAACCATAGCACAAAATTGCGACATGCGCAAGAATCCGAAGCCACCCCCTGATTCCCAAGCCCTCTATTTGGCAGGCACTATTTGGCAGGCACCGGAGTTCCGGCAGCAGGAACCCCGACCGGAGCCGCCGAGGCGGCAGCCTGGTTGCTTCTCAACCGCTGTGCCATCAAGTCGGTGGCCTCGGTCATCCGATTGGGTTCCCCCACCTTTTTCTCGAGAACAAACGCGTCGTAGAGCTCGCCGATCGCCGTCCTCGCCTCATATCGCAAACTCATCCCATCGATGTGGATGACCTGGTAGAGTTGCGTGTCCTCGGCCATGCGAACCATGAAAGGTTTTTGCGTGACGTTGTACATCTTCGGCCCGCTGACCGATACAACGTAAACGGTGCCGTGATGCTCATCGCGGGCGGTTACGCCGACCGGAACATTGCCGAGCGTTTCCGGAGGAACGCTCGGGGTGTCCAGACCGGTCCGACCGTAGGAGTGATCGTGTCCCTGCAAGACGAGATCGACATTGTACTTGTCGAGTATCGGTTTCCAGGCTGCCCGGATCAGCGGATTGTCCCGATCCTTAGCCGTCGAGAAGACAGGATGATGGAACGAGCAGACGATCCAAGGCTTGGTGTTCTTGCTCAAGACTTCGTCCAGCCACTTCGCCTGCTCCTGGATTTTGGTGTTGCTGTCCAGGATGACGAAGCGGGTGTTTTGATATTCGAATGTGTAGCAGGTCTCCTCGAGTCCCTCCGGACCGTGCTCCGGCAGAGTGAATTGCGGTCGCCAGTGGTGCGTCAATTGCCGCTTCGTGTCGTTGACCTTGTGCTGCTCGTGGTTTCCGACGACAGGGACATTGGGAATCATCGCATTGAGCCAATGGCCTGCACCAAACCACTCGCCCCATTCCCCATCGGACTGCGCATTGTTGATCAGATCTCCCGCGTGAAGCAGGAATTTGGCTTTGGGAGCGTCGCTGTACGCTTCGCGAATGACCCGCGACCACATCGAGCGGATATCGTTTTGGGCATCCCCGAAGTAGATGAACGAGAAGGGCTCTTGTTCCACCCTCGCGGTCGAGAAGTGGAACCACTCGCTCCAGTTGGTTCCATCACCGACGCGGTAGGCGTATTTGGTACCCGGAGTCAGATCCTTAAAGGTCACGCTGTGGTAATGCGCTGTGCTCAGATCGGTCTTCAGAGCCGTCGACACGGCGTCGAAGGACTTGGCTTCATTTCGCAGCTCCGGCCCGGCGGTAGCGCGGGCCAACTCCGCCTTGCCCGCCGCGACCTCGGTGCTGGTGCGCCAAGTGACCGATTGGGTCGTGGTCGGGTCGCCAGCCCAGGTCAACACGATGCGATCGGGCATCAGCCCCGGCGCATACATCTCCGCCGGCTTGAGGGGGCGAACCGAATGCGAGTGATCCTCTCCATCGTGGGCCTGGGCCATCCAAGCCAGTGGACACAACAAGCAAGGCACGGAAAGGTATCGAATCAATGCGGGTAGATGTTTTGCAAACATAGCTGCGTTGGTCGTGGGTGGTTATCGGATTTTCAAAAGACAAACTGGTTGACGGACGCTACCGCACAACCCTCTGATCTTAGTCGCGGCAATTCGATCGCGGAATTCTTTTTCCCGATTGTCTATTCACGCTTGTTTTTTGCCAACGCCGGAAATCGTTAAGGACGCGAGAAATAATCCAATTCCTAGGATGGCAGCCGCCAGTGCGAACGGAGCCCCTGGCCAGTACCAACGGCTGTCGGTATCGATGGTGTACTGAAAAACCGTCGCAAATAGTGCGGGACCGATCATTCCGGAAATGCCGTTGAGGGAACTGTTGGCCCCGGACAATTGCCCCTGCTCGCTCGGTTCGATCCGCTTGGACATCAATCCCTGAATCGAGGCGTTGAAGAAGCCCATCGAAGCAAAAAGGATGGTTGCCGCATAAAACGCGCGCCCATTGTCCACGATCGCATAGGCGACAAATCCGATGATTCCGCCGAGCAATCCGATAAAGACAAGTGCCTTTTCCCCCAGCGTTCGAACAGCGGGACGAATCAAAAGTCCCTGAACGATGAAATTCAAAACCCCAACCGTCGAAAGAGCGAATCCGACCATGCCCGCGTCCCAGCCAAAACGTTCGTCGGTATAGAGGACAAAGACGCTGCTGAACACGTGATGGGCCAACTGGTAGCAAAACAAGATCGCCGCCATAGCCAGAAGCCCCGACTGGGATCTCAACAGTTGAAGCGATCCCAAGGGATTTGCTCGCGACCATCGAAACGGAGACCGTTTCTCGGGAGGCAGGGACTCGGGCAAGATGAAGTATCCGTACGTGGCATTCGCTAACGTCAGCGCCGCAGATACCCAAAACGGAAGACGCAAGTCGATGTTCCCGAGATATCCGCCCAGGGCCGGCCCCAAGATGAAACCTAAACCGAATGCTGCTCCGAAGATCCCGAAGGCCGCCGAACGGTTTTCCGGCGGAGTGACATCGGCGATGTAGGCGCTGGCTGTCGAGAAACTCGCAGCCGTGATCCCCGTCAGAACCCGGCCAATAAACAACCACGTCAGATTCGGCGCCATGGCCATCAAAAGGTAATCGATCCCGAGCCCAAACGCGGAAATCAAAAGAACCGGTCTGCGCCCAAATCGGTCGGATAGAGCCCCCATCAGCGGCGAGCTGAAGAATTGCATGAATGCCCATACCGTACCAAACCAACCGACGTACGCCGCTGCGTCCGCTGTACTGTCGTTGAGCAACTCCTTGACCAGCTTGGCCAGGACGGGAATCACCACTCCCAAGGAGAGGACATCCAGCAGGACCGCGATCAGGATAAAGGGAATGCCGGCCTTGCCAGGTAGAGTTCGGAACACAGAGGTCTCGTCGGAGGATTTCGGATAGGCGATGCGTCTCGACGCGATCGCCAGTTTCGTCGCAGGCTCAGCAAGCCGCAACCCCTGCCAGTTTGCAGGAGCCGCTCACCCCAGAAGATCCAACTCGCTGGACTGTCCGATCGCAGGCAAATCCAAATACGAGTCACCCGTTTTGCCGCGTTCCGTATCGCTGTCGCCAGAATCCTCAGAGCCTCCTTTGCGTCCGGATTGACCCGGCATGTACTGTCCATTCGCATCGCGATCGAGCGTTTCTGAAGACCGTTCGACATCCCCGATCGCAGGCTTGGCAGCTTCGACCGAACCGGGCGCAGCGTTCCCTGCGCGGGGATCATGGGCGGCTTGTTGGGCTGCGGCAGCGTTGGACCAGGCTGCTCCTG
Source organism: Planctomycetota bacterium (assembly GCA_046306195.1). Classification (GTDB taxonomy): domain Bacteria; phylum Planctomycetota; class Planctomycetia; order Pirellulales; family Pirellulaceae; genus JBKCUI01. The sequence continues at coordinate 59,476 of JBKDXO010000063.1, read as the reverse complement.
GCGTAGGGATAATTTGCACGGCATGAGCTCCTTGAACTAGGGAGAATCCGTCATTACGGGCTCGAAGGAATTGATGAGCGGCACGCTGCGACGCATCTGCAGATCGCCGGTGGTTCCGGTGACTTCGATGCGCATCAGGTTTGCAGCCCGGTGCTGGGTGATGGGTCGCGCGATCGCGCCAACGATACTCTTGCGCCCCACATGGGCGTACAGATCGAAGTAGACTTCGCGACGCAGGTTGACCCAACCCGCCCCTTGCATCGAAACCAAGTCCCCATCGAGTTGCAATTGCTCCACCGGAATGCGATCCCCGTCGATCGAGAATGCGATGTCGGCCGAGTCAAACGCACCTTGGTCCGGACGGACCGACAGCAGCCGGAACAATCGGACCATGTTCGGCAATTCGTACAGACTGGCCCCACGCAACCACGCGCGGCCCCTGCCCTCCAAGGAATCGATGTTGGCCAGGGAACCGGCGATATCAACCTGGACCGACAACCGTCCCGAGGCCTCCGTGTGCGTTTCTCCAAGATCGAGCAGGAAGCCGTGGAAGTCGGCATCCACGAGCCGGAGTCGAAAGCGTGAGCGTTCGCCGTTGAGAGGCTGAACACCGCTCACGAAGGCCGTCCCGCTGAGCGTCCTGGCTCGAATGTCGCTATCGCCGATGTCGAGCGTCGGGTTGTCCCCCTTTGCTGGAGCGAGGCCAGGGATGCGGGGTTCTTCGGGTTGAGGTGGAGCCAGCGCATCGCGAATCCGCGAACGAAACGAAGCGGGGACCACATCCGGGTCAACGCGACCTCCTTGGGCGAGGACATTTTTGAGGAGGCTGTGGTTCTTCCATTGCCACTCGACCGCGTCGCGACCGAACAGCAAATCGTTGCGGTCCAGCGCGAAAGGACCTTGAATGCCGGTCACTGCAACACCCTTCATCGCCATCGCATCGATAGCCAAAGAACCGAAAGCGATCGGTCCCGAAGGGGTGTTCTCACCCTGGATTTCCAAAGCGCCCCGAATGCCGGTGACTGCGTCGGAGGCGAACTTGGCCTCCTCGAGATCCATACGCAGGTTCCAGCTTCGGACCAAGGAAACGTTGGCTTCATCCAAAGAAGCGACTTGCGTTGTACCCGCGATGCTCACCGGGCCGTCGAAATGAATCCGGGTTAATGGCTCTCGCAAGATCCGGGGCAGGCATGTCAACAAGACCTGATCAACCACGAATCGCGTCGACGGGAGCCAGCTCAATTGACCGTCCCAGGAACCATCTCCATGCAGGCGGATTTGTCCTTCGGTCTGTATATGGCTAGCATCATGATTTCCCGACAACGACCGAATATCGATACGGCCGGGTCGATAATCAATCGCGCACTCCACATCATCGATGACGTACGGAAAGGAAAGAGGTCGCAGCGAGATGCCGCGCGAGCCGCTGAACTGAGACTCGCGTTCCTCGTTCATCTCCACCCGAAGATCCAAAGGATCGTTTCGGTCCCGCCGCTTGATCTGGATTCCCACACGATCCATGATTCCCGCAGGCTGCAATTGATCCCAAAGATTGCGGGCGCTGGCCGGCAGCGCCTGCTGAAGTTCTTCGTCGAGCGACACGTTGAACGCGTCGAAGAGCAAGTCCATCGATTCAAGGCTCGAGTCGCGGCATTGGGCGAACCCCTCTCCCTTGATCCTCGCTCCATCGTTGCGTCCGACAAACTCGCGGAGGATCAAATGATCGTTATCCAACGTCGCTTGGCCATGCACGTCGTAGACCGGATAACGGAACCCGTCGTACTTGATCGTGCACTCGGAGAATGTCAATTCGAGAGATCTCGAAATCGATTCCGGCCGTTCCGCGGTTCGGATGAAACGTCCTCGCCTGAGCAATACCGTCCCCGTGGGGTGGAGTGTGTTGATAAAGCGCTGAAACCCGCTGGTGTTGGCGCCTCGCGGCGTGAGCGCATTGAGCAGCGTCTCGTCGATCGCAATGGGCCCGTCAGCCGAGAGCACCAAATCCATCAACCAGCGAGGCTGGTATCTTTGCAAGGTGAGCGAACCACTCAAACGCTGCTGGCCGGCAACCGCAGTCAGCCGCGGCGCCGTGATGCTCCCCGCCTCGTAGACGAAGTCCCCTTGGATCCCCCGCACGGGATAAGGGAAGAAATCGGGATCGATCCGGCCGTCCTTGGCCCGTACCAGGACCTTGGGCTTCCACTGCTGACCATCAAACACAATCGCCGCCGAGGCGTCGACCAAGCCACTGACTCGCATGCGTTGCCAATGTTCCTGGAGATTCCCCGGCAATGCTGCGTACAATCGATCGTCGAGTTGCAGATCATGGATCTTGAAGGTGGCAGCCAACGGCGCCCCCGGGACCAATCCATGCAGGTCGCCATCGAAATCAACCCGCGTGTTTCCCGAACGAGCAGATCCCGATCGGACCTGGAGAAGCTGGTTGCGGCAGAGAACCTCGCAGGCAATCGCTTCTAATGGATACGGCACCGATGGATGCAGGAGTCGTCCGTCTCGCAAATTAGCCCGGGCATCGAATTCCAACGATCCCTGCTGCATGGAGAAGTGGAACGCCCCCTCGGCTTGCCCCGAAAACCCCTTCACCGCCTCGAGCCGCTCTCGCAAGATACCAGGTAGCTGATCGAGCAATCGGCTCGAGAACTCCAACCCTGCTACCGAACCGCGAGCGTCCCAACTCGAGAAATCCGGACTCGCTACTCCGTCCACTTGGAATTGCTGAAACGCACTACTCGCCATGCTGCCACGGAACTCCAACGTTCCAGAAGTCGCGGCGCCGTCGCTGACAGGAATTACCGAAGCGCGTAGGTCATGGCAAATCACCTCGCTTCGTTGGACTCCAGTCTCATGACCAATGCGTAGGAGCCCAGATCGGACATCCAACGTTGGCAACCGCTGCGGTTTGGATCCCTTGCGAAAAAACTCCTCGATATTCCATCGACCGTTGGACAAAGGCCACAAACGAATGTCCGCACTGTCGACTACCACACTCTCCACCGGCAATTGCCCCTGGGCCAAACCGACGATGTCAAACGGGCCATTGCAAACGATCCGCCCGATGTGCACGACGTCGCGGAGACCTTGATCCGTGGGCTTGGCGATCCGAAGTCCATCGATCGTGATCGACTGACCTGCAATCAAGCGGGCCCGGTCCACCGAAATATGGTGCTGCGGAAACTCCTCCCGCAACCGCGAAACAATCGACTGCGTCAGACGCGTATCGACCCGACCGATCAACTGAAAGTAACCGAGCAGCCCTACGACACCCAAGAGCATCAACCACAGCAGGCGATAACCACCGCGCCGCCCCGAAACCGTTTCAGAACGCTCACGAGGAATCGGTCTGTCGATGGACTGATTGGGAACCACGCTTACGAATCCATTCGTGAATACATAGCCATCCTGCAGCCGCCAGCGGACAGAGCAACAGCACTCCCGGCTGACGATATCTCACCGATCCAATAAAAACGGCGTGCAACAGACCCAAGTACAGGCACGGCATCCATGCAAGCCATCCCCCTGGTTCCCGTCGCAGTCGCCATGCTCCCACCAGACCGCCCACGACCAACGCCGTGTAACCAAACGCCTCGGACCAACGGACCAATGGTCGCACCTCTTTGGCCACCGGCAACGGAGACCAAGTCTTGCCCAACTTTACCAAGCTCAACCAAATAACGTCAGAGGGATTTTTCCACGCCCATTCCCGAGCCGCCCGCTGTAGCCGCTGATCGATCCGCCACTCCAGCGTCGACTCGAGCGGCAGACCTCTGTTCGCTAGCATTTCATCTTCCTTCTGTTGGGCCGCGAGGAACGGAACGACGAACTCCATATTTTCATCGCTTGCCCCCGAGGCGCCGGGGTGCCATCCGTCGTAAAGGCTCGCGCCGACTTGCAACGTCGTGGGAACAAATTTCCCGGTGATCCGATAATTGCGAATCCACCAAGGAACCATTACCAGGACGGCGGCCAGGCAAAAAAAAGTGAGGAGGCGAATCGTGGAGAGCATCTCCCGGGGGTTTCTCGTCGGTGTCGCCAAAAGGACAAAGGAGAACAAGACAAGGGGCCACAGACTCCAACTGGGCCGGGCCAAGCAGGAAAGACCAAATGCCACCCCTGCGGCGATCAAGGCGGATCGCCCGCGGCTCGGCTCACGCAGCCCCCAAAGAACGCACGCGCACGACAGGGTGAACATCGGTGTGGCGATGGCTTCGCTGAGGATGAAGATGCTCATAGCGATCGCGCCCGGATAGATCGATGCCAGAATTCCCGCGATCAACGCCACGGTTGGCGAAGCGACATTGCGAGTCATCCACATGATGCAAGCCACCGCGCCGCATCCCAAGAAGCAGCCCATCAAGCGTGCCATCCAAACTCCCCAAGAGGATGGGTTGCCGGGACCAATCCAGGTCCAGGGGGCAAGCAGAATCGGGTAAAGGGGGGAACGGAAGATCTTGGAGTTTTCGCTCCCGAACTGGTAGGGTTCACCGCGCGCGAGATTGCTCGCGATGATCCAATACGAGTGGCTGTCCCCAAATCGAAACGATTCACCAGAACGTTGCACTTGGTCCTGCCAATACCAGGCGGCTCCTAGGCGTACCACCAGCGCGAACAGGACGATGGCCCAAAAGCAGCGGCGTTCTGCGGATGAGAAATTGCCCATCATTGGACTAGGGCCCACCGCGGTCTATCGCTACTTCGAGCGTCGATAGTTGACGTGCCAATTGCAAGATACTCTCGTACGGGTTGTTCGAATTCCACAGGGTGTCAACCCACTTGATGCGATCGGCCGAAACTTCCGAATCCGGCACCGATGCATCGAGGGGAATCCACCGAGTGCCGTCATGGATTTCCGTCCAAGCATGCAGGTTCATGGCCAAGGGCTGGGTCTGGGGATCGCATCGCAGGCCGATTGCGATGCGAGCGGAAATGCCATTGCTGCGGCACAGTGCTGCCAACAGGGCTGCCAGATCGAAGCAGTCTCCTTTCCCTGCCGCCAACGTGGCCCGTCCGCTGCTGACCCGACGATCGAACGGAATCGCTTGTACCCGGGAAGCGATCCCTTGAGCAAAACATCGCGCGCGGCGCTCCGGAGGATCTTTCTCTGATGCATTGTTCGCGAGAAGCAACTGTTCTGCCATCCGCTGGATTTCGGGGTGATTGGCATCGATCACGACCGAGTTGGCGAGAGCTTCCGAGGGTGGGCTTGGTTCCGGCTCGATTCCCTCGATCGGTTTGCTGAGATCTGAGGCGGAGTAGACCGTAACATCGAGCCGTCGATTTTTGATGGGACGGACCACCTGATGGGTGCGGCTTGGAATTTGGAGCGTGTATCCGGTCTGAATGCTTTCAACGCGGTAGCGCTGTGGGCCTTCCTTCGCTTCGGAGGTGGCGGAGGGACTGAAGATCGGGATGGAGCGAAGAGGCAGATCGGCCAATTCGGATTGGTCGACCGTCACCCTGGCGGATTCCGGGCTGCAACGGAACGATTTCAAATCCAACGACGGCGAGTATCTTTTGTGGATTCGACCTTCGGGGTCCGCCCAGATCTGAGAACTAGCAACATCGTCCTGGGCGTTGGAGGTGATTTGGATTTCCAATAGCCTTTTTTTCTGGCCATCAAAAGTCGGGGTATCGAAATAATCGTAGGCCGTGAGTTGTGCATCGATCGGTCTGCCCAGCAATGGATCGAAGTACCGCAATCGGCGTTGTTCGCCCTCGCGCATGGGAGCCCGCATCAGCGATTGTTCGATGGCGAACGGTCCCCGATCGAGGGCATTCCATTCCAGTCGGATCGCATCCCCGCGACCATACAAATCGGTCTGAAAGGCGAGCGTTCCATCTCGTACCGCCCCATCCATTCTGCGCACTCTCGATCCGACTTCGACCGAGCCTTCGAATCGGATCAAAGCGCCGTTTTCCCGTTCGAATGCCACGAAGTCAAATTTCTGCTCCGCCTGTTTTTCTCGTCCTCGCAACCGAGTGCGGCTCCGGGCGGTCAAACGAAGGATTCCGGGCTCTAGTCCCTCGGCTTGTTCGATCCGGCGGTGAAAGAAACCGGCGGGTTCATTTCCGAGGTATTGGATTTCCCAGTCATCCATCGGGAGCATCGATTGGGTGACCCAGGCATCCTGAACGCGATCGGGGACCGTCTCCGGAGTTCCGTTGCGGGGGATCCCGAGTTCCAGACCCTCATCGAGCCCAATTTCTCGCAGCATCAAGGCTTTGAGCCGTTCCCTTTCCCCATCGCTGGGACCACAGCCCAGGCATGCCATGACCATGCACATCGCTTTTGCGGGCCAATTCGCTCGTGAGTACCATTTCATGGGAAGACCGAAATACATGGGAAGATCGAGATCTCTGCGAGATGCCTTGCAACGCTAAAACACCTCAGTCTGCGGTGTTTAGCACCCTTCTGATCGTAGTCACCCGAGCGGCCGGGCTCGATTTCATTCCGGCTTATTCTCAAGGGGACTTGGTCGGCCCCCCGGGACGCAAATCGCCGATGGGCGGATTGTAACGTTTGTAACGGGCACAAAAGCTTGGAAAAGAATTCGGAAAACGATTGCTTGCGGGGCGAATGACCTACCTTTGGGTGTTCCTCAAGCGACTTGGGGATTTGTTCGTTCGTTGATCCATTTCTATGTAATCGAAGGCGTACGACTTCCATGGGTAGTGTACCAGGATATCGGTCCAACGCATCAGCCAGCAACGATGCTCCTCCACGTTCCAATCCGGTTTCGAGTTTCGAATCGCTCAGCAGTGAGCAACTTGAGGCCCACATGGAAAAATTTCGGTATGGGGCGTTCGACTTGACCGATGCGGTTCGACCGTCCTTCAATCTGCAGGTGGTTCCCAAGCAGGGATTCCGGCACGACTGCTACAACGACCCCAAGACGGGGAGTCGGATCCCGGTCATCATGGCTTCGGCATCGCGAGAGCGGCTGTTCGATTTGTTTATCGACTTGCTGGATTGCCTGGGTCCTGGGGTGGATGTCGTGTTGGAAACCAGTCACGACGGCACATCCGGCGAACACGAAGACCTTTACCGAGAGCATATCGACGTACCGGTCTTGAAAAGCGCCTTGTACGAGTTCGAGGACATGATACTCAACGATGGCTGCACTGGGATTGCCATCCTCAATCCCCGGAAACAGCAAGAGATTCAGTTCGACGAGCACAAATTGCTCATTTGCTACGGCTCGCCGCTGGAGATTTTTGAAAGAATTCTCATCAAGCACGACGTTTATCCCGACGAGGATATGCGATTTATCACCGAGGCAGAGCACGTGCACAGCAGCACCGATGCGTTCGCACGGCAGTTCTGCGAACTGAGTTCACGGCTCGGAATCGACCGCGAGGACTACGAGGACGAAGCGTTCGAGTGCTGATTCAGACGCCCCAAGGCTTTTCGGTGGCATGGAAATTAGGCCTGCTTGTTTCGAAAGAGGCCGAGGTGTGCTACACTCGTGGTGAGCACGTGGGGCGGGGACCGTTGATGGCCTGTCTACGTGCGGCAATTGGAACTTGAAAACAACCCCCAGCCTCGCGGGAATGCTCTTTTCAAAAGAGAAGCGTTCGCAAACGGTGGTGGTTCGGCCAATCGCGTGATCGCCGTCGCATGATTCTCCTGGTGCTTTCTATCATTCTTGCCCTTTTGGTCCTGGCGTGGATCGCTTGGATTGCGCTCGAGCCGCGCTCATCGTCGACTCCCACAGCGCACCCATCGGCGAACAATTTGCGCGGCCTGACGGGGCGCGGCCTTGTTCGTCTAGGCGTTCGCGGGAATGATGAATTCGAGGATGGATCGGAAGCCGACTTCCAAAGGCACCTTCGAAACCGAATCGAGGAAGCGCAACTCCCCATGGGTACCGTAGCCGGAGCTACCCCTCCGGACGGAGGACGCATGCCCCATCGCAATGCGGATCCCTTCGGTGGGCCCAACGGTTGAAACCTCACGATCGAATGCGCACACGACAAGCAACGTTTGGCCGAACGAACCGTTTCGCGGAATAACCGCGCTAACGACCTAGAAAGATCTTCATAACGTGTTCGATTCAATTGGGAGCCTCCTCGGCAACGCAACGGATCGGTCGATATACCATCTTGCCCAGGCATCGCCTGCTGGCGGCATCGCCTGGATCTTGCCCCTGATCGTCGGCTTGGTCCTTGGAGCGATCGTCGTGTTCGCGGTCAACCGATTGATGGGCAACGACGCAAAGAGCAAAGCGACACGCCTCCTCGATCAAGCCAAACTGGACTGCGAGAATCTCATCAAGACCGCGGAGCTGGAAAAGAAGGAAAAGCTGCTCCAACTGCAGTCGAAGTTCGATTCCGAGATGACCCAGCAACGGGAGGAACTCCGGAATCGGGAATCGCAGTTGGAACGAAAGGACCAGTTGCTCAAGCAGAGCAGCGACGATCTGAAAAACAAGGAGAAGCTCGTCGAAAGCACCCAGCGCAAACTGGCGGAAAAAATGGAGGATGCCAACCGCAAATCCCAGCAGTACGACAAAATGGTCGCCCAAGCGCAAAACGATCTGCAGCGAGTCACGGGATTGTCGAAAGAAGAGGCCAAACGACAGCTCCTAAGTCTTATGGAAAAAGAACTTCAAGGGGAACTCGGTCAAGTCATTCTTCAGCACGAAAAGAAAGTGTCCGAGGTCGCGCAGCAGAAAGCCCAAGACATTCTGCTGACCGCCATGCAGCGCTACGCATCGTCGCAAACCTCGGAAAGCACCACCAGCAGCATCGACATCCCCAACGATGAGATGAAGGGCCGCATCATCGGTCGCGAAGGGAGAAACATACGAGCGTTCGAGAAGGCGTCGGGCTGCGATTTGATCATCGACGATACGCCAGGCGTGGTCATCGTCAGTGGCTTTGATCCGGTGCGGCGCGAAGTTGCTCGGCAATCGATGGCCAAACTCGTCACCGACGGCCGTATTCACCCGACGCGGATCGAAGAGATCGTCGCGGCTACGGAAAAAGAAATGGCTCAGTACATTCGCCGCAAAGGGGAGGAAGCCGCCCAGGAAGTCAACCTGCAGGGACTCCATGAGCGCGTCGTCGAAATGCTCGGCCGGCTTCACTTCCGGACCAGCTATTCGCAAAACGTTCTGCGGCATAGCGTCGAAGTCGCGTTCCTCTCAGGATTGATGGCGGAGATGGTGGGACTCAACGCAAACCTTGCCAGGCGATGCGGGCTGCTGCACGATATCGGCAAGGCTGCGGATCATGAACTCGAAGGAGGACACCCGAAGATCGGAGCCGATTTGCTGAAACGTTCCGGCGAAAACGAGCATGTAGTCCATGCAGCCCTCGGACATCACGATCAACTCACCACCGAGTATCCCTATACCCTCCTGGTAGCGACGGCGGATGCCTGCAGCGCGTCCCGGCCAGGCGCGCGTCGCGAGTCGCTCGAGCGCTACATCAAACGGATGGAGGAACTCGAAGGGATCGCCAAAGGCTTTCAAGGAGTCGAGCAAGCGTTCGCTATCCAAGCTGGTCGCGAGCTGAGGGTGATCGTGAGTTCCAAGGACACCGATGATGCCGTCGCCGCCAAAATCTGCCGCGACATCGCCAAGGCATTCGAGGAACAACTCACCTATCCCGGCGAAATCAAAGTTACCGTGGTGCGCGAGTCCCGGTTTGTCGAAACCGCTCGTTAAGAATCCAGTACGAATCGATCGCGACCAAAAGCCCAAGGAACGTCAACACCAGGGCAGGAATCCACGTTCCCGCCAGGACCCATATCCCAACGCCGATCGCCGCGAGCGGCCACCACGCCCTTCGCTGCATCGGCTTCACGACCGCGCGCCACACCCAAGGAGCTAGAACAACCATCAAACCCATGCCGAGCGTAGCAAGCAAACGTCCCCAGAACGAATCTCCCTGGCGAACTACGCCTCGAATCGGTGCACGCCCCGCAACGATCCTATCGAGCAACGGATCGATGCGGTTGCCCGCGATCGGGCCCGCATGATTCCAAACACGCGACCAGCGGCGATCGGGATCCAACCTGGTCGCAGACTCCATGTACGATGAAACTATCTCCTCGTAGTCGCTTGAATCAGGAGTCGCTGTGTCGGAGACCCAGGCCATCAACATGGCCTTGACGTCGAGCAAAATTTTTTCGGTCCATCGAAACCAAACTCCTCCTCCATCGGCGATCGTTCTCTCTCGATCAGGCCATGCCTGATGCAAGCCAGCGACCACATCAAGATTCCGCTGACAAACGGTGCGACGAAGTTCGCGACCAATTTCCATCTGGTCCACCGTTCGCTGCCCATCGAGTGAGCATATCTGGCCATCGGCGATGATCCAGCCCCTGGGACGAACTCCCGCGTCTCGGACGAGGGTGGGAATGGATGCCACGGATGAGACGAACTCCTCGGAACCGTCCCGGTCGGTCCACACATCGATGCGGACCGGGACCCGCACCGGGGGGATGGCGATCGACAGTCGATCCTCGTCCAGGAACCAATAGACACCCTCGCCATTGAGGGTCACCCAATCGACATGAGTCGAGCTGGGAAGTCTCCATTCGAGGCTCGAGCGACCATCGCTTGGCCATGCGGCGAGATCCACCCACCAGGAACTCAGGATCCCTTGGCGACCCCGATTCGATGGAGTGCTCCTGATGCGATGCAACTCGAACTCCTCATGCGATTTCCCATCCCGGGACATCGACGAGTCTGGGCTCGCCGATTGCTCCGACTGGACAATGTCGCGATCGAAGAACATGTCGGTCTCTGAATCTCGATCGAGCGTGCAAACCAAGCCGGGATCGGACTCGAATCGCACTTGTTCCAGCCACTTGCTATCTCGAAACGCTTTCGGATCTGCGATCCAATCCACCGTGAATGTCGCTTCGCTTCGCTCATTCTCCCAGACAGGTTGGATCTGCATCCATCGTCGGGTGGAATCCATCGATGGCAATTCCTGAATCATCGAATCGCTTTTCCAATCCCGGGCCATGTCGGCAGGCAAAGAAACGGCCAGCATCGGCTTGGCGTCCGCGGCTGGATGACCGATCATCCGCAATTGCCATCGAAGCTCGTCTTCCGATACCGACACAATCCTTGCCGACAAGTTGCCAACCCATTTCCCCTTCATGCGATCGAGAAGGATCGGATCCGATGCGTTGGATTCGTTCAAACTCATCGTCGTCAGCGACTGACCTAGACCACGACCTCGCAGGATCGTGAAATCCGACTTGGCTGTTGGGGCAGCGAACCGGACTCGCCAAGCCGGGTCTGCAGAAATTTCCGCAAATTGTTCCGCGATCGAGATTCCGTCCATGGTCAGAAAAGGCAAAACCGCGGAATGCGAATCAATCCCTGAAAGATCCTGTTCGCTCAGCAACACCAGGTCGTTCACATCGCCGATTTCTCGATCGATGAATACCTGAATCATGCGATGCTCGCCGACCAACCACTCGGTGTGTGCCAGCGGCCTATTTCGCGACAAGACCTCGGTGACTGCGTATCTAGCTGGAACCGAAAGGATCAGGTTCCTGCGGTTGTTGATCGGGTTTGAGAACTCGATCCGCGATCGAACGGAGAGCTTGGAAGGCCCAAGCCCGAGTTGGTGACTGACTCGCGCGCGCTGAAGCTTGCTCTCCGCCTGCTGGCGCAATACGCCGAATCCCCCGTTGATCGGGATTCGAAGGCTAGTCGCGATAGGTCGCTCATTCAACTCCACCCATTCGATTCGTTCCTTGGTATTGATCGACGGCACCCAGGTATTGATTCCTTCGAGCATCCAAATCGAACCCGCCGTTCGCGCATACCGCAAAGTATTCGGGCGCACTCGCCGATCGCGACATTCTGCGAAGAGCACGTTTCTCAGATTGACTGTCCCAACCGGAATCCAGGTTGTGGCGATCACCCGTTTGCCAGTCGAACTGGAAGCGTCCGGAGTCCAACGAACGATGTAACGTCGACGATCCAAGGTGCTGCCGGGCCGAACATCGATCAGCTTGGCTTCGCCCCATAAGTTACCGACGGGCTGCCACTGCATATCCGATTCCAATTCGATTTCCTCAGGGGCATCGACCGCGCGAGGATACTCCAGAATGGTTCGAGCCAGCAGTTGATCTCGATCGATGAACAGCTCGGTAGTCATCTCGGGCATATCGGAATTGCCCAAGGCACCCGGTTCCGACCCAACGATCCCAACTCCCGAAGGAGTGACCGCAACCTCCGGAGCGATGTCACCCGCGAGCCGATCTTGGTTTCCGAGTTGGATGCTAAACTTCCCAATCGAAGGATTGGAGAATCGACCGCGACGGTTGAAGTCCACAGACCAACCCGCATCGGTCTCCACATCCAGGAACGCATTTCCTGCAGGAAGGATAGGTACATCAACCGACCATGCTCGGGGGGCACGAAGATCGACGGTCCCTGTTTCGAGCGGGTTGGAATCGTTTCGATCTCGCTCTGAGGGGCGAATGCGAACTTGGGATTCAATCTGAAGCGTGCGACGACCAGGGCGGTCGGGATACCAAATCAATTCGTTATCGTTCTTCGCCAAACGACTCGAAGGAGCCTCCACACCGTCGATCATGTATCGACTCAACCGCGAGCGGTCCGTCGAAAACGGAATTCGCCAAGCCCGGCCGACTCCGGTCTCGCCGATCCAGATGTCGTAGGTGTGAATGCACGATTGCTCGGTGTTGCCAAAACTGATCGAGCGGGCGTCGAAACGCAAAGAATGGCGGGCTGAGATCAGGTACGAATCCCGATCCGGTGACGGCGAGACCGACGGTCGAGATTCGACGCCGGTCGCTATGGTCTCAGGAACGTAGACGATGCTCCCGAACGGCGACCCATCCTCCGCGAGGGGAATCAAAACATCGAAAGGGGTATCTCCCAAACCGCGCGAGGAGGAAATAACGTCTTGCGCTACCATCGGTAAACCGATCGCCAGCGACAGGATCAAACTTAACGACGTAATGACTGCTGCCCTGTTGGTTGAATCGGTCAAGCCGTCGTCAGACAGTCCCGGCTCATTCCATGGCTGCCATGTCTCCGGGCGGTCCAAGCGGTCAGCGGGCCGAATCCCAGTGGTGGCGGTGACTGTCCAACGAATCATGTACAGCAAAGCACCGACCGCAAAACCAACCCAGGTGCTTCGAAACCAGATCGCGATTGAATCGGGAAACCAATGTCCGCCTACCGTCGCTGCAACCGCGATCGCCAAGCACCACCAAGGGGCCCTTTGCAGCAAGGCGTAGGCTATCAGAATCGCGATCACCAGCCACAATGCAGGACCGGTATGCAAAGTCCTCGAACGCAAAGTCAATCTCTCGGTAGCAAGCCCGCGTTGGGCTGCAGGATCCTCGGTAGAAACCGAACGGCTCCAATCCGTCGCGATCCACGGTGGGATCAATTCCGATGGCGGCATGGACGCGGCGCGCATGGAAACGGTCGCGATGTTTTCGCTTCGATCGACAGAGTCCCAACCCAGCCACGACGCAGCCTCAGCCGTCCACCGCCACACGCTCCAGAGTCGAGCGATGCCGGGAGCCGACGTCTCACCACCGCGCCGCCAATCCAAATCCGTATCGGGGGCCGAGGCGAGCAAAACGGAATCGGGGGTCCAAAGCGTACGCGTTGGTTTTGGATAGGTGGGATCGAGCTCGATCGCAGGCCATGAGAATGCCAAGCCGCTTGTTGGCATGATCCATCCGTTCAGCATCGAATGGTGTTCGAGCTTTGGCCCCGACAATACCAAGCGAATCTCCGAATCCAATGGTTCATCACGCTTCGAAGTGGTATGGCTATCAATCCAATAACGATCGCCATCACGCCGGAACGTGAATGCGTATTGTGCGTGAGCGAAATTCCTATCCGAATTGACGTCGACAACCCGCTCGAGCGACCATCCCTCGGGGACCTTCAAACCGAATTCCCAGGGAGAACTGCGCAGGCCTTGGGAATCGAGTTCCAAGACCGCGCGCTGCTGGCCATGAAAATCGACGGCGACATGCAGATCACTGCGAGTGATCCACCACCGATTGGGCTCCCCTTGATCCAGGGCTTTGACGGTGATTTTCACCGGCGCCGCGTCAGGCACCGGGTCTCGCCAATGCAAAACCAGTTCCCCCTCGCTGTCGAATTTCCATACGTGTCGTTGCTGGTCGGGCAGCACCTGAAAAATCGAATCGGCTCGAAGCGAATAGGTGGTGGGCTGGTCATCGATCAAACGGGGGAACGGGATTTGCCATGCTTCCTTCCCCCGTTCGCGAATGGCGATTGCTCGGAAACGCCAACGGCCCGTCGGCTCCGAATCAGGCGTCCCCGAAAACGAGGGCGGTGGGTATCCCAGGAACCAGGAGTCGCCCTCCGAGCCGACCTTGGCTGGAAACGGTTTCCACCCCTGGGAAGATTCCCATTCCCATCGCCAACTACCAGGCAATTGGATCGTCACATTTTCCGGAGCAGTTGTCCCATGATTGAACTCCAACACATGTTCCACCCGCAAGCGATCATCTTCGTCTTTCAGCGTGGTCGAAATGGCGCAATCGAATCGCGGAGGATCCTCCTTCCACCGCAGCTTGGGGAGCCGACCATCTGGCATCTGAAACAAAAGAAATCGCCCTAGCCTCGGCAATCGATCTCGCTGCCAAGGAGTGAGTGTCTCTTCCTTGCAAAGGTCTTCGGAAAAATCTCCAAGATACTCGAGACGGGAGGCATATCCCGGTTCGATCACCAGCGTTTGGGACGACTTCCGTCCCGGCAAAGCCACGATGCGTGAGGATGGAAATGATTCGTCAGACGATGCGTTCCCGCTGCGACTCAACTGAAGTTCGATCTGGATCGGCCCATCATCGACCGGCCCGTTCGGATCGATGCGCAGCAGCGTTGCGTTGGCAACTGGTCCGGGCTCCTCCACGGCAAGCCCGAGACCGGGATGGTTGATTTGCATGGTGTCTACCGACCAACCGCTTTCGATTTCGATTCGGTTCGGTGCGGTTGCATGCCATGGACTCAATTGCATCTTGGCGACTGCGACCAGGCGATTGGAATCGGTGGACAGTCGGGTCAGGATTTCCGCCGAGTCGATAGGCGCACGCTCTGCGACCGCGAAAGACAACTCGGGAGGGGATTGAAACCATGAAAAATCCAATCGATCGAGGAGCTTGTCGGAATTCCGGATAGTTTCCAGACGGCCCGTTCCGCTTCGGATGTTTCTGATCGCGATCGATTTCTCCGATGCGAGCGAAGTGGTACCCGCGACGACATAGGCATTCAAGCATCCGATGGGTGGAACGCGTACTTCTCCATTCGAATCCGAATCGAGTTCGGACAGGGTTGCTAAGAACTCTGCGGACACCCTCATACGCGTCCCCGCACCCGCGGAACCTGCAACTCCGATTTCCTCGACCGGCATCACCAATTCGAGCATGCGGTCAACGAACCGCGGCGATGTCTCGCGGTCGTTGAGTTTTATTTGGCGCAATCGCACCCCTTCCGGGACACGTATGCGAAACGTTCGATCGAGCGCCGTTGTCTCCTGCCATTCCCAATCGCAACTTGTCTTGACATGATGGGAAGTGACGGTGTGGGCGACCGTCTGTTTGGCGATCAAGCGATTCCAAGCTGGATTGGTCCGATCGTCTGCTCCGAGGGCACCTCCGATCGCTTCGTAGATATCGCGGCTGGGATTCAACAAGATCGAGAAACTCGCCTGGTCTCGTCCGCTCAGTTCCACCAGCCAAAACGCATCCGTTGAATTCAATTCGGGAATGCTGTCGGCCGCAACTTGAGCCGCCGACCAATCCCCTATCCGCTCCGTGACTTGGGTCCAATTTTCCAGCCGACGGACGACCGTGCTCGCATCGACGATGCGGAAGCTCTTGGGCAGCTGCAGCACCAGGCAACCATCGATGGTCAGGGGGAACGAAGGTGCATAGTTCAATCGATTGGGAGTACTGGTGGACAGTGGGCGAAGTGTCCACGAAAACCACTCCTCGTTCGAGTTTACGCGAACCATCGGCTGACCACTGCTATCGTACATCCACGTCGGAGCTACCAGAGTGTTCGGCGATGGACTGGTTCCGAGCCGTTGTGGGAAATCGATGGCTGGCGTCCAGGGTGCGATCAGTTTGCGTACGCCGTTTCGGTTTCTCGCGTTGGTTCGATCCCAATTCCAGCGAAAGCGCGATCGGTCCGAGACGAGGTCCGCACCGACCAATCGCACTTGCGCGTGGAATGCGAGAAGCTCCGTATCACGGTCAGGTGAATTGGGATCGAGATCGGCGATCCGCTTCTCGCGATCCTCGATGAGCGATTGAAAAGACTCCAACTCCATGGCGCGATATCCTTCGACCGGGAGATCGGTATCGCGAACGTAGACTCTTCGATACGGACCCGCCGGGGCGTCATCCGTTCTGACTGGCGGGACTTCAACACTTTGGGCACAGGCGATCCGCTCGTCAAAAAGGTACATGCAGCCGATCAGGTGCAGTACCCATGCCAGCAGGATGCTCAATACGCGGCAATCAGGATGCCTCACGATCCCTCCTCCACGACATGCGCATCGACCGTCGGCGCGACCGAGACCTTGGACGCAGGGTCCCGAGCGTTCGCAGGTGCGATCGGAGAGGATGGACTTCGAGATTGATAGGGATTGGAAACACTCGCGGATCGACTGACAAAGATGCTGCGCCGCCGAGCGCGGCGATTGAGCAGCCACCGCGTGACGAGATAGACCAGCGACAGGCCCAATGCACCCAGTGTTGCTTGCGCTACGAGAAGCGATATGTCCCAGGACCATTGCGAAAAGACGATCCACGCGGACAGGAATCCGATCCAGAGCCACGGTCTTCCCAGCAAAGAGGTTTCGCCCACGCTCATCGAGAGCAACAAAATAATGGCGGCAACCGGCAGCCACACCAGCGCTCGTGGAACAAACCAGGCGTAGAGCGGTTCCTCCCCTGAGAGTGCCGAAAGGTCGTATTGGTTGGTCTGCGACAATTCCACCTCGGGTTGCTCGGTGGCTCCCAGTTCTTTTTCCATCGTCCGCTGGGACCTCGGACTGCTTCGCACGAGAAACAGATCTCGCCATTCCCAGCGATAAAGCGGCGAGAGTTCCGCAGAATTCCAAACCAGATGCTCGGTCCGAGGCACGATCACCTGCCAAATCAGCGAGGAGGTTGTCCGCTTGGATTCGAGCCTCGGCGTCTGAAGAGAGATTCGTCGGACGAAACCTTCCGGACCTGGGCGCAAGGTAAATATCTCAATGACATGGGATTCGTTTTTTTCCGATGAAGGGATGTTGATCCGAACACAATCGGGAGCGTCTGGAGACTCTTCGATCACGACACGCCTGCCGTCGAGGACGATTTCCAAGTCCTTGCGAAGTTGGGAGGGGACGTGAACGTCGATCCAATTCCGTCGGCTAGCAAAACGAGCCACATAGCGATCCCGTTGGTAGATCGCATTGAGAATGGTTTGCACCCATTCGGCCTCGACCTCCAAAGACTGTTCCGAGAAGGTTAATGGCTTGTTCAGTATTCCATCCCATCGCGGATGCTCTGGATCGAGGCGTTGCACGGCATCGGCGAGAACATACTCGACATCCGCCCCTTGCCGCATAGCTGCGCTGTCGGTTACCACGACATCCTTGCTGTTCGCGGACTGCAGGACCGGCAGGTCGACCCGTACCTGCAAACGGGTCGCTCCGTTCCAAGACAACGGAGATTCCGAAATTGCAGTGATCAGAAAGTCCGACGCTTGGGAGTGATCGGGAACGGGATTCGGGATAGCAATTGTGAAATGCTCGCGCGCAGGATCAGGGATTAGCGCGTCCGGTTGCCCCTTCTGAACCTCCACGCTCTCTCCGTCGACCTGGAACTCGCGAGGGAGGATTTCTTTCGGGAACGCGATCCTCAAGCTGTTCGGTCGTCCACCCAAACTCCTGCATGTCCAACGATGGTTCCATACGATCGCTGCATCGCTGATCTTGGGAGTTGCCTCGTAAAAAACCATCGTTGCGGAAGGCCGACGAAATCGCTCACCAAACCAACTCGTTTCCGAACTGGTTTCGGAGACTTGATACTTCGATTCAAAAGGAGTCGAAGCGATGGTCGTGTCATCGGCACTGGACATCACCGGAATTAGCCCTGCGAGGTTGGATTCGGTCTCACGCAGCCGATAAGGCCAGGAGTAAAGCCGCAAACTGCCGGGCGGCGTGCGCGCGATTCGCTGTTGATTGTCGGGATTCAGCCAGGAGACTTGCGGCAAGGAAAATGTCAGCGAATCGCCCTCTGGTGGGAAGCGTTGGCTCATCGAATACTCAACCGCATAGAGGACCTGCGGCGAACCAATTGCGCCGTTGCCCGCAAGTACACCCGATGCTTTCGCGCGATTCTCGGAATCCGTTGGCATGGATCCGCCAGGCATCGCAAGGGTCCCCGTCGGCTTGTCGCGCGGAGTATCGATGAACAAACTCGCATTGAGTGGAACGGCCCAGCGGCGTCCTTCCTCGATCGTTTGCGTCGAAGATCGATCCAACTGCAGCATCGACGGAAGAATCGTGACTCGCTCGGCCTGCCAACCCGACCAATCCAGTTGCAGCAACGGCAGTTGCGTCGGATCGCTCAGAAACTCGATCCGCCCTTGAAGCGAAAGCGATCCTTCGCGCACCTCAATTTCATGGGACGATCGCATGCCAGGTCGATTGACCAAGGACTGCCAGGCCCCAACGATCCCGGAAGGTTGCGATGCGAAACGAAAGGCGTATACCATGGCGTTGCTGCCGTCGCTGGATGGCCCTTGGCGAACCAATCGCATGTCTCCCTGAGGAGTCCAACGAAAAAGGACCCCGCGGGGAATGATGCACTCCATCGCACCCGAATGAGCCTCAACCCCTTCGATCGTAGGAATCTCACAGACGAGATCTTCCGGGTTGGCAGGCCCGACGATCTGCCAATCCAACGCGAAATCCAGATCGCTTCGACCAAGAGATTCGTCCACTTCAATATCCAAAATCAAGGGTTTGGGAACGGTCGAATCCGATTTTTCTGGCTGCTCTAATTTCTCAGGCGAAGCGGCTTCGACGTCGCGCCGACTCATGCGATAACCAGCAAAACCCAAGCCAGTATTCGACGACTCTCGCATTCGACCGTTGGCAGGCAAGGTAATCGCAAAACGCTTCCCAGCGAGACTGGTCGGACCACGCAGTGTCCACGTCGTGACAGCCTTGATCTGCGAACCATCGTCGCTCGAGGAAAGCTTGGTCAGGCTCGTCGCCTCCACTGCAGTGATTGCTTGCCGCTCCTGCTTGCGGTTCCAAGCCAGATTGAGGCTGTTGGCAGTCGTGCGGATCGTCGCTACCGAATGATCCTCGATGGTGCGGAATGGTTCGACCACTTCCGAACCACCCCCAGAGGCGGTCAACTCCCAGTCGCCCAGCGGCAGACGAAGCCGAACCACGGTTGCAGTCGACGGGAGATCGAGACGAATGGAGTTGCCGCTATTGGATCCCGTAACACGAGTCAACGCTTCCAAACGCAAACGTCGCGCCCGCTCCAATCCAGGCTCGATCCGCCAAAGGTAACCATTGGACTGCGACACGATTTCGGCGCGACCCTCACCGCTCGGGGAAGGAAGCCACTGCAATTGGGGAAGTCCCAGAGGTACACTCAGCCAGGATCGATTGCCGCCCGTCAGTCGCAATTCGGCATCAAAAAAAACCTTCGCAAAATCCCCCTCCGGTTCGATCAGCAGATCGAGTTGCGAGAGGGTTGGAGCAGGCAAGTCCCGTTCCGCACCGAGCGAAGCTTCTCGCATCCGCCGCTCATATTCCTCGTACTCCACCCTTGGAACGACCACCGGTTCTCCTTGGGCATTCCGAAGCAGATAGACATCGGGGCGAACCCCAGGGGCAAGAACCTCAGGTGGACGAGCAGGGGGAAACGCAGGCGGAGTTTCCTCGTCCTGGGACCACGCGAGCCCAGATAGGGCAAGCATTCCAGCGCAAGCCCACGTCGAGATGGCAAGGTTCCGCAGGAAACTCAATCCTTGCTCCACAAAAGTTAGGGGACGTGTCGTCTCTCGGCCACCAGATCTGACAATCCCTCCATTTTACGCAGCCAGCGCCCTTTCTGGGATCGGAAACTTCAGAGATCGACATCGTTCGATCCCCATGAAAGACCGCCCCAGGCACTAGAATCGATACAATAGCTACGCTTCGTATCCAGGAACTGGCTACCGAAAATGAAACCGCAATGGGCCATTGAACCGACCTTTCGACTGGTGATTCCCACCCGGAAAGACGAGGCGATTCCCCGTTTTCTTTCAACCATGGGACGCCGCAACAACCCGAGCTTGTACCTAGCCCACGGAGAGTACGGGGAGTTCCACCTCGAACCGGAGGTGCACCGATTGTGGTCGCCGCACCTGACGGTCTATTTCAGCGATGGGAGCGACGACGACCATTGCTTGCTTCGGGGACGATTTGCCCCCCGACCCAACCTGTGGACCCTGATTTGGATCTTCTACCTCGCCTTTTTCTGCTCCCTATTTTTCGCTGGCATCTTCGCTGGTTCGCAATGGCTGGTCGGCGAGTTCCCGTGGGGGCTCGCAATCGTTGCCGCGACCGTTTGCCTCTATGCCGGGCTCTTCGTCGCATCCCGGATCGGTCAGTCGCTATGCAGCGATCAAATGGACCTGCTCCGAGGTCGGCTCGATGAGGTGCTACGCGAAGCTGGCCTTACGGCGTCACCCCACGAATCCAACGGAAATATTGGCTAGTTCGCACTGAACGGTGGAGGGAATCCCCGACGCAGCCCGCGCGGGAGCGGGTCTGGATCGTCCTCGGGTTCCGCATACGTCGTCAAACTGTCGACCAAAACGCGGTATCTCGCCTCCACGTCCGGTTCCCCGAGAAGATACTGTTTGGTCGCCAACGGCAAATTGACCGCGTAGGCAATCACGTCGGTCAGCACCCCAAGCGGAAGTTGGCGAGTCAGCAACTCCGAAAAGGATTCCGACCCCGACAATTCGACCGGAACCATGGCTCGAAAGATTGCGAGCAGATCGTCGCGGTAGGACTCCGATTTCGCCTCATCGGCCACCGGAACATCCTCCAAAATCTCAACACGAGCCTGCCGAAACGATGTGTCGACCTCTAATTCTTCGACGATCCGCGCTCGCTGGATTCCCGCCAAAAACAAGTTGTGCCGACCATCGCCAGTCGGTGCGTGGGAGACGATCCGTCCAATGCAGACAACGCTCGCAATCCGAGGTTGCCCCTGATAAGTTTTCTCCCATCCCGATTCGAGCACGGCCATGGCAATCAGGCGGTCGGATTCCAGTGCCTCGGAAAGAAGTTCGCAATAACGCGGCTCAAAAATGTGAAGAGCTTGGATTACATTTGGGAAAAGTACCAGGTTCGGCAACGGGAATAAACGTACAACCCCCTCGAAATGTTCGGGCAATCCGATGTTGTCCCAATGTCCCATGGTCATCCTCGAGGAGTTTGCTTTGAAACACGCAACTCCAGCCTTTTCCAATTCGGGTCTGCGAAAGCGAAGGGAGTGTAGCAGTGCGACTAGATGGGAACCTCCTTCCACCGTATCGAATTGAAGTCATTGGTGGAGTCAGACTGAGAACACGGGTGCATTTCCCCCCTCGGTTCGCATGCGAAAAACCTGAGAAAATGAGTACCCCCTGCCGCCTCATCTGCTATACTGAGGGTCCCTCCGGAAGGTGAGTCGTGGACGTTCACCTTCCCCTCCCGCCTACCATGCCCGAAGCACCCCCGAAAGACCCATCCCACGCGGGTCGATTTTCCTCACGGTCCTATGGCTCCATCTGTTTGGCATGCCCGTTGCATCGAGATCGACTTGGTGTGACGCGACGTTCCGTCCGGATTCGGTTCCAGGGTTTGGCCGGAGCGATTACCATCGTAGAGATCACCCTTCCTTCACCCCTGCATCGAGGAAATTCTTTCTCATGAAATGTCTCGGAAACCCCTTAGGTCGACGCGGATTCTTGACGGTCGGAGCGGTTGGTGGATTGGGGCTGACCCTTGGAGATTTCTTCCAACTTCGCTCAAATCGCGCCCTCGGTGACCAAAAGCATTACGACTTCATCGAAGCCAAAGCGGAAAGCGTCATTCACGTCTTCCTGCCGGGCGGGATCGCCCATCAAGAAACCTTCGACCCCAAGCCTTACAGTCCTCTCGAGTACCGAGGTCAGATGGGGGTGGTCAAGACCAAGACTGGGGACGTCTTCAGCGAGACAGTCCCACGACTCGCATCTCTCGCTGACAAAATTACCGTAGTCCGTTCCGTCACTCACGGCGAGGCGGCCCATGAGCGCGGGACTCACAACATGTTCACGGGTTACAAGCCATCGCCGGCGCTGCTCTACCCGTGCTTTGGGTCCGTGGTGAGCCATGAGTATGGCCCTCGCAACAATTTGCCTCCCTACATCGCCATTCCGAGCCAAGCCAATGAGTTTGCCGGATCGGGATACTTGAGTTCGAGCTACGGCCCGTTCAGTCTCGGCGCCGACCCAGCCAACAACGGCTTCCGCGTCCAGGACTTGAATCTCCCTGGCGATGTCGACATGGCGCGATTTGGGCGACGACGATCTGCCCTCCAAGCAGTCAACGAGTACTTTGAATCCAAGCAGCGCTCCGACAACTTGGTCGCCATGGATACGTTCTACGAACGGGCCTACTCGCTGATCAGCAGCCAGCAAGCCCGCGAAGCTTTCAATCTGGAAGCCGAGGACAACGCGTTGCGTGACAAGTACGGACGCAACGCTGCGGGCCAACGTTTGTTGATGGCTCGTCGTTTGGTCGAAGCGGGCGCCCGATTCGTCACCGTCACCTACGGTGGTTGGGATATGCACAATCAGATCGCGGCAGGCATGCGAGGCGGCATGCCTCCGTTGGACCAGGCCCTGGCGACCCTCATCGAAGACCTCGAAGCCCGAGGCTTGCTTTCCAAGACGCTCGTTCTCGTCAGCAGCGAATTCGGACGAACCCCGAAGATCAACAACGATGCGGGGCGCGACCACTGGCCGAAAGTCTTCTCGGTCATGATGGCCGGTGGCGGTGTGAAGGGAGGCTTGATTCATGGGGCCTCGGACGCAACCGCGACCGAACCGGAATTCGATCCGGTTTCCCCCGAAGACTTGGCCACCACGATGTACCACTTGCTCGGGATCGTTGCCGACAAAGAACTGATGGCTCCCGGCGATCGACCGATCGAAATCTGCGACGGCGGTCGATTGATCGATGCGATCCTGGCCTAGTCAATGCAAGATAAACTTCGAATGGGGTGGATCATGGTTTGCCTGCGACGATGGTGTCGATGCAATGCGGTAGCGATCGTCATCCTCTCGGTTTTTGGAACCGTTTCGTTTCGTGATGCCATCGCATCCCAGCCGGAAGCCAATAACCTTTCCGCCATCGGAGTGCAGCGCGGTGGATCGGTCGAGGTCCAAATTTCCGGGGCTCGTTTGGGAGACGCACGCGAATTGCTCTTCTACTCTCCTGGGCTCTCGGCCTCGAACATCACCAAGATCGACGCCAACAACATGAAGGCGACGATCACCGCCACCCCCGACGCCAAGACCGACTTGCACGGCTTTCGAGTCATCACCGACTCGGGCACGAGCAACATGCGGCTATTCAGTGTGTCCGCTTTGCCAAGTGTGGCGGAAGTCGAACCCAACAGCGAGTTCGCGCAGGCGCAGGCTATCCAAAAGAACTGCACGGTCGAAGGAGTCGTCTTGAATGAAGACGTCGACTACTTTGCCGTTGAACTCGAAGCGGGCGAGCGTTTGAACGTCGAACTCGAGGGGCTTCGGCATTCCTACATGAATGATTTCTTCGATCCCTACGTAGCGGTTTACGACGCGAATCGGTTCGAAATCACCGCCAACGATGACTCGGTATTCCTCCAACAGGATTGCCTTTGTTCGATGGTCGCTCCCGCCAAAGGACGCTACATCATCGAGGTGCGCGAGAGCAGCTTCGGGGGAAATGAGCGAGCTCGCTATCGTTTGCATGTCGGCGATTACCCCCGACCGGTAGCGATCGTTCCCGCTGGCGGACCTCCGGGTCAACCGTTGACCGCAACATGCATCGATCTGCTGGGCAACCAATGGACCGAAACGTTTGAAATGCCCGCCGAGTCGGAGACCAAGATCCATCAGGTTTGGTCCGTCCAAGGAGACAAAGTCGCTCCCTCTCCCAACCGCATCCGCGTCGCCGCCATGCCCAACGCTCTCGAATCCGAACCGAACTCGGATTACAACGCCATCCCGACGGCTCATCCCGTTCCGGTGGCATTCAACGGGGTCCTCGAAACGGAAAACGATCGCGATTATTGGGTCTTCGAGGCCAAAAAAGATCAACAGCTCGATCTTCAAGTCTTCGCCCGCAACCCGCTCCGCTCGCAAGTCGATTCGGTCTTGCAAATTTTCAAAGTCGGCGGTGGTGGACTAGCAGGCAACGATGACAACGGCACCCCGGATAGCTATCTGAGTTTCAAGGTTCCTGAGGATGGCAAATACGCGGTCTGTGTCTCCGATCACCTCGGACGAGGCGGCAAGCACTTCGTCTACCGAGTCGAAGTCGCGGTCATCGAACCGGAGATCGGGACGAGTGTCAACGAGCTGGAGCGCTATGTATCGCAAGTGGTCAACGTTCCCAAGGGAGCGCGGATGGCGATTGAAACCAACATGGTGCGAAAGAACGTCGGCGGAGAAGCGCGGATCCAAGTGCCCGACCTTCCCGAAAAAACCAACCACTCCGATGGTCTCGTCGCACCCGATCTAGGCACGATCCAAATGATCTTTCGTGCCGACGCCGACGCGCCCAACCAATCCAAACTGATCGATTTGCGAGCGACACTCGCGGTCAGTCCCGAACGAACACTCGTCGGCCATTTGAATCAACGAACCCAACTCGTCCGCGGCCAAAACAATGTCGATGTCTGGGGTCGATTCGATAATCGCCTCGCCGTCGCGGTCGTCGATGCCGCGCCCTTCGACATCGAAATCGTGCAACCCCAGGTCCCCATCGTCCGCAATGGCTCGCTCGTCTTGACCATCAACGCGAAACGCAATCCCGGCTTCGATAAACCGATCAACGTGCGACTCTTGACCGCGCCACCGGGAATCGGCTACTCCCCCGTCACGATCCCCGGAGATCAATCGACCATCCAGATGAGCTTGACCGCCAATGGGGGAGCCGCCATCCGAACCTGGCCGATCCTGGTCCTGGCCACGACTGACATCGGCAACGGACCGATCACCATCTCATCCGAGTTCGTGCAACTCGAAGTCGCCGACTCGGTTTTCGAATTTAAATTCAGCAAGACGATGGCCGAACAAGGCAAGCCGGTCGACGTCATCGTCGGAGTCGAAATGAAGAAACCAGTCGAGGGAACCATCGAGGTAGAAATCCTTGGTCTGCCTCCCGGAACCGCCTCGCCGACTCCCAAGTTGGCGCTTGCCGCAGACGCCAAGCAGCTTGCGTTCCCCGTGACCATTCCGGCCGATGCCCGCGCTGGAAACTACAAGACCGTCGTCTGCCGCGGAACCGTGACCAGCGACAAAGGGATCATCACCCAAGTCAACGGGAATGCCGAAGTCCAAATCGATGTCCCGGTAGCTCCCCCTCCGGCTCCAGCGGTCGCGGCCGCTGCTCCGATGCCCCCGCCTCCCCCCGAGGCGCCGAAGGAAAAACCGTTGACTCGGCTCGAACAACTCCGAAAGGAAAAGGGAAAGCAGTAATGTCCGTACAGAATTGCACGGCGAAGACCCTGGCTTGGCTACTCGTGGCAGGCATGAGCTGCGCCATGCAACTCACCGCTTGGGCTCAGGATCCCGCCCCCCAATGGTCGTCGTTTGCCATCTACCCTTCGGAGATTCGAATTAGTTCCCAGAGCGACGCTCAGCAGTTGGTCGCGGTCGCCACCCGGGCCGATGGAATCACGGTCGATGTGTCCGATCAAGTGGCATGGCGCATCGAGAATCCAGCCCTTGCCAAAATCGAAAACCTCATCGTTTATCCCGTTGCCGATGGGGCGACCGAATTGGTCGGCGCCTGGAATGGGATAGAGTCCCGGATCAAGCTGACGTTGGCGCAGTCGACCGTCCCGCGAACCGTCGGCTTCGAACGGGATGTGATGCCGATCCTGACCAAATCCGGATGCAATACCGGTTCTTGCCATGGTGCGGCCCGAGGCAAGGACGGGTTCCGATTGAGCCTGTTCGGTTTCGATCCGCTCGGGGATTACCAACGCATCACGCGCGAGATCGGCATTCGACGCATCAACCTCGCGGTCCCGGAACAAAGCCTGATTCTTCTCAAAGCTACCGGTTCGGTTCAGCACACCGGCGGCAAGAAGATCGAACCCGGGAGCAAGCACTACCAAACCATTCTGGCTTGGTTGCAAGCAGGCGCACCGGCCGATAGTGCACGACCGCCAGTGGTCACCAAGGTCGATCTGTATCCCAACCAGGCCGTCCTCGAAGGAGAGGGGAACCAGCAACGACTCGTAGCCGTTGCAACCTATGCTGACGGGACCCAGCGCGATGTCTGGGATCTGGCCAGCTTCACGACGAACAACGAACGGACCGCTGCCGTTGCGTTAGACGGACGCATCACCAGCGGCGTGCGAGGCGAAGCCTTCGTCATGGCCCGATTCGACACCCACACCGTTGGGACACAAGTGCTCGCTCTCCCGAGCGGACTGCAATTCCAATCGCCACCAACCTCCGGCAACTACATCGATGCACTGGTCGATGCAAAACTGAAGAAGCTTCGTCTCCCCGCGAGCGGACCATGCACCGATTCGGAATTTATCCGACGAGCAACCGTCGATATCACTGGGCTTCTCCCAACGGAGGCCGAAACCCAAGGGTTCCTTACCAGCACGGATCCCAACAAACGGGCCGCGCTCATCGATACGCTTCTGTCGAGAAAGGAATTCAGCGAGATCTGGGCCATGAAGTGGGCCGATCTTTTGATGATCAAGAGCAAGAACGAGGTCAGCTACAAAGCCGCATACCTCTATTACAACTGGCTCATCAACCAAATCGCATCCAATGTCCCGATCGACAAAGTTGTCCGCGACTTGCTCACAGCTACGGGTGGAACCTTCCAAAGTCCAGCCACCAACTTCTACCAGGTCGAGACAGACCGATTGAAACTTTCTGAAAATGTTGCGCAAGTGTTCATGGGAATTCGCACCCAGTGCGCCCAGTGCCACAACCATCCATTCGATCGATGGACGATGGACGATTACTACGGGTTCGCGGCATTCTTCTCTCAGGTCGGACGCAAGCAGAGCGAGGACTATCGGCAAATCCTCGTCTTTAACGCGTTCGGTGGCGAGGTCAATCATCCGGTCGGCGGTGCAGTCGTCAAACCGAAATTCCTTGGGGGTACCGTCCCCGATACCAACGGCAAGGATCGCCGCGCTGTGCTCGCCGATTGGATCACCAGCAACGAGAACCCCTATTTCGCCAAGAGCATCGCCAATCGCATCTGGGCCCACTTCACCGGTGTTGGCGTCGTCGACCCGGTCGATGATTTCCGCGCCAGCAACCCCGCGAGCAATCCCGAATTGCTCGATGCCCTCGCAGCCAAGATGGTTGAATACAAATACGACATCAAGCAGTTGGTACGCGACATCTGCAACTCGCAGACTTACCAACGGACCACCATACCCGTCCCAGGTAACGAGCAAGATCTGCGGAACTACTCGCATGCGATGGTGCGTCGAATCCCCGCAGAGAATCTGCTCGATTGCATTTCCCAAGTCACCCTTACCAAGGAAAAATTCCGCGGTCTCCCGTTGGGGGCTCGCGCCGTCCAAATCGCCGACGGCGCCACGAGCAATTATTTTCTCACCACCTTTGGCCGCAGCGCTCGAACCACCGTCTGCGCCGAAGAAGCCACGACCGATCCATCGCTCTCGCAAGCCCTCCACCTGATCAACGGCAGTGCGGTCAGTGGCAAGATCAACCAAGGGGGACTGCTCAATCAATGGAAACAACAAGGGATTCCCCCGGAAGCCGTTGTCGATCGCATCTACTTTCAATGCTTGTCCCGCTACCCCACGGAAGCGGAAAAGGCTCGGCTGATGCAAATCGTTCAGGAATCGGGGAACCCCGACATCGGACTGCACGACTGTTTTTGGGCTGTCCTCAACAGCCGAGAGTTCATCTTCAACCACTGAGTTTTGGCATCGCGATGAAGCCTGTCATGATTTCACGATTCTTTCTCTCGGGATGGCTGCGCATCGGTGCCGCTGTCTGCTCGGGGGCGGCGTGGCTCTCGATCGGTACGATCTGCTCGATCGGCTCGGTCGGCTCGGCCGAGGAACCCGCCAAGATCACTTTCGAAGACCATATCAAGCCGATCTTTCGTGAGCATTGCACCTCCTGCCACAACAACAATGCGAAGAAAGGGGGCTTGTCGCTCGAGAGCTTTCAAATGGCCATGACCGGCGGCAGCAGCGGCGAGGTGTTGGTCGCAGGGGATTTGGATTCATCCCGACTGTATGCCTTGACCGCGCACAAGGAACAGCCGGTCATGCCTCCCATGCAAGATCGTATTTCGCAAGCCAAACTCGACCTGCTCAAGACATGGATCGAGCAAGGCATGCCCGAAAACAGCGGCTCGGCTATCCGCAAACCGACCTCCAACGCCTCGGCCATCATGGTTGCCGCCACAGGTCGCCCCGAAGGTCCGCCTCCCATGCCGACCTCGATCCTGAGGCAGACACCCCTGCACACGCCGAAAGCCTCCGCAATCTCCGCGCTCGCCGCCAGCCCGTGGTCTCCTTTGGTTGCCGTCGGGGGCCAAATGCAGGTGGCACTCTACCACTCGCAAACAGGACAGCTACTGGGAATTATCCCCTTCCCCGAAGGAGAACCGCAATCGATCACCTTCTCGCGCGACGGCCGATTGATCCTCATCGGCGGCGGTCGTCACAGCGCCAACGGGATTGCTGTCCTGCATGAGATCGCAACCGGCAACCGCATCGCCAAGGTCGGTGATGAGTTGGACATCGTCCTAGCGGCGGACATCAGCGACGACAATCAATGGATCGCCCTGGCCGGTCCCCAAAAAATGGTTCGCGTCTACAACACGCTCACCGGTGAGCTGAAGTGGGAACAAAAGAAACACACCGACTGGATCTACAGCGTCCGGTTCAGCCCCGATGGGCTGCTGCTGGCCACGGCCGATCGAGCGGCCGGCTTGGTCATCTGGGAAACAGCAACCGGGCGACTGTACGCGGACCTTCAAGGTCACAAGAGCGAGATTCGCTCGTTGGCCTGGCGGCCTGACTCGGGAGCTGTGGTTTCCGCATCGCTCGATGGAACCCTGAAGATGTGGGACATGAACGAAAGCAAACTCGTCAAGTCCTGGGATGCGCACGGAGGGGGTGCGTCGGCCATCGCGATCTGCAACGACGGAACCATGGTTTCCACCGGACGCGATCAAAAAGTCAAAGTTTGGGATGCTGGTGGCAACGCTGCTGGCGAGATGCCCGCACTCGCCGAAGCGGGACTCGAAGTCGCTATCACGGTCGATGGAACCCATGTCGCCGCAGGGGATTGGGCCGGCAACGTACGCATTTGGACGCGCGCAAATCCAGCCGACGAGAAACGATTGCCGCCCAACCCGCCCACATTGGAGATGGCCATCGCAGCCGGCAAACAACAGCACGCGGAACGCGCGGCGCTGGCCCAGGCCGCCGCCAAGGAACTCGGCGATCACAAGGCGAAAATCGAATCGTTGCAGAAGCAGATCGCCGAGCAGCAACAAGTTATCGCGAGCCTCGATCCTCAAATCCAATCAGCCACCGCAACCTCCACCGAACTGAAAAACGCCATCGATCAGCTCGAAGCCACCAAGAAAACCAAGCAGGCGGAACTGGCAACCGTCGATCAAGCCATCCAGGCAAAACAAGCGGTGCAGAACCAAGTCGCTGCCGAGCAAAAGCAACTCGAGGACGCCATGGCAGCCCTGCAGGCCCAAAAGGCGAACGCCACCGATCCCGCGAGTGTGGATCAGCAGATCGCCGATTCCACCAAAGCGATTCAGGACAAAGCTGCCGCGTTGGCGCAAGTCACCGCCGAACTCAACGCCATGGTCGCCGATAAAGCGCAGCGCGAAAAAGAACTGACAGAATTGGCCGCGGTGCAAACCGCGAAGAGCCAAGAATACAACGCCCTGATCGCCAAAATCACCGAATGGAACACCGCCAAGACCAACGCAGCTACGCAGGTCGATGCGTGGGCCAAGGAAATGGCAGCGGCGATGGAGCCGATGGTGGCTGCCCAAGCCAAGTCGGATGCGGCAAACGCAGGTGTAGCATCGGCTACACTTTGGGTGCAAACCC
Source organism: Planctomycetota bacterium (assembly GCA_046306195.1). Classification (GTDB taxonomy): domain Bacteria; phylum Planctomycetota; class Planctomycetia; order Pirellulales; family Pirellulaceae; genus JBKCUI01. Next base: position 29,064 of record JBKDXO010000063.1, on the reverse strand, counting down.
TGGAATCCGACCTGGCTCGCTTCCAGTCGATGCGCACCGACTTTGCAACCAGGAAGACCGCACTGGACCAAGCGGTCGCGCAGAGCCAAACGGAAAAACAAACCGCAGAGTCGGCCGTCGCGGCCATGAAGCCCGACATGGATGCGATCCAAGCGACGATCGCAAGCCTGGAGATGCAAATCGCGGAACTGCAGAAACAGATGACCCAGTCGCAGGAGCGGAAGCAAGGTCTCGATAACCAGAAACTCGCCCAGCAGAAACTGATCGAGGTTGCCGCCGACAAGATGCAGAAACTGCAGGGTGAACTCGACAACCTCGCCGCGCAGCAGCAATTGTTCGACGCTTCGTTCAAGGCCCCATAGGTCGCATCAGCCCACGTCGCTGATCGACAGAGCTTGGCCGTGCCGGGAAACCACCTGCCGTCGCAGCAACGCGTGCTCCGGCAGAGAAAGTTTGGGATCGCGAACGATCACCTCCCCCGCGATATCCCGCGCCTGCAAGACCCACACCTCGTCGCGCGCCAAATCCGCAATTTTCAGTGGAGGCAGCCCTGACTGCCGCGTCCCGAGCAATTCCCCCGGCCCCCTCGTCCGAAGATCCAATTCCGCAAGTGCAAATCCATCGTGATTGGCAGCGAAGTCATCCAGTCGCTTGCGATCACTGGATGGCAAATCGGACTTCGGAAACAAACAGACATAGCCGGGAAAACGGCCTCGCCCGACACGGCCCCGCAACTGATGGAGTTGGGCCATTCCCAGCCGATCGGCATCCAAGATCGTCATGACCGTCGCGTTGGGAACATCGATCCCAACCTCGACCACCGTCGTCGATACCAGCACCTCGGTTTCTCCGCAGGCAAAGGAATCCAGTTGCTTCTGCTTTTCGTCTCCGTCCATCCGGCCATGGACCAAACCGATGCGAAGACCCGACAGCGGACCATTCCGCAAAGTCTCGTACCATTGAATCGCTCCTTGCGATTCCTCCCCGCCTCCATCCTCGCGGTCCTGGTCCAATCGCGGAGCAACGACAAAGGCTTGTCGGCCGGATCGGACTTGGTCGATGACGAAGCGCCACCAGCGATCCTGCTGCGACAAATCCGAAACATAGGTCGTAACCACTGACTGCCCCGGAGGTCGATCTCGCAGAATCGAAACGTCGAGATCTCCAAAGACGGTCATGGCCAGCGTGCGCGGAATCGGAGTTGCCGTCATGACGAGGTAGTGCGGAGAGAGGCGGGAGTCGCGAAGAGCGGCACGTTGTTCCACCCCGAATCGATGCTGCTCGTCAATCACCAGCAATCCGAGTTTCGCGAAATCGACCTGCTCACCGATCAAGGCTTGTGTGCCGATGACCATGTCCACGGTTCCAAGTGCGATTCTCTGAAGCAACTCGCGCCGCGCCGCCCCTGTCAACGATCCGGTCAGCAACTCGATCATGACCTGGCTGTCGGAAAGCTGCTGGCGAAGTTTTTCGAAATGCTGTCGGGCGAGCAGTTCTGTGGGAACCATCAAGGCGGCTTGGTAGCGATTGGCGACCGCAGCGAGCATCGCATAATAGGCGATCGCGGTTTTCCCCGATCCGACATCCCCTTGGACCAGACGGTTCATCGGGATCGGTTGCTCCATGTCGCGCCGAATCTCGTCGATCACTTGCAGTTGGTTGCGAGTCAGCTCGAATGGGAATCGCTTCAAAATCCTTGCATGGATCTGCGCGGTCGCGACAATAGCGGGCGCAGGTTTGGAGTGTCGGATGGTATGCCGATGCATCGCAAGGGCCAATTGCAGGACAAAAAGTTCCTGGAATATAAATCGCTCCCGGGCGCGCTGCGCCTCGTCCAAAGTCGCCGGCTGATGAATGGATCGCAAGGCTTGGGCGATCGGGAGGAGGGATTGCGGGATGATTCGCTGGCGGATCGATTCGGGAAGAGCCTCTTCCACCCCATCGGCTAGATGGATCACCGCATCGATCGCTTTGGCGACGTGCCGCTGCTGAAGCCCTTCGGTCAGCGGGTAGATCGGCATCGGGCGCGCCTCCGGCGGCTCTTCGGCATCGGCCAAGAGGATTGTTTCGGGATGCCGCATCTCGAACGCGATGCCCGTCGCCTTCACGATCCCGGTCGCCAGCACGCGCAGACCCCGGCGATATTGATCCTGGCGAAACGGTTGGTTGAACCAAACGCAGCGCAAGTAGCCACCCCCTTCGAGCGCCAGCAATACTCCCAGGATGCTCCTCCCGTCAAAACTGGTGCGACGGTCCAGATCGACCACATGGCCGAGCACCGTGGCTCGCATCCCTTCCTCGAGTTCCATCACCGACTTCCACGGAGCGATTTCCTGATAACCCCGCGGAAAGAAGAACAACAGGTCCAAAGCCCGTCGCAATCCAAGTCGTTCGAACAGCGGCGCTCGATTCGGCCCGATGCCCGGGACAAATTGAAGGGAGGTGTTTCCGTCAAGTGGGGATTCCGAACCCATGAATTCGCCGTCTTTCCGGCATGGTTGTCAGTTTGGTTCCGCCGGAGATAATGACGGACTTGGTGAGTGTTTCCTACGGAAGGAGTGAATTACCGGTGTACATCGCTGCGTCTACAGGTTGTTTTCCCGATGTCGGGCTTCCCGAAGTGATCGACATCTTAAACGATCTCGAATTCACTGCCGTGGAAATCGTCCTCGATGATCGCGGTCATCAGGTCACGCCCGCTCAAATCGTCGAAGATTTCGACGAATCGCTCCGGTTGGTGCGAGATACGCACCGCATGGATATCTGCAGTTATAACGTCAAGATTCACGCCGAGGGAGAAACGTTCTACGAGCGTTTCGAAAAAATTTGCGACTTGGCAAAAGCCACCAAAGTCGTGACCCTGACCATTCCCAGCGGAGAGCACGGCACGCCGTTTAACCAAGAGGTGGAACACCTCCAACGATTGGTCGAAATCGCTGATCTTCGCGGCGTCCGGGTCGGTATCCAGAGCCAGATTGGATGCTTGAGCGAGGATCCCGATACCGTCAAGAATCTCTGCGATTACGTCCCCGGCATCGGGCTGACGTTCGACCCGAGCCATTATTTGTGCAGCAATTTGCGAAATAAAAATTCCGAAAAGCTGATGAAATACGTTTACCACGTTCACCTGCGAGACTCCAAAAAAGACAATCTGCAAGTCCGCGTCGGACAAGGGGAAATCGATTACAGCAAATTGATCACCCAACTGCAAAATGTCGGCTACGAACAAGCCTTGAGTATCGATATGACTCCGATGGAGGGGATCGATATGCGGCATGAACTGCGAAAGCTGCGACTTCTCCTGGACAGCCTGCTCTGATGGAAGTTGTGATCACTGCCGTCGGTCCCGACAATGTCGGGCTCGCCGATCCTATCATTCACGATGTTACCGGTCGCGGCGCGAATATCGCCGAGATCCAAATGTACGATCATGACGAAGCAGCGGTCTTCGCCATGCTGTGTCGCCTGCATCTGCCGGCAAACCAATACGAAGCGCTCGTCGAATCCATGAGCCTCGTCGGTCATCATAAGGGGTTGGAGATTCGAGTATGGAGCCCCGAACTGCGGGCATCATCTCCGAACCTGGCGATTTGCGCCACCTTCCTCGAACACACGCCCCGCGCGATCCTCGAGTCGATTCGCAAGCGAATACTGCAAGCGAACCCGGTGGTCCTGATCAGCAATCGCCGCAAGTGCGAAGGACTCGCTCGCGAATTCGATATCCCTTTCGAATGCATTGGGAATGAGGATGGCTCTGCGGATGAAGCGGCAATGGTGCGAGTCATCGATCGCTACGAGGCGGATTACGTGATCCTCGCGCGATACATGCGAGTGCTCCCGCCAGACACGTGCTGGAAGTTCGCCGGGGGACGCATCGTCAACCTGCACCATGGACTGTTGCCCAGCTTCCGAGGATTACGGCCCTATCACGACGCGTACGCCGCCCGCATGCTGACCTTCGGTGCCACCTGCCATTTCATCGTGCCCGAACTCGATGCCGGCAACCAAACGATCCACCAAACCACCTTCAGCGTCCCGCCAGGAACGAAACTCGACGAGGTGATACGCATCGGTCAACAACAGAACGAACCGGAATGCCTCGTGGAAGGGGTCCGGCGGGTTTGCCAACGCGAAGTGCAGCTCCACTTTCACCGCGTGATCGCGCGGAACTCTCCGTGAACTCCGACCCTTCGCGTCCGAGTTGGCAACTTCCCCCAGGCGTTTCCAAAGGAGCCTGGGACTATGTCACGCAAGCCCACATCGCCAGTGAGTACGATGCGTTTCACGAAGGGCATCCCCTTCTTCAACTGGATCGGCAACTGGTCCGCGAGGTCGCAGACCAGATCGCATCCCAATGTGGCGACGAGGCGCCGATCGCCATGGATCTGGGGTGCGGAACCGGTCGAACGCTGCTGCCGCTCGTCGAACGCGGGTGGAGAACCATCGGAGTCGATCTCAGTCACGCGATGCTCTCCTGCGCTTTCTCGAAATATGCGGAACAGCGCTCGGAACAACCCGCCGCGATGGTCCTGGTGCACAGCAACATGGCGCAGCTCGATTTCCTGCGGGATCGTTCGCTGCACCTGGCGACCTGCTTGTACAGCTCGATCGGCATGGTCCAAGGCCGCGCGCATCGCCGTCGAGTCTTCGAACAGGTCGCACGAGCACTGCGGCCTGAAGGACGATTCCTCGTCCATGTGCACAACCGAGGAATATGGACTCGCGATCCGGGCGGGCTGCTGCGCATGGTTCGCGATCGCTTGCGCAGCATGTCGGACCCGGTCTGGGAGTACGGCGATCGCGTGTACGCCTACCGAGGCCTACCCAGCATGTACCTGCACATCTACAGCGCGAGAGAGCTGCGCTGCGATTTGCAGCGTGCTGGGTTGCGCATCGAACGCTTCCTGCCTTTGAATATCACCAGCAGCGGCTCCCTGCGGTTTCCTTGGTGGCTCCGCGCGTTCCGGGCGGGCGGTTTTTTCGCGATCGCAAAACCTGCATCACGATGAGTTGGATTTCTTCCAGCCTCGTCCCGATGGCTCCAAAGGAACTCGCGCAGCCAGATCGGCGAGAAAACCATCCTGGTCACGAGGCGAAATCATCACTGCTTGATACCACCGAGGCCCATGCTGGATCCACAATCGATCCAGCGAAAGGGCGGGGGAACTGAGCGGATTGCTGGTGCGATAAACCTCGAGAATATTTCCGATTCGCACACGCGATCGGCAGATACCAAAGCGGACGACCAGGAACTCATCGTCCAGGCCGTACCGCATCGGCAACACGCATCCCGCATAGAGACACACTACGAGCAAAAACGCGATCAAGCCGATGGCCGCCGCGGTCCAGGCTCCCGCGATCAACGAACCGATCGTTATCCCCAGTTCCACCAGCGGGAGGAGCAGCAACAGTACGAAAATCCATGCGTCGACCTTCGAAGGATACCAACGAATCGCAGGGTCGCGCATCGTTAGGGCTTGGCTTGCAGCGACGCGATGCCCTTGGGCAATTGATACGCGGTCGCGATCTCGTCCGGCGTCAGAGCGCGATCGAAGATCGCAAGATCATCCATGCTGCCGATGTAGCCTAAGCCGAGCATGATCGCTGCCCTCTCCACCTGCCAGGTAAACATCTGATTTCGTGGAGTCAGCTGCGCGGCGGGTTTGCCGTCCAAGTACAACTGGGCGACGCCATCTGCTTTGCCGGAGTTGAACTGCGAAAGGGTGAACGCGACGTGCGTCCATTTCCCTTTCTCGAACGGAGGCTTTTCTACCGGAGCCAAGGGGCGTTCCGCAGGCGGGATGTCTTCGAATTTTCGATTGGTCGGGTTCCAAACCGGTTTGTCGGCGTAGACTCCCAAGCGGAATGGGATACCCGTAGCCCGCTTCTCGAACTCGACGAACACGGCAGCGTCGTCCCATTGCTTGGAGGTGATTTGGATCGGATCGCAGAAACCCTCCTTGAGCTCACCGACCGGATCGGCCTTGAGCCAGAACATGACGGTTGTGGACCATCCGGATCGGAGTTCAGGGAAATTCTTGGCTGCCTTGTAAAAGACCATCGGTCCCTTGCTGTCCTTAAACCGCAGGCTGCCACCGAAGCGACCTTGGTCTCGATCCCAGACCACCTCGCCTCCCGGTGTGATCCCTTTCTCGGCACCTTCCCGTTTTTCCATATTCGAGGCATTCCACAATCCGGCGTCTCCGAGAGCGATGTCGGCATCAACACTCTTGTCGAACGAGGCGTGGAGCGATAAGGCGGTTTTCAGCCCCTGCAACTTCGAGGCCCCATCCTGGCCGAGCACCCCAGGAGCATGTGATCCAACCATCGCCAAACCAACGAACACCAACCCAATCGTTCTCATCATCGTCATCTTCATCTGAAATCGTCCTCCTCGGTTCCACGATACTCGATCCTCGATGCAGTGCCAAGTGACATGCCAGCGAACCAGCCTCGGGAAAACGATGCCCGGCGCTGGTAGTTGAATGATGCCTTGCCTCCTGATATGTTCAGTGGGTTTGCACATTTTCGCCGGGGACTCGGATGAATCAGATCGATTGGACGTTCAATCGAATCGCTTACACCTTTTTCATGGCGATCTCGCTGGCTGTTTTTGTGCTCGTTCGGCGATGGCAACCTCGGACGCGGACATCGCACCCGCCCCTTTCGTTGGAAGAGCGATTCGCTCTTGCCATGGCCGCATTCGTGGGAGGCATGTTGAGCGCGAAACTTCCGTTCCTGTCTTTCGACGCAAACGGGTGGTTTTCCGGGCAAGCCTGGTTAGCAGATGGCAAGACGGTCACCACCGGCATCGCGGGCGCCTACGCGACGGTCGAGATCACCAAGTGGTGCATGGGGATCCAAGTCAAGACCGGCGACAGTTTCGCTCTCCCTCTCGCCGTAGCGCTCGCCATCGGACGCTTGGGGTGCTTCTTCAACGGATGCTGTTTTGGAATTCCAACTCAAATGCCATGGGGCGTGAATTTTTTCGGAGATGGATTGCGCCACCCAACCCAGTTGTATGAAGTTGGATTCCATGCGTTCATGGCGGTTGTCCTTTGGCGGATGGCCGCACGCGACGCGCTGGCCACCCATCGCCTCCAGTTCTACTTGATCTTCTATTGCATCTATCGATTCGCGACTGAATTTCTTCGACCCGAACCTGACCTCGCCCTGGGCTGGACGTTCTATCAGTGGTTCAGTTTGGTTTTCGGTTTGGCGCTGGCGCTCCAGTGGTTGGTATCCCGTTCTGAAGCGCCGGCGAGCGATTCGAACATTCGCACCTGATCCCTACTCGAGCGTCACTTTCATCAGGTTGTCGTCCGGTACCCGATCGATCAGCAAGTTGCGAGGATCGATCCCAGCCTGGTGAGGCAGTTGATCGACGACGAATTCGAGCTCGTGCGTTCCCTGAGCCAGTTGCACGCGTTGCCGATGCAACAGTTTGCCGTAACGATTTCCAGACTCTGCTTTGGCAAACGCCCCGATCTCTACGAAGTCGTCCATGTCGGCCTCGGTCTCGTTCCCGATCGCGTCTGCCTTGAACTTCTTGCACTCGATCGCGATCTTGACGCGGTACTTGCCATCGTCGGTCTTGGTCGCGGTCGCCTTGGTCGTCCGGTTTCCAAAGAGGGTGATCTCCTCGAATAGGTCCCGGAGGAGGTAATGCAACTGCGGCGGAGTTTGTTCGCGCAGTCGGTCGAGCAGCGCGTAGGCGTTCGGGTAGGGAGGTCCCTTGTACGCATAGTTGTCGATGATCGACTTGAGGGCTGCGTTGACGCGTTCCTCGCCGATCATTTCGGCAAGATAATAGAGCGCGATGCCACCCTTTTGGTAATGGATGTAGCCTTGCTCGAACTCGACCGACATCAGAGGACGCTCTTTCCGCCGCTCCAGTCCTCGAGCGCGAAGATAGCGATCCATTTCGTACCGCAGGAACTTGTGGATCATGTCGTCTCCATAATTCTTGCGCATGATCATCAGGGCGGTGTACTGGGCGAGCGTTTCCGAGAGGAGCGTGGCACCCTGCATACGTGCGCCGACCACCTGGTGCGCCCACCACTGGTGCCCCATCTCGTGGGCGACGACGTACGTCACCATGTCGATATCGTCCGGCTTTTGCAGGTTGGCGATGAAACCGATCGATTCCGAGTACGGCATCGTCCCAGGGAACGCTTGCGCAAAAGATGCGACGCGAGGGAACTCGATGATGCGGGCCTGCTTGTGCTTGTACGGACCGAAGTTCTTCGAACAGTACTCGAGCGTATCCCCGATCGCCTTGGACATCTTGTCGACATTCCAAGGATGCTCCTTGTGGTAGTAGACTTCGGTGTCCACGTCTCCGACCCGATCGCGTTTGACTTCGTACCGAGCTGAGATGAAGGAATAGAAGTTCATCGAGGGGTGATCGACCTTGTACCGGTAGTAGTTGCGTCCGTTCTCCTTCCACGAATCGACGAGCGTTCCAGGCGCAATGGCGATTTGGTCGGCAGAGGTACTGATGACCGACTCGATATCGACCCAGTCGGAGTCCTCGGAGATGTAGTGATTTTTACAGACGTCGCCACAATCACGGGTCAATTCAGGAATCGGATCGATTTCGGGGAGACCATTGTCCTTGCGGCGCTGCGGATCGGTCAGCAAGCGATTTGCCGAAAACCCGAACGACGGCGCTACGGAATTGTTGAAGAACGTGCCGTTCTGCACGAGCGTTGTGTCGGAGACCTGGTTTTCGATCCCGCGCGTCTTGCTCTTGACCGTGAACTTCATCTCCCGGGATTCCGCCTGTTGCATCGGGGTCTCCAGGCGGTAGGTGCGCATCAAGAGACGGTCGTCGTCTTCCTGAAGCGACGCACCCGGGATCTCTATGGTCGTCTCGTAATTGGGAGAGACGTTGAGGTAGAGCATGTCGATCGGCTTTTCCGACTTGTTCGTTATGGTTTGCCTCCCATGCATCACCATATTGCGAGTCTCAGGATAAATATCGATGGCGTACTGAATCGACTCAATGCGCGGTTGCGCAGTCGATTTGAGCCCCTGATACTTCACCTCGTAATCCTTTTGACGCTTCTCGGTTTCCTCCGAACCCAGCAGCGTGTTGAGCACCATCGTGTTGTATCCCAACCACAGGCCGATTGCGGATGCTGCGACGGCAGCCGCACCGGGCAGTATCCAATCTCGAGCCCGTAGAGAACTCCATGCTTCCTTCAAGCGGGGAACCCATCCCGACACGGCACCGCGTGGCATGAGGACCGTGCATAACCAGAGAACGATGACGGCGACCGCAAGCCAATACGCCGAAAACCAAAGCCGACCAGGTAAGTAGGGAGCGATCCCGAACATGTCGGAGTAGGTGTAACTCGGCATCCCGCCAAAGCGAAGCAGCAAGGACTCCCATTTCAGCCAGCGCCATAACTGGACATTCAAAATTCCAAAAAGTATGACAAATGCGTAGCCAGCGTACTTGTTCGGAGCAACGGTCTGAGCAAAGCAACACTGAACCGTCAAGAAGAGCATGTTCATGCCGAACAGCCCGATCAACAGCATCACATAGACGCCCAACTGAATCCGATAGTAACCTTGGGTCCATTGATAAAAGCAACCGACCGCGATTGCTCCCACAAGAATCACCAGCAGCAGAATCATCATGGTTGCTAGACGAGACAAAACAAACGCGCTGTTGGGAACGGGCGCTGCGCCGATGATTTCGTGTATGCGATGGTCGCGATCACGCCAAATGAGAACTCCGCTAAAGTACGTGGCGAGGGCGACCGGAAGGATGACGAAAGTCCCGAGAATCTGTTCGACCATGTTGTAAGTCACCGGGAACGACGAACCGCTGTACGCTAACGACTCGCTCAGAAAAAGACTCCCGGCGGTGTTGAATAAGCAAAAAATAAGGATCACGATGAACGTGGCGCTACCAACAACCGCCCGCAGATCGGACCGCAAAGCGGATGACCACTGGGTCAACCAGGACGGAGACGGGATCCGACTCGGGAGCGGTTTCGCCTGCGCCGGGAGTTGCTGTGTTTCCGATTCCTCTGCAGAAGCTCGCGATTTCTTCGATGGGCGCTGGGTGCGGGCTTCGAACGAAAACACGCTGCCAGCAACCCCGAAAACAACCGCTGCAACGCCTAGGCACAGCAATCGGTTCCCGATCAGAAGCGGTGTCAGCGGAATCGGAAGCGTGTTGCGCTCCGGGACCGTCCAGTACTTGCTGGCAACCGCAAATGGAGTCGCGCCAAATGGATCGATCAACGAGGCAAGGACTTCGTAGTCGAGAGCCGCAGCAACCGTCTGGGAGATCGCATAGCAGATGAATATCAGCAAGACGCCCAGGAAGGAGTACAGGGTATTGCGAGTGACACTAGCGATGGCAAACACGATTGAACCGAACAGCAGCGTGTTGGGGATCACAAACAACAGAAACGGCTGCCAATGATGCCAAAAATGGTCTGGTCCCCAACGCTCTGCATCGGCCGCATTCACGGCATGGGCGATCAAAATGCCGATCGAGATGCCAAACGCCGGGAGAATTGCGATCACGGTCGCGCCCGCAAAACGGCCTAGGAGAAATCCCCACTTGCTCAGCGGTTTGCTGAAGAGCAGGTCCGACATCTTGTTGCTGAAATCGCGCGATGCGGACGAATCGTAAATCGCGGCCGCCATAAAACAGGTCAGTATTCCAGCGGTCGCATACCAAAGCGCAACCGTGTAGGGCGCATTCTTGTGCGCACTGCCAGTCGGTCCGCCGATCTGGATGTTATCCGAACCCGCGGCAAAGCCGAATAGCAACGCAACGGCAACGATGAAGATATAGATCATCCAGCCGCGCAACCAATAATTCATCTCAAATCGAAAGAATTCCCGAAACATGATTCACCTCAAGCTCGCGACAAGAAGGAAAAGAAGACGTCTTCCAAGTCGGGCTCCGACAGCTTGAACCCATGCCCAGGATCCGATTCGCTGTAGACTCGAACATAGGGTGTGCCGGCCACGAGCTTGGTCGACAAAATCGGATACTGCCACGGTCGCTCCACCAACTCCTGCTTGGTCATCGACCTGGCCCACACCCGACCCGCCAACTCCTGCTCACCGTCGGACGGCGCACCGTCGAAAAGAAGCTTGCCGCGATGAATGATCGCCATGTTCTTGCACAACTCCTTGACGTCCTGAACGATGTGCGTCGAGAGGATCACGATGATGTTCTCCCCCACTTCCGCCAGGAGGTTGTAGAAGCGATTCCTCTCCCCTGGATCCAAGCCTGCCGTCGGCTCGTCCACAATCAAGAGTCGCGGATCCCCCAAGAGCGCTTGAGCAATACCGAACCGCTGTCTCATCCCACCCGAATACGTACTTACGGCCTTGTCCCGAACATCGCTCAGGTTCACCCGCTCCAGCAGCGACTCCACCACCAGTTTGCGATCCCTCCCGTTGGTACCCACACCCTTGAGTGCCGCCAAGTGCGTCAGGAGCCTGACAGCGCTGACCCGCGGATAGACTCCGAACTCCTGCGGCAGATATCCGAGAATCTTCCGGACCCCGACCCGGTCCCTGAGCACGTCGATATCCCCAAGCCTGACCAACCCCGAATCGGCGTTCTGCAACGTCGCCAAGATCCGCATCAAGGTCGATTTGCCAGCGCCATTGGGGCCGAGCAATCCAAACATCCCCGTCGGAATCGTCAAGGAGACCTGATCCAGAGCCCGGACACCTCCCGGGTACGTTTTGCTTAAATTTTCAATGGTGAGTTGCATGTTGGATTCCGTCGTACAAATGAATACCCGATGAGGAGAGCCGCGCTCGCGTCATCACAACGGGAATTCGACCCGCCGCGGGCAGTCTTGGTTTTTCTCCCAGGCCTGTCGCGCTGAAAACGGCACAACCTCAATAAATTACCATGTTTTTCATTCAAAAAAAGTTCCAATTTTGAATCGATGAAAATTTCGCCGATCCATTTTTCCACCAGGGCCGCCCGGTCCCCGCGGTGACAATCCGGCTCAATGGAATATCATGGCGACTTCCCACGACGTCCCTATTCGGGCAGATCCATGGCAAAAAAACGAAACGGAAAACCGAGAAGGAACGCCTGGAGGCGTCGCTCCAAACCAGGAGATGCGCCGGGGCAGATCAATGTCGATCCGAGCGCCAACCCGACCAACATTCGAGTTATCGGGTTTGGAGACGGTGCGGTCTTCGAACGCGAAATCAAAGAGGTCGGCGAAATCCGTACATTGATGGCCCAAGCCCCCAAAATCTGGATCGATGTGATCGGACTGGGAAGCGAACCGACGTTGCGTGCCCTGGGGGAACTTCTGGAACTCCATCCCCTGGCACTCGAAGATGTGGTCAACGTGCATCAGCGAGCCAAAGTCGACGATTTCGAAAACTCGATCTTCATCATCGCTCGCATGATCGACATCGAGGATTCGACGAGCACGGAACAACTATCGTTCTTTCTCAAAGACAATATCCTGATCTCCTGCCAGGAGCGGCCTGGAGACTGCTGGGATCCTTTGCGGCAACGCATCCGCCAACAACGCTCCAATATCGTCAACTCGGGGGTCGACTACCTGCTGCACAGCCTCCTCGACGCAGTCATCGACAGCTATTTCCCTGCGATCGATAAAATCGTGGAACAAGTCGATGCGCTTGAGTTGGAGATCATCGAAACCGTCGAACCGCATCAGATGCAGCGAGTCCATGAGCTGCGAGGGCAACTGCTGGCCATCCGCCGCGCTATCCGCCCCCATCGCGAAATGGTCAACGAATTGATCCGCGATCCCAAGCCGACGATCTCACCCGAAACCCGCGTCCATCTCCGGGACTGCTACGACCACGTGATCCAAGTGATCGACACGGTAGATACCTATCGAGAACTGACTTCGGACCTTCGGGATTTCTACTTGTCGAGCGTCAGCAACAACATGAACGAGGTGATGAAGGTCCTGACGATCATCTCGACGATCTTCATCCCCCTCTCATTCATCGCTGGCGTCTATGGCATGAACTTCAGCAACAACTCTCCCTGGAACATGCCGGAGCTGTATTGGCGGTACGGCTATTTGTTCGCTCTGGGGTTGATGGCGTTGGTCGCCGGAGCACTACTCGTTTACTTCCGTCGCCGCCGATGGATTTGAGAGCGACTCCAAACGGCGGATCCGAATCCGGTTCCCAGCGGCTTGCGGCGAAGCCTCGAATTTGTATTCTTCGATCGCCAGATCGATCTTGTTTTGCCGCTCCAGGTTCCGGCCGAGCAGGTAATGTGCGTGCGCGTGCCAGCGTTCGGTTCCCTTGATCTCCAGCAGGCGTTTGGTCAGCCAGTCGATGGCGGTATCGGGTTTGTTCAAATCCATATTGGCCATGGCCAAGAAAATCCCGATATCAAACTTGGATCTCCGATAGAAGTTCTGTGCCATTTGAATCCTTGCGTTGAACGCTTCCACGGACTCGGTCGGCCGCTTGACAATTCCTAGATTCCTCTGGATCTCCCGGTCGTATTGCAATTCCCGCAAGGTCTCTTCGTCGACGCGGTACTCCATGTACGTCTTCAACGCTCCCGCCGCGTCGATCGTGCTCTGAAACTTGCCCCCGAAGTGCAGAATCCGCGCCCGGCTGATCGGCGAGTCGGTCACGAACACCCCGAACTGTTCCATGTACTGCATGGAAAATGGAGACATGTCATCGAGTCGACGTCGAACTTCGAGGTTGTACGCATGGGCAAGCCAGGGAATATTCCACAGACGTACTTCCAACTCGGAGTCGATCTGCTTGAGCTGCGCCTCGAACTGATCCGCATCCAAGCTCAGACGCATTCGGTTGTCGCCTGTCAAAGAATTCTCGAGCGTGTACATCGTCCTGCCCACCGCGAACGGTTCGGCGTCGATGAGCGCGATGAGTTTGGCGAGATCCTTGGACTCTACTGGGTAATTGAATCGGCCCGGTAACTTTGCCCGCCGCAACACGTTCGGATCGGACTTGGCCATCCGAAGCGTTGCGATCCCACCGCCATCCGGATTGGGAACAGGCAGTCCCCAATGAGGCTCAAACAGATACACTTCGTTGCCGATCGGAACTCCGATACACCACAATCGCAGTACCCCGTTTTCGCTTGCTCCGGTGATACTCGGGAGGGCCAAGGCAATGCAATTGATGCCGCGAGAGAAACAGAGTTGCGTGAAAAGCCGTCCTCGTTGCCACGCATCCCCGCGAGCAAACATCAGGGTCTGCCAAGGCAGTTGACGATAGATGGGGGAGGCATCCGAAAGAGGAAGATCAGGATTCGCCAACAATTGTTCCGCATCCTCCGGTCTTCCATCGATGGCGACGTTGCGTACTGTCCAGTCAAACAGCTTTAATGTCGTCTCAAGCTTCGCTCCCTCGTCGGCTCCCAGTCGCTTGCGCTCCTCCTCCAACCAACCTTCAAACAGACCGTCTTGGTAGGGCAAATCGAGAACCCAAGCCGATAGCTGCTTCATCAACTGGCATTGCAACAGAAACTCGCATTCCGGCTCCCCAAACTCGAGCTTGGTCATTCGACTCGCAAAATCGACCGAACGAAGAGTTGCGGGAATCGATTCGAGGAGTTCCGACGACTTCCAGTCTGGCGGATTAGCCACGCTCGCCGACCAGGTGTTCATCTGGTAGTTGATCTCGCGCATGGCAGCCGTTCGATCCAAGCGGATCAACTGGGGCAGATACTGGAACGCGCCCCGAATCGAATCTCGGTTTTCCTTGGCCTGAACCGATTCCAAGAGATTTGCTTCGATCGCTTGATGGGCGGGATCTCGGCACCCAAGGCAGACGGTTACCATCACCACGGCGAGGAGGACTGGGATCCACTCGACCTGGGAGCGACGGCAACCTTTTCCAAGACAAACCGGTCCGAGCATACTACCCTTCGCCTGTTCAAAAACAAACGCCGCACCCGGTAAACCAGGATGCGGCGTTTCTCCTTCGGAGCCTTTTCAATAAGCCTTACGATTCCCAGGCGCGGACGGTTCGCCAAATTTGATCGACGCGGGTGAGAACCCCGCGAAAATCGGCCAACGGAACCATATTGGGTCCGTCGCTCGGGCTCTGGTCGGGGTCCGGGTGCGTCTCAAAAAAGAAACCATCCACCCCCACAGCCGCAGCCGCCCGAGCCAACGGCTCCACCATCGCGCGATTCCCCCCGGTGCTGCCTCCCATCCCCCCAGGTTGCTGGACCGAATGGGTGGCATCGAACAGAACCGGCACCCCCAACGCTCTCATCGCTGGCAAGCCAGTCATGTCATTGACCAGGCGACCATATCCGAAGAACGTCCCCCGTTCGCACAGCATCAATCCTCCGGTACCCGCGCGCGGCACCTTGTCGACGACATACTTCATGTCGGAAGGGGCCATGAACTGACCCTTCTTGACATTCAACGGCCTTCCTGTCGCGGCGCACGCGACGAGAAGATCGGTCTGCCGGGCCAGGAAAGCCGGAATCTGAAGCAAATCGCAAACCTTCGCGGCCTCGACCGCTTGCTCGGGCAAATGGATATCGGTCGTAACCGGACAGCCCACTTGCGACTTGACCTCCGCCAACACCCCCAATCCTTCCTCGATCCCAGGGCCTCGAAAACTCCCGGCACTGGTGCGATTCGCTTTATCGAAGGAAGCTTTAAAGATGTACTGAATCCCGAGTTGGGCACACGATCGAGCCACCGAACGAGCGATCTCAAGGCACAGATCGACCGACTCGATCACGCATGGGCCAGCGATGAGAGTCATCGGTTGGCCAGGTCCGCATCGATAGTTCCCAATACGTACCACACCGTTGGAAGAGACCGAGTTGCTTGCGTTTGAGTCAGCCATGTCTACCTCGACCTAGCCGGTCATGCCACCATCGACCACCAACACCTGTCCAGTCACATAGCTGGCCGCGGGGCTGGCCAGGAACAAAACACATGCCGCCACATCATCCGGGGTTCCCAAGCGATTGGCGGGAACCCGCTTCTTGACTTCATCGATTACCCCATCCCCGAGGGCTTTGGTCATTTCGCTCTCGATAAATCCCGGTGCGACGGCATTGACCGTGATCTTGCGTTTGGCAAGTTCCTTGGACATCGATCGGGTGAAGCCGATCATGCCCGCTTTGGTCGCCGAGTAATTGGTCTGGCCGGCATTGCCGATGATCCCGGAAACACTCGACATGTTGATGATTCGGCCATATCGCTGGCCCATCATGATCCGCGTCGCAGCGCGACAACATAGGAAGCAGCTCGTCAAATTCGCGGCGATGATCTCATCCCACTGCGCGTCGTTCATCCGAGGCAACAATGTGTCGCGCGTGATGCCCGCGTTGTTGACGAGGATATCGAGCCGTTTGTATTCGGTCTCCACGGTCTCAAAAAGCTTCTCCACGGCGGCCCGATCGGTCATGTCGCACGCCAACGCCACCGCTTCACCGCCCGCAGCCACAATCGCTGCGACCGTTTCAGCGAGCTTCTGTTCGTTGCGGGCGACGCAGAGGACTTTGGCTCCATTTTCCCCAAGCCGAATCGCGACCGCTTGGCCCAGACCTTGCGATGCACCCGTAACCAGGGCGATCTGACCTTGCAACGGAGCCGATAAACCGAGTGAAGTTGCCATGTTGATTCCTTGTGCGTTCCTTGATTCCGGATTTCGATATTTTCAGAGTTTGATTGCTGGCGGAAACCTCAATCGCCAAAAGCTTCGCAGGGGATTTTGCGATCGGTCCGTTTCAGAGTTCCGGTCAGGACACGACCGGCCCCGATCTCATAAAACTGTTCGACCCCGTCGGCGATCATACGACGCAGCGAGGCCTCCCATTGGACGGGGGAGACGATTTGCCGCGTCAGCAGCGACGCGAACTCGTTCGCCTTCTGGTGGGGTGACGCATCGACATTGGAAACGAGCGGGATCTCGGAGTCCCGCAATTGCGATGCCGCGATCGCCTCGGTCAACTTGGTCACTGCTGGGCTCATGATATCGGTGTGAAAAGCACCGGCGACATTGAGTCGAATGAACTTCGCGTCCGCCGCGGTTGCGTTCTGTTCGCAGCGATCCAGCGAAGCCGCATGCCCTGAGATCGCGATGTTGCCTGGGCAAAGCAAATTCGCGACTTGCAAGATCTCTCCTGGTTGACGCGACGCATCGCACAAGGCGTCGACTTGCGGACGGTCCAATCCGAGAATGCTGGCCATGCCGCTCGGGACCACGGACGCGGCGTGCTGCATCGCGCTGCCGCGGGCCGCGACCAGGCGGACCCCGTGTTCAAAGCTCAAAGAACCCGCCGCGCACAGCGCGCTGTACTCCCCGAGACTTAGCCCAGCGACGAGAGCGATATCGGCTTGGACCGCCGGTCGCTGGTGGAAGAAATCCGCCAGGGCTGCTACCGAGTGCACAAATAAGGCCGGCTGACTGTGGACCGTCTTCGCCAATTCGCTATCCGGCCCTTCGGCGCAGAGCTTGGCAAGATCATAGCCGAGAATATCTGAAGCGATCGCGAACAATTCGCGCGCTCGAGGGCTTCGCTCACGAAGGCCAATTCCCATCCCGACGCTTTGAGCCCCTTGACCGGGGAAGAGAAGTGCGGTCTTGGCCACGAGTCGTCACTATGGGTTGGTGTGGTTATTCCTGAACTTCACCCATATCGACCACGACACGACCCATGTAGTACCCGCATTTGGGGCAGACCGTGTGGGTCGGGACGGAGGTGCTGCAGCGGCTGCAAGTCTGCAACTGCTTGGGCTTTTTGTGGTGGTGGGCGCGCCGCTTGCCGGATCGCGCATTGGAATGTCTTCGCTTGGGAACTGCCATCGGTCTATCTCACGAATGGAATCGCGTTTTTGGGCCCGGTAGGGTACGGCGGGTACGGAATTCTGTCAAGCCGAAACGAGTTTACGAACCACGATCCCGCTGGCCTGACCCTGGGAGGAATAAGCCAGGTGGGCAAAAGCCGTTCCTGGGGAATCCGACTCTTGGGCCAGCCGAATCGGGCACTTGGGGTCGACCGAGCGGGTGTTCAGGACAGGAAAAAGCCTGTCATTTTCGAGTGCCAGGCAGCTCGCGATGATTTCAATCGAGCCGCTGCCGGCCCCCAGCCCGCCGAAATAGCTCTTGGCCGCCGCCACCGGCACATCGGCATCCCCGAGGGCATCTCGAAGCCCGTTGGCCTCCGAAGCATCCCCCTCAATCTCGCTCTTGCCGCAACCATGGATATGAAGTTCCCCGTCGCGAAACGAAACGCCGCTGGGCTTGGAGCGCTCCTGGAGCAAGCTGACCACGTTTCGGACCGCCAGTCGGATATTGTCGCGCGAGCCTCGCGCGGCCCCGACCGAGGAACTGCCCGAGGCAACGACTTCTCCCCAAATCTTGGCTCCTCGCGCCGTGGCGCGTTCGAGCGATTCCAACACCAAAGCCCCGGCCCCTTCGCCGATGATGGCCCCATCGCGCGAGACATCATACGGTCGAGACATTTCCGCAGGATTGTCTTTCGGACTAGCCAATCGTTCGTTCGCCGCGAAGTGGAGGGCCCGCAGAGGTTCCAACCGAGACCCCGTCGCTCCCGCCAGCATCACATCGGCGGCCCCGCGACGGATGGTGGAAACCGCTTCCGCGATCGAAGCGCCGCTGCTGGCTTCGCGAATCGTGACCGAGTTGCTGGGTCCCCGAAGATCGTTGTAGATCGCCACATGACTTGCGGGCATGTTGGGGAGGTACTTGAGCAACCACAGCGGATTGACTTGGGGCCGACCGGTCATCGGCCATTTCTCATAGCAGAATTCGCCTTGTTCATTCAAGCAGGCGCGGACTCCGTCGGCGTATTCCTCGGGCCGGGTCAGGATATAGTCGCTGCCGTAGACGATGCCAAAGCGTTCCGGATCGCGCGAGGACGGATCGCTCAGGCCGGAGTGATGGAGAGCCAGTTGGCAAGCCGCAACACCCATTTCGATTTCGCGGCACATGACTTTTTGGTTCTTCTTGATCGCGCGCTGCATGCCCTTGTCGAGGGGGCCAAAGTTAGCGATATCCCCGGTGAACGAGCGGGCTTGCCCTCCGAAGCGGGCGGGGAGCGGACTGGGTGGAAAGCAGTCCAATTCCGTGATCCCGGACGTGCCCGTCATCAAGTTCTGCCAAAAGGTCTCGAGGTCGATCCCTAGGGGGCCGACGACACCCAGTCCGGTAATGACAACGCGTTGATTCGAGTGGGACATAGAGCCAGGGGGAATGGGTGCCATGGGGGATCTCGGGGGCGGAACGCTGCGTCTCGGAAATCCCTTAATAATCCTTGGGAAAGGATACACGCCCATCGCCGCTTCATCAACCAAGCCCTTGACATCCGGGACAGATCATCAACAATCGCAATTCCTGGCCAGCCCAGCAAGAATCTCCGACCCATCTCCAGGTCCTGGGATTTTTGCGAGGTTTCGCAGAGTTTGGGCGGTTAGCTCAGTTGGTTAGAGCGCAACGTTGACATCGTTGAGGTCGTTGGTTCGAGTCCAATATCGCCCACTAGAAAACCCCATGGAACGCGTAGCTTTCCACGGGGTTTTTTCCTTGCCCTAGCTCAAGCAGGAAATCTTGGAACTTGTCGAGCAGTTGACCGTCGGTACACACATGGCAACGTTTGTCGCACTTCAACCCGGCAGCTTGCCCTGCTCGGCTTTTGTTGCCCTCGCTTCGCTCGTAATCGGCTGGTACACAAAACGCCCCCCGGGTCACCACGCGGCTGGCCCGCGTGGAGCCTTGATCGCAACCAGAACGCGAGGCGCAACGCGACGCTGCCACCGCGTGGCTGGCCCACGCGGGGTTATGATCGATCGGATAGGGCGCGCGACCATCGGATCATCATCCGACGGGGATAAACCCGCGTCGTGACGGGGATCGCGTTGCGCTGGGGTGCTGGTTGCGATTAGCGTCCGATGGGGGCAAGCCCCATCGAAACGAGGGCCGTTGTTAGCCGAGCGGACACCAGCGTCCGACCACGATCGCTTCCTGGATTGCAAAGACAATCACGACAAGGGACTGCCGTGCCACGATGAAGGCCCTTCCGATTCGAATCATTTCACGTTCTCCACGTCCCCCCAACTTGTCTCTCGAACGCCCGGTCGGTAGCTTCTATGGGTGACAAAAGAAATCAGCGAACGGAAAAATCAGACATGGCTTACCAACAGATTCAAGTCGACGTAACTGATCGGATTTTTACGCTAACACTCAATCGTCCCGATCGACTCAATGCCTGGACACCGGTGATGGAAGGAGAGGTTCATCATGCGCTTCGGGACGCCGATTCCGACGAGAACGTGCGAGTCATCGTGTTGACCGGCGCAGGACGCGGTTTCTGCGCAGGGGCGGACCTGGAAACTCTGACCGGACTCGCCGGAGACTCGCAAATCGCCCGCGATTACGAAGAGCAGTTGGCAACGACGGACGCTTCATCCCAATCCGCCATCCGTTCCGATTTCCGAAAAACCTATTCGTACTTGCCTGCGATCTCGAAACCCATCATCGCCGCTCTCAATGGACCAGCCGTTGGCTTAGGATTGGTCATTTCACTCTACTGCGATATCCGATTCGCTTCGGACCAGGCCAAATTCGGAACGGCCTTCGCGCGTCGCGGACTGATCGCTGAACACGGAATCAGTTGGTTATTGCCCCGATTGGTCGGGATCAGCAATGCGTTCGACTTGCTCTACTCCGCTCGCGTCATCGAATCCGCCGAGGCACTCAATATGGGATTGGTCACTCGAGTTTTTCCGCATGCCAGTTTTCTCGAAGAGGTTCGCAAGTACGCGCGAGAACTCGCCGACCTAGCATCGCCGCGATCCCAGCGTGTGATCAAACGCCAGGTCTACGAGGCGTTGTTCCAAGGTCTGGGTGAAGCCATCGACAGTGCAAACGGAGAGATGATCAAGAGCTTTTTGAGCGAGGATTTCAAAGAAGGTGTCGCGCACTTTCTCGAAAAACGCCCCCCGCGGTTCACTGGACAATAATAAATCGCTACGCGAAAGACGAAACGCACATGACTTCGACCAATCGCCAATTCACGCTGGCGGCACGTCCTCATGGATGGCCCAAGCTATCGGATTTCAAACTTGTCGAATCGCCTATCCTCACTCCTGGTCCGGGGGAGGTTTTGGTTCAAGCTCATTACCTTTCCGTCGATCCCTACATGCGAGGTCGCATGAACGATCGCGCATCGTACGCAGAACCGGTCAAGCTGGGGGAGGTAATGACCGGCGGCGTGGTCGGCCAGATCGTGAAGTCGAACCATCCCAAGTTCCCGGAGGGTGCTTACGCGCAAGGGGTGCTCGGTTGGCAAGAGTATGCTTTGAGCGATGGTTCGAACATCCATCTCGTCAACCCAAACCTTGCGCCCCTATCAGCCTATTTAGGCGTGCTGGGGATGCCCGGTTTGACCGCCTACTTCTGTCTCTTGGATCTCGGGCAACCCAAGGCAGGCGAGACAGTACTCGTTTCCGGTGCGGCTGGTGCCGTGGGTTCCATCGCAGGTCAGATCGCGAAAATCAAAGGGTGTCGGGTCGTCGGCGTTGCGGGTACCGACAAGAAAGTGAAACTGCTCTGCGACGAGCTTCGATTCGATGCCGCATTCAACTATCGAAGCGAGGAAGATTACTATGCAACGCTGAAACAACTCTGCCCGAAAGGTATCGACGTCTATTTTGATAACGTGGGTGGCAAGCTGACCGATGCCGTGTTTCACCGCCTCAACGTCCATGCACGGGTCTGTATCTGTGGACAGATTTCGCAATACAATTCGTCGGAGGTAGAACTTGGACCGCGGTTCCTCTGGAAATTGATTGAGACGCGAGCCAAGGTTCAAGGTTTTCTGGTACTGGACTATGCCGCCCGATTCAAAGAAGGAGTGATGCAGCTCGCAGCGTGGCTGAAATCTGGCGAACTGCAATACCGTGAGACGACCGTGCAGGGATTCGAAAACACACCCCAAGCTTTTCTCGATATGCTCCATGGGAAGAACATCGGAAAGCAACTCGTAAAGATGTGACCGATTCCATATGTCAACGAGCTACCCAAGAATCTTCCGTGGGCACCGCTTGGGTCTAACTTCTACGACGGATCATGGTTAAGCTTAGGAGGCTCAACCGACAGAAGTAGCAGCCGCACCCCACCGCGCCATCCCCGCGCGGCGAGGATTTTCCGAAGGATGATTTTTCCGAAGGATGATTCAACCGTGTTGCAACGTTCCCATATCAACCTTCTGCTGTATCATGCCGATTCAGGCAACGATGGCGCTCTGGTGTTGCATCCCAACGCGGAATTCTACGCGCGCCGCCTTCTGGCTATTCTATTCCTCGGGTTTGCAACGGCCGTGTTGTGGGCATGCACCATCGAAACCCCCTGGCAATGGGAAGCCCGGCGCGAACGGGAAGAAGCTAGGCGGCAAGCCAAATGGGAACAAACCGAGGCAATAGGCGATCCGATCCAAGAGCTACGCGGTTTTTCCGGCGGCGGCAATCCGCGGAGGCCAGCCGTACCACCCGCTTTCACCAACCAGAAACGCTTCGACTCCCTCGCGAAACAAGAGAATGCGCCGGCGTCGGAATGGCAACTGCGCGTCCCCGCATGGCTCCAATCGACAACCGCTCTCTCCGTGCTCATCGGCCTCCACCTACTCCTGGGTCTCTTGGGCAATCGCGTCGTCCTATGGCGCGATGCCGACGATGGAATCTGGATGCGATTCTGGAGTTTATGGCCCAGAAAACGCTTCGTGGGCATTGCCGCTGCAACACGCCTCGTTCCACGGATCATGCAAATGCATGAATTCAACAGGAGCGGAGGACTTCGCCGTGTTCGTTGGCTTTGGGTGCTGCAGGTAACGTCGGATTTGGTTCCTGAAATTCCAGCCAGCCCAGGCCAGTACCTGCTGACCTGGCGATCGTTCCTCCCGAGCTTTGTTGTCGGCGATCAGCCCGACGAACCACTCCCAGAGGAATCCCCTCCACGCGTGGTGCAGCAATGGATTCAAAAAATAGCAAGTCAACTCGGAATCCCAGTCGAACCGTTACGAACGACCCCTCAACAAGTGAGTTTCTCGCAGAACGGAAGGTCTTTGGTCAGGCGGGAAACGGGTACGATTTCCATCCCCATCAGCCGAACCCCTGGCACAGGTGGACGACGAGAAACATGAAACTTCTCTTTCTGCACGGTTGGCAGAGTGTCCCTGGCGGCACCAAACCAACCTATCTCCAAGACCACGGCTGCGAGGTCATCAACCCCAAGCTGGATGACGATGATTTCGATCTCGCCCTCCGGACCGCGCAAACCGAATTCGATCGGCATCATCCCGAGGTTGTCGTTGGTAGTTCACGCGGCGGAGCGGTCGCCATGAATCTGGCGTTCGGCGATGCGAAACTGGTGCTGCTCTGTCCCGCCTGGAAGAAATGGGGAACGGCGACGACCGTACCGCCGGGCACGATCATCCTTCACAGCCGAGCCGACGAAGTGATTCCGTGCGAGGATTCCGACATGCTAGCTCGCAACTCCGAAGCGATCTTGATGGAGGTCGGACACGACCATCGCTTGGCCGATCCGGAGTCTCTCGCCGTGATGCTCTGGGCCTGCCAACTGGCAGCCTCGGGGGAACAACTTCCCGCGCTCGAAGACGAGCCATCGCTGGAGATGAAGTCGGCGAGCGATGACGATGCGCTTTTGCAAGCCGAGGCGAGCTACCTGTGCGACTCGTGCGGTGAGCAAATCGTCGTCCCGCTGGACCTGACCGAAGGCACGAGCCAAACCTACGTCGAGGATTGTCCGGTCTGCTGTCACGCGAACATTATCCATGTCCATGTCGATGAACATGGAAATGCCGTCGTGGATGCGGAGCCGGAACAGGACTAGATGATCGGTTCGGGCTGGTGGCCTTCGTTGAGCAAGTCGGCTGGCACCATCTTCTCGTTCTTGCGATCCCAACCCATCATCCGGTTGGTCCGCCAGCTTTCGTTGGCCATGTTGACCGCGACAACCCCGGCCAATCCCAACTCGATCGGGCAGTTGAGCGGCTCGCCGTTGCGAAGATGGTTGTGCAGGTTGGTGTGGTGTAGGTTCTGGTCCTCGCCACCCGTCTTCTTATGCTCGCCGAGCACCTTGCCGTCCGGGTCCTTGGCAATCCAACCTTGGGCATTGAAGAACAGCGTGCCGTCGACGCCGCGGATGATATGGTCGACGCGTACGCGATTGCTCATGGTGCCGAGAACATACACGGTCATGCCGCGAGGATATTCGCAAATCATTTCGACGTTGTCGGGCAAATCGCGTCCGTCCGGCCATTGCCAAATGCCCCCCATACCCACCACTCGCCGCGGATAAAGGAGGTTGCAAGCCTTCATGATCCGCGTGATGCGGTGAATGAACAAGTCGGTGCAGATGCCACCTGAGTAGGCCGAGTAGCATCGCCACTCGAAGTAATGGTTCGGGTTCCAATCGATCTTCTTGGCCGAGCCGAGCCATGCGTTCCAGTCGAGATCCGCAGGCTTGGTCTGATGCTGAGCCACCAACGCCGGCTCGCGCCACGGTCCCGCGTTGGCGGGATAACGGCGCACGTATTCGATCTGGGCTTGGATCACTTGGCCGATCATCCCGCCGGCGATCGCCTCGCCAGCGGAGATGTAGCTGTTGTCGGACATGGCTTGCACGCCGACTTGCACCGGTCTCTTGAGTTCCTTCTGACGCTTGACGACTGCTTGAGCTTCCGGAATCGTGTGCGTGAGTGGCTTCTCGCAGTACACGGCCTTGCCAGCCTCCATGGCATCGATTGTCATGGTCCAGTGCCAGTGCTCGGGGGTCGCGACGACCACGTAATCGATGTCCTTGTGCTCGAGCAATTTGCGGTAATCGGTTTCGGCGTGATCTGCTTTAACCTTAGCCTTTCCTTCCTCCGCGCGTGTTTTCCAGCAGTCCGCCACGCAGACGGGGTGCAGATTGTTCTTGTCCTTCAGGTTGTTGATGACATCCATGTGGGCGTTTCCAATGACACCACCGCCGATCAGTCCCACCCCCAAGCGATCATTGGCCCCGAGGACACGGGCATAGCTTTTGGCCGACAGTTGGGCGGATCCTGCGGCGGCAACCGCTCCCGCAGCTGCCAGAAAACTCCGTCGCGTGGGAGGGTTGATGGAGTGAACAGGTTCGGTGGTCATGGTGCGAGTCCTCTCAACGTGTCGCAGATCTCAATCAAAAAGATTTCTCCTCGATGGCCAGACACCCTCGCCGGAGATCCTCGAGAATATCACGAATCGCTCTCGTTTACCACAATCGGTCCTTCCGTCCAGAGGGAAAAGTCTCTGCAGGCCCTGGTGAACGGCGTTCCCACCAGCGGTTATACTGATACGGTCCCTGACCCATCCATCCCTCCCTTCCCTGACGGTCCTGGCATGATTCTCCATTCTTTGAACAACTGGTTGCACCGAAGTTGTCTGGTCGCTCTCGGTTTCGTGGCAATGTTGCTTGCTTTCTCCTCGCATGCGGCCGAGTCGGTGGCTGCGAATCCGATCCGCGTGCTGCTGGTTACCGGCGGATGCTGCCACGATTATGAGTTTCAAACCAAAGCGATGCAGCTCGCGGCCAAGGAACAAGGAGTCGCGATCGAATGGACCGTCATCAACGAAGGCGGGAATGGGACCAAGGCACAAATCGCTCTGTATGAGAAAGCGGACTGGGCAGCCGGCTACGACGTGGTGATCCACAACGAGTGCTTTGCCGATACCGACGACGAGGATTACATCCGTCGGATTACCGGGCCGCACTACAACGGAGTCAACGCCGTAGTGATCCACTGCGCGATGCACACCTACCGCTCGGCCAAAATAGATGACTGGCGCGAATTCCTAGGAGTCACCAGCAAACGTCACGAGCATCAGAGCAAGTACCCGGTCAAGGTCGCCCAGGCAGACCATCCGATCATGAAGGGGTTTCCTGCGGAGTACAAGACTCCGATGGACGAACTCTACATCGTCGAAAAGGTTTGGCCCAACACCACGGTCCTGGCCACCACTGTCAGTGAGAAGACCGGAGAAGTCCAACCGGTCTTCTGGACCAACCGCTACGGCAAGGCCCGAGTCTTCGGAACCACGTATGGGCATTCCAACGATACGTTTTCCGATCCCACCTTCCTCAAGACGTTCATCCAAGGCTTGGTGTGGGCTGCAGGGCGTAGCGATGTGGCCGACAAGCCGAAGAAAAAACTGTTGTTCTACACCAAGAGCGCAGGATTCGAGCACGATGTGATTCGTCGCAAAGATGGCCAACTGGCGTTCGCGGAACGGATCCTGATCGATTTGGGTAAGAAGCATGGGATCGAAATCACCTGCACCAAAGACGGCACGGTCTTCGACAGCGACTACAAGAATTACGATGCGTTCTTCTTCTACACTACCGAAGACCTGACGCAGTCCGGCAACGACAAACAGCCACCGATCAGCCCGCAAGGGAAAGAGAACTTGCTCGCCGCTGTCCGGGCCGGCAAAGGATTCATCGGCAGCCACTGCGCGTCGGATACATTTCATACCGCGGGCAATCGTACGGAATCTCAGCCGAAACCCGATCCCTACATCGCTATGCTGGGGGGTGAATTCATTCGCCACGGTCGCCAGCAAGTCGCCAAAATGCGAGTCACCAGTCCTGATTTCCCGGGCTTGAAAGAGGCTGGCGCAGGATTCTCGCTCAATGAGGAGTGGTACAGCCTCAAAAACTTTGCACCTGACATGCACGTCATCCTCGCTCAAGAAACCGAAGGGATGACCGACGACGATTACAAGCGACCGCCTTACCCAGCTACCTGGGCGCGACGCGAGGGCGAAGGTCGCGTGTTCTACACTTCGATGGGCCACCGCGAAGACGTTTGGACCAACCCGATGTTCCAATCGATCTTGATGGGGGGAATTCATTGGGCATTGCGAGAAGTCGATGCCCCGGTTCCCAGCAACCTCGCGGCGACCTGTCCCGAAGCATCCAAGATGCCTCCGCTGAAGTAACCGTCCCCGTATCTACGACACAGCCGACAAAAATGAGCCTGACGCGCTAGCCGAGTTCGTTCGACGTGCAGAAATCGGCTAGCGCCTCAGGCTCATGGAAAAGAAAATCGACTTTTGTCGGCTGTGTCATCTACCACCGCCAGACGGTGGATGCCTCACCAATGCATCACCTGGCCCCCATCGACGTTGATCGTTTGGCCCGTGATTTGGTTGGCGCGCGCGGAGGTCAAAAACACGATCATCGATGCGATATCTTCGCAACTCTGCCATCGCTGCAGCGGAACGACCGATTGGATCTTGTTCTCAGCCCATTGCTGGTAACTGAGACGCTCTGACTCCGGCACCGTCCCACACCACGCTTCCCATACCGAGTGATTCAGTGGCGTTTGAACCATCCCTGGGCATACGGTGTTCACCCGCACACCATGCGGCGCGAGGTCCTTGGCCATGCACTGGGCGAAATTGATGTTGGCGGCTTTGCTTGCACTGTAGGGAGGATCGGTTTGCGAACCGATTTGGCCAGCCACCGACGCGACAAAGACAAACGATCCCCGCTTGCGAGCCATCATGCCCGGGGCAAACCGATGCGCGATATGGACCATCCCCATGACGTTGACTTGGAGGACCCGTGACCAATCGCTCGGCTGCAATCGCGTGAATGGATAGCCGAATTGCCCGGAGCCGACCGCGGCGCAGTGGATCACATGATCGACCGAGTCGGTGGTCGATGCGCCCGACGGCCCCACAGCCTCACCAGCAACCTGCACGGCACACTCAGAGGCAATGTCAACAATTTCGACTCGCGCACCAACGTGAAATTCATCCGCGATCGCTTGCCCGACAGCGTGGACTGTCGGATCGACATCCCAGAGCACCACCGACGCTCCCTCACTAGCGAACAACCGAGCCGCGGCACGACCGATACCGCTCGCTGCGCCGGTCACCAAAACGGTAGCTCCCTTGAGTTCAAGCTCCATGATTCAAATCCCCCCAATCACCCCAGTTCCGGCTTCCTTGCCCTGCATCCAGGGCATACGATTGTCAGTATCCGCTCGGTTTGCTAGTCTGACACATGTTCTGTCGATCCCTGAAACCCTCATTTTGAAGGATGGAAACACCCATGCGATTCATGGCCTGCCTACTGCTATTGTTGGTATCCTGTTCGAGTTTGTCGAATGCGGAATCTCCCAAGAATGCCAAGGTAACTCACAAGGTTTTTTTTGATATTACTATCGACAACCAGGACGCTGGCCGGATCGTAATCGGGCTTTTCGGCGACGACGTCCCCAAGACCGTTGAGAACTTTCGATGCCTGTGTACCGGCGAAAAAGGGAAAGGGAAGAGTGGAAAACTCCTGTCATTCAAGGGAAGCGCGTTTCACCGAGTGATTCCAAAATTCATGCTCCAAGGGGGCGACTTCACGGCGGGCGATGGCACTGGCGGGGAAAGCATCTATGGTCCCAAGTTCAAGGACGAGAACTTCAAATTTGTGCATGATGAACCAGGCCTCTTGAGCATGGCGAACGCTGGGCCAAATACGAACGGTTCGCAGTTCTTCATCACCACCGTCGTCACGGATTGGCTCAATGGTAAGCATGTGGTTTTCGGCCGAGTCCTGGAGGGAATGGATGTTGTGAAGGCGGTCGAAAAACAAGGCTCGAATAGCGGAGCTACCAAATCAAAGATCGTGATCAAGGATTGCGGTGAACTCAAGGAATAGATCGCGAACGATCGCCGGAAAAAAATAATCGCAGCCGGGGGACTTTGTCACCCCGACACTCAATAGGGGTAGGGAAGCCGCATTGGATTGCGGCTCCCCTACAACTTGCTGTCCGCGATCCGCGAACCACGTCCCTCTTGTCCGCGTCTCCGCCGCAAGATGCTGCGCAATCGCATTCGCACCCAGCTGTCGAGGTCCGGGAAGGTCGTTTTCCAGCTGTGTTTGAAGTATTCATACCAGCCACGTTTCATACCAGCCACGTAACGTGCGGTTCCCTGTTTGCTGTGTTTGACCTTCCAATCGTTCTGCCTCCAATCACCCCCCGTTGTTCCTGGTTCG
>JBKDXO010000062.1:0-28744 GCA_046306195.1 Planctomycetota bacterium | reverse complement strand
CCCTCGAGTCGCTTCTCAACTCGTTCGCGAAGGTCAGGCATCGGTTGGCTTCCCTGTTAAACAACCTCCAAACACGTCGACTCGGATGTTTGGATCAAGGCGTCGAGATGCGCCTCGATCTCCGGCCAGTCTCCTTTGATTTGCGCCAGTTTCTGAAATAGCGGTACCTTGAGCAATTCGAGCTTTTGGGTTTCATCGCTCCAATCGACGATGCATACGGATTTTTTCTGTCCCGCTTCGCCGAATCCCATCGGGATCGGAGAGCCACTGTATCGGATCGTTTCCGAGTTCCCGACGGTTTGCGGAACATGCAGATGCCCGAGCGCGACATAATCGAAGCAAGGAGGAAAAATTTGCGATTCCACGTGGGCGAGATTGCCGACGTAGAGGCTGCGCACGCCGTCACCTTCGGCCGTCTCTCCTCCTGCGGTGAACAAGTGCCCCATGGCGACAATCGGGATGCGGGCAGGAAGAGAATCCCGCAATTGAACGGCGGCGGCAGCGACCTTCGCATAATGGGATTCGATCCCTTCGCGGAGTTTCTTTTCCTTGGCCTCGAGCGATTCGCCCGCTTCGGATATCCGGATCTCGTGATCGCGGAGGTAAGGAACCGCGCAGACAATCAACTCGGGATCGCCATGTCCGTCTCGAAGCAGAATGACCTCCTTCTCGATCGGTTGGGGGACGTTTCCGATCACATGAACATCGAAGCTTTTAAGCAGTTTCCTTGGGGCTTCGAGAAAGGTTGGCGAGTCGTGGTTGCCTGCCGTGATCACGACATGTCGGCAGCATGTCTTGCGAAGCTCGGACAGAAATCCATAGTAGAGCCCTTGCGCCTTGTTGCTCGGGGCGGTCGTGTCGAACACATCCCCTGCCACGAGGAGAGCATCGATCGCGTGCTCTTGGACCGCGGCGAGCAACCAGTCGAGAAACTGGCCGAATTCCTCGTAGCGCGTTTTGTGGTAGAGGGTTCGGCCCAGGTGCCAATCGGCGGTATGTAGAATGCGCATGAAGGCGTTGGATGCGTGGCAATTGTCTAGGCCGCGCATCCTTTCGGATTCGCGGCGGTTACTCGAGAGAACACCACCATTCTACGAAATTTGGCCGGGAGAGATCTTACCGAGGCCGCGAGCCCCGCGAATTATCGAGAACGCCCATGCTCGCCCGCATGGACACCTTCGAATACACTGAAAAGGGAGGTACCCGAAGTTTGGTGCACCCGCTTTGCCGCTGGCGTTCAAACTCATATTGAGCCCAGCACGCCATTTTTCCCGTTTGCCGATCCATTGCAAGCCGCGGGGCGAAACTCTCCGTCCATGTCCCGGTAAATCCTCTCTGCAAAGTTTCCTCGGCGGCGCAGTCCAGGCCGCGAGTCACCGCATCGAGAACCGTATCCCGAAACACATGGTCCTCGGGCATCGCATGCATAAGATCCCGCAAGTCGCGCAGCAGGATATTGTGATAGACCGCCGAGGCGTTGTGCGGACGGACTCCAATCATAGCACCGGTCCCATCATCGCGATGGTATTGTTGATCAAACGCTGACGAATTGGCCACTCGCGAACCGAGTCGATAGTGATCTCGACCGATTGCCAACGATACGACAACTGGCGTTCTCGGATGCGTTCGGTCAATGTGGTATCGTGCAGCAAAATATTATTCTCATAATTGAGTTCGAAGCTTCGCCGATCCAAATTCGCGGAACCGATAAGTGAAATTTCGCCATCGACGGTGAGCGATTTGGAGTGTAACAACCCTCCTTCGAACTCAAAAATGCGCACGCCGGACTCCAGGAGATTTTCGTAGTAGCTGTGGCTGGCAGCCTTCACAATCCATGAGTCGTTTCGTGCGGGAACGATCAGCGTGGTTTCAACACCCCGTCGGCCGCTCGCGCACAGTGCGGCTTGCATCGCTTCGTCCGGGACATAGTACGGAGTCGTGATCATCAGTTCGCTGTTGGCGGAGTACATCAGCGATTCGAACATTTCCGGCATGGCCGAGTAACGCACCGTAGGCCCGGTCCCGATCGCGACCGCGGTGAAGCCCGGCTCGAATTCCGGTAGTGGTTCCAAGACGAGGTTTCGCAGATCCTCATCCACATGGGCCATCCAATCGGCGACGAACAGAAGTTGGTTCTGCCGTGCGATCGGACCTTCAAAACGAATCATCAAATCAACCCATGGGGCAAAGCGGGGTTTGATTCGAAACTCAGGGTCGGCACAGTTCTGGCTACCGCAATAAGTGATTCGATTGTCCACGACGACAATCTTGCGGTGATTGCGTAAATCAACCCGGGTGAAAATCGGAGACCAAGGGGCGCTGCCGATCGGAAGGGCGACTGCGGTCTGAACCCCAGCCGCTTGCATGGACCGCCAGTTCGGCGAGTCGATCATCAGGCGAGAGCCCAATCCATCCGCCATCGCGCGGCATGCGACACCGCGACGCGCCGCCCGTTCAAGCGCCAAAGCCATGATGGTCCCGTTCTGGTCGGGAAGCCAGATGTAGAAGTTGACGTGGACATGGTGCTGGGCCGCGTCGATATCCCGGACCATCGCTTGGATCGCTTCGTTGGAGTCAGCGACCAACTCAGCGCGATTGCCACCGATCGGCTCGAACCCGTTTATCGAGCGCGCTAGTCGAAACAGACCGTTTCGCATTTTTGGCACCTGAGGCTGGATCGCTTTGACCTGCATCCCAGGGATCGCACTTGGGGGTGGGAGCAGATTCACGACCGCATCCACACGCGCGATGCGCCGGCGTCCAATATTGATTTCCCCGAGAAAGAGATAGCCTAGGATTCCCAAGATAGGAAGTGTCACGATCACAACGACCCACGCGATCCGCGAGGATGGGTCTCGATGGGGCCTGAGGATGACTTGGAGCACCAGGAATACTTGCACTAGGAAATGGAAGATCATGCCCGCCGCGATCATCCACTGTGGTTCAATCATCCGGTTGGCTCCGCTACGAGCGGGATCTCAATCATCCGAAAGTTCATTCCCTTGATCGAAGCGCCCGGATTGTGAAATCGCATCCCCGCATGCAATTCTCCCACGAGCGGGCAATGCGTGTGGCCGAAGTAGACGTCTCGAACTCCCGCCCCAGCGCCATGCCCAGCCCAGTCCAGGTAGTCCGAGATCTTGGTCAAGACGCGGTTCTTCGGATTGGCGAC
This sequence comes from Planctomycetota bacterium, assembly GCA_046306195.1. GTDB lineage: Bacteria > Planctomycetota > Planctomycetia > Pirellulales > Pirellulaceae > JBKCUI01. The sequence continues at coordinate 25,572 of JBKDXO010000062.1, read as the reverse complement.
GGTCGCGACCAGGCGATGCACCCGCGTCTTCACCGCGGCATCGTACATCTTGTGTCGGATTCCGGCCGGTAAGGCCCGCTCATCCTTTCGTTTGCGGAGCAGATCCAACCGCTCATGAAAGTCCTCGGTGAAAGGGATCCTCGCATCGATCACATCGCCATGGAGAAACACCTTGTCATCCAATCGCATCAAATGAGGATGCCATTCCAGGTTGGCGTAAGATTGGCTGAGACCATCCAATTCCGCCGTAAAGGCTTGGCTCGCATCGTGGTTTCCGAGCAAGTAATGGACGCGGCAGTCCGGATTGACGCGCAGCAAATCCTCGAGCCACTGGACACTTGCTTGAATCGTCTTGGCGTGATCCTGCCAGCGGCTCCACCGAAAATCGAAAATGTCGCCCCCCAAAATCAATGCATGCGCTTGGCGAGCCGACTGGTGGATCGCTGACTGCATGGAGTCCGCAAAACTCCGGTTGGCAAACAAATGGAGATCGGAAAGGAAATACGCTCTCCGATGCGTCATAACGATCCTCTGTGAACCATGATCTTCGGTCATACCTTCTCATTCTAAGCGACCGTGCCCCTGAAACTAGCACCGCTCGGATGGCCTTGGATACGCTACCAGGGTCCATTTTGTGCGGAAATCGCTCCCTCGCCATCTAGAAATAGATCGATAGGTGTCGATATATTGATGCTATCGAGGAAAGGTGCCCGCGATGCACAAGGGGAAGCAGGAATTGACGGGATTGCACGCACTGGCGCAGGCGGCCGAGTGCCTGCGGGTGCTGGCCCATCCGCACCGGCTCCGGATGGTGCAGATGCTGCTCATGGGACGTTACAGCGTCGGGGAACTGGCCAAAGCGTGCGATTTGCCCACCCCGATGGCATCGGAGCATCTGAGGCTGATGCAACGCTGCGGATTCATGACCAGCGAAAAACAAGGACGGCATGTCTATTATGCGATCGCCGAACCTCACTTGAAGGACATCATGAAATGCATCGAGGCCCGGTTCGGGGGCGGTTAGCGATCCTGCGAGATGGTTGGCCGTCGTGAAATGTCGAGTGGATCGCGAGTAAAAGTTTTTCGGAATTTGAAATAAGCGGATTCCGCCGGTGTTATCTCGGTGTCGCCACTGTCTTGGTTGCTGAGCCATCGTGACTCGAATCACTGAAACGGAAATTGAACAGCTTGTCGATGAACTCGGTTCATCGCTGGTGCTGTTCGCTCGCCAGTGGTGCTCGTGTCCCGATGACGCGTTCCAAGAGGCGTTGATCGAATTGACAAGGAAAGACCCCGTGCCGAGATCTCCCAAGGCTTGGCTTTTTCGTGTCGTTCGCAACAAGGCGATGAATCTGGCCAGATCCGAGCGACGACGGTCCCGGCACGAGTCGCGGGTATTGCAACCCGATGCTTGGTTCACCCCAGATGCGGGTGCGCGTATCGATGCCGAGAGGGTGGTTCAGTGGATCGAACGGCTCCCCGATATCCAGCGGCAAATCGTGACGGCGCGGATTTGGGGAGAACTGACATTCGAGCAAGTCGCGGAGATCGTCGATCGTCCGACGGCGACGGTGTTCCGATTGTTTCACGAAGCCCTCGATGCGATACGTCAGCAAGCAGCAACCGCGACCGACAACCCATCCGTTTTCCATCGCAAGAAGGGAACTCTCCCATGAAGGAAACCTCGCAACCAGGAGCCGACGACGAATTTCATGACGAGACGCTCGCTGCGTTGAAATCTCTTCGACCGCGATCGCCGCAACTCGATTGGGAGGCTATTCGCGCGGCCACCGTCGCCGAGCCCTCACCTTCAGCAATCGTGCCATTTCCCGAACGCATTCCTCGCGCTGTGGCTTGGTGGTCGGGAGTCGCGGCCGGTACAGCGATCACTTTCCTGGCCATGCAATGGTTCATCGTGAGCGATCTCAAGATCAAGGTCACGCAACTGGAGCAGATCGCCGGCAGAAATCCATCTCCATCGGCGAAGACCCAAGTTGCGAACGATTCAGACATCGCAGTTTTCGGATCGGTTTGGGACCTAAATGCCATCCTCAACGGACCCAACTTGTCGGTCGGCTCGTATCGCGGACATCCGACCCGGTGGGTTCATGCTCGCTCGAAATCCGAGGTGGCCGAGTCGATTGCAGTACCGCGATTCGATGAACCAACTCCGTCGGAGAACGAGAACCCGCGCGGTACGCGCGATCGTGAAACTGATCCCTCGGAACCAGAGAAGAATCGTGTGCGACTCCTGAAGGAGTTGCAGCGCGAAATCTATTGACACGTGAAACGAGTCGAATCACGACGTTTCGTTTCTTGATCCTATAACCCCTTGAAAGCAAATCATGCAAGTTTTCGCTGCTTTGGATTTTCGTTCGCGCATGCGCTCTGCATGCCCAGCGAGGAATAACATCGCCGTCGTCGTCCTGAGTGCCGCATGTGGGATGGGGGCGGCTCTCAATGCATCGGCGGAGGAAAACGCCCCCAAGAATTCAGCAATGGAAACGGTCTCTGTGGAGACGGTGAAGCTGACGATTCATCCCAAGGGAGAGACGAAGCCGTCTCTGAAGATTCGGCTGTTGCCGGACCCCACGGACCAGTTGGAGGGCAATGCCGCGGTCTACTATCTCAAGGCGATGGGATTTCTCGAACAAAACACCGCCCGCGATCGACTTAGCGAGCTGAAAAAAAAGGGGGAGGAGAGGGCAAAGGCGGAAGGGAAGAATGCAATGGACTTCCCACCCTACTCCTACCTGGAATTGCGGCCGGAGGAGTATCCCAAAGAGGAAGTTCGCGAGTACCTGAACTTGCACGCATTTCAAGTAACCTCGCTTCGCGAAGCGAGACGGTTTCGGGATTTTTCGATGCATCGCAATCTCCAACTCTCGGACAATCCGATCGGCTACCTCCTGCCCGAGATGCAGGCTATCCGGGAACTCGCGAGAAATCAGCGTATTCGCTGTCGCTTGGCGATCGCCGAGAACCGCATCGATGACGCGATCGAAATCATCGGCCAGCAGGTGACCATGAGCCGTCACATCGGCATGGACGACTTTCTCGTTAGCTACCTTGTAGGTTGTGCGGTGCTAGGCATCGCGATCGAGGACACGATGTTGCTGCAGGAGCATGCGGAGTGCCCCAATCTCTACTGGGCGTTCGCCCAGTTGCCGAGCCCCTTATTGGATACCGATCGGTGCATCGCTTTTGAGGGTCAGTTCATCTATTTCCAGATTCCGAAACTGAAGGAGATCGATACCGTTCCCAAGTCACCCGAGTATTGGAGCGAGTTTATCGCGGAATTCGCCAGACGGACATCCGACATCGATCTGTTCAACGACGGAGAAGAATTTGCCATCGTCTCCAAAGTCCAGGGAGAAAAGCGGGTTGCATCGATACACGAATCTATTCATGAAAACGTGCCGCAAGCCAAAAAGTACTTGATCGATCGCGGGATTCTTACCACGGCGGCGATGGACGCCTATCCGAATGAGCAACTGGTGTTTCTGGCGATGCGGGACTACTACGACGTGTTCCGAGATGACTATTTCAAGTGGTTGCATGCTCCCTACAGCGTTGCGGTCGAGGGACTGAAGGTGACGAATCTCCAGATGAAGACAAAGAGGGAGCGAGAAGAATTCGGTTGGTTCACGGGAGTCTCGTCTGGTCTTCTTCCAAACATCGAGGCGTTCTCTACGGCAGTCACTCGAACGCGACAAAGGATCGCTATCATCCAAGCGATCGAAGCCATACGCATGGAGGGAGCGGAGAATGGCGGCAAGCTGATCGATGCGTTGGACAAGGCACCGGTGCCGATCCCCAACGATCCGTTCACAGGCAAACCGTTTTCGTATCAGGTGACCGGAGACGTCGCGGTCCTTTCCTCGGACTTCCCGTCGCACGCCCCGGTGCGGATCGAACTGCAATTCGCCAAGTAGATCTATCGTCGAATCGCTAGCGGCCATGGCGATTCTGGAGTGACTCGCACGGGGGTCGCTTTGGTTGTGTCGATGCTGTTTAAGGATGTGCCGTCAACGTGTAGACGCAGGCTTGCCAGGCTGGCATATCCAAGAAAAGACCTTTGCCGACGAGATCATCGCCATGCCATGCGTAGCTGGCGTCGCGCAGTTGATCCTGCAAAAGCCATTTCATTCCTGCCAGTGTCGGGTAGGGCAACTGAACATGGCATTGACTCGCGTGGGACGTGTAGTTGACGGCAACCACCAGAGCCTCTGACTTGGGACCGTGCCATGCAAAAACGAGTACCCCATCGTGGCTTGCGTTTCCTTCCCAACCGGGAGTGCACGACAGCAATTGCCACTCCCCATCTCGGACGACTGGCGAACGGAGCACAGCTAGCAGTTTTTCGTAAAACGATTTCAGTGAAACATCCACCGGTTCGTCGGGACCGCGAACGAGATGGGGCGAGATCCGTTTTCTGCGCCCGTCGAATTGGCCTTGATGGAAGAAGCGAAGCCCTGGTGATAGAAAAGTGATGACCGCCGCAGCGGGATGCAACTCGGGACCGAATGTTGCCGCCGCGCGCGGTTCGTCGTGGTTTTCGAGGAATCGAGCCAATTTGTCTTGATAGTCGAGTCCTGCGCGGAAATGATCGCGCAGCGGTTCCACATGCCCATCCCGCAACCGGTCGTACAATCGTTTGTCATAGGTGTAGTCGAAGCCTTGTTGTTGCAGCGTCCACTCCAGATCCCAGTACACCTCGGCCATGAAGACAAAGTCTGGGTGCTGTTGTCGTATGCTCTCGGTCGTGGCTGGCCAAAACAACGGTGCTCGTTGTCCCCATGTGCGCTCAAATACCTCCGGCAAAACCAGCATGGCCATATCGCAGCGGACACCATCGCATTGACCTGCGACCCGTAGCAATTCCGCGCGCATGGCTGCCTGCAACTCGGGGTTGGCATAGTTGAGTTGCAACGTATCGGGCCAACCGGAGAAGTAAGGATCGCGGCCATACGCGAGAATCCGATCCCCCGCTTGGAGTTTGACGCGGGTAAAGTTTTGCGGCGCGCTGGCGAGATCCTGTTCCGTACCCGCGATGAAGTAGTCGGGATGGTCTTCGACCCAGCTATGACCGAGGCCCATATGATTCGGGACGAAATCGAGCATCAGTTTCAAACCGCGTTTGCAGAGCCGCTCGCGCAGCCGAGCCAACGCCGCATCACCTCCGAGTTCCTGATGAACCGTATAGTCCGTGATTGCAAACCCCGAACCGCCTATATCCTCCTCCCGCAAATCGGGCAACGTTTCGGCAAACTCGCGACGCCATTCGGAATGATTGCGAGAAACCTGTCGGGCACCCGGTCCGGTCTGCCAGACGCTCAGGAACCAGATCCAATCCAAGCCCAACCCGGCGAGGCGGTCCAGTTCGTCGTCCGGAATGTCGTCCAGCGTGGCTGGACGTCCCAGCCCGCGCGACAGCTCCGTCAACCAGACCCGCGTGTTGATTTGGTAGAGCGAGGGATAGCGAGGCGTTTTCATTTCAGTGCGGGGCTCCGTGTTGGTGGAAACCGCTCATTTTGCCTCCCTCGAGACCGCGTTTGGCATCCAGCACGCCATAGAGCTGGATGAACTTGGCCACCAGACCGGTCCACCCCGTCTGGTGGCTGGCGCCCAGGCCAGCTCCGACGTCGCCATGGAAGTATTCGAAGAACTGCAAGTAGTCGCGCCAATGGGGGTCGGATTGGAATTTTTCCGTTCCGCCAAACACGGGACGCCGACCGTGCTCGTCCTTTAGAAACGTTCGAATCAATCGGTCCGATATTTCTTTGCTCACCTCGAACAGGTTCATCATTTTGCCCGAACCGGTAGGGCACTCGATTTGGAAATTGTCGCCGTAGTACAAGTAATAGTTCAGCAGGGCGCGAAGGATCATGGCGTTGACGGGCATCCAAACCGGTCCGCGCCAGTTGGAGTTGCCACCGAACATGCCCGTGTTGGATTCGGCGGGCAGATAGTCGACGCGATACTCCTGCCCTTGCAGGTGGTAGACATACGGATGCTGCTCATGGAACTTGGAGAGCGATCGGATGCCGTAGGGACCGAGGAACTCGTTCTCATCGAGCAATTTCGTGAGCACTCGGCGAAGCCGTTCGGGGTTGAGCACCGCCATCAATCCGCGATCGTTGACCCCATAATGCCCAGGTCCGGTGGGGTGCATGGTATGGAGCCCCTTGCGGTGCCCGGCACCGATTGATCTTGCTATGTCTACTCCGCTTCAAACCGGACGGCTCGCGCCGCTCCGCTTGTATTGAGCAGCCTGCTTGACGTGGGTCAAGCCTGGGATGCGATCGGAACACATCGTGTTCGTGCTCAGTCCGCATCCACGGACGGTGCTCGTGCTCGCAGTCGAACGGCTCGTATGCAAGATAACTTTTCGCAATCCAGTCGCATCCTCCCCGCTCGCCAAGCGGGTTGACCATAAGGGTAGGAACAATCGCTCCCATCGATCGAGCACGAGCACCAGCAGGAGCACGAGTACAAGTACGAGTACGAGCACGAGTACGATTACGAAAAACATTCAGAACAAAAACCATGCATCGGATTGGCCGATCGGTATAACATCCCCCCACGCCCATCGCAAAGCCTCTGGGCGTGCCACCCAGGATCTACGCTTTGTACTTGCCATCCTCGGAACGTGTCGGCCCTCAATCTCCATCCTGGATGTCACATTCCTGAGTCTTCAAAGAGCGTGGCGGAGTATTTCTAGCCGAGATGCGCAAGCATCCGGGTCGAAGCGCGCAATACCATGCCATATTCACTCCGCTTCCCACCGGACGGCTCGCGCCGTTCCGCTTGTATTGAGCAGCCTGCTTGACGTGGGTCAAGCCTGGGATGCGATCGTAACACATCGTGCTCGTGCTCAGTCCGCCTCCACGGACGGTGCTCGTGCTCGCAGTCGAACGGCTCGTATGCAGGATAACTTTTCGATATCTAGTCGCATCCTCCCTGCTCGACAAGCGGGTTGACCATAAGGGTAGGAACAATCGCTACCATCGATCGATTACGATTACGAGCACGAGCACGAGTACGAAGAACATTCAGAACAAAACCATGCACCGGATTGGCCGGTCGGTATAGCGTCCCTCCCACGCTCATCGCAGAACCGCTGGGCGTGCCACACGGGATCATTACTCGGTACGTGCTACGCCCACCTCGTGACGGCCATTAGGTGTTATGACTAGTGGCATCCCTACCCCCCTATCCTACCTTCGTCAGACAACCTCGTAGCTACCATCTACAGATGGTGTTCGAGCGCACCGTCGTCCCGGACGCCTCCGCCTCCACGTGCCTGCTAAGTCTCACTCATCCGGCTCGAGAAATCTTCGTTTGTGCGACGTCCACCATCCGAACTGCGAACTGTCGGGCGCGCTCGAGGTCGTGCGCGTTGGGATGTCCTCGTTGGATTCCGCCAATCCATCGGAGTGGCCCCACGGTATCCCACCCGGGATAGCACGCTTCGCCCACGATCTCGATCCCCTTGCTCACCGCAAGTTGCCGCAACGCGCGATGCCAAACCCAACCGAGCCAGGGAAGTCCCGCCGTCGAAAACAAGAAGGCTCGGGCCGGTAGCGTCGAGTGCTCACGGACCAACCGGAGCAGTGCGCGGTGATGCGACGAGAAAAATACGCCAGACCCCAAGCCAACAAGATCGTACTGGGAAAGGTTCTCTCTCTGGGCTTCATCGACAGTCATTAAGTGCGCATCGACCGCTTTGCCCATCGCCTCCGCTACGGCTTGCGTATTGTGATGATGGACCGAGACATGAATGATGGCGGTTTTCATGGGAGACCCTCCGTCCGCAATTCTACCTCTCGTCTCCCATATTCTCGCAGTAGGCGTTCGCACGAACTCGATTGCATTTCTGCTAGTCAACTCATGCAGCAATGGTTCATTCAGCGGCTTTCAATCGGATCAGTACCTCGTTGCGTCGCAGCGGACCAGGCGTGAACGGTGGGTCGTATCCTGCTGTTTCCACTCCACCTCCGTCGGGGGACTCATCTGCGACGAACCCTTTCGATTCCATCCAGGCACGCAGCTTGGCCTCGAACTCCTTCGCAGATTTGGATGTTAGTTGTCCAGAGAATCGAACCACGGCGAACCGTCCTCCTGATCGCTTTCGAACCTCAACTTGTTCACCCGTCGGTTTCGGGACCCCTTCATCAGCCACACCCTTGGGCATGACGAAACCCATTTGGACGCTGGCACCCGCGTCCTGATTTTCCATGAACACCGGGGTGGTCATCGCGATCTTCTGTTTGCTTTCATTGGCCCCGCTGATGTAGCGGAAGAGCTTCATGAAGCTGCCATCGCGGCCCTGGGCATCGAGTTTGGTTTTCGTCGCAGCCAGCATCAGATCGGGATACTCGCGGACTTCGAACTTCCCGTCGGACTCCACGACCTTGTATTCCGCCGATTCATAGCCTCCCCGAGCGACCAGATTCCATCCGAAAAAACCCGCCAAAGCGAGCACGACTACTGTTCCTGAATACATCATCATGGCAAATCTCTTTGATTTTTGGCGAGACACTAGCACGACCTCCTAACAGACACTGCCGACAAAAGTGATCCTCAGGCACTGGCCGAGTTTGTTCAACATGCAAAAAATCGGCTAGCGCCTCAGGCTCACGGAAACGAAAATGGACTTTTGTCGGCTGTGTCGAGAACCCAGAACAGTGACGACGAACTCATTGTAGACAACTGCCAACTGCGGCGAGCCCACCTGGCAATCTTGCACGGGTCTCTTAACCCGCCAGGAGACGCAAGGCGGCTGCGACGCCTAGGGTTACCTCGGTCATGCGAGGATAGTCGAGCGTATCGGGTGTGTCGGTTTCCAGGTGGTAGTTCGGATTTCTAAGGAAACTGGTGTCGGTCAACATCAGTGCCGGGTAGCCTTGGTCCCAAAACGAGCTGTTATCGCTCAAGCGGATTTCGTGGATCTTTTCCGGCAAGCAAATGGAGAATAGCGGCATCGACCGCGATCCTCGCTTGAAGCCTCGCCGAAATTTCCAGCAAAGCTTCCAGGATGCCAAGTTGCCGACGGCTGCGAGGAAGTCACCGCGATGAGGAAAGAAGCGATGCATCCATCGTGGGATCAGCGGCGGCACGGTCTGCGTGTGGTCGTCGGTCGTGTAGTAGCCAACCATTTCCAAGCACAGCATTCCTCGAATTTTCTCCCCCCGCAGACGAGCCTGCCGCGCGTGGTGCTGGCTACCCATCGAGTCCATATTGAAATGAGGCGGTTCCTCGCAGGCAAACGCAACGTATCGGATGGTTCGTTTACCCGAATATTCGCGCAAGAGACGGCTGGCTTCGAGCAGCACGGCGACCGCAGAGGCGTTGTCGTCGGCGCCGGGAGTGGAAAAGACCGTATCGTAGTGAGCTCCCAAGAGAATGATTTCGTCGGCCCATCGTTTGCCAGGTTGCTCGACGATCAAATTCGTCGCCTCATTGCCGAGAGCGTCATAACATTCCTGTGACACCGAGTATCCCATTCGACTCCACTGGCCCTCGATGTAGCCGATCGTCGCCTGGATCGTCTTCGGCTTCAGTAGGTATCGCGGACCGATCAAACCGGCGAGTCGATCGACATGAAGTCGCAGATTCGTTTCGATTTGGTCCTTGTCAGGTTGCATGTCGCCTTGAGCCTCCGCGGAAGGTTGCTACTGGGGTTGATGAGTTGCCCCTAACTACGAAGGATATCGGAACCAGCCGTCGTCGCCTGTAATCGAGGGGATCGGCAAGACTTTTTTGTCTTTGCTTTACGGAAAACCACTCTATGATTATTAAAAGTACTGAGATGGCCGGATTTGTTTGATCGAACCCAGGGGGAATCTGAGATGTACGGGTACGTTGGAAGATCATGGATACTCGGCGCGTTGCTCGCTGGGAGCAGTTTTGGATGGCTTAGTGAGTCCGCGACCGCGGATCCACCGCGCGGGCGAATGCAGAACCGTGGGATCATTGTGCCTCGCAACAACTTTGTTCCCGGGAACGTCGGCCGAGGCTTCATTCCTAACAATCAATTTAGGTACCGTTACAATTACGGGTATACGTACAATCCGTACTGGGGAAATCCTTACTGGGGAGGTTACCCAATCAATGGTTGGGGACCCTACTACGGCATGCCGTATTACGGATATTACCCACGTTCTGGGCCTGGGATCGGGATCGGCGTTGGCGGCTGGCCGAGGGGGCCCTCGTTCGGCGGAGGCGGATTCCCATCAGGACCATCTTATGGGGGCGGAGCCGGCAACTTTCGCGGCGGCCGTTAACCTTCGATCAATGATGCAAAGAGATCCATCCATCCATCGACTCGCAGGGAAGTTTGCGATCCTGGTCAGCTTGCTCGTGGCATCAACCGGCTTCGCCCAGTCGGCACCGCTCGAAGCGAAGCCCACCTCCAAGATTGGGCATTTCCAGATCGATGCAACGATCCCGATCGGACATCGCTGCATGGGCGTGTTGCCCCAGAAATCGACTTCCGTAGCAGACAACCTCGAGTTGCACGGCTTCGTGTTGCTGGGAAGCGACCTCCCGATCGTCGTCGTTGCGATCGATTGGTGCGAGATTCGCAACGCATCGTATGACCAATGGCGAACACGACTGGCCAGTGCGGCTGGGACCGTGCCGCCGCGGGTCTTGGTCAGTTCCCTGCACCAACACGACGCGCCAGTGATCGATGCAGGTGCCCAGGATCTGCTCGACGCGGTCGGATTGACGGGCGAATTGTTTGATCGAGAGTTCCATGAAGACGTACTGCTCAGGGCCGAACAAGCTCTGCGATTGGCAATCGAAGAAGCACGTCCGGTGACCCATGTCGGTTATGCCGAAACAGCTGTCCGCGAGGTCGCATCGAACCGCCGAGTGGTGGACGCTGCAGGCAAAGTCTCTTTCGCCCGCGGCAGCAGCAGCGGCCGAGACGCATTCTTTCGAGATACCGACGTTGGATTGATCGATCCGCTCATGAGAACCATTTCTTTCTGGGATGGAGATCGATGTGTCTTGGAGTACCACGCCTATGCAACGCACCCCATGAGCTTCTACGGTCGGGGCGAAGTATCCTCCGACTTTGTCGGGCTCGCGAGAAAGCAACTCTCGAGGCTCGATCGATCCATTCATACGATCTATGCATCAGGCTGTAGCGGCGATGTGACGGCAGGGAAATACAATGATGGCACCCCCAAGGCTCGGGAGGAGCTGACCCAGAAGATCTACGCCGCGATGCTCGCGAATCGCGATGGTGTCCATAAGAAGGTTTGTAGCTCGTGGGGATTTCGGTCGGTTGCGTTGGAGCTTGAGTACACGAACGCCGCCTCGTTGCAGCGTGAGCCGATGGATCGAGAGCTCCGCGATGGAGCTCTGCCGATCGAGAAACGCATACTTGCCGCGATGGGCTTAGCATCGTTGGATCGCGTTCTGGTACACAGGCAACCGATCGATATTCCGTGCATCGATTTTGGGATTGCGAAGCTGGTGTTGTTTCCGGGCGAGACATTCGTAGGTTATCAGCACTTGGCGCAGGGCATGAGTAGCACGCCGGTGATTCCTGTGGGGTATGGTGAGAGCTGGACCGGATATGTGCCAACCGACGCGGCGTTCGCCGACGGTTTTCTCGAGTCCTGGTTATGGGTCGCGCCGGGAGCCCAAACACGAATCGAGGGAGCGCTGCGCACGCTGCTGATTTCCAGCCCTTGAAGCCTCTCTATCCGAATGCGTCTCTTTCCGCGTCCCGGAATTGTTCCTCGCGCTTCAGCGAATCATTCGTAGTACAGGTTCCTACCGCCGCTGCATTCCCTGGGTGCCAGAACAGCCTCACATCAAAACCCTCAGGTCCTCTATATTGGACGGATCCCGTTTTGCGAGGAATTTAGTTATGCCAGACCAGGAATTCATCCTAACCGAGCTGAGAAAATTGCCGTGGGCGACTTCGCTGACGATCGAGACGCAGCGCGCACTCGTTGAGCACATCCGCGTCGTCGAGGTGCCTACCGGTTCGATCGTCGCCGATCCCGCAGTGCATCTGGAAGACGTTTACTTTGTTGTTCAAGGTCGATTGAATGCAACGATCCGAGACGCGTTCGGCAACCAAGTCCTGGCCCGCCCGCTCGCGCGAGGATCGGCCGTTGGGATGTTTGCATTGGCGCTCGGCGAGGATGCGACACTGGAGGTTGCATCGACCGAAAGATCGATGTTGTTCTCCGTGCCGATTCAGACGCTGTTGCAACTGACCTCGCGCTTTCAAGACTTCCAAATGGCCATGTTTCGACTGGCTGCGGGGAATGTGCGAAGCATGGTGTTGGCCGATCGGGTCTACCCCAACCATCAACTCGTCGGCATTCTCCATCAAACGCCGGACACGCGACGTTTTTCCCAGCGATTGTTCGGACGCTTGCTGGAACTAGACGAATCGATGCATATCGTCTCCGATGCATCGCAATGGAAACCGCAGTTGCCAGTGACGTTTCAGGTATGGGTGCGGGATGGGGAACTCATCCCTGAGGAGGAACGGCAAACCCAGATTCGACAATGGCGATCCCAGGGGCGTTTGTTCCTCGATTGGGACGCCGAAAGGAATCCCAATGAGTTATCGCGATTGCTCGCGTACGCCGACACGATTTTGTGGTGCATTACCCCCGAGAACGCAGACCAGGCGGTTCGCTCCATTCGCAAGCTGCTTCAAATCGATCCTGGCTGGGCCGAGAAGATTTGTTTGGTGTGGATCCTCGGCCCAGAATCAAAGTTCGCCCCGTGGCTTCCTGACTTGGCGGGGCCCGATTTTGGGTCCCATGCATTGCGTGATTTCAAGGTGTCGCTGCATCTACCGAAGCCGGGTGAGGGGAGGCTTTTGAGCCAAGGGGTCGATCGGGTCGTACGGTATTTGCGCGGAGTGCGTATCGGGTTAGCGCTCGGTGGCGGTGCGGCTCGCGGCATGGCGCATCTTGGGGTCCTCAAGGCGCTCGAGGAGCACGGGGTATTTGTCGACATGATTGCAGGGACCAGCGCTGGCGCGATGACAGGCACGGTCTACGCCTCGGGAATGTCGCCGGAATATGCGACCCAATGCTTCAAAAACGATCTCCAACTGTCGACGTTCTTCAAAAGCTTGCCGGGAGGAGGCTACTGGTACTTGCTGTACAAGTATCGCAGGAACCAATTCGATCCGATGCTGCGCAAGTACCTCGATCGCGCTCGCATGGAGCAATTGGCGATCCCGATGCATACGATCGCCGTCGATCTCGTCGAGGGTTGTCCGTTGGTCCGGTCGACCGGCGATGCGGTCCGAAATATCCTCGAAAGCATCAACTTGCCTCCACTGTCGATCCCGATCATCGATTCCGGATCCGCGATTGTCGACGGCGGGCTCTTGAATAACGTCCCTGCCGATGTCCTCGTTTCCAAAGGATGCAATTTCGTGCTTGCCTCCACCGTCACTGCGAAATTGGAAAAGGATTTTCTGGGGCTTCGCGCTAAGGGCAAACTGCAGAAGAGCCGATTTCTGGAGAGCATTCAAGTGATGATGCGACAGAATCTGATTCAAAGCTACAACATGAACTACGTCGGCGTTCAGCCTGCGGACGTTGTCATCGCGCCCGACGTGACGGCGTTCGATTTGTCGGAATTCACCCGTGCCGACGAGATGGCGGTGGTTGGGGAGCAGGCGACGCTCGAATCGATGGCGAAGATTCGCGAGATGCTCGCGAAACTCGATCCGAAGTTGTTCGCGATTTCATGATCGAGTTGCGCGGTGGGACCAATTAGCTGCAAGGAGTCATAGACCCGACTGAGCAAGGCGGATTGCGGATGGAACGCAGGTTGCACGTCGGCCATTTTCGAAGCCTTCTCCGACTTGGCTGTTTTTTCGAAGGCTCGCTCGACGTGATCGAGTGCCATGGCGACCCATTGATGGATTTGTGTGGGTTGGATCGATAATTCTTCGGCGAATGGGGAGATGGGTTCTTTGCCTTTGAGGTGCCGCCGAACGACGGCCGCCTTCTGCTCAGCCGTAAATTTTCTACTTGATTTGGTCGCGGGAATCCTCCTGGAATCAGGTTATGTTAACCTAGTAGATTTAGCTTCCGCTTGCTAGCGAGGCAAGACATGGTCCTGGTCGAGAATGGTGCAAAATGGGTTGGCTTAATTTGTTTGAACGTTTCCACGCCACAGTCACGCGACCATGGTGGATGCATCTTTTTGCAGCATTCACTCGATGCCTCCTGGCCGTCGGCTTTATACCGCCTAGCATTGTCAAGATCATGCACCAGCCGTTTACGAGTTTACCGGAATCCAGTACGGTCGGCTACTTTTTTAATGCTCTTCTGAAAACAGGCTTCTATTATGATTTCATCGGTTGGTGCCAACTGACCGCGGCCATCTTGTTACTGATTCCTCAGGCCTCGCATATCGGCGCATTTCTTTTCCTGCCGATCATCGCGAATATTGCAGTCTTGACGATTTCAGTAGGTTTTAGAGGGACCTGGATTATCACCTCGTTCATGTTTCTTGCGGCACTCTTCTTGACTCTCTGGGAATACGATCGTCTCAAACCTGCTTTCTTTTACAGACGTGAAAAGAGATCACGGCGTTTCCGCTATCAGTTCATCGCCATCCCAGCTTTCTTTGGATTGGGCGGCGCCGTCGTGGGGTTCCTCTGGTGGCTTGCTGTGGAAGCGAATGCTTCAAATAGCTTGCGGATCGGCGGCATCCTCGTGGCGATCGGGCTTGTCTTCGGAGTATTCGTCGCGATCCACTATTGGTTCATGCCGGTTGGAAAACTCAAGAACCCAGACCAGGTGCCAAGCGATCTCGATCGATAACTCTCGTGCGGTCGAAACCCTAGCACCGCTCCAGGAGTAAGATGGTAGCATAGGATGCTGTGGGCATGCTGTCTTCGACTTGTACGTTGGGTTGTTTCGAAAGGGCCAGCTACCTGAAAGCCTATGATGGTTTGGGCTGGAATGTTGTGAAGATGCGGACACTCCTCAACACTTTCTTATCATAGCCTTCAGGAAGTGCCACCCGAAACTGACAATCGCTTCACGCGATCAATAATAGCGGTTCGGCGCGAGCCGTCCGGTTTGAAGTGGAATAAACATGGCATAGTGTTGCGCGAATCGACCCGGATGCTCGTCCGCCCCGGCGGATCTTCGACGCATCTCGGCTAATAATGCTCCTGCACGCCCATCGCGGAGCCTCTGGTACGTGCACCTCTGCTTTACCACCGCTTGGCAGCGGTAGCTACGTTGAGGATGCGGTGGACGATCCGTTTCCCCCCCTTCGAGCCTGAACACCTTCGCGACTCCCTCGGTGTCGAGGAGTGCACGAAACTGCGTTTGCTGCAGACATGCCTCAAGGAATCTTTGGAGCGCCTGGAGCATAACACTTGTTCCCATCGGGAGAATAGGTTCGTCATTCCGAACGCGCCTATTCGTTCGATTGCGTTGTTGCCCCATCGCTGCTGAATGAATATCCTTGGAAAAGGGAACTTTGCCGACGATCGTTGGAAGCGGGCTTGCCGGAAACAACATGAAGAAACTGGTCGCCATCCCGGTCCTGTTCTTGCTGGCCTGCTCGTTTGCGGGGGGCTACGGGGCGTTGCACAACCAGATTTCCTACTCGGTCGCCCCCGAATACTTCACCCAATACAAGTTTATCCAGTTCCAAATCCCAGAGGGATCTTCGCCTCGCATGGGAGCGGCGATTGTTGGCTGGAATGCTGCGTGGTGGATGGGAGGAGTGATCGGAATCGTTTTGATACCGGTGGGTCGTTTCCTCCTTCCGGAGCGTGGCTACATTGGGCGCATGGTGGGTGTATTCGGCGTGGTCGCTTTGACCACTCTGGTCGTCGGGTTGGTTGCGCTAGGAGCTTCCTATGTCCTCTTGAACGCCGATTCGGTGGGTGAACTTTCCGTCTACAATCGTCAAATCGTGGATGATTTGGCCTTTGCGCGAGCCGGAACGATGCACAATTTCAGTTACCTCGGCGGATTGCTGGGAATCGTTACCGGTTGCCTCGCCATCCACCGTCTCGCCAAGAGGTCCAAACAATCACCCATCGACGCTGGTAGCCATGGTTAGTCTCAGAGGAGAGCAAGCAATGAAACGAATCGCATCGGTTTTGGGAATGGTGGTACTCGGCGTGGCCGCTGGCTCGTTTGCGGATCCACCCGCGTCGTTATCGCGGCCTGACAAGGAATCATTCCGTTTGCGCGACCTGGGTCGCTATCACAAAATCACAGACCGACCGTTTGAGATGCACGACACGACGGCCACTCTCTGCGCTCCGCAAGGGGAATTTGCTTTGAATCCCCACGAGCCGGCCTATCCCAAGAAAGTGTACTGCGATGTGTACGTAAACGCGTCGGCAAAGGAGACGATCCTGTCAGGCAAAGGGATGTATCCCGAGGGCTCGATCGTGATCAAATCGAAACTTGGGAAGCCGGATGACACGACCCCCGTTCTGTTTACCGTCATGCAGAAGATGCCAGCTGGATACGATGATGAGCATGGAAATTGGAAATACAGTGTCGTTGACGGCACCGATTTTCGCTTGATCGCGGCGGGTCGCATTGAATCCTGCATCGCTTGTCACGACCAGTATGCGGAAACCGACTACATCACGCGGACCTATGTTGTGGAATCGAAGCAGGCCAAGTAGTCGCCCTAGTTGGCCTATGCTTCGGGATCCGCTAGGGTGACTCTCGAAACGGCCGAATTGAGATTTCTCAAAGGGAAAGGCGATTATGGACGCTTTTGAACAAGCCGGCGGCGCTAGGCTCGATGACATCAACGTGAGTTATCCACTCGCGAAGCTTTCGGCGTTATTCGGTACAAACTTTGCATGCGATCGCTGCATTGTGGGGTTCTGCTCAGGTCCTCTCCTCCGGCAATTCGTTTTTGGCACTCGCGACTATCTGCCCTTTTTTCGACAGTAGCGAAGTTTTGGTTCGCGATCGATCGTCGCGTGGGCCTCGAGGTGCCGGACCTCGGCTCATTCATTCCGGGGGATCGTTTATTGCAATGTGCCTGGCATTTTACGGCACGATTATTCTGCTATTCTGCTGAGCCAGCGTTAACAATCCACCACGTTCACGGCCAGTCCGCCGAGAGAGGTTTCTTTGTACTTGGCTTGCATGTCGACACCGGTCTGACGCATGGTTTCGATAACTCGGTCGAGCGAGACAAAATGCTTGCCATCGCCGTAGAGGACAGCGAGGCGAGCGGCGTTCACTGCCTTGGTTGCCCCCATGGTGTTTCGTTCGATGCATGGGACCTGGACCAACCCGGCGATCGGGTCACAGGTTAGGCCCAAATTGTGTTCCATCCCGATCTCGGCGGCGTTTTCGATCTGTTCGATGCTGCCTCCCATGCACGCAGCAAGTCCTGCAGCGGCCATGCTGCAGGCGACGCCGACCTCTCCCTGGCATCCCATTTCTGCTGCCGACAACGAGGCATTGAGTTTGTAGAGCAAACCGATGGCACCGGCGGTCTTCAGGAAGCGATGGATGCCGTCGACGTTTCCTGCATGCAACGCCGCGCGATCCCGATCGGAGCCTTGCATGAAGTAATGGTAATAGGCCAGCACCGCCGGGATAATTCCTGCGGCTCCGTTGGTCGGGGCCGTGACGACCCGCCCGCCCGCTGCGTTCTGTTCGTTGACGGCCAGAGCGAACAGACTGATCCAATCCAGATGCTGAAGTGGGTCCGACGCGAGACGGGTTGCGTGATCGATCAGCCATCGACTTGGAGGGATGTCCGCTCCTTGGCTCAACCGATGGTAGATCTGCGGAGCGCGGCGAGCGATGCGGAGCGCGCCGGGGAGGATCCCGCGTGTCATGCATCCGTGATCGATGCAATCCCGCATGACTTCCCACAAACGGTCCAGGCCGCGAGCGATCTCCAGATCGTCTCTGCGTGCCCGTTCGTTCGCATGCACGATCCCATCGATGGTCATGCCGTGCTGCCGAGCCATTTCGAGCAATTCCGAGCCTGTGCAAAATGGATGAGGCACCAGGCTACGCGTGTCTTGTGCCTGGGACGGCTCGGACGACCTTTCTTTGGCGGCAAGCTCGTCCTCGGTCGCAACGAATCCGCCACCGACTGAGAAAAGTTTGTCGCATCGCAGCAAGGTCCCGGAGTCGGACCATGCGGTGAATTCCATGCCGTTGGGATGTTGGGGAAGGACTTCGTTGCGAAGCCAGATCAAATCGCGAGACTCGTCGAACGGGATCTCTCGTCCTGCGATTTTCAAGACATGCGTTTGCCGAAGGGTGGCGACCGTGGCGGAGAGCATGTCGGGTTCGGTGCGATCGGGCAAACAGCCTGAGAGTCCAGCGAGAATGGCCGTATCGGTGGCATGCCCAACGCCG
The DNA here is from genome assembly GCA_046306195.1 of Planctomycetota bacterium. Lineage (GTDB taxonomy): Bacteria > Planctomycetota > Planctomycetia > Pirellulales > Pirellulaceae > JBKCUI01. The sequence continues at coordinate 7,189 of JBKDXO010000062.1, read as the reverse complement.
GTCAGAGCCAGCGAACCGTACAGCTTGATTTGAACGCGGGCCAAGTTTGCCGCCACATCAGCGTCGGTTTGACACTCTGTCGCGAATCGCTGGGCAGCGATCATTGGCCCGACGGTGTGGGAACTGGAAGGGCCGACACCGACTTTGAAGAGTTCAAAGATGCTGTGCATGGTGATCCGATTGTTGCTACGCGAGTTCCAGCGGTGATTTGCTGAGTTGAAAGGATTTGCGATCTCCCTGGTCGAAATCGATTCGCACCATGCGTTTCGGGCCGAATCCTTCGGTCGAGAGAATGGTGCCTTGACCGTAGGCCGGATGCCGCACTCGCATCCCCGCCTCGAAGTCATCGACGGGCACTCCTGCGAGGGTCGCCGCTGCGATGATCTCGGAACCGGAATGCATTTTTGGAAAGCTCTTCCACGAAGTCTCTCGAGCCCGTTTGTTTTTGCGTTGGAGCGGTTGTGGGATCTCGCTTTCGGAACCGTCCCCCCAGGAGTCTCCCCAGGAATCGTCGAGGCCATCGTCGCTTGCGTAGGAGTCGGAGCCATCGGCCAAACTCATTTCCGCGCGGGGCAGTTCCATCAAAAATGGGCTTGGGGCCGCCATCTGGTTGTTGCCGAAGCCTCGCGTCATAGCGTTGCTCAGGTGCAATGTTTCCTTGGCCCGGGTGATACCGACGAAGAACAGTCGCCGTTCCTCTTCGAGTTGATCGTTGTGATGCCGACTGCGGGCGTGAGGCAAAATATCTTGTTCGATGGCGATGATATAGACATGCGCGAATTCGAGACCTTTCGCCGAGTGGAGCGTCATCAAGGTGACGCGATCGTCGCTAGTAAGGCTATCGGTGTCGCTCGAAAGGCTGACTTGTTCGAGGAACTGCTGCAGGGCGCTGCCTTCTTCGTTGATCAAGTCCACCTCGGCCGCGTCCGAGATCAATTCTTGCACGTTCCCTTCGATGCTTTCGTCGGGGGCCTCGGATTTTTTCCCGGCGAGGTACTCAATGTATTTGGTTTCTTCCAGCAGCGTTTGCAGCATAGCCACGATCGATTCGCTGGATTGAGTCACGAGTTTGTCGTAGAGATCCAGAAACTGCTTGGCACCGGTCTGCGCCTTGCGGCTCAGCATCCCTCGGTCGATGGCGGCCCGGAGCGCGACCAGCATCGGGATCTCGCGATTGCGTGCTAACTCGGTGACTTGCCCGAGGGTTTTCTCGCCGAGACCGCGCGGCGGAACGTTGATGATCCTTTTGAAGGAGATGTCGTCGGTCGGGTTGTTCACCAGCCGCAGATACGCGAGCAGATCGCGTATTTCCTGGCGATGGTAGAAGCGGAACCCGCCGATCAGTTGGTAATTGAGTTTGCGCTTGAGCAGCGCCTGTTCGAGCAGTCGCGACTGGTTGTTGGTCCGGTAGAGAATTGCAAAGTCGCGAGCGTGGGCTCGTTCCTCGAGGACCGCGCTGGCGATTTGGTCTGCGATCGTTTCGGCTTCCTGGCGAGCATCGAGATAAGTGCGGAGCGAGACCTTGGACCCCGATTCGCGTGTGGGGAGCAGTCGCTTGGCTTTACGTCGCCGATTGTTTTCGATGAGGGTATCGGCGACCGACAGAATCTCGGGCGTGCTCCGATAGTTTTCCTCGAGCCGCACAATTTTCACACCGGGATAATCCCGCTCGAAGTTGAGGATATTGCTGATGTCGGCTCCTCGACAGCCTTATATCTACTGGTCAGGGTCGCCGGTGACGTTGATGTTGGGGTAGTTGAGGGACAAGCCGCGAACGATCAAGTACTGGGCGAGATTGGTGTCCTGGTACTCATCAACCAAGATGTACCGATGCTTGGCATCCAAGTCCGCGCGCAAGTCTTCGTTGGTGCGCAGTATGGTCGCGGTGTGCATCAACAAATCATCGAAGTCGACGGCGTTGTTGGTAAGAAGCTGTTTTTGGTAGGCCGCGTAGACTTTGTGGATCGCATGATCGAGGGCGGACCGACCGGGCTCCTCGATCATGTCCGGCGTGATCGCCGAATTCTTGAGCTTGCCGATCCCGCGAATGATATCTCCGATCTTGAGGTGTGTCAGAGAGACACCGGAGTCGAGGACAGCTTGTTCGATCGCGGATTTGGAATCGTCGGCATCGTAGATCGAGAAGTTTTCGTTGATGCCGACCAATCGTCCGTAGTGGCGAAGGAATCGTGCGCAGTAGCCGTGGAAGGTCCCCATCCAGACCGACGCATCGTCGGTGAGCCGCTCGAGCCGCTTCTTCATCTCCTGGGCGGCGTTGTTGGTGAACGTCAGGGCGATGATCGAGAAGGGGCACACACCCTGTTGCAGCAGGTGCGCGATGCGATGCGTGACGACGCGAGTCTTGCCGCTGCCCGGCCCTGCGAGGGTCAGCATGGGACCATCGACATGCGACACCGCCGCCCGCTGCGACTCGTTCAACCCTTCGAAAATATCTTGCATGGATCCGGTTTTTCCCTCCCTGTTTTCCGTCATTATCCGCGAAACACGGGAATCGTCCAAGTGGAGCCAATTCCCCTTTCGCCATAGAAAATCCGATGAGATTCGATAAGGTTGGTTGGTTGCGTTTCCAGAGGATCCACGGGAATCAAGGTGAAGATTGCCCGATCGACCAGCGGGATCCTTGACCGCTCTGCTAAGATTTCCCTGCTGCAATTGCAGGTCGCTTGCCCCCAACGAAAACCTTTTTGTGCCCATGTCAAACCGCATCGCCTCGCGTCCCAAGAATCTGGCTGAAATCCGTGCTAGCGGGTGGAAGATCCAAAGTGTCAAGGAATATATCCGGCGAAATTTTTTGGCCGCACTCAGCTCCGGTGCCCCCCTCTACCCCGGGATCATCGGTTACGACGACACGGTGATTCCGGAGTTGAATATCGCGTTGCTCGCAGGTCACGATCTGCTGTTCCTCGGTGAAAAAGGGCAGGCCAAGAGCCGTCTGATGCGAACCATCGTGAGGTTCTTGGACGAGTATGTACCCTTCTTGGACATACCCGACGTCCCCGTCCATGAAGACCCTTACCAGCCCATCACCTCCGCCGCCAAAGCGTATCTCGAAAAGCATTCTCCCGAGGTCGTGCCGATCGGTTGGTGGCATCGGGACGAGCGGTATGTCGAGCGGCTAGCCCCCGGAACAAAATTCGCCGACATCATCGGAGAGATCGACCCGTCGAAGTTGACGGGAGGTGTCAGCATGGGCTCCGAGGCGGCCCTCCACTTCGGCCTGATTCCCAGGATGCATCGCGGGATCTTTGCGATGAATGAGCTGCCGGAATTGGACGAACTGGTGCAAGTCGGGTTGTTCAATATCCTCGAGGAGCGGGATGTCCAGATTCGCGGTTATCCGGTCCGGTTCGATCTCGACGTCTTCATCATGTTCTCGGCCAATCCGAGCACCTACAACCGGAGCGGCAAGGTCATCCCGCAATTGAAAGACCGAATCGGTTCGATTATCCAGACGCATTATCCGCGCGAACGGGCGCTCGGGATCGATATTCTCAAACAAGAAGCCGGGATCGATCTGGGTGGCGAATACCCTGTTCAGATCCCGTACTTCATGATGGAGATCATCGAGGAGATCACTTCGCAAGCGCGTGCCAGCAAGTACGTCGACCAGGCGTCAGGGGTCTCCGCCAGATTCTCGCTGGCAAATTACCGGACTATGGTCGCATCGGCTCGGCATCGTGCCGTCCTGTTGGGGGAACCCTTGGCCGTTCCTCGCATGAGCGACCTGGGGCATCTGGGCTCGTCGTCGCTGGGGAAGTTGGAGCTCGATTTGATGGGTTCTCACCAGATGACCGAGCGCAAGGTTCTCGACGCACTCATCGCCTCGGCGACCAAAGTCGTCTTCGAGCAATACGTGGGAGAGTTTGGGCTGAGCGAGATTGCCGAGATTTTCGGTAAAGGGGTTCGGATCGAAGTCGGTGACTTGTTGCCCAGCGAGGTGTACGCGGAGCGGCTCAAGCATGTGCCGCCGGTCTGGCAAACCGCATTTGAAGTCAACGCTTCGGAACATCCGGCCATCCGCGCGTCGTGCGTGGAATTCGTACTCGCCGGCTTGTACAGCATGGATCGCATCAGCCGCGCGAGCAAGCACGGCAAGATGCAGTACGAAGTGTAGCCTCGGCTACTTTTTCCTTTTGAATTCCTCGGTCAACTCGGGGACTGCGATTCCCAACACGCCGCGTCCCTCGCGCAATCGAAACTCAACATCCTCGCGGATGGCTTCGTTGTCGACGTTCCAATAGCGATCGAGTTCCTCCAAAGATTTTTGCCTCAGTGATCGCACGACGCGCATTCCTACCATGCGGGCTGGGTCGGTCGTGTACCACCACGGGCTCAAGGGCACGTTGGGATCGAAATCTTTCCAGTCTTCGTCAGCGGAACCCATTCGGGCCGCAGACCGAAGGCGTTCGGCGGGATCTTGCCAGCCACCGCCACGCACGCAACGCATGTCCGGTGTGCTCGGCCACGCGATCGCGTCCTCGAGGGTGAGTTTCTTGCCAGCGCGATCGCCGTATCCTTCGGCGGCGTATTGGTCGATCGTCCACTCCCAGACACTGCCATGCATGTCGTGCAAGCCGAAGGGATTCGGTTTCTTGCTGCCTACCTTGGGTGCCCCATCGGGCGAATTGTCCGCGAACGCGGCGTAATCACCGAGTTGCGACGGGTCGTCGCCGAACGAATACGAGGTTTTCGAATTCGAACGCGCGGCATGTTCCCACTCCGCTTCCGAAGGAAGACGGTATTGCAAAAGCGTGATTCCGCTGAGCCACTTCGTGTACTGCTTGGCTGCGTACTGGGTCATCGTCACGGCGGGCTGCCTAGGGTTGTCCCCATGCTCGTAGGTGTGGCTCGGCTCGTAGAGGGGCGTGGGGACAGTCAAAGCATCGCTTTGGTTCATGTCGGTCACTTTCCGCACCCCTTGCCGCGACAATCGTTTGTAGATGTCATAGCACTTCATGAAGGTCTTGTACTCTGCCCAAGTGACTTCCGTCTTACCCATCCAAAACGGAGGAACATTCACGGTGAACTGCGGCCCCTCGTCCTCGGAGCGATTCGCCTCGTCATCCGGTGAGCCGATCACCAATTCGCCACCGGGAATCGGGATCATCTCAAAGGCGATTTCAGTCGAGTCGACTCGTTGGGTGTAAGGAACCATGAAGGTTCCATCAGGCAACGGCACGAAGGGACCCGTCTCCGGTTTCTTCGCGGCGATCCCAAGCGTTGCCGTGTCGGAAACGGGCTGGTTGGTCGCTGCGTCCTGACCGGTTGCCTGAGTGCTCGAGTCCCAACCGAAGGCCACCATCGCGCCGAGAGCAATGAGGAGTCCCCATCGATGCCTGACGAGAGACGTGCGAATCGAGGTACCAGGAAGACTTACTATTTCCATATCCGTTTCAATGTTCTGAGTTTTGGGGAATCCGCGCGGGTGATCAAGCCAGAGTAACCCAAAGCCGATTGCCTGACTAGAGATCCACGACCGGTGTCTATTCTGGTTCCCGATAGCCTTCCGGCAATACGGTAATGCGTTTGGGATTACGACTTGAGGTTTGCATCGGATCTGCAACACTTTTGGCTTCGAAATCGCTTTGAATGAAGTTTGTCTCTGTTCTGGAAATGGTGGATGGCCATGGATATTCATGCGTTGACCCGCGAGTTGCAACTGGATAACGACAGCAAGATTGTCATGCTCGTCGCCGACGGACTTGGAGGGTTGCCGATGACTCCTGGTGGATTGACAGAATTGGAAACCGCGCAGACCCCGAACCTCGATTCGTTGGCGTGGCGCGGTGTTCAAGGGGCTAGCATTCCGGTCAAGCCTGGGATCGCACCCGGAAGTGGACCGGGGCATTTGGCTCTCTTCGGCTACGATCCGCTCCACTACAAAATTGGGCGTGGGGCGCTCGAGGCGACTGGCATCGGTTTCGAGCTTCAGGATGGAGACGTCGCGATTCGGTGCAACTTCTGTACGATCGACAGCAGCGGAAAGATCACGGATCGTCGAGCTGGCCGGATCAGCAGCGAAGAAAGCGCACCGCTTGCGATCTCGCTCCGTCAGGTCAAGATTCCGGGCGTTGAGATTTTTGTCGAGCCGGTCAAGGAGCATCGCTTTGTTGTCGTATTTCGCGCACCGGGATTGGGGGGCAATGTTGCGGACACCGACCCGCAAAAGACCGGTGTCCCGCCATTGGATCCAATCGCTCAGGACGAGGCGAGTAAGCGGACTGCAGAGATCGCCAGGGAGTTTCTCGCCCAGGCCAAGAAAATACTCGCCGGTCATCCCAAAGCCAACTTCCATACCATGCGTGGTTTCGCCAACAAGCCGAGCCTCCCCAGCTACCGCGAGGTCTACGGCCTGCGAGCCGCCGCGATCGCGGTGTATCCGATGTACAAAGGGCTCGCGCGACTCGTCGGCATGGATATCCTCGGTTCGGCGCAGACGTTGGCCGAGCAGATGGATACGCTCGAAAAGAACTGGAATGACTACGACTTCTTTTTCATCCACTTCAAGTACACAGACAGCACCGGCGAGGATGGAAATTTTGAAGGCAAGGTGGCTCGCATCGAGGAACTCGACTCGGTTCTACCTCGGATCACCGCGCTCAACCCGACGGTGATGATTGTGACTGGCGACCACAGCACGCCGAGTTATTTGAAGAGCCATTCGTGGCACCCGGTACCGACGCTGTTGGTCTCCGACTGCTGCCGCCCGGATCCGCACAAAGCGTTCAACGAGTCGACTTGCATCACCGGTGGGCTCGGCCAGTTCGAGGCTCAATATTTGATGCCTCTGGCACTCTCCAACGCGGGGCGGATGGGCAAGTACGGAGCTTAGAGCACATCGGCCCTTCCTCCCCTCCAATCTCTCTCCCCGACCGCGCACCCTCTGCGTTTAGCGGTCCCCAGGATCTTCTTTGAAACGCAGAGACGCGGAGAGCGCAGCGATCTACAATCGAGAGGAATCCAAATAAAAAATCCCTTCCTGAACTCCTCCCATCCCATCCTCCTCCTCTCCAATCTTTCTCCCCGACCGCGCACCCTCCGCGTTCCTCTGCGCCTCTGCGTTTAGCGGTCCCCAGGATCTTCTTTGAAACGCAGAGACGCGGAGAGCGCAGCGATCTGCAATCGAGAGGAATCCAAATAAAAAATCCCTTCCTGAACTCCTCCCATC
>JBKDXO010000061.1:0-4494 GCA_046306195.1 Planctomycetota bacterium | reverse complement strand
AGTTCGGATTGCAGGCTGCAACTCGCCTGCATGAAGCTGGAATCGCTAGTAATCGCGGGTCAGCATACCGCGGTGAATGTGTTCCTGAGCCTTGTACACACCGCCCGTCAAGCCACGAGAATTGGGGGGGCCCGAAGTCGCCGAGCTAACCGTAAGGACGCAGGCGCCGAAGGTCAACTTGATGATTGGGACTAAGTCGTAACAAGGTAGCCGTAGGGGAACCTGCGGCTGGATCACCTCCTTTCTAAGGATTTTTAGAACGTGAGTGGTCTCACGACCCTCATGATTAGTGAGCACAAATCGACTCGTGTGAAAGAAAGCTCGTCCAAACGGATTGGTCACTCACGACCAATCCTGAACAACCGGATTTCAAAATAGACCCGGCGTGGTGCAAACCACGCCGGGTTTTTTTATTGGATCCGACTCTCCAGGAAAGGAAACTCCATGCCACCCACCGTTGTCGGACTCGGCGAAATCCTCTGGGATATCTTCGACGACGTTGCAGTTTTCGGAGGAGCACCGGCCAATTTCGCGTGCCACGCTGCCGGTCTCGGACTCAAGGCCATCATCAAAAGCGCCGTCGGACGGGACAAACTCGGAAATCAAGCCCTCGCGTGGCTCTCCGCTCGACCCCTCCCCGTCGACTTTGTCACCGTCGATCCCACGCACCCCACCGGCACGGTGCAGGTGCGCGTGGACCAGTCCGGGCAACCGTCCTACGAATTTGCCCCCGATGTTGCTTGGGATCACCTGCAATGTACCCCCGCAGATATCCAACTCGCCCAACAAGCCCATGCGATTTGCTTCGGCACTCTGGCTCAGCGATCCCCGCCAAGCGGCCATGCGATCCACCAATTCGTCGATTCCGCTCATAGTGACTCATGGCGCATCCTCGATGTCAACCTGAGAGCAAACTTCTACGATGACGGCGTGATCCGCGAATCGATCCGACGAGCCAACGCTCTCAAGTTGAACAACGATGAGTGGCCGATCGTCACCGCTGCCCTCGGCCAAACGCTCCCTATGAATCGCGACGGACTGCAGCAACTGGCTGAGCAGCATTCCCTGCGCTGCATCGCGCTGACACGCGGGCACGCGGGCTCGTGGGTCTGGCTCGATGGCCAATGGGATGAGCAAATTCCCGAATCGGTGCACGCGGTCGATACGGTCGGCGCTGGAGATGCCTTCACCGCAGCATTGATCGCGGGCCTTCTGCACAACCAACCTTTATCGACACTTCATGCCCGGGCAAGCCGCGTTGCCGCTTATGTTTGCACGCAGCGCGGTGCCACACCAATGCTTCCGGATCGGTTGATGAAAAACCAGTAACCCGCACTTCAAACGCTTCTCGATTTTCCATGGTGCCGAATTGACGAGAGGATTCATTCTTCGTATCCTCGCGGCTGCTCGTGACGGAGACGATGTCTCCGACGCGATGCAAAGTGTTGTTCCAATTTGCTTGCCTCTGACCGCCCAGGAATCGTAATGTTGACCAAGATTTTCCCACGTGTGTTTGCCTTCCTCTTGATCGGAATGATCCTTCCCCTCGACGTTCTTCAAGCCCAAACTCCCACGGTATCCATCAGCGGATTGGCCTCGGGCGCGACGCTTCGCCCGGGTGCTACGATCCGAGTTGCCACCAATTCCAGCGTCGTTCGGGTGGAGTATTCCATCGGTGCGAACTCCTACTCAGGTCTGGTCGAAAATTATTTAGGCAACTCGACGACGGCTCCTTACTCCTTCACTTGGAATGGTTTCCCTAGTTCCATCGATCAGGGGAGCAATCTCTTTTTGGTGGTGCGAGCCTTTGACCGTAACGACAGAGTTGCGACCGCTCAGCTTCCGGTGGTCGTTCCAGGATCGGTCGGCAGCCGCGTCTCCCCGGCGAAGAATTTTGCTGCCTCCGCGTATTGGTTAGTCAAGAACCTAAATGGTGCCAGCCTGGTCGGGATCGGCTACAACTCGGTCGTGCGTGGCGTGACACAGCTCGACAAAGTTGGCGAGGCAGGCGAGTTTCCAGTCACGGCTGCCGTGGCAGGAAGCTATGAAATCACCATTTCTCAGTATGTTCTGTCCGGGACCAAGCCTTCGTTCTCCGTGCAGGTCAATGATGCGGTTGTCGCACCATCGCTTCCCGGAGTGAAAACGGCAACTGCCTGGAACAACTTCGGCGCAGCCGACTTGAATCGCACCGGTACGACCACCATCGTCGCGAATCTGGTGAAAGGTAGCAATCGTATCAAGATCACCAGTCTCTCCGCGGGTGTCCTGAACATCGGAAGGGTTTCGATTGCCCAGCCAGGCCAGTAACGGCTAGCGGCGATCTCCACGTGCGCAAAGAAAACCGGGGTCTTTGGCCCCGGTTTTTTGTCTAGGCGTTTATTGGCTGGGGAGTCAGCGTGGATGTTTCGACCACTCCATCAGTGGATGTCGGTTGGAATGGATCTTTTCAAACGCGCGATAGATATCATCCATGTCGCTGCGAGTCCCCAAAAACATCGATTGCCCAAGCCAGATGGCTTGCTCGCGGCAGATCAAGTCACTGTTGGGGCAACGTACCTGGCTGTAATCCAGTCGGTCGCGCACGTTGTGCAGGTATGGCCCAAAGGCTTTGTTTCGAAACAGCGGCTGATGGTACAGCGAGTATCCGTAACCGGCCGAGCATGGAATCCCCTCGGCATGGAGCGCGGAGATCACGGCTGCGCGCGAAACACCAAACGCTTGGCCGTCGAGCCGCATCATGAACAGATGAAAACTGTGGCGCGTGCATTCGGCGGGGATACGCTGCGGGTACACACCAGGTAGCTGTCGTAACCTCTCCGCGAGGTAACGGCCGTTGGCGTCCCGAATGTCCGGTTGTTCGTCGAGCCGCTCCAGTTGGGAATTCAACAAAGCTCCCTGCAATTCGCTCAAGCGATAATTGGCAGAGATCGTGTGGTGCTCGTACCACACCCCGGTCGGAATGCGCCCGCAATTATGGAGCGAGCGGCATTGGTCCGCGAGTTGATCATCGTTCGTGGTGATGATTCCCCCTTCGCCGCTGGCGAGATTTTTGCTGGATTGGAACGAGAACGAAGCAATCTTGCCGAGGCTGCCGGCGGGTGTGTCTCGCCACTGCGCTCCATGCGCGTGAGCCGCGTCTTCGAGAACGAGCAAATCGCGCTCGTGGCCGATCTGGTTGATCGCATCCATCTCTGCCGGTTGACCCGCGAAATGTACAGGGATAATCGCGCGCGTCCGGGGAGTGATGGCTGCCCGGACCGCGTCGGGACAGAGATTGAACGAATCCAAATCGATATCCGCAAAGACCGGAATCATGTTGGCTTCGATCACCGCGGCTGCAGTCGCATAGAACGTGTACGGGGGCACGATCACTTCATCCTCTGCCTGTAGACCCGCCGCCAGCAGGGCCAACCGCAACGAGACCGTGCCGTTGACGACCGCGATCCCGTGCTTGCAGCCATGCATCCTCGCGAAATTTTGCTCGAACTGGGCAACTTCTTCGCCGTCGAGTTTTCCCCATTTGCCACTTCGGACCGTCGCCAGGACGCGCGCTTCGTCGCTGGCGTCGAAGACCGGCCAGGATGGGAACGGATGAGAACGGATCGGGGTGCCGCCAAGCAGCGCCAAGGATGTGGTCATGGATTCTCCCAGAAGTAATCTTTCGTTAGTGCCACTGTTTACCCATGTAAATGCAGCCATCGCTCCCCGTTCCAGTGCGAACGAGTTCATGAAAACCCAGCTTCGTGTAGAAGGCAAACGCCCCCTCGTTGAAAACGCTCAGCCCCAAGTGCGCTCCTGGCGATCCCATCGCAGCGAGCTTTGCCATCACCATCTCCATCATCCGTCGTCCGTTGCCCGTGCCGCGAGCCCGTTCGAGCAAGTCGATGTGCATGTGCGACGGATAATCTTGGTACGGTTCCGGGCAGTAGTACGAGGGTTGGTGGTACCACGAATGGACTATTTGCGACCGATTCCACGTGGTGGAGTCTCCCTCGGGCATCGGGAAGCGCTCGCACAACCCAGAACGCCACTCGGAATCGTATCGCTCGTAAAACGCTTTCGAATCGAAAGCGCCGAATGCATAGCCGCATACCCCTTGCTCGTCCTCGAGGATCAAACTCAATTCCGGTTCATAGGCGAGGTAGGGGCCCACAAAGATCCGCCCCAAGGCGTCGGGATCCTCGCGATAAAACGGCTCACCGTCCGCACCATAATTGCCCGTCTTCAGACAGACGTAGTACGCCGCAGCCTGATCTTGGGGGGTACCCGGTCGAATTCGAAAGCCAGTCATCTCGCGTGTCTCTTGGTCAAGGTATCCAGGTCGGACGATACTCACACCGCCGACAAAAGTGAGCCTGAGGCGCTAGCCCGCATATTTCATGCGTTTATTTTCTTGTCCCTATAGCGCGAAAGCCTTAGTTCTGGTATCCATTGGAGTTACGACACTTCAGGACCACCAGATCAAAGGCTTACGGCAATGACAGATTGTAC
>JBKDXO010000060.1:0-46671 GCA_046306195.1 Planctomycetota bacterium | reverse complement strand
CCGGAGAACCTGTCGCGAAGATTTTGGAACCAAAGGCATCGGTCGAGATGCTTAGTTCGTCGGATACGTTGTTCGTATCCTTGAGCCCGAGCAATGGTCTTGCGATCCCGAGCAACTCATCCGCACTTATGTGCTTGAGCGCGAGAACCAGGATCTTCGACATTCGACCAGCTTCCGGCATTTCCGACAACTGAAGCGTCTCGCGGATCAACCGGAGCTTGCCCCCTGTTTCGGTAATGAGCAGTTGATTCGAGTTGGTCAACGGCAAGATCGAACCTTGCGGACCGAGCAACTGCTTGACTTCCTTTTCTGCTTCCTCCACGCTCAATCGCTGCAGCGTGAATACCGTCTTGCACAGTTCATACTCTCCTCGTTGGTCGAGTTCCGTGCTCGGAACCAACTCCACCATCTCTCGAATGAGTCCACGCGTGATCTCTGCGTTTTCTCCAGAACCGAGATCGACGCAGATCAACGCCCGCTGGTAGCGAATCAAACTGAATCCCTTGCTGAGAAGGACACTGTTCATGATGTCCATGGCTTGGGGGATCGTGTACGTCCGATAGCGGTCGCGGTAAGTGAACGTGCCCGGCGGATAGAAATCGGTTTGAAGACTCAGATCCGCTTCCTTCGACAACCACTTGAGCACATCGCTCCAAGGAACGGCGTTGAAGTTCAGGGACAGGCCACCTTGAGGAGGCACCATCATCGCTGCCATCACCTCAGCATCCGACGGGGCGGCACGTTGATCCGAGGGGCTCGCAGGGCGGTTGGGCTCGGCAACTGGGTCGGTCGTCGCCGTTTCACCCGTCGATTTGCCGCCGTTCGCCGCAGCGGTGCCCGTCAAGTCATTCCATTTCGAGGTCTGAGTGGCATCAAAAAGCTCAGCCAGTTGGCGGCGCCATTCGGTCTCTCCCTTTTCGGGACCCAACTCCCGAAGCAGGGCACGTCGGCCTTCAACGAGCGTTTGCACTTTCGCGATTTGCTCTTCCGTCGCTCCGATCGACTGGGCGATTTCCGGTTCGAGGATTGCTGCCAGCCCGACCTGTTGCAATCGGAGTTGCTCGGCTCGGTTGCGCTGGGTTTCGTTCAGGAGGGACATCGCGCCAATTTCGAGGTTTCGAAGGATTTCCTTCGCGCGGACCCGACGTTCTACCGGTTCCAAACTCCGAAGCTGGCCAGCAATTTCCAAGGCTTTTGCCTCGTGCTGTTTGACCATGCCTCGCAGTTTTTCGAGTTGGTCGTCGGACAGGCCAAGCTCGGCGGCCGTTTGGTTGTCGGTCAACACAGCCAAAACACCGACAATGTCCGGGTTGCCGTCAGCCAACGCGAGACGGGAGCCCAGAAAACCGACCAAAAGGAACGCCAAACCAACACCGATTAGGGTGGCCCGCGTCACGAAACGCGTCTGGATCAAAAGAAATTGGTGCATATAGATCGACGACGCAAACCGATAGAGCGAAGGAAAACGATGAACCGAAACCCTGTTTCTGACTGTAGTTAGCGGTCAACAGATCGCCAGAGAAACCCTCCGGCAAGTCGGCTTTTCATTCGTTGGAGGACGCAAAATATTGATTTTGCTATCCCCAACGAAGCCGTTTCCGAATCGTAATCTCTGACCCCACCCTGCAAACCCGATGCCGAGAGCAAGGTTTCGCGCTATTTCCGCGATTCACGCGGCGCGGCTTGGCAGCTTGCATTAGTGATGATGATCGTGGTCGCCACCAGCAAAGATCGGGTGCTTTTTCTCCCCGCCGGCCAGAACATATCCCACGAGGTCGAGGATTTCCTCCCGACTCAGTTTGTTGAGCAACCCCTGCGGCATGGTCGACACTGCGGAGGTCTTCTCCCCTTCGATCTCCGACTTGTCGAAGATCGTCGGTTCGCTCTTTGCTAGCGGATCGACCATGACATGGATTGTTTGGGCGTCCTCATGGGTAACCATGCCAGTGACGACGGCACCCGAGTCGAGTTGGAAGATGCGCGAGCGGTACTTGTCGTCGATATCGGCGGATGGCTCGAGGATGGCTTTGAGAACCGCTTCGGGGGTCCGTTTTTTGTCGTCGAGTTTCGCAAGATCGGGTCCAAAGGCTTTGCCTTCGCCGGCGAGTTGATGGCATCCGACGCAGTTGGCGGCGCGAAACAAACTGCGGCCGACTTCGTAGGATCGCCCATGCTCGGCCATCGAGATCTCTTGGCTCAAGTCGCTGATCTTCCACTCGGTATTGCGACCGATGGTTCGAAGGAGTTCGTCGCGAACTTCCAGCGGGTTAGCAGCGAGATAGGCATCGGGATCCGCTTGGTAGCTTTCGACATCCTTGACGACCAACAGCACTCCGAACATGCGGCGCCAGTGCCCGGGGTAGGTGCATACGTAGGGGTACAATCCTGGTTCGGCGGGAACATCGAATGCAAGGGATTGCGATTCGCCCGGACCGAGGAGTTTGCTGGCCAGGAGGACCTTGTTGGAGACAGGAACGAACTGACGATCACGGGCGTCTGCATCCTGTGCTGAAGCTTCCGCCGCCAATCCGACTTCCTCCAGAGCGCCGGGTTTCACAAAGACGAGATTGTGGGGCATATTGTCGAGATTGGAGAATCGAAACTCCACGGGCTTTCCAGCAGCGACAACGATCTTTTCTTTGTCGTAGTTCATGCGTTCGACAACGGTGCCGATTGCGATGACTCGCACATCAAGGTTTTGCAACCGTTGTCGGATGCTTGCGGCTTGGTCAGGCGGCAGCATCGACGCCAGGGACTGGACGACTTCCGCAGTCTCCACGGCCGAAGCGGTAGTTCGCAGGCTGGCTGGGATGCTGCTCAGGAATCCGACGAGATTGTCGACGAGGCCTGGAACTTCGCGAACATCCCATGCCGAGGTTGGCAATTGCTTAAGGACTTGAATCGCCGAACCTTTGTGGCGATCGGATTTGATGAGGGATGCCAAGTCTGCGAATTTCTCTTTTTCATAACCAGGGACGCTCGCCACCGCGCGGATGGCGAGGTCGTGCAATGTCTCGCTCCCGCCGACACTGAGCAACTCCGGTGCAATCTCTTGTTTCGACAAATCCGGGCCGCTCCATGCGACTTTCAAACCGTCTCCTCCTCCATTGTCGAAGTACGTGACGATGATGCGATGGACGCCTGCGGACAAATCGACGTTCGTTTGTTTCTCAGCCATCCCGTGCAAGCCGTCATTATCGATCAGCAACCGATCGTCGAGGTAGATTCTGGATCCGTCATCGGATGCGATAAAAAAAGTGTACTTGCCGGACTTTGGAACGGTCAAGTTTCCGGAGAAACGCAGGGCGAAGTCATCCGCTTCGGTCCGTTGCGGGACGTTCATCACGATTTTGGGAACCACGCCGGTGGCTTTCGGGGAAAGAGGGGCCAAGGTTTCCAAGGCCACGTTATCCGGTGCCGGGTAGATGTAGTCGACTTGGATCCCGGGCTGGGCCAACGCAGCGCTGCGGGACTCGGATGCGAGAGCGGGAGGCAAGTCAAACATCAGTCCACGCAGAGCCGGGAACAGAGACCGTTGTAGGGGATCGTTGCGAAGGTTTTGAACCGCGCCGAGCAAATCGCGGAGGAGTTCTTTGTTGGTTGCTGCCGCGGCAAAGGGGGCATCGCCATTCCCTTCGGCGATCAGCCACGCGGCGAATCCGAGTTGCCGAGTGGCAGGGAGTTTGGCTTGGGTTGCCAGTTGTTGCAGGGTTCCCCGAGCCTTCCGCAATTCCGCGGGCGACTGTTCGATAGCGAGTTCCTTAAGACTCGACAGGGCATCGACATCACCGCGAGCATCGCGATCCTGGGCTAGGTCGAGAATGAGCGGAACGGGGCTTGCTTTGCGCCGCTTCGCCAAGGCTTCGAGCGCCGTTCGAAGAATGTCGCTCGGAACTTGCGTGCGGCGCAGGACGGCCTGAAGCAGTTCTTCGTTTTGCGGCAGCTTCATCAGATCCGCGGGGGGGGCGAACTCGAGCGCGTAGCGCATGGCTGCGTCGGACATTTTCTCTTTTTGCGCGATCCGTTGTTGGAGTTGTGCATCGGTGCGCAGCCGGTCCTTGGCATAGGCCAGGACGGTTTTCATTTCCGGGTCGAGGGGAAGGACGGCGGCTTGCATGACCGCTTCGTTCGCGGTGTCGCCACCGAATTCCACGGCTGCTTTGACCGCTTCGGCGCGGACCAAGGCTGAGGGGTCGCGGGCCGAGGTCAGGAGCAGGTCGTCCCAACCCGTGACCTTGCCAGCCCAGTGCCCGAGGGTGCGGATTGCTGCGGCGCGTACGCGGGGTTCGCGAGCGGCAAACGTCTTCTCGATCCAGGCTAGATTCGGAACGCGATGTTCTTCGAGAACCCACAAACCCTCGAGCAAGGCTTGGGCATCCTCGGGGCGAGCCGGGTTGAGCGCCCCGTTCCACTGTTGCAAGGCTGCGATCACTTCGTTGGTATCCCGACCGCTCAGTTCGATGCGGGCCCGATAGCGTGTTCCGTTCTCTTTCGCAAAAAACGCTTGAAGGACTTCCGCGATGGGTTTGCCCTTGAGCTTGGTCGGTTTGAGAGTGGGCCGTCCCGTTGCGGTGACGCGATAGATGCGGCCGTGTTCTCGGTCTCGATTGGGATCTCGCATGTTGTGTTGCATGTGCCCGATGATCGCGTTGGACCAATCGGAAACATAGAGTGCGCCATCGCCGCCGACTTCGACGTCGCTGGGGCGAAAATTAGGGTCGCTCGATACGAGGATCGGCTCGATCTCCGTGGCCGTGATATCGGCGCCGTTGGTTTCGACCCGATGCTGCAAGACACCGAGAAACCCGATGCAATTGCAGAGGAGAAAGTTGCCTTGGTTTTCCTCCGGGAAGTGGCTGCTGGACAGGATGCCGTTGGCGGCAACGGGCCGAACGCGCATCTTGAACCACTGCTTGTTGCCGATCCCTTTGCCGATGTTCACGTACGAACCGGTCCCGCTGGTTCCGTCGTTAGCGAACTGGTACCCCCACTGGTCAAAGACATCGCCGTGCGGATTGGGGCCGATCGGGAAATGGAACTCCATCTCGAAGGTGCGAGGATTGAATCGGTGCACTCCGCTTTGTTCGGATCGGACGGTGCGGGTCGGTGTTTCCATGACCGAGACATTGAAGATGCCTCGCGACCAGTAGAGCCATCCGTCGGGTCCGAGAAGCATGGCGTTGGCCGAGTGGTGCGAGTCGGCGCTGCAGACTCCTTGCAACATGCGGATCTTCAGGTCCGCGCGGTCGTCGCCGTCGGTATCTTTCAAGAACCAAATCTCGGGAAGAGCCGCGACGAGCATCCCGCCATTCCAGAATTCCATGCCGGTGACACTATTGAGTTCATCGGCGAATGTGACGCAGCGATCCGCAACGCCATCGCCGTTGTCGTCGGGGAGACAAATGATCTTGTCGCGGCGGGGCTCGACCGGATTCCAGTGGGGGTACGAAGGCCATACCGATACAAACAGCCTGCCGTCGGGATCGACCGCCATTTGGACAGGGTTGATCAGATCGGGGAACATTTCCTCCGATGCGAACAGATTGACTTCCATCCCTTTGGCGATCTTCATTTTTCCGATCGCTTCCTTGCCTCCCAAGTAGGTATGCCCTCCGTCGGGTTGTTTGCCGGGGATGTTGCTTCTCACGTTCAATGCCTCGGGGCGATTGTCGTCCGTGACTTCATAAGCTCCACCGCGAGCAACCCGCCAGACCGCGGAATCGCGATTCGCAGTTTTGACATCGAAGATCTCCATCTCGCGCATCATGACATCCGCGTTCGACTGACCGAACCAAGCCAATTTCGAGCGGCCGCCGAAGACGTTGTAACCATCGACGACGCGGTAGCGGCTGAACCAGTGATAGTTTTTGTCGAGGATCGCCTGACGCAGTTTCTCGAGTCTTCCCGCATCGCTCGCAAGGGTCGCTTTGGGAAACAACTCGGCGACAACCTCTTTCGATACCGCCCGCTCGCCGTCATCGGTCAAGTGAATTCCGTTCATGGTCAGCGGTGATTTGCCGGAACCGTAGAGGCGTTGTGTGATTTTAAACAAGTCGATGAACCGAACTTGTCGCTCTTGGCAAATCTCGCGCATGGCTTCGGTATACATGGCGAGTTTCTGGTTGTTCGCCGAGCCATCGGGGAGATGGGGACTTTTCAAGTTCTCGTGAGCGATGGGAGAAAAGAAGACCAATTGCGGATGGGCCTGGCCGTCGTATTTCTGCTGGCGCATGCCGTCGATGACTTCGGTGAGATCGCGTCGGAATGTTTCCAAGCCCGCTTCGCCGCGCAGAGCTTCGTTGTATCCGAAGAAACAAAAGATCACGTTGGCGCGAACTTTGGTCAGCCACTCATCCGGAGAGCCGAAATTCTCCTCGCGCGATCGGACTTTCAACTCATCTCCCGGATACCCCAGATTTCGAAATGTCAGATCGTGTTCCGGAAGGAGCGAAACCAAATACGTCTCGAGCCAACTCGAGTGCTGCATCCGATCGGCCGTCGTGTTGCCGATGATCGCGATCCGATCCCCGGGCTGGAGCGAAACCGAGGGGGCTTGCGGCAGCGCGATCGGCGAGCCGATGAGGAACGCAAAAACGAAAACAACCCAAAGAGCGCGGTGACGAGTCATGCTGGTCCAATGATGATTCGAGTGGCGATCGCAAAACTAGGTAGGACAAAGCTGCGACCGCGAGGAGGCGGGAGGATACCGTAGAGATTATAAAGAAGACATCACGATACGGGAACCTGATGCTCGCAACTTGCTTACCTGCGAGGGACGGACGAGGGAAGTATATTCGTCGTCAGGTTCACCCGCCTCAAACCGACGCGAACGCGTTTCGGCGGATGAATCCCTCCGCCAAGTGCTAGCGTCCCCAATTCATCGCTGTGATCGATATCTGTAGCACCGTCGCGATTGAGACCCACACGAAGTACGGGATCTGTGCTACCGCAATCCACGGATGATGCTTCCAGACAGCCGCCGCGGCCCAGAGGATCGTGCCCCACACGATGACAATATCAATCGCCGCCATCGGCAGATTTCGCATCCCGAATTGAATGGGAGTGAATACCACGTTCGCGACAAGGTTGATCGCAAACGGGAGAGCCACCATCCATGGCAGCTTGCCGCGTGCCGCTTGGAAAAAGACAAAACCGAAGGTGGCGAGGATGATGGGGTAGAGAATCTGCCAGACCAGCCCGATCGTCGCCGGAGCCGGTGTCCAGCTCGGTTTGGCAAGCGAGTTGTACCAGTCGATCCAAGTCATTTCGCTCTCTTCTAGCGGGAAGATTGAGGATTGGGATCCTAAAATGCCAGCCCTCGTCGCGACGCAAGTCGTTTGCTGGCTGGCATTTATTCGAAGTTCAGCACCGCTCAATTGTATCGAAAGATTGCTTGTCTCTGTGGAGTCGCCCGGTGTCGACAAAACCAACGTGGACTTATTCGGTTGTCTCCCGATTGAAGGTTGAGTTTTCTCCCGAATCGTTTCGCGGCAATTGACGCGAATTTGGGGGCCGCGTACCGGTGGAGTTCATGCGAGCGACGAAGCGTCCAACCGTGCGTGCCGTAGAGCAGACCTGAGCCGCAATAATTGGCGAGAATTGTGGTTTCGCCACGCGGAGGCGTCAATTACCAACTGGACCAGACCCCATTGCCGATAGAACTTGAAGCTCACGAAGACCGTATATTGAAGAGCATCGATGCGGACTCGAACGGCCGCATTTCCCCCTAGTCAGTCGATGCAAAATGAAAGCGATGCCGGTTACCTCAAGACTATGCAGTCGGCTTTGTGTAACGTCACCTTCCCAGCTACTTGCTCAAGTGAATGCGTCGATTCAGGATGGCTGGGAAGTATGCGTTGGGAAAGTAAGTGATATTCCCGAGGGACTATCTGTTGTCATAACTCCCAGCGATCCGCCGCGATCCGCCGGACCTGGATCCAGGCCATTGTGAGCTAAGATCCCCCGAATTTAACGACCGACTGAAATCCAAGCTCGCCAGAGCAAGCACGATTCTGACGCACGAAGAAATTGAAAAATTGCGGCCTGGAGATACTCCAAACCTCGAATGACTTTACGCCACTTTCGCGAAGGCGAATGCCATCAGAATTCTCCAGAGTTGGAGACTACTCGCACTGCCAAGATCCAAGATAGAGAGTAGTGAGTAGAATGTAGACCGAGTAGACAAGGAGAAAATGGAGTGGTCATAAAAGTTTCTTGCCCCCAGAAAATTTCCAGGTCTCGAATCTTTCTACTCTCTATTTTCTCCTTTCCACTCTCTATTGGCCTTCGGCCAGTGGAGAATAGGGGACTTGAACCCCTGACCTCTTGCATGCCATGCAAGCGCTCTCCCAACTGAGCTAATTCCCCGGCAGGTCGCGTAAGGGTATAAGGGTTCCGAAAAGATGTCAAGTAAAGCTGCGACCGGCCCCTGCGACGATTCCAGCCCCGTATCGGCTGGGTTTGACCGGCTTTTCGAATTAGACTGAGGCATGGGATCATCCCCGCCCGCCCCCGTCTCTCACCCACAAACGTCACGAGTGATCGGCCCCTAGCATGACCAGCTTAAAAATCGCCCCTCCTTCGCCCGATGACGTCGCCAAAGCCGACAAGCTACGCGAGAGCTTTGCAAAGATTCGCGAGCAAATCAGCCATGTCATCGTGGGGCAGGACAACACGATCGAGCAATTGCTGATCGCCATGCTCGCCGGCGGGCATTGCCTGCTCGAGGGGGTCCCTGGGTTGGCCAAGACGCTTATGGTTCGGTCCCTCGCCCAAGCGATGGCACTCGAGTTTCATCGCATTCAGTTCACCCCCGACCTAATGCCAGCCGACATCACCGGGACCGACATTATCCAGCAATCGGAATCGGGAACTCGGCAACTGGCTTTTGTCCGCGGACCGGTCTTCACGCAGATCCTGCTCGCCGACGAAATCAATCGTACCCCTCCCAAGACCCAGGCCGCCCTGCTCGAGGCCATGCAGGAACATGCCGTGACGGTCAGTGGTAAGACCTACAAGCTATCCGAACCCTTTTTTGTTCTCGCAACTCAGAATCCGATCGAACAAGAGGGAACTTACCCGCTCCCCGAGGCTCAACGCGACCGCTTTCTATTTCAGACATTGGTCGACTACCCCACACGGGAGCAGGAGTCACTGATCATCGAACGCACCACGGGCTCTCACACGGGGACGATCGAGCCGGTGATCACCGGTCCCGAGATCGTGGAATACCAACAACTGGTCCGGCTGGTACCGTTGCCCGATCACGTCAAGGAATTGGTGTTGGATGTAGTACGATGGTTGCGACCGGCCGATCCCAATGCTCCCAAGTGGGTCAAGAATTGGGTGCAATGGGGACCAGGCCCGCGGGCATGCCAACAACTGGTCGTGGCAGGCAAAGCTCGAGCGCTGCTCCAGGGGCGGCTCCACGTCACCCCGAGCGACATCGCAGCGTTGGCGCCGCCGGTCCTGCGCCATCGACTGGTCCCAACCTTCTCGGCACAAGCCGAAGGAATCGGAGCCGACCAAATTGTCGAGAGGCTGTTCAAAGAATTGCCCAAGCGATCGTAGTGCGACTTCTCGTGAGCGTTCAGGAAACAGCGTGTCGCTGGGAGATGATGCGACACTCGCCGATGCGTGTTCGCAATCGACCATCCGCACCGCTTGTGACGGATCTTAGCGAGAACTGACAGCGTTGATTTTTTAGTCAAGTCATTTCATCAACGCTTCGCGATTGGCAGTCACTCCCGCACAATCAGTTCCCCATTCATCACCATCCAGTGCCCCGGGAAGGTGCAAAGATAGGGGTACACACCAGGATTCTTGGGTGCCTCAAAATGGATCGTAAACTCCGAGCCCGGTTCGACAATGTCGGTGTAGCACATGACCGAGTCGCTTTGTGGGACATACTGCTGCAAGTACGCGTCGGGGTTTCCGATCAGTTTGTTGGCCATGTCTCCCACCGTCTCGAGCGCACCAGGCTGAATCAATGCCCAATTGTGCGGAACCACGTCGGGATTCTTAAATACCAGCGAGATCCGCTCCCCTGGCTTGGCCTCGAGCGATCGCGTGGAGAACTGCAAATTGTCGCCTGCTTCGATGCGAATCACTCGCGCTCCATCGAGCGGTTTCTGCCAAGGGTTGGGGATCTTCCTGGTCAGCATCTGCAGATCGCGATCCATGGGATGTGGCGATTTGGTGCGCAACCAGTCCCGTTGCCGATACTCGGGCAGAAATGGTTGATCCAATTCGTGCACCGTCGCGAAAAGTTCCACCGGTGAACCTGATCCGGTTTGCATCCACAGATGGAGTTGGCTGCAGCGTTGCACATCGGGAATCTCGAGAAAGATCCTGCGCGAATCATTCAAGATCGTAACGGATCGGATGTCGAGCACATCGTGACCGATCGCTCCCGGGTGCAGGACGGAATACTCCTTCGATCCGTAGCCGGGCGAGTAACGATAATTCCAACACTGGGCGAAGTGGCTTCGCACATCGCGAGCTACCTCGGCCGATACCTTTTCAGCAAAGTCGACGACTACGCCGTCGGCATGCAAATGAAACCCAACCGGCAATTGCACGGGCTCGCCGGTGTAACGCAGTCGATCGAAGCAGCCAGGGTCCGGCGTATAGGTTCCCCACCCGTGCATACCGGTCGTGTAGAGCCATCCGTCTTGCGGACGAATGCGAGCGCGGTGAATGCCGCTGCGGTACTCGCCGGGAAGCGGGACTGCGGCTCCTTGCCATTGCTCGCCGACACAGTCGCGGAGAATCAAAAATGCCGTCCCGGTTCCGAAGCTGGTGTGGACGATTTGCCCATCCAGCGCACCCATCGTTCGGCTATCGATTTGGGTTTGACCGCCGCTCGAATTGTCGATTCCGCGCGGTAGATACAGCAAAGGCAACTCGATTTTCCTGTTGTCCTTCGGGCCGCGGTATCCGTAGAACGGAGGATCGGCATCGCGGGTGCGTGCGGAACTGGAGCGGTTGGCGACGGGTTCGACCTGGCAAATCATCGAGGTCGGAGTCCACTCCCCTTCGGAGCACGGGACGGTGATCGTTCCGTCGGACAATAAACCGATGCCGTCAGGGTTGCGAAAGCCGGTCGCGACCACGGTCGCTTCTCGTCCGTCCGGAGAGATCCGCACGACTCCTTGGTTCCCCGACCCGAAATAGAAGTTCCCATCGCCGTCCCGCTCCAAACCACACAAATAATCATGCCCGTTGGGGGACGTGACAAACGCGTTGGAGAAGCATTCGTAGAAATCGATCTCGTCGTCGCCGTTGAGATCGTGCAGCCGCGTGATTTGATTCCGGCCCAATGTGTAGATGACATCCTCGTGCACCACGACCCCGAGCAAATGATGCATGCCTGCCGCGATGCGTCTCCAGATCGCTTCGCTCGAGTCCAGGCCATCGACAAGCCACACGTCTCCTTGCATCGTCACGACCACCGCGCGCCCGTCGCTGAGGAATGCATGCCCGCCGCATGCCAACGGTGTTTTCCACGGATTGTCGGTCGGCAACTCGATTCGGTCGACCACGTAGCCTGAGCCTTGGCCTCGAACGATCTTCGTCGCGAGTCGCTGCGGCCATTGCGAGGGCCCGCCCTTCAGGGCGTAAGCCTTGGGATGGGTGGATGCAGGAGCGATGGTGCGAACAATCTCTTCGCCCCGCGCGTCGATCGCATCGAGATGGAGTTCGCCATCGAGGTCGTACGCAAAGACCGCTTCCTTACCGTGCCGATACAGGCCGCGGTAGCGACGCGCGGCTTGCGGGGCTTTCCCACCAGCGGCTTGCGCGTAATCGCCGAGAGGAACAACATCCCCCGCGATGCGGAAGCCATCGATGTAGCCCTGGCGGACACTGGAGTAGGAAACGAACCCGTTGCGCCAAACCGCCTCGTAGCCCAAGGTGTCGGCGTTGAAGCAGGCCGACCATTGAAGCGAATCGCCGAAACGAAGGGCCACCGCCCGAGCGATCGGCCGCTGGAGCCCGACCAACACATTCGATTGCACCGTGCCCAAGTCCATGCTCGCCCATGCGTTTCCTTTCCATGATTCTTCGTTCTGGTTTCCCCAGTGACCAAACTGAGGGCCATCCAGGCCAGGAAACTCTTCGATCCAAGACGGGCGAGGGGACTGTTTAGAGAAATAGGCCGCTTGCTTGGTGTAGAAGTCGTAAATGCGATCCCGGTTGACGTGCTCCTGTTGCAGGGGATGCCGCGCGGAGTCCTGAGGCAGCGCCCCCCACTCGAAGCGGATCGGCGAATGAGTGCTCGCCGATCGCACCGCCGAATCAATCGCTTTGCGATCCAGCGTGTTCGGTTTACCGAGATCGATCAGGAACCGCAACAAGTCGGCTTGTTCGGAAACTGGCAGCGCATCGAAGAGCCCGACGGGCATCAGCGATGCCGACGGTTGCATCTGTTCGATCTCCGACTTTTCGAGGACTCGTTCGTTTCGGGTCGATGGCTCAATCCAAACCAAGCTCGATTGGCTATCGCCGAGGCTTCCTCGCACATATCCCGACAGGACCGTTCCATCGTCCAGTTGGATCTTGTAGGGTTGATAGGCAGCGGCGACCGTTTGATTGGGCCAGAGTAAGCTTTCGGCCAATTCGACGGCGGAGCGAGTCCGGCTCGACTCGGTCAGTTCCGGGCCGATGCGTCCTCCCGATTCGCCGATCTGATGGCATGAAAAACATGCAAGGTTTGCACGCGTGAATAACCGCAAACCGCGACTGGCATCCCCCGACGCCAAAGCTCGATCAGCCAAGTCCTGGGCGCGTTGGGGATCGCGCGGGGGATTGGGATCGCCCCCTTGGCCCGACGAAGAGCCCGTCAATGCGAGTGCGACACAAACCAGGCTTGCAATCCGGGGAGGAAACGGAGAAATACGCATATCTGCAGATCGAGTCAAATGGAGTAGGATTCGAGGCCGAAGAATCGATTATTGTAACGTCGCTGCAGGACGGATTGGCGAACAACAAGAATTGGGGAGTTTTGGAAATGGCGTTATTCCCGAAGGATAGCCTGGGTTCCTTGCTCGCCGATCGCTTTGGCTGGGGCCTGGTTTCCACGGCGAACTGCGGGATGGTTCGCGCGATGCTTTTTTTGGGATGCTTCGCGTTCGGATTCGGACCGTTCGCAAATGGGCAGGAAATCACGCGGCAAGACGCGCTCCAGGGGTTCGAGGAACCAGGGAGCGATGCATCGGAGACACCCCCCCGCGCGGACGTAACCATTCCGGAATCCGAACGCCCATCCCCTCGGCCGGACGATTTGGTCGAGAGGGAGCATCCGGCGACCCTTGAGCCGAGCGAGTCGGAGTTGCAGGAAATGAGCCAGTGGGTGCGTTGGTTCGCGTTAAAGAACCTGCCCCCCAATTTCGAAGACAACCGCAAATGGGGGAAGCAGAAAAAGGTATACGATGGTGTCGACGTCGAAATGAATGGCCTGCGACTCGACACCAAGAGACGATGGAAAATGGTCGACCACGGAACGTGGACACGTTATTTCATCGAGTTCATCGATCCAGCGAATCGGCTCGAGATTCGGGTGCTGTCATTCGATGCAAAAAGTAATGGCAGGCGATTCACCACACAATTGCGCATCGTTGCGCCGCTCAAGATCTTCGCGAGGATGAGCCGTTTTCAGCGAGATGTCCAAATCATTAGTGTCTCGATTCAGTCTGACGCGACCGTTGCGCTAGAAATCGACTTGGACGTCGGGATCCGAGTCAATCCTTTGGTTTTTCCGCCGGACGTGCAATTTCAGCCGGTCGCGACGCGGGCCGAGGTGCAAGTGATTGAATTCGAAACGCATCGGATCAGTCAGATTCATGGCGATCTGGCCGAATGGCTCGGACAGGGGATCCGCGCTTTGCTCGATCGAAAAATCAGCGATTACAACGACAAACTGGTTTCAAAAATCAACGATGCGTTTGCGAAACAGAAGGATCGCCTGACGTTGTCGGCTCAGCAATGGCTGTCGAGCAAGCTGAATCGCAAGTCCGATGAAAACGGCGACACGACTTCGGGAAAATAGCCTGGGCTGTTCAACGATGATTTCCCGGGAGTTCAAGCAACGATAGCAATCGACCGGTATGGGTGTTGATGTCCAGTTCGTGGAGCAATTCCTCGGAGACCGCGCGGCGCCCCGGATTGTTCTGCAACGCTCTCTGCAAGACGCTCACCAGATCGTTCATCGAATCATGGCGATAAAGCCAGCCTTCGGGGTGTCCTGAACGGGATTGGATGCGGCGATGCAGTTCCGGAAATGCACCGTGGTCGGGCATCACGTAGGGCAATCCCATGCAGACGGCTTCGAGCAAGAATCGCCCTTTCGGTTCCGCGTAATCGGTCGGAACGCAAAACAAGTCCAAGGACCGCAGGAACTCGAGTTTGCCTGCACGGTCTACGGAACCGGCATAGTCCCACATGAATTGGCGATGGGTAGCCGCGAGGGCATCGAGCCGGCTGCGCTGTTCGTCCCAGAACTCCCTGTGCTGTGGTCCCATCCAACCGGCAAGTCGCAGCTGCAGCGGTGTTTGCATCGAACCCGACTCGAGCATATGCCGAAACGCTTCAACAATGTTGTGGAGCCCCTTTTCCGGGGCCATGCGAGCCAAGTAGCCGACGGTCTTCGGTTTCTCAGGGGATACCCTATGATCCCCTGGTGGAATGCCCGCCGGAAACTCGTCGGCGGCGATCCCCAGTGGGACCACGTGCCACTTCGAACGAGGAATCTTGAACCTCGAAGCCATCGCAACGCCGTATTCGTGGGAATGGACGAAGAAACCGTCCACGTATTGAACGAGTTCTTGCATCAGCGTTTCGCAAGCGAGGCGATCTTGCGAGGAAAGGGAGTCCAAGAAAATGTCGTCCCCTTGGATTGTGACGAAAACCCGAGACTTCAAACGAGCCTTGAGATCCGGGATGGCACCTCCGATCAAGAGATTGGTCAGCAGGATCACGTCCGGTCGAACCTCGGTATCCAACCATTCGAGGAGCCGCTCAAATTCTTTCCGCTGCCGTCCGCGAAATCCGCGCAGCATGGAGATCGTGAGAGCTCCGAGCAATTTCGGAGAAGTCTTTCCCGCGTCGCGAGTCAGCCATTGAATCAGCCAGGGTTGATTGAGGATGGCGTCCAGGAAACGAGGCACCCTCGACATCCAGCCGACTTGCTGTTGAAGGTATACGTTGATGCCTCCCAGGAAGACTCGAGAAACGCTGACATCGTCGTCGTCGGTGCGAATGGGGGTGTAAACGGGTACGAGAAGGCAATCGTGTCCTGAACGGATCAGGGCGCGAGCGACCGCGTTGTCGTTCATGCACGATCCACAGTACATCCCGGCGGCACCAGCGGTCAGATAAGCAATCTTCATGATCTGGGAAAGTGTAACGAACGCGAAGAAGGTTCCAACACCAAGTTGAATCTGGGTAAACTTTGCGGACGCACGAACCGCCAATTACGCACTCTTCACGCAACCCTCAAAGTTGACGCAAGTTACTGCCACGTTGCATTTTCTGAAAAATGAAACCGACTGCTCAAGGGCTTTTCCTCCTTTGACCGATACGTTCGCATGTCGTCGCATCTTGCCACGGTTGTCTTTGTGACTCCGGGTAGGATGGCAGGCGGAATTGCCGGTTACCCAAAACTGATCGAGCCGATGGATGGCTCGGCCGGCAACCGTAGCTCGTCCTGGTAAGCAGTAATGTTGGCAGGGCATCGCGGTCCATGGATGTTGGTGGGCGATTAAGGAATCGTCGCCAACGAGG
The DNA here is from genome assembly GCA_046306195.1 of Planctomycetota bacterium. Classification (GTDB taxonomy): domain Bacteria; phylum Planctomycetota; class Planctomycetia; order Pirellulales; family Pirellulaceae; genus JBKCUI01. The sequence continues at coordinate 30,891 of JBKDXO010000060.1, read as the reverse complement.
ATAGGGGCTAACGAAGTCAACGCTGGACGTGGAAACACGTCCGCACAAGCCGCGCCAGTCGAGGGCGATTTCGGCGGCGACTTCGTGCGCCGAAATCGGTCTCAACTCCGCCATGAAACGTTCGATGTTGGGAGATGGTCAGTGACCCAATGTACATAGGGAGATTTGGTTCGATGAAGTGGAACATTTTGGTAGGGTCGATGGTTTTGGGAGCCAGCCTTTGCGGACAAAGCTTTGGCGGCGATCTCTTGCATCGATTGTTGGGTGGAAACGGTTGCGGGGCTCGAAGTTCCTGCTGTGACACCTCGGTTTGCGATCCAACCTGCGGCGCTGAAATCGCTGCTTGCGATCCTTGCGGAAAAGGCCCAAGCTGCGGAGCGGAAATCGCTTCCTGCGGTTCCGGTCCTTCGTGCGGAGCGGAAATTGCCTGCAGTGCCGCTCCCAGCTGCGGAGCTGAAGTTGCTTGTGGCAACCCATGCGGAACTCCGGTTTACGTTCGCACTCCAGTTCTTGACAAGCTCAAGGGCTTGAAGGGCAAGTTGGTTGTTTGGAAGAACAACCTGCATGCTCGCCTTGCAAGCCATGGTTGCGACAATGGTTGCAGCGATCCTTGCGGACCGAGCTGCGGAGCTGAAACCGCTTGTGGACCAAGCTGCGGCGCTGAAATCGCCGCTTGCGATCCATGCAAAGCAGCTCCAAGCTGCGGCGCTGAAATCGCTTGCAACGATCCTTGCGGATCGTGCGATAGCGGCTGCGGACTCGGCAAGCGTCACGGTGGTCTTCTGGGCAAGTTGTTCAGCCACAAGCGTGGTTGCGATGACGGTGCTTGCGATGCCTGCCCAACCGCTGGCTGCTCGTCGTGCAACGGAACGGCTGCTCCTGCTGCCGCTCCTGCGACTCCTGCTCCTGCAGCAGATCCTCATGCCTACATGAACACCAATCGTCGTGTCATTCAAGCTAGCAGCACCCGCGTTCGCTAATCGCGAACTCGATTGCTAGAACCTAGACACGAAGAGAGAGAAAATCGGCCCGCTAGAAATAGCGGGCCGATTTTTTTGTTGGTTCGTTTAGTTCGGATTCCTCGAACGCGTCGCTCGCAACTCTTCCACCGCTTTGCGGAACTCCTCGGGGCTGATCCCGTATCGGGACAGAACTGTTTCCATCAATCCCCCTGCGTGCTCGCAACGACCAATTCGTTCGGCACCTGCCTTCGACGCAGGCAGTGGCCTGGACTTTTTTGGGAAAACACTGTTTCGCCCCGGAGCCAGCGCTACGTCGGACTCGTTTCGGCAGGTACCCAGTCGATTGGGTTGGGCATCCCAGTCAAAGGTTTGCTGGACGAGTTTCGGCTTAATCGATCTGCTTCGCGTTGCTGTGGTGGCCATGGTCTTGCGGCTTTCTTGTTCCTGCTGGGCTCACGTCGCTGGGGACCCGAATCTGGGTCCGACACATCAAGAATCGCAGGGCCTGGGACACGTTAGGTCACTCTGACGAAAAAACCGAAAATTTCGAAAAAAGCGATTGCAGAAGAATCCGCCCCTGCGGCCGGAGCGTGAACCTGGGCTCGGGAACCGATACCATAGAGTCGTCGGATGTCCGATTGCTCTTTGGTCCTTGGAATAGCGGAATGATGAACCCACAGATCCTCAATCGCGATCGGTTGCTGGAACGTTTCCTTCAATACGTTCGGATCGGCACGACCGCCAATCCGCACACGAGCGATTACCCAAGCAGCCGAGGCCAATGGTTGCTAGGGCAACTTCTGGTCGAGCAACTCAAAGGGATGGGGATCGACGATGCGGAACAGGACGAGCATGGCTTGGTCTGGGGGACCGTACCCGCAACGATCGATGGACCGGTCCCGACGATTCTGTTCAACGCGCACCTGGACACCTCCCCCGAGGCGCCTGGAGATCGCTGCGTCCCGCATGTGGTGGAAAATTATCCGGGGGGCGACATCCCACTCAGTTCCGGCGAGGCGATTCGCTTTGCCGAAACGCCCGAACTGGCGGATCTTGTTGGACACACACTAATTACCACAGACGGCAAGACATTGTTGGGGGGCGATGACAAAGCCGGGGTCGCCGCCATCATGGAAATGGCGAACCATCTCATGGAGCGTCCCGAGCTTCCGCATGGTCCGATTCGGATCCTCTTCACGTGCGATGAGGAAATCGGTCGCGGCACCAAACACTTCCAACCCATGCGGGCCGGGGCGATCGCAGGTTACACGCTCGACGGCGGAGGCGAAGGTGTTCTGGACATCGAAAACTTTTCCGCCGATGGGGCGACCGTTCGCTTTCAGGGGTACAACGTCCATCCTGCCCTCGGCAAAGGAAGAATGGTCAACGCTCTGCGAGCGGCAGCAGAACTCGTGGCTTCCCTTCCTGCGGATCGCCTGTCACCGGAATCGACCGACGGACGCGAAGGGTTCATTCACCCCTACGAAACAACCGGGACCGTCGCCGAGGCCAGCGTGCAATTCCTGCTTCGCGACTTCGATACACAAAACCTCGACGAGTACGCCTCCATGCTGCGATCGCACGCTCAAAAGATCTGTGATCGGACCCCAAGGCTCTCCTACACATGCGAAATCGTCGAGCAGTACCGCAACATGGCGGATCGACTTCGCACGTTTCCGATTGCAGCGGATTTGGCCGAACAAGCTTACGGAAAACTCGGGATCGCTTGCACGCGTGGCTCGATTCGAGGAGGTACCGATGGCGCTCAAATGACGGCTGCGGGACTCCCCACCCCGAACTTGTCCGTGGGCCAGCACAATATCCACTCCGTCAAGGAATTTGCGTCGCTCGATCAAATGGCGAGGGCGGTCCATCACGCCATCGTCTTGGCCGACCTGTGGCAGGCGCAGGGACGCTCCTGATCGAACTCCCCAAGTGGCGCGCTATCGTCCTACAAGGTAAACCGCCAGAGCCCCCACGCCCCTCGCGAGGTCATAGATGCGAATCGCATCGCCGGCGGGCACATCGTCGCTCGGGTCGATCACCAACGGAATGTCTGGACGAACGCGAAGGATCGCTTTCATGCGCCCCAGCAACGATTCCAACTCTTCGATGTATTCGTCGTTCAGCCGGTAGAGAATACGATCGTCCTCGAGCGCGATCTTGATCACGCAGTCCGACAGATCCGAATCGGTCGGCTTGGGGATCTCATCGGTCTTGCCCGCCGCTTGCGATTGCGACTCGGCGGAGATAGCGCTCGGCAAAAGCTTCTCGAGCTTCTGAAACGAGGCGGTGGTCAAGAAGAAAATCAGGAGCAGAAACACCACATCGATCATCGGTGTCATCGTGGAGTCAAAGCTGGAGCGGTCTTGCCCGGAGCGGAATCGCGTCTTCATGGTCCGCTCCCTTCAAGCACTGAGAACACGACATCGGAGTTCCCGGTCAGCGCGATCGTTTTGAGCAGCTTGGAGATAGCAGCGTAGGGCACCGTTTGATCGGTGCGGATCCGAATTCGGATCGGCTTGTCTCCCTCGGTCTCGGCCCGCGCCAGGATGGCAGACCGGAGTTGGTTCAAGTCCATGTTGACCCCGCCGATCTGATAGGTCCCTTCGCGAGGGACCTGGATTGTCAGGGTCGGTCGCGACGAAAAATCGCCGATCCCCGAGGTGGCCGATGGCAAATCCAACGGGAGAAAATTCTCCTGCTTGGCCAGATGGCTGCTGACCAGAAAAAAGATGATCAACAAAAAGGTGACGTCGATCATCGGAGTCAAATTGATCGCGACGCGACTGGTACCTCGGTAGCTGGGGATTCTCATCGTGCCGATATTGTAGCCTTTTCAGAGGGGGGGACCCACCAGGCAAAATTGTCGGTTGCGTAAGGTTTGGCGGATTTCGGGAATCTCCGCCGGGACAAACTCGGCAAGGTCATAGAATCGCCCTTTGTGGGCGGTCTCTGGTAGCATTTATGGCCGCTGGCGAATAGACTCTCGGGGTCCTCTAGGACAGTTTGTTTCCCACGACTCCTTCCTCGAAGTGCATTGATATGAGCATAACGACAGACAACTCAGGGGCGTCGGCCCCCAACGCCCATCGGCTTTTGTGGGCGGGATTCATGGCTATTCTCGCAGCGGGTGTCGGTTTTTCGATCCGAGCAGGGATTCTAAGCCAGTGGGCTGAGAAGTTTGGTTTTACGATGACCGAACTTGGCCAGATCACCGGCGGTGGTTTGACAGGTTTCGGGATCATCATCCTCCTGAGCTCGTTTCTGGCGGATTCGCTCGGCTATGGTCGATTGATGAGCTTGGCGTTCTTGACCCATTTGGTCTCAGCGATCCTGACTTTGGCTGCAGGCTACGCGTTTGCTTCGGGGGGCAAGGACGCGGCGTTTCAATGTTTGTTTTGGGGAATGTTCTTGTTTGCCATCGGCAACGGGATTGCCGAAGCGGTGGTCAATCCTTTGGTGGCAACGCTGTTCCCGAACAACAAAACGCACTACCTGAACATTCTTCATGCCGGTTGGCCCGGAGGATTGATTGTCGGCGGATTGGCATCGTATTTCATGAATCCAGACGGCGGCAAACCGGTTTCGTGGGAAGTACAGATATCGCTGTTCCTGCTGCCAGTGGTTATCTACGGTGCGATGCTTGTTGGGCAGAGTTTTCCGAAGTCGGAAGCTAGCCAAGCGGGAGTCAGTTTGAGCGAGATGTTCACGCAGGTCTTCGCACCGTTGATGATTGTCTTGCTATTGATCCATGCTCTTGTCGGCTACGTTGAACTTGGGACCGACTCATGGATCACCAAGATCACTGGCGCGATCATGGAGTCCAAGCAAAAGGGATTGCTGCTCTTCGTCTATACGTCAGCGCTCATGTTTCTGCTAAGGTTTTTTGCCGGACCTATCGTCCATCGCATTTCCCCGCTAGGTTTGCTCTTCGTGAGCGGTCTGCTTGGTTTTGCTGGACTGAACATGCTCGGCGCCGCAACGACAGTCCTTGCCTGTGTCATTGCGGCTACCGTGTACGCAATCGGCAAAACCTTCCTCTGGCCGACGATGCTTGCGGTTGCCTCCGAACAGTTCCCCAAAGGAGGCGCGATCACCATCGGTGCATTAGGCGGCATCGGAATGCTTTCCGCGGGCTTGCTCGGTGGACCGGGAATTGGATTCAAGCAGGACTACAATGCGACTGCGAACCTAAAGGAAAAGGGCCCGGAAGTTTACGAGCGATACAAGGCCCCAACGGAAAACTCCTTTTTTGGTTTCAAAGTCCAGGGGCTCGACGGAGCCAAGGTCGGCGTCCTTGAGGATGGCGGCAAGGAACTCGCCAGAGCCACGGAACTGATCAAAAAAGAAGGCCGCACCGACAAGAACAATGAGCAACTTGCGAACTGGTGGCAAGAATCCTCGGCCACGGCAGATGCAGACAAGAAACTTGTGACCGATGCCGGTCTCTATGGTGGACGCCAAGCCCTGAAGCTGACGTCGTTCGTCCCGCTCACCATGGCTGTCTTGTATCTGCTGCTTATTTTGTACTTCCGGTCGCGGGGCGGTTACAAAGCCAAGAATGTCGAGGCCCAAGGATCCTCCCACGGACACTGACTTCGTCCCGTCGGTAGCGAAGTTGCCAACTAACGGTCAAAAGACCGGACCACTTTTTTCCAAGTCGATTCCGCAAAGTCCGAGATCTTGCGAGAACCACTCCACTTCCCGCCGGAGAGCGGAATCGCCAACACGACCAAAAAGATCGCGAGGGCAATCAGACCTGGCAACGCCAAGTCCCAAGCGGAAAACCCTCGCGATGGTTCGACGCCACCCCCTGGATGATTGGGATGGAACATCGCTATCTCATCGAGTTGTTCCATTTCGAGCATCTCTCGGCCATCCGGCAAAAGCCGCTTGGCCGTAATGCAAACTTTGCAGTCTTTGTCGAGGATTCGCAACCGACCGAGGCCCTTTGCCTTGATTTTCTTGGATAGCGTTGGATCGATGAACGCCGTGAACCTGCTCACGGTCATCTCGGTGACTCGAACCGGAATCGATTTCCTGCCGATGTCGAGAAAACCGTCTTGGTTCTCTTCGGCTAGCCGAAATCTTTGGTTCTTGAAGTCGGAATCTTTCGGATTCCATTCGCTCGAATCGACGGTCGGTGTTTTGCTTTTCATGGGAATTACCTGGAGTCCACTGAATCTCTCGAAATCGTAGTTTTCAGTTATCGACAGACGGGAAAACGCTGGGAATTCGGCATTCGAAATGCCTAAGAATCGTTGATAAAAAGGGTTGTAGCGATCGTATCGGTCGACCGTTCGCTAGCGAAGCTCACTCCCTAGCAAACCCCGTCCTCGAGGTTACGAATTGCCGAAAGTCGATTCCCTCGGGAATCTACGTCGGTCGCCGGGGAACAAAACCGGTTTGTCCTCTGGATTTTGCTCCACGTTCGACGTTACAACTGGACGATTCCCACTAGCATCAAGGTTTTGGCTTCGAAACGTGCGGGTCTATGCCGATGGAAAGCGAAGTGTTGTCAGAGAAGGTTTTTGATCCTTTAGGGATACGAACCTACGACTCCCCTGGTTTCTATGACGAAATGTTCGCATCCCAAGGCCAACCTCGGCCGGGGGTTGGGTTTCTCGTTGATCGCCTGGAGAGCCTTCCGATCGGTGAACTGCAGCGGCGGCAACGGGCTGCGGACCATGAACTGCTGAACATGGGGATCACCTTCAACGTGTATGGCCATGCGGCCGGGACCGAGAAAATCTGGCCCTTCGATTTGATCCCGCGTGTGATCCTCGAACGGGAATGGGAAGTCATCGAATCGGGGCTGAAGCAGCGCATTCGCGCGCTCAATATGTTCATCGATGACATGTATCACGAGCAACGGATCATCCGCGACGGGATCATGCCCGAGTACATGATCTCCTCCAGCAAGGGGTATCTCAAGCAACTGCATGGGATGAACCCACCCCGTGGAATCTGGTGCCATATCACGGGAACCGATCTGGTGCGCGGTGCCGATGGCCAGATCTACGTACTCGAGGACAACCTTCGCTGCCCATCGGGGGTCTCGTACGTGATCGAGAATCGCGAAGTGATGAAACGGACCTTCCCTCAATTGTTCGAGGGTCACAATATCCTTCCCGTGGAGACGTATCCCGAGCAGCTCTTGAAAATGCTTCAGTACGTCGCGCCAGCCTCCGTCCGCGACCCGAACGTGGTGGTATTGACCCCAGGCATCTACAACTCTGCCTACTTCGAGCACTGCTTCCTCGCCCAGCAGATGGGAGTCGAATTGGTGCAAGGCCCCGACTTGGTGGTGAAAGATGGCTACGTTTGCATGAGGACCACCAAAGGGTTGCAACGAGTCGACGTGATCTACCGACGTATCGATGACGATTTCCTCGACCCGGACACGCTCCGCCCAGATTCGACCCTCGGCGTACGCGGGCTGATGGAGGTGTATCGATCTGGACGCGTGGCGTTGGTGAACGCTCCCGGGACCGGGGTCGCCGACGACAAGGCGGTCTACGCCTATGTACCCAAGATGATCGAGTACTATCTCTCGGAAACGATGATCCTGCCCAACGTCCCAACGTACATGTGTGCGGATCCGGAACAACGCAAGTACGTGCTCAGCCACCTCGGTGAACTGGTTGTCAAGCCAGCCAACGAGTCGGGCGGTTACGGCATCCTTCTAGGACCGAGAGCGACGCGTGAACAACTCGACCAGTATCGGCACTTGATCGAGAGCAATCCGAGAAACTATGTCGCACAGCCGATGCTTGCCCTGTCGACGGTCCCGACGCTCTGCGGAGATACGCTCGAAGGTCGGCACGTCGACCTCAGGCCGTACATCCTGTACGGCGAGGATATCTATATTGTCCCGGGCGGACTGACGCGTGTCGCGCTCGTCAAAGGGTCCCTCGTCGTCAACTCTTCCCAAGGGGGAGGAAGCAAAGATACGTGGGTGCTGAGAGACGAACTCTGAGCCTCTCGGGTTTGAATCGCAACGGTTTGGCAACAACACTTTATATCCGACGGTTATTCCATCATGCTATCGAGAGTTGCAGATTCGATTTTTTGGATGCGTCGCTATACCGAACGCGCGGAAAACGTAGCTCGGTTCATCGATGTGACCCTCAATTTGACGCTCGGGCTCGGCGATCACCTCGACCATCAATGGGAAGCCTTGGTTTACACCACTGGCGACCAGGAGAAATTCTTCGAAACCTACCAGCATGTGTGTCAGGAATACGTCATCCGGTTCCTGACCTTCGACGAACAGAATCCGAATTCGATTCTTTCATGCTTGCAGTATGCTCGCGAAAACGCCCGCCAGAGTCGCGAAATGCTCAGCAGCCAAATGTGGGAGGAACTCAACAAGTTCTACCTGTTTGTCCGGGACAGCCGCAACGATCCGCGCGCTATCGATTCCCCCTTCGAATTCTTTACCCGAGTTCGCCAGTTCGGGTACTTGATCGACGGTGTCGTCACCGGGACGATGTCCCACGGCGAAGCCTGGAACTTCGGACGCTTGGGAGCCATGCTCGAACGGGCCGACAAAACATCGCGCATCCTGGATGTGAAATACTTCCTTCTCCTGCCCAGCGTCACCGATGTCGGCACCTCGCTCGATATCAGCCAGTGGGGCATGCTGCTCAAGAGCGCCAGCGCGCTGGAAATGTATCGACGTCGATTCGGTCGGCTGTCCCCCAAACTCGTCGCGGCGTTCCTGTTGCTCGATCGCGACTTCCCACGCGCCGTCCACTTCTGCGTCGCGCTCGCGGAACGATCGCTGCTGGCCATCACCGGCGGGTCCTCCGGGAATTTCAGGAACCGCCCTGAGCAACTCCTCGGACGGCTCAGGGCCGAATTCGAGTTCCTCGATATCGACGAAATCATGCACGAGGGATTGCACGACTTCATCGACGGTTTTCAAGGCAAACTCAATTCCATCGGCGACGCGATTCAGGAGATGTTCTTCGAAGTCCAAGTCGAGCTGGCAGCCCGTTGAAAAACGATCGAACTTGGAGTCCTGCCCATGTTGCAACCCTCAACGGTGCGAGCCTGACCATCACCCAGCGGGGTGATCGATGGGCAGCATCCCGTTCTTCAACTGGCTACGAGAGATCCCGTCTCCGCCTCGGAAACCGGATTACTTCGACGCTCGCAAATCCAATTTGCAGCAACCGAAGTCGAATAAACCCGAGGGCATCGATTTGCTTTTCATGACATCGTGCCTGAGCGAGTAATAGACGAACTTCCCATCTCGCTCGGTAGTCACGAGCTCGGCGTTGAACAGAACACGCAGATGATGAGATACGTTGGGCAATTCCAAGTCCAAGACCGATGCAATGTCGGAAACACTCATCGAACAACTTTGCAAAGCACGGATGATCTGCAATCGAACCGGGTCGCCGAGTGCCTTCAAATAGCGAGCGCATTGGGTCGCTTCTCTTTGGTCGTCCGATTCACTGGGGGCCATGTCCAATCACCCTTCAACATCCATCCTGCCTTCAATGTCCATCGCGCCTTCAATGTCCATCGCGCCATCGACATCCAAAGCTCTTCGCAGGAAAATTCTGGCAGAGCGTCCAGTATCACTCCACTCCTGCACGGATTCAACCCCCCTTGCCGTCACGGCTGCTGCTTGACGATCGCCATCCGTAACGCTAAAACGTTCAAACGAATGTTTGACTGTTTCCGGGGAGGAATCCTCCGAGTTCTGAACCAGATCATCGAGTTGCCAAATCCTTTGAGTCAGGAGCGACCATCGAAATGGGGAGCAAGCGATTGCCCCGAATCAGGGATTTATGGGAAGCGGCTGGACCGATTCGATCGAGTGCAAGCCAACGTCGGATGCTCGCTTTCACTCTGGTGGAATTGCTGGTCGTCATCGCGATCATAGGAATTTTGGTCGGCTTGTTGTTGCCAGCCGTGCAAGCGGCACGCGAAGCGGCGCGACGTATGTCGTGCCAAAACAACCTCAGGCAACTCGGGCTCGCCGTGCATAACGTCGAGGGTGCACGGAAGGTGTTGCCAACGGGTTCGGAGTCCAAGCCGTTCCCTTCCGCGCCCACGCATCCGCACAACTTCTACCGCTGGTCGGTGCTGGCCCATCTGACCCCGTATCTCGAGCAATCGAACGCCTACAACGCGATCGATTTGTCCACGCCGCTGTATCCTCCGCCGGATTTTCGAATCACTCCGCAGAACGCGATTCCCGCATCGCTGGTGGTACCGCTATTCCTCTGCCCGAGCGACAAGCAGCAAACCGTATCGACGTTTCAGGACAACACGGGTGCCGTATACAACTGGGGGCCAACCAACTACGCCGGTAACGCTGGTTCCGGTATCGATGGCGGATCCGCTTTCAAGGTAGACGGAGTTTTCTTCATCAACAGCAAAATCCGGTTCGCCTCCATCGCCGATGGGACTTCGAACACAGCGATGTTCTCCGAGAGTCTTCTCGGGGTGGGCCCCGAGCGGAGCACCGACGCTTCCGTCATGACGTTTCGTGGCGATTACAAATATGCTGGAGCCGCTCCGCTAACCGACTCGGCATGCGACGCGGCGTCTCAGTACAACAACAGCAATCGCCGCGGGTTCTCTTGGGTCAACGGCGAGTATCGAACAACGCTATACAACCACTATTACCCACCGAATTTTCAGGGCTTCGATTGTATCGGTGTTTCATTTTCACCGAATCTCGAGGACCGATTTTCCGGCGTCGGGTGGCGTGCAGCCCGAAGCTTGCACAGCGCCAATAGCGTCAACATGACCCTGTGCGATGGCTCGGTACGGACGGTCGACTCCACGATTGATCGTTTCATCTGGCGGGCTTTGTCGACGCGGGCCGGAAGCGAAATTCTCGGGGACTGGTAAATCGAGTTGTCGTTATTTAACAAGGTGTTTCGCTTTGGTGCATGCAGAAACGGTCGCTAGGGAGTTCCACGATCGCGGGTTTGCGATTCTGCGAGGCTTTTTTAGCGACGCGAAGATCTCGTCGTTGCTGGAAGCAGCCAGCGTGCTCGAAAGCGACTCGCGAGGAATCGCGTCGCGAAGGAATCTGCGATGCCGCTACATGGCTCATCACGCCACGGGAGAACTCCTGCTGGAATGCTTTGATCCCGTCGTCGATATCGCCCCCGAAATGGGGCAAGCCGCAACGTGCAATCCCTTGATGGCTCTCCTGCACGCCATTTACGCCTGCCCAGGTTACTTGTTCAAAGACAAACTCATCCTAAAGCCACCCGGCGCCTCGGGATACCCGCTTCATCAGGATTACATCGCCTGGCCGGGGTTCCCGAAATCCTTCCTGACCGTTGTTATCCCCTTGGATGCGGCGACCGAAGAGAACGGGTGCACCGTCGTCTATCCCGGTTATCATCGCGCTGGTTTGATGACGCCTGCCGACGGGGAGTTTCACGTGATTCCGCGTTCGCTCGTGAACGAAAAAGATCGTGTTCCCCTCGAACTCGCACCGGGTGACATCGCGATCTTTGACGGATTCACTCCCCATGAGTCCAGGCCCAACACGTCCTCGTCCGCGCGACGGCAACTGTACCTGAGTTACAATTCGCAATCCGATGGAGGCGACTGTCGCGCGGCCCACTACCATCAATTCCACGAGTGGCTTCAGACCAAGTATCCGCGACCAGCCAACGAGCCGTGGTTCTTTGCGTGAGCCAAATCGATGACGAGGACTCCCACGAAAACCGAGACAGAAGCGTTCGCCGCAGCCGTGTCTCCTGACAAAATTGTGTCTCTCGACAGAACCGCATCTGCTGACCGAGCTGAAGCGTGGCTGTTGAGCGGCATGATCGTCCTGGCAGCTTTGGCGATGGTTGGTACGCTGCCTGGAAGAACGCATGGCCTGGGGTTGATTACGGAGGGTCTTCTCGCCGATCTGCAATTGGATCGATCGGCATTTGCAAGAATCAATCTCTTGGCGACGTTGATCGGCGCGGCGTTCTGTTGGCCGTGTGGCTGGTTGCTGGATCGATTCGGGATACGACTCACCGGTGCGGTTATCATCTTGCTGTTGGGAATCAGCACGGTCGGCATTGCGCAGTCGCAGACCTCGTCGGCTCTGAGCGTTTGGATCACACTCACTCGAGGGTTTGGCCAGAGCATGCTGTCGGTGGTCAGCATCACGCTATGCGGTCGCGCGAGTCTGGGGTTGCGGCATTCCACCGCCATGGCTTTTTATTCACTCCTCGTGTCGTTGATGTTCATTGCGGCATTCCGAACCCTGGGCAGTGCCATCCCCACGATGGGATGGCGAGATGCATGGTGGCGATTGGGATGGATTGTGATCCTGGCGGCACCCGTTTTCGGCCTCCTGACCGTCGAGACGCGTTCGGTGAAAAAAAGTGGCGAGGAGGAAGGTTTCAAACAGCACGCAGTAACGATGCGGCAGGCCCTGGGCACGCCCGCATTCTGGGTTTTTGCGATGGCCTCCTCGATGTATGCCTTCGTGTCATCCGGGATGTCGCTAGTCAACCAATCGATTCTGTCGGAGCGCCAGTTCGATGCGTCGGTCTACTACAATCTCTTGGCGATCAGTACCCTGGCAGGTCTGCTTGGAAATCTCGGGGCCGGTTGGCTGGCGACACGAACCACCTATGGCCGGCTGATGGCCATCGCGATGACCATCTACGCGCTGGCGCTGGTGACATTCCCCTGGGTCAGCAACCTTTACCAGGTTTTTGCCTACGGGATCGCCATCGGTGCTTGCGGTGGAATCGTCACGGTGGTTTTTTTTGGGGTGTGGTCCTACATGTTCGGTCGCAGGAATTTGGGTAAGATCCAAGGTCTCGCGCAACTGGCGACCGTGCTTGCCTCCGCGGCCGGTCCCCTTGCGTTTGCGGAAAGCATGCAGCGTTTCCAATCGTATACTCCAGTATTTTGGATGCTGGCACCTGTGATCGCGATCATTGCCACGGTCTCCTGGATGGTTCGAGTTCCCCGTTATGTGATTCCCCGTTATGTGACAGACTCCACGACTCTGCCACGAGGTTGATACGATGCAAACAATCGAGCTAAAGAAACCCGACGTCACCCGTTTCCACTTGTCCCTGAATGTGAACGATCTCGGCAAAACCGTCTCGTTCCTCACCGCCTTGTTGGGATGCCCTCCCAAGAAGATGCGAACGGATTATGCCAAGTTCGAACCGGCAGACCTGCCGGTCGTCTTGTCGCTTGAGCCTCGCACAGAACCTCAGCCTCCGCTGCGCAATACCTCGGGCGAAGGTCCGCTCAACCACGTTGGCATCCGCATGACGAGCGCTAACCAATTGGTCGACGTGCAACGCCGCCTCGAAGCTGCTGGCTACGCGACACAACGCGAGGAAGGTGTCGAGTGTTGCTACGCTCGTCAAACCAAGTTCTGGGTTCTCGACCATGATCGCACCATGTGGGAGGTGTATGTACTCGATGAGGATATTGAGCATCGGGGGAACGCAGAGTCCACGGTGGCAAACACCGGGCGAGAGTCAACCACACAAAGCGGAACGGTTTGCCAACGACGCAGTTGGGCGCATCGATTGTCGGACGAGTTCCCCAGCGTCATCCCTGGCTCCGGCGAACTCGACGAAGTGTTCCTGCAGGGGAGTTGGAACGCCAAGCGGCATGAAGGGCGTTGGGCCGATCAGCTAGCCAGAGCGCGAGCCGCGTTGCGACCCGGAGGCAAGCTTTCGATTCATTTGTTGACGGCCAATGAATCGGTCACCCTGACCAATCCGTTGCCCGGTCCGGCTGCGGTGGTCGAGGTTGTGCCTTCCTTGTCGGAGGTGTTTGCAGCCGTCGAGTCGCAGGGATTCGTCCACTTGCGATTAGCCAAGTATGGTGCGAACCCTTGTTTTCGCCATGATGGCACAGAAATGCGGGAGACGCGTCTCGAAGCGTCGGTTCCATCCCTCGCTTCTACCGACGAACGGCTCGTCCCCGTTTTGTACCGAGGCCCTTGCAACTCCGTTGCGATCGATGGCCTAGGAACGTTCGCCCGGGGAGAGTCTCGATGGATCTCGGAGAAAGCATGGGAACAATTCGTGGCCATGCCCGGATCCGAATCCTTCGTGAGGCTGACGCAACCGGAACGTGCCGGAGCCATTCAGGCATGTGGGGTTGTTACCGGTTAAGATCGCGAGCGGGATCCGCGTGCTCCACGATCACGCATCGGTTTCCAGGTCGCGGACCGGATCATCCGCGATGGCCGCTTTCGGAGGTGGGACCATCGCGCTGGGGGGATCATCAACCCGAAACACATGTCCCTCAAAAACGGTCATGAACTTTTGAACAAGCGGATAACTCATCGCTTCCCGAATGCGTTGATTCGAGTTTCCTTGCGGTATCGGACGGGGCGTCGATGGCGTGTCGCTGGCCTCGTCCGCAGGTTTCATTCCGGGAGGGACTTCCCGGTCGGTGAGGACCCATTCCAACTCCAAGTCGTTGCCGACGATCGGGCGGAGAGCGTTCCGAACAAGTTCGTCATTTTCAGGCTTCCGAAACCAATCGATCGCGAACTTGGCATCTCGTGCCAGAAGAACCCGCCAGCGAACGTTGGAAAGAGGCTGAACGCCGAGCGTCATCCATCCCGCTTGTTGGACCACCCCGTCGATGGGGCCAACCGCGCGCCGAAAATACTCCAGAGCACTCTCGCCCGAAACTATCTCAGGTTCTTTTTTTTTTGAGTCCGATTCCGGTTCCTCCGTCGGAACACCGGCCGTTGAGATGCTCGACGTCTCGGACGAATCCGATGAGGGGACTTGCGGTGAAGCGGTTCGCGGTGAAGCCGTTTGCGGTGATGGGGCCGCTGGCGAGGGTGCGTGCGCTGCGGGAACAGGAGCAGCCGTAACCACGGGGCGGTGCCCGCTGGCCAAACCCTTGACCACATCCGAAAGAAGCTGCAAATCCTGCAGGTTGCAGATTTGCACCAACGCCACCTCCAACAGGATGCGCGGCTGGACACTGTGCTTCATGCGAACCAGGGCCTCATCGAGCAATTGCATGGCCGACAAGAGTGTCATCGTTCCCCAAGATTTGCCCGAGGCGCGGAGCGCCTCGGCACCGGTCGGGTTCGCGGTCCGCATCAGGTCGGTGGAGCCTCCGATCGCCAAGGCCATCATGTCGCGCAAGTATCCGAGCAACTGCTCGGCCAATTGCCCAGGGTCGACTCCTTCACCCATCGCGGCATCGAGTTCGTGCAGAGCGCCTGCCGCATTTCTTTGAATCATGCATTGAGCGAACGATGCCAGTCGAGTTTCGTCGGCCGTTCCGAGCATGGCATGCACGTCGTCGACGGTGATGCGATGGCTGCCGAAGCTCAATAGTTGTTCCAACAACGACTGGCTATCGCGCAGGGAACCGGCTGCCCGACGCGCGATCAATCGCAATGCATCTTCGTCCGCCTCGGTCCCCTCGTTGGAGCAAATGAATTTCAGTCGTTCCAGAATCTGATCGGCTTGGACGGGAGGAAAATCAAAGCGCTGGCATCGCGACAGCACCGTGATCGGAATCTTTTCGGGATCGGTGGTGCAAAAGATGAATTTCACATGCCCGGGCGGTTCCTCGAGAGTTTTGAGCAAGGCGTTGAACGCTTGCGTAGTCAACATATGGACTTCGTCGATGATGTAGATCTTGAATCGCGATTGCGTGGGGCGAATCGAGGCATTGGCTCGAAGTTGCCGGATTTCATCGATGCCGCGGTTGCTGGCTCCGTCAATTTCGATCACATCCATGTCTTCGCCGTTGTCGATCGCCAACGCGATTTCCGAGGTGGGATCGAACCGCCCCGATCCATCCTGGGACGCATTCAGGGCCTTGGCGAAAATGCGGGCCGTACTGGTCTTGCCCACTCCGCGCGCCCCGGTGAACAGATACGCGTGCCCGACGCGGTTCGTTTCGATGGCCCGCACGAGGGCCTGAGCGACCGTGTCTTGCCCCACCAATTCCTCGAAGGTTTTGGGGCGATAACGCCGGGCTACCACCGTGTACTTGGGTTGGGACGAAGAATCGAGGTCCTGGGATTCGTGTGTCTCGCTCATGGGCCCTCATTGTGGACCAGATCAACGCCATCGTACAGATGTCGCCGGGGGATAAAAAGTTTCTCGTTCGGTGTATACTGGGACCCACCTCCAACCGACTTGGAGCCGCAACCTTTTCTGACTTTTCTTCCGAGAGACTACAACATGTCGGGCAATGCTTTTCCGTTTCGCGGCTTTGCGTGTTTCTCGCGAGCCATCTGCCTGATGGTTCTAGGGTGGTCTTGGATTTGCCCGCCCGCCTCGTGCCAAACCGAGGACCCCATCCCGGTGCTGATCATCGACGGCCAAAACAACCACGGGATATGGCCAAAAACGACCGTGATGATCAAAAAGTATCTCGAGGAAACCGGCCTATTTCGCGTCGAAATCGCACGGACCAAATACACCTGGCAAGGGGAGGAATGGCTCGATAAATACCCGCTCAACGATGGGGTCAAACGGGAATCGGTCAAGGAACCGAAACCAGACCCCGATTTTCGACCGGAGTTCTCGAAGTACAAGGTGCTGGTTTCCAATCTCGGCTACGGGGCCGCGGAATGGCCGGAAGAAACAAGATCCGATCTTGAAAAATTCGTCTTCAATGGGGGGGGGCTCGTCATCCTCCACGCTGCCAACAACTCGTTTGGGGAATGGAAAGCCTTCAACCGCATGATCGGCCTGGGAGGCTGGGGAGGCCGCAATGAGAAAACAGGTCCCTATGTCTATTTCGATGTGAGCGAAAAAGAAGTACGCGACACCACTGCTGGAAACGGGGGGAGTCACGGTGCCCAGCACGAGTTTCAGGTCATCGTTCGCGATCCAAAGCATCCGATCACCCAGGGGTTGCCCCGCGCCTGGCTGCACACGCAAGACGAGCTCTACGATCGATTGCGAGGCCCCGGCGACAACATGCAGATCCTCGCGACTGCTTTTTCGAGCAAAGAAAAAGGAGGAACGGATCGCCATGAGCCGATGATCATGACCATCGGGTACGGCAAAGGCCGAGTCTTTCATACCCCGATGGGACATGCCGATTACTCGATGGAGTGCGCTGGCTTCATCACCATCCTGCAACGCGGCACGGAGTGGGCAGCGACCGGCGCGGTGACGCAAACCAAGCTGCCTAGCGATTTCCCAACGGAGGACAAATCCTCCCGCAGGGTCTTCGAGTAACTCTCGCTCCTACTTCTTGGATCCCTTGCTCTCGCTTTTCTTTTTCTGTAGTTTGCTGAACTCCTTGAAGCCTCGCTCAAACTTCCCGATCTTGGGTCGGATGTTGATCTCGCAATACGGTTTGTCCGGATGCTTGGCGAAATAATCCTGGTGGTACTCCTCAGCGCGATAAAATTCGCGGAGCGGCGATACCTCCGTGACGATTTTCCCGCGAAACACACGTTTCTTTCGGAATTCCTCGAGCACGCTGTTGACCGCTTCGCGTTGATCGTCGTTCGCATACAGGATCACCGAGCGATACCGTGTGCCGTGGTCCGGCCCCTGGGCATTGAGCAGCGTCGGGTCGTGGGACTTGAAGAAGATCCGAAGCAACTCGTCATACGAGATCACCTCGGGATCGAACTCGATGCGGCAGACCTCCGCATGACCGGTTTGATCGGTTGACACCATTTCGTACGTTGGACTGGGCAGGTGGCCGCCGGCGTATCCAGACTCAACCGACTGCACCCCGAGCACCCGCTCAAATACCGCTTCGATGCACCAGAAACATCCGCCGCCAAACACCGCGATCTGATGGTCGGACCCGGTTCTGCCAGGGCTCGAATCCTGCGCTGGGCTGCTCAAACCCAGCAACATCGTCAGCCCGCATGCCGCGACAACACGACAATGCATCGAGGGGTACCATCGTGACGGAGAAAAGACGAAATCGAAACACATGACTGGTCCTCTCGCCGGCTTGAGAACTCCATATCCATTCGATCGCAGTTCGACTCGCGATATCAGAAAGTATAGGCCGACGCGATCGGCCAAAAAAGATTCGAGAGCCCGCTTTTGTAACACAACCGAAAAAAAGTGAGCCTGAGGCGCTAGCCGCGTTCGGTCGACGTGCAAAAAATCGGCTAGCGCCTCAGGCTCATGGAAACCAAAACGGACTTTTGTCGGCTGTGTCTATTGCGCACCACCAAATTAGGGGATCGCCACTCGCCTAGCCCAATGCAGCGCACGATCGATCGGGCTATTCCCGACCATCGCGTCGAGCAAATGCGATGCGAGCCATGGGGCCATCAGGCTTCCTTTGCTCCCCAAACCGTTCAAACACCAAACGCGACCGCACTGAGGATGCGAACCTATCAATGGATGTCGGTCATAACTGGCAGGGCGAACCGCGATCCGATGCTCGAGCACCCAAGCGGTTCCCTGATCCAAGATTTCCCCGGTCATCTCGGTCCATTGGCGACGAAGAGTGTCGCGCCAATGGATTGCGGCGGGATGGTCGATCGATGTATCCAAGGCATGGCGATCATACGAGGCCCCCAGAAGATATCGATCTTCTCCCTCAGGTACGATCCAGCCGCGATGATGGAGGACGTGATCCATTCCCAGCCCTTGGCTTTGCACACGCAGGATATCACCGCGCGCGGGATGCAGGGGCAACCTCGAAAACCATGGATTGGATCGAGCGCGATCGCCTTGGCACAAGACAACCCAGCGGGCGGTCAACCCCAACGAGGGAATCGCCACTTCGGTCGAGAGAGATTGCAACTCGCGTTCGACATCCAGATCGATCGACACCAGCAATCCATCCTGTTCGAGGACCGATCGCGTCGCGTCGAGGTAGACGGGAACTTGCAATCGTCCAGCGGGTGACATGCAAATACCTCCGTTCCCCTTGAGGTGTGGTGGCAGCCAGGCATCGGTCAAGGTTTCGATCTGGATTCCCGCTTCGTCGCCAGGCTCCCTCGAAGCGAACCATTTGCGATGACAGAACTCGGATTCCTTCTCGGAGGTAAAGACTCGCCACGCCGGTGCCACCGACCAGAAAGAGCGCCCGGTTTCCTGCTCGATCCTGCGATACAAAGTGTCCGCTACCGGAAAAAACTCGCGCCATCGCCAGGAGGTTGCGAACCGCGAGCCGGTGATGGGGGTAACCAGTCCGGCAGCCACGCGCGAGGCGGAATCGCGGCGAGGTTGGTCGATCAACAAGGCTCGCAACCCGCGAGCCCGGCATTGCCAAGCCAGCGTGCACCCCGCGAGGCCCCCTCCAACGATAATGATGTCAACCGCTACCAAAACTGGACTTGCTCCACTTTATTTTTAAAAACCTTTCCTTGGTTTGCCGTGGTTCCCGGGATCAACCTACAATAGGTATACCCTGTGGTCGCACACCATGCGACCATGCCCGACGTGGATCCCCGATCAACAACTCGAACGGATTGTTCAGCTCTTGCAACCTTTTCGAATCGCGTGTCCAAACTGTTCCAGTCGCATTGTTGTGCGGCACAAGCATCTTATCGGCCAGACTCTGCCGTGCCCGAAATGTCAGCAGCCGGTTCATGTCCTCCCTCCTGAGGACCCCCTATTCCCATCACCGATTCCGGAAACGATCCCGGGCGTCCACCCAGCCCGCCCGTTGGCCGTGAACTCCGAAGCAATCACGAAAGCAGATCCGGCCGATTGGGATGTCGAGCAATTGGTCTCGCAACCGTTTGAGAACCCTGCCCCTTTGCTCCCAGAGGCCGAACCACCTCCCCAGCCGCCGAGCCGCGTCGCGCAAAAGGAACCGAGCCCTCTCTCCCAGCGCGATCCAGGCTCCTGGCAAAGCCGTGATGCGCTCGCGCGGCGAAACATTTTGCTGGTCAGCTTGATCGGCGCGTGTGGCTTGCTGCTCGCGGGCATCGCGTTTTTTGCGTTCATCCGCTGGATGGGCAAACCGTCGGAACGCGTTGCGCTGAATCCCGCCGGAATCCCGGAACCGATCGCGGAACCTCCCCCAAACCAGCCGATGGATGGAACCAAGCAACCGGTTGCTCCGATCGAGGCCCCGTCCCGCGCGAACGACGATGACAAGCCAAATACCACGGAACCGGCAACCGATCCGAAGGTTGCCGATCCGAAGGTTGCCGAACCCGAACCAGACAGTTCGCAATCCGAAAAGCCTGACGCAGTCGGCAACCCCGTTGAAAATCCACCCAACGGGAACTTGCCTTCCACCCTCGTTCCGGAAACTGGTCTCACACCCCAGGGTGAATCTCCTGAGAATCCGACCGTCGCCCCAGATCAAGCCGGCATCGAAGAAAAACTCCCTTCGGTCTTCGAGGATTTCCAACGATGGATCGATGCCCCGAGTCGAGGAAATTGGGACGATGTCGGCAAGGCCGATCGGACCATCGAGGACGAGATCGCGCTTGAGAACGCGGAAATCCTCTCCCGCGAGGAGTATTTTCCTCCGGCGATTCCGATTCCGAATTGGCTCGAACGCTCGGAGCGATCCCTGACGTCGGTAACGACGCCACCGATGTCGCTACTTCGGTGCATCCATTGGTTCAGTAAAATTTCGAACGTCGGGATCACGGCGGACTGGGTTGAGCTCAATCTCGCGGGCGTCGATTTCTCGGAACCGATCGTTATCGAAGGCCAGAACTGTTCTGTGAAGGAACTGATCGACCGATTCTGCCAGCAACGCGGACTCGAACTGATGCTTGACGACTCCGGTTTTCCCCATATCCGTCCCTCGCAAGAGCGACTGTTGGCCTTGAAAGGACCCGATGGCGCGCTGAATACGGACTCATGGGTCAATGAGCTCCCGATCGCAGATCGCGATGCATGGGTTCCGCTTTTGATTCGGATGCTCGATCTGAGCCAATGCCAATACGCGCAAGGCCGGTTGGAATGGACCGGCAACGAATCTTTGTACGACCGCGCGCGATTCATCGCATCTCTCCAAGCCATGAAGGATGCAACCAAGGAACCACCTGCCGAGTTCCAGTTCTCCGAAAACTCATTCGATTTCGTTCGGCCCGAGGCATGGTGGGCACTCCGGGAGAGAGTGCAAACACGGATGCCGATGGATCGTATTCTTCACGAAGAACGCCCTGTGATCGATTTGATTGCCATGGGGTGCGAGGCATCGGGAACGCAGTTGGTGATCGACTGGCCAGCCGCCTGGTCGCACGGCCTTCATCCCTCCCGATTGAGCTTGTCGATCGTCAGGGGACGAACGCTCGAGGAGATCGCCAATCGCTACCTAGAAGATTATGCGATGGAACTGATTCCGCTCGATTCCAAAACCGTACTTTTGACAACCGACGCGGTACGCCGCTCCATCGAGCAGGTCGTTCCTGTGCGGCTCGACCGCGGGATGGCGATCGAGGATATCAAGGGGGCTGTTCGTTCGATCGTTCCGCGCGGACCGGATCTACGCTCGCGGTTTCGTTGGGAACCCGTACCGGGCAACGAGCAACTCGCCCTGTTGCGCGTTTGTTTGCCCGCATTATTCCACCTGCGCGACACCGAGTTGCAACGCGCGTTTGGTTTTCAGTCGCCGAACGAGAAAATAGAACGCGAATAGCTACTGCCATCCTCGCGGATCGTTGTCACGCTCGACATCGCTCCGAGCTTTTCCAAGGGAAGCCACGCGTTGACGATCTCCTCTCGCGTTGCATCCAACGTGAAATCGATTCCAAAGTCCAAGCTCGTTTGCGAGTTGCTGAGCCTTTCCCACGAATGATCGACGGCATAACGGACCCACGGGGTCATCAGCGTTGCCAATCCGCCGAGATCGATCCATGCGGCCTTGGCCATGTTCTTGGTGCTGTCGAACTGTCCAAGCCCGATGGTGGGATCGGTCGCTGTTCGAACTCCTTCGATCACAGTGTCCGAATACGTGAAGATCGACCAGGATGAACCGACGCTCACGCGCGGCATCATGGCCTTCGGTGCGGGACAGTTTTCGGGGATCGGAAGGCCCCACGTGGTGAGTTCACCGTCCTCAATACGTTGGCTTTCGGGCGTTTGCAACGACGTCCGGAATGAGGCGGGAATACGATCGCCCACGCTGACTACAACCTGCTCCAAGAGGCTTCGCAGCCCTCGAAGCGATTGGATCCATTTCTTGGAATCGTTGATACCGATCAGCAATCCCGCTCCTGGAATCGCTAGCGGTTCGTTCGAGCGAGGCCAGTCAGGATGCCACTGGTGACTCTCCAAGCTGGTGCCATGAAGAACAAACACGTGCTCGCCACTCATGCTGGGCAGGACCTGACGCTGCCACAGTTCAGCCCATTGGAACAACCACGGCCACGCGCGATCGGCGATCTCCGGCAGTTGGATCCAGCGCGCATCGGGCAAATCCCGATCGGGCACGGTTCTGAGTTCCTCCACCCGCTGCTTGATCCTGCGAACGATCGCCCGAGCCGCTTGGAAATACTCCGGATGATCCGCGAGTTGGACGTCCAAGACGATCAACGGATCTCGCCCCCAATGCCTCGCTCCGCGAAGCGGGCTGCTTCCATCGAACAAGGCGTTCACGGTGCGATGATGGGCATGCACTTCCCAACCATGATCGAGGAGCAGACTGATTTCCGTGGAGCCTTTCTGCTCAGGAACATGAGCTTCGATCGTCGAGTCGATCCAACCGGCATCATCGATGCATGCCAACAGCCATTCGCGATATTCGGAATCGTCGACTTCGTAGGTCGCAGGGCGAAGGACGGCGTTCGCCAACTTGCTGAAAAAGTCCTTGAGCCCCAGTTGAAACGTTGCGTGCGCGAGCCGATCCGACACGTAGCGGATACCGGTGATCTGTTGGTTCTCATGGTCTCGCACCCAGTGCAAATCGGGATGATCGAGCAGCGAAGCCCCGGGAGCAGCGGCAAGCATTGAGTCGACGGAATCTCCGAGCGCGAAGACGAATCGCTTGTCGAGAATTCCAAGCGTCAGCACGATCGCTTTGTCTGCCACGACCTCGCGAAGCCGCGAGAGAGACTCGGCATCGAAGATATCATTGGTCGGAATAGCGTCCCATGGCAGCGAAGCGAACGGGATTCGCCAACGAAGTCGGGAGCCTCGTTGGTCTTCGATGCGGGTCAATAATTTGAGAGCCGCTTTGGCTTCGGGACGCATCCCGAGCCCGAACCGCAGGAGCCCCTCGATCTCGTCGACTTTGGCGAGCGCCCGCTCGTTGTCGGTAATCGAACCTGCGAGGATGATTGTCGGCACTTTCCAATCGGGGCCGAGTTGATCGATCCAGCCGTAGACCAGCTCTGCTTTGTCCGAGTTCGAAACCGAGGGATCCGCGAGCAGATGGCTTTTGCGCAGTACCGATTCCACTCGCTGCAGGAAATCCGAAAGGGATTGATCGGCGGCCAGGAAAATATCCTTGGAGAGTACGTCTTGCAAAAAACGAAGGGCCTCCTTCGTGTTTCGGTTCTCGACAATCGAGCGGACTCGAGACAGGTTTCCACGCCGATCGCGCCACGCTTGCCGAAACTCCTGCTCTAGTTTGGTGACGAACGACGAGTCTCGCACGCCGGCGACTGCGGGAGAGTTCCAAAACTGAGACCATGGTGCGAGGATTTCATAACCACCGATGTAGAGATCGGCGGTCGGTGGGACGATCGCGATCGAGCGGGTCTCAAGCTGGGCACACGACACGGTGGAGAGGGCCGCGTTGGCTGCGAGGACAAGCGGGGCCAGCGACATCCAGCCGAAAACATTTCGTCTCGCGAGGCATGATCTCATGGTTATCTGCTGTCGAGTGTTCTGTTATCTTTGACGTTAATGAATCAGAAGCTTTTAGCATACACTTCGCCATCGATGCATGTTATGGAATCCGACCTCCCGTTCCTCACGCAGCGCCAAACTTGGGAATCGCGTTGGCGTGAACGGTTTGAGCCCTTTGTGGCGGAGCAATTAGCTGGCGCGGATTCGGGTCATGGACTAGAACATGTATTGCGTGTGGTTGAGAATGCGGCTCACTTGGCGAAGGGTACCACAGCAGATCTCGCCGTGCTGCTTGCGGCGGCCTGGTTGCACGATTGCGTGATCGTCCCCAAGGATTCTCCGCTCCGGAATCAAGCGTCCCGAATGGCGGCAGCTCGGGCTCGGCAGTTTTTGTCGGAGATCGGTTACCCCGAAGACCGGGGCGCGGCGATCGAGCACGCGATCGCCGCCCATAGCTTTTCCGCCCAAATCCCGTGCGAGACGCTCGAAGCTCGCCTGCTGCAGGACGCCGACCGGCTGGAAGCCTTGGGAGCGATCGGGCTGGCCCGGTGTTTGATGACTGGGGGGGCGATGCGGCAGCGGCTATACGCCCCTGGGGAACCCTTTCCGACGGGGCGGCAACCGGACGACACCCAGCAGTCGATCGATCATTTTTTCTGCAAGTTACTAGGTTTGCACCAGACGATGCAGACCGACGCCGGGAGAGGGGAGGCGATTCGCCGAACCCGTTTTTTGGTCACTTTTTTGCGGGAGCTAGCAATCGAACTAGGGACATCGCTCACGGAGTTGGACGGGAGCATCGAGACTGCCCTAGCGGACTCGCCGGAACTTGTGTACATAATGGGGACTTACGGGGTGTAGCGCAGTCTGGCTAGCGCATCTGGTTTGGGACCAGAGGGTCGTAGGTTCGAATCCTATCACCCCGACTATTTCTAAATAACGCTGAAACAAGAACTTACGTTACCTGCCGACGTTCGGCAGTGCAGCCTGAAATTCCACGAAATCCGGTAGTCTACCGGATTCGGTGAAATCGGAGGTTGCATGCCATGTCGAAAACATCTGTTCCCCGCGTTCCTTCCTACCGTCGTCACAAGCCCACCGGGCAAGCTGTAGTGACCATCCATGGCCGAGATCTCTACCTCGGCAAATGGAACTCTGCGGAAAGCAAAGACGAGTACGACCGTCTGATTGCCGAATTCCTTGCTAACGGTCGTCGGTTGCAAACCGAAGCCGACTCCACCGTGGTCGAAGTCCTCAATGCCTATCGGAAATTCGCCGAGAACTACTACCGCAAGGACGGTCGGGTCACGAGCGAGTACGGATGCATCGTAGAAGCTCTGAAGATCGTCCGAGAACTGTACGGACGCAAGATCGCCAACGATTTCGGCCCCCTAGCGCTCAAAGCCGTTCGTCAACGGATGGTCGATAAAGGCTGGAGTCGTGGCCACATCAACAAGTCGATCGGCAGGATTCGAAGGTGCTTCAAATGGGCGGTCGAAAATGAACTGGTTGGGCGCGATGTGTACCACGGGCTAATGGCCGTTTCCGGCTTGCGCAAGGGCCGTTCCGACGCTCGTGAGCCAGATCCCGTGATGCCCGTGGACGATGCGACCGTTCAGGCCACGCTGCCCCACCTGACGTGCGTAGTCGCGGATATGGTTCGATTTCAGCGAATCACGGGCTGCCGACCCCAGGATGTTTGCAACCTCCGCCCCTGCGACGTGGATATTTCAGGCGAAGTCTGGTTGTACCGACCCAGCACACACAAAACCGAGCACCACGGACGGGAGCGAGTCATCCCGATCGGACCAAAAGGACAGGACATTCTGCGACCGTATCTGTTGCGAGAAAAGGAAGCTCATTGCTTTAGTCCAGAGGATTCGGAGAGGAACCGCCGAGAGGAGCGTCATTCGAATAGAACGACTCCACTTTCGTGCGGCAACCGGCCCGGAACAAATCGCAAGCGAAAACCCCAACGATCCGCCGGTGAGCATTACACGGCCAACACTTACCGCCGTGCAATCCACCGTGCTTGCGACAGCGCCTTCTTACCACCCGAACCGCTAAGCCAACGTGAGGATGAAACCATGAAGAAATGGCATGATCGATTGACGGACAAGCAACGAGCCGAATTAGAGAAGTGGCAATCCGATCACCGCTGGTCTCCGAACCGACTTCGACACTCGGCTGGAACCGAGATTCGCAAACGGTTCGGGTTGGAAGCCGCCCAAGTCATCTTGGGGCATGCATCGGCGGACGTTACACAAGTCTACGCCGAACGGGACATGCAAAGAGCCATTGCGATCATGCGAGAAGTCGGGTGACAAGCAATGATTTTGCTCAAAACCGCTAACGGTCTATAATGAGCGTTAGCACTTTGGAACCCGAACACAGAGGAGTAGTCATGGACGGTGCTTCGCAATCGCAGGCGGTGGTAGTATCCACAACCACCCACGCTCGCGAGGTTGATCCACTGAGCGTGACCAAGCGATTGCAGCGTGACGGTCGCTGGGCTGAAGTCGAGCCGGTCCGTGATCGCCTCATGAAAGAATGCAAGAACAAGGGCATGAGTAAGGCAGATGCCCAAGCGTGGACCTACGCGGAACTCGATCGCCTCTACCCACCCTTGGCAACCGAATGGACGACTGGCTCTGACGACTACGAATTGGGATCCACCGAACGTAGTATCGTTTCGGGACTAAATGATCTTCCAGCGTCATGGGGCCAGCTACCTGCCAATGCGTCCCTTCATGCTGAAATAGCTTGGTGTCAGGCGAACCGATTGTGGGTCGTCGAAGAAAAGCCCGACGGAGCAACGGTCGTTCACCTCAAGCTTGCGAGATCGCCAGCACCAAGCTGGTCTGCACTTGGCTGGCTGGAAACCAGCATTCGGGCTTACTCCAAGTTTGTCGATGTCGCCGCCAAAGTCACGGCTACGCATCAGGACCAGCAGGACTTGGTGCGACGGGAGCGGATGGCGATCGACGAGATAAGGTCGTTGCTAGCGGAAATGCGCGAGGATAGCGACAAGGGCTGTGCAAACAGAAGTCATTGACGCGATGTCTGCCGGAAATTGATCCAGATGGGTGCCCCCGTTCGATGGGACTCCCAACGTTATCCCAATTTGGCGCGTGCACATTTTGATTGCGTTTGCGGGGCGATAGTGGTACGTTCGTGTTACGTTGAGTCGTGGTTTTCGTTCATGCGTATGGAGGATAGATCGATGCGATCTTTGCTGAGTGTGTTGTTGGTGGTGTTGTTTTCGTCGTTGTCGTACGGCCAGTATTCGTTGGGTGAACTGAATTCCAATCCGTACGACTATAATTCGCTGAGTAATCCTTACGGCGCCGGAAATCCTTACCTTCACGACGGGTTGATGAATCCGTACAGCCGGTACGGGAACCCATATAGCGATCACTCTTGGACGAACCCGTATGCGACGAACCCGCCGAGGATTTACTCTGGCAGCGGGCGGTATCTCGGGGAATTAAGCTCGAATCCTTACGGGTCGGACTCAATTTCAAATCCTTACAGTCCATATGGATCTCGTTTCAGTCCCGACAGCATCAGAAATCCGTACGGTTATGGGAACCCGTACTCGACAGAGCGAGTTTATGTCAGGCCGCGTAGAAGATAGGCTGGAATGACGCTAAGATGTTTCTGCGGTCGATGGTGTTGCAACTCAGAGTTCGCTTCATGCGGCGTAGTTGCTTCGGGTTAGACTCCTGGACGATCGGTTTGGTTTGAACACTGGATGCAAACGCAGGTGGTGAGCTTAGCGGTTTCGACCGCGTAAAACGACCATTTTGGGAAGAATCACTCTGAAGCTAAGGAAGCGAAGGAGTAATTTTCCTTTCAATCCTTTTGGTCGGCGGGATGTTAACAAATCCATTTGTGATCATCTAAAAAATGGGCGGGCTATTTCGTCTTCCGTGGTTCGCCGTTTATCAGACGGACTGCGGATTATCAGTCCGCGCAGCACAGAAAACGCAATCTCGACACAGCGGCTTTATGTCTGGCCGCGTAGGTACTAGACGAAGTTTCCATTTGCCAGGAAGGCAAGACAGTTCAAGCAAAGATTATGTTGATGCTTCGGGTTACAACAAACACATAAGGAGACTTGAAGATGAAATTTCTAGGAATACTGACGCCGGAGGAAGCGGAGAGGGAGTGGGGGATTCCTCGCAGCGGAGAGCTAGTGATTACGCCGCAGTTGTCGAGCAAATCAAAGGCATCGCAGCAGAACAAGAATCAGCCTTCAGAAAATGGACAAAAGATGCCAGGGAACTCGCCGCAAAGCGAGGAATCCAATTTGGCGACCAATGAGGAGCTGACTCAGGACAAAGATACACCCCAGGAAGAAAGCAACGAATAAAACGCAACCTCTAACAACTGGAAAAGCAATCCAAATGGGGAAGAATACACATCTCGGATCAGCGGGACCGGACGACCCGATCTACAAAGAAGGAGTGACAATGTACGCCAAGCCGTCATTTCCGCAACAAGAAAGTTCGCCAGAGAGCAAGGCTGGAACACCGAATTCACAGCAGCTCCCGTTCCAGACTCAGGACGAAGAGCCTCCCCAAGTCGAAAGCAAGATCCCGATGCCTCCCGACGAAAGGTTGACGGAGGAGCATTGGGAAGGAATTTACGGTCCAGAGGTGGCGAAAGCGATGGTGGAAATGGGCTTGATTACTCCCAGGAAAAATTCAACAAAGAGCACGGACTAGATTCGTCTACCCCGTCTCTCGTTGCGGTTTACGAGAATTCCGCCGGGACTGTTCTCGAACTCAACCCTCGATATACCGCCGAGATATACCACAAGACTCTCGACAAACTGCGGAGATCACACAGGCGGACTTCCAGGGTTTGATGTGGTACTATGAGAAGGAGTTGTGGAGCAAACTTGGCTTAAGCAAAGACATTGAGAAGCTAGATTATGAGCAAGCGGCAGCGAAGGTCAGAGACGAGTACAGGGCAGGTCAATCAGAGCTGGTTTATGCCGGACAACGCATCCCTTCAGAGGCAGCAGGACGAGTACAATCGCAAAGTCAAGCCGCAGGAGATCTTGGACTTCGTGGACGAGTGGATGAAGAAGAACAGGACCGAAGACGAGACTCAGGACGAAGAGCCCCCCCAAGTCGAAAGCAAGATTCCGATGCCTCCCGACGAGGAGTTGACGGAGGAGCACTGGGAGGGAATTTACGGTCCAGAGGTGGCAAAAGCGATGGTGGAAATGGGCTTGATTACTCCCAGGAAAGATTCAACAAAGAGCACGGACTAGATTCGTCTACTCCGTCTCTCGTTGCGGTTTACGAGAATCCCGCTGGGCCTGTTCTTGAACTCAATCCTCGATATACCGCCGAGATATACCACAGAACTCTCGATAAACTGCGGAGATCACAAAGGCGGACTTCCAGGCGTTGATGTGGTGAATGAGAAAGAGCTGTGGAGCAAGCTCGGGCTATCCAAAGAGATTGAGAAGCTAGATTATGAGCAAGCAGCGGAAAAAGTCAGCCAAGAATACAAAGATGCAAGGCGAGGAGATCAACGAGAGCTGGTTTCTGCCGGACGACGGGTCTCTCCAAAAGCAACAGGACGAGCACAATCGCCAGTTCAACCAGGAGAAGACGCTGGCAGCAGTCAGCAGTTGGATGGAGGAGAATCTGCCGGACGACGAGATGGAGGACGAAGATACTCCCCGGTACGACGATCCGAATCGACCGGATACGGAGGAAGACGATATTCGAGCGGGCGCTATTCGCCACTTGAAGGTGCGCCATCAAGCCAAGGGGCGACGGGGCCGGACCCAGGAATAGTTGACGCGGCAGTGTACTTTTGAACAGGGGGAACTACGATGCCTACCGTGCTGGAACGGCTGAAACAGGATTTGGCAGGTCTGGAGGAAAGAGGTCGGGGCGACGGGCCTCTAGCGAAGCAACTACGGGCGCAGATCGAAGCGTCGGAGGCGTTTCCGAATCAGACAGCGGAACAGCTCTACCGAGTGGCTCCGATACAGATGTCGAAGGACGAGACTCAGGACAAAGATACTCCCCAGGACGACGATCCGAATCGACCGGAGACGGAAGAGGACTGGAAGCGAGCGGGCGCTATTCGCCACTTGAAGGTGCGCCATCAAGCCAAGGGGCGACGGGGCCGGACCCAGGAATAGTTGACGCGGCAGTGTACTTTTAAACAAGGATAACTCTGATGGGCAAGGTTACCGACAAAGGCTCCGCGCCAGCGGATTCGGATTTGTTCTCGGGTGGGTTGACCTGGAGCTTTCACCGCGAGTCGAAGAAGTCAACCGACGATGGGAGCAGCGACTCCAGCAATCCGGCACCCGAGGTTCGCAAGCAAACTCAGGACGAAGATACTCTCCGGGACGACGATCCGAATCAACGGGAGATAGTGACGGAAGAGGACGATCTGCGGGCGGGCGCTATTCGCCGCTTGAAGGTGCTCCGTCTAAACAAGGGGCGACGGGACCAGACCCAAGGTTAGTTGATGTTGCTGAGCGGTACGCTCGCGAAAACGGCATCAATCTCAAGAGGCAGGCTGAATATGTAACGGTCGATGTCGAGAGGGCGAAGAGGATCGCCAAAGCTTACGAACGAAGCTACGGGCGTTGATGCGGGTGTTTTCGGTAGCCCCTTGCTCGACGCTTGATGAACACCAACCTTGTTGTAGATGATTGAGGCAATACTCGATTCCCACTGAGTGCCAGCACCTCTACCCCCCACATATCCCACAAGCTTTGCTCCACAACGCCAATCGTCAAGTGGTTGGCTGCGAGGCGAATTACCCGTTCGGTTTTTTCTGGGAAAGTTCCTGCGTTATGACCAAACGTGTCACTGAGCTGACCGATCCTCGCGAAATGGACTTTGCGGACTGCGGGGACTGACACGCGGGTTTACGGCCCTTGATCTCGATTTCCAATCGAAGCGTGGCATTTGGATCGCTGTCGAATCGCTTGATATTGGTAAACTAGTTCGTGCGTGTAATTCCAAACGATTAGGGGGTGGGTCGTGGCTGAGCCCATTGAATACTTCACAGTCTCGGAAGCAACCAAGAGTCAAGGCGTTGCAAACTCATGGCTCATCCGCAGAATTAGTGGGTAAAAACACATCTTCCGTGTGGTAGGAGCAGGACGTTGGATTTTACGCATTACTCGGAAAACGAGCCTTGATGGAGCATAAGAGCGCCGGGGGCTACCGAGGCAACCCCCGGCTCGT